>NZ_PNOS01000019.1 GCF_002869745.1 Oceaniglobus roseus
GCAGGACGCGCCGCGCGCCGCCGCGCCGGGGCCGCTCCTGCGGGTGCGCGACCTGACGAACCGCTTCCCGGTCCGGGGCGGCATCCTGCGCCGCACCGTGGCCGAGGTCCACGCGGTCGAGCGGGTGGGCTTCGATGTCGCCCCCGGCCAGACCCTGGCGCTGGTCGGCGAATCCGGCTCGGGCAAGTCCACCTGCGGCCGCTCGATCCTGCGGCTGGTCGAACCGCAGGAGGGCGAGATCACGCTTGCGGGCCAGAACGTCCGCGCCCTCGGCCCCGAGGGCCTGCGCCGGGCCCGCCGCGACATGCAGATGGTGTTCCAGGATCCCTTCGCATCGCTGAACCCCTACATGCGCCTCGGTGCGCAGGTGGCGGAACCGATGCGGAATTTCGCCATCGCCTCCGGTGCCGAGTTGGACGAGCGGGTGGCCGGCCTGTTCGACCGCGTGGAACTGCCCAGAAGCTTCCTGCGCCGCTTCCCGCACGAGCTTTCGGGCGGCCAGCGCCAGCGCGTCGCGGTGGCGCGGGCGCTGTCGCTGAACCCGAAGCTGATCATCGCGGACGAGGCGGTGTCGGCGCTCGACGTCTCGGTGCAGGCTCAGGTGCTGAACCTGATGATGGATCTCCAGGCGGACCTCGGCCTGTCGTTCCTGTTCATCAGCCACGACATGGCGGTGGTCGAGAGGGTGTCCCACCATGTCGCCGTCATGTACCTCGGCCGGATCGTCGAGATCGGACCCCGCGCCGCGATCTTCGAGGATCCCCGCCACGGCTACACCCGCTCGCTGATGGCGGCGGTGCCCGTGGCCGATCCGCGCCGCCGACGCCTGCGCGAGGACCTGGGCTTCACCCCCATCGCCTCGCCGGTGTTCCCCGTCGGACACCGCCATCCCGCGCCGGTCTACGACGAGGTGAGCCCCGGCCACCTTGTGCTGCGGGAGGGGTGAGGACGACCGCAGCCCCTGCCCCGGAGAAACGATGGCGCGTGCCTTTTCCTTGGCCATGTTGAACGCCGCTTGAGGCTATCCCCGGCGACAGGAGCCGGGGATCCCGGGCGGGCCGCCACTTCACGGAAACTCGGCCGCAGGGAAGCCAGTCAGGGGCGACCCAGAAGGTTGTGCTGAACGGTCAGAAGATGCGCGCGCATGGCCGCCGAGGCCTGTTCCGGATGGCGCGCGTTGAGCGCGTCGAGGATCTGGGCGTGTTCCTCGCAATAGCGCAGCCGACGCGCCTCGACGAAGCTGCGCTTCTTCATCTCGAACCATTTCGGCTGGTCCCGCAGCACCCGCAGCACCTCGTGGATCTCGCGCAGCAGGTCGTTGCGGGTACAGGAGAAGATCCTGTGGTGAAACTCCGCGTCCCAGTATTCGAACTCGGGCATCTCGGCCGATGCGACCGCGGTCTCGTGCGCGGCGCCGATGGCTGCCAGCGCCGAGGCGCTGGCGTTGGACGCGGCGAAGGCGGCGGCGGCGGGTTCCAGCAGCAGCCGCACCTCCATCATGTCGGCGGGCGACGTGCCCTCCATCCGCCGCACGATGTCGGCGATGCCGTTCCCCGGCGCCTCCTGCAGGTAGGTGCCGCGCCCGACGTGCCGCACGAGGATGCCGTCGGCCTCCAGCCGGTCGAAGGCGCGGCGGACGGTGTTGCGGGCGACGCCGTATTCCTCGGCGAGGTCACGCTCGGTCGGCAGCCGCCTGCCGCCGGACCATTCGCCTGCCGCCACACGGCCGCGCAGTTGCGAAGCGATACGTTCGGCGTTTCCCCGCATGGCGGCTCCCAATGATCCAATCTTGCGCCAATTTGCCAACCACACGCAAATTTGGCAAGTCCCGCGCAAAGATGCTTGCCAGAATTGCCCGCATTCTGTACCATTTAGTGAACCAAATTGATCCAATCAAGAAAAATGGATGGGAGGGACGCTTGAAGGTCGCGACTTACCGGCATGAAGGCAGGCGGTACGTGGGTCTTGTCGACGAGGCCGCGGGGACGGTTTCGCCGCTGGATCTGCCCGCTGAAGAGGCCGAGCGCGGGGTTGCCGCCCTGATCGGACGGGACACGCCGACCGCGGGCGGGCCGGTGGCGCTGGCCGATGTGCAGCTTGAAGCCCCGGTGCCGCGCCCCGCGCGCAACATCTTCTGCGTCGGCAAGAACTATTTCGAGCACGCGCACGAGTTCTCGAAGAGCGGCTTCGATTCCAGCGCCGCCAAGGGCGCGGTGCCGAGCGAACCGATCATCTTCTCCAAGGTGCCGGACTGCGTGATCGCCCACGACGAGCAGGTGCTGATCGACCCCGACGTGTCCGGGGCCATCGACTATGAGGCCGAACTGGCCGTCATCATCGGCACGGGCGGGCGCGGCATCACGAGGAACGCCGCGATGGAGCACGTGTGGGGCTATACCATCGTCAACGACGTGACCGCGCGCGATCTGCAGGGGCGGTACAGCCAGTGGATCGTCGGCAAGTCGCAGGACACCTTCTGCCCCATGGGCCCCTGGGCCGTGACCCGCGACGAGATCGACGTGTCCGACACCGCGATCCGCTGCAGCGTGAACGGCGAGCTTCGGCAGGATTCGAACACCGGCCTGCTGATCTTCGACATCCCGACGATCATCGCCACCATCTCGCAGGGGGTGACGCTGAAGCCCGGGGACGTGATCGCCACGGGCACCCCGGCGGGCGTCGGCATCGGCTTCGATCCCCCGAAGTACCTGGTGCCCGGCGACGTGGTCGAGATCGAGATCGACGGGGTGGGCAGGCTCAGGAACACCTTCGGGCGCTGGAGCGCCTGAGGAAGGACAGACCCCGGGAAACGGGGCGGACGGGAAGGACGGCGGCGCCGGTCGCCGCAAGCGATTACCCAGAAAGTGGAGGAGGAGAACCAGATGAAACACATGCTTTGCACCGCGGCGGCCCTGACCGCGCTGGCCACGGCAGGCCATGCGCAGTCGACGGAGGTCGCCTGGGGCGGCTCGAACCCGGGCGGCGTCATGTACTACATGGTCGGCGTCGCGGGCACCGAGCTGGCCAAGGACCTGCCGGACGTCAACATCACGCAGGTCACCACCGGCGGCTCGACCGAGAACGCCAAGCGGCTGATCAAGGGCGAGCTGGACATGGGCATCGTCTATGGCAGCCACGTCTACATGTCGCAGAAACCCGAGGGCCCGTTCGAGGGCGGTGACAAGGGCACCATGCTGCGCGGCGTCGCCATGGCCTACGAGGGTCCGACCTATTTCGTGACGCTGGGCGACAGCGGGATCGAGTCGCTGGCCGATCTGGATGGCAAGAAGGTGGCGCTTGGCCCGCCGGGATCGGGCACCGTCTTCAATTGCACGAACGTCCTGACGGCGCTTGGCCTGATCGGCAGCATCGATCCGCAGCTGATGACCTTCGCCGATGCGGGGCGTGCCCTTGGCAACGGACAGATCGACGCCTTCTGCCAGTCGTCCTCGCCCGCCGCGGCGGTGACCGAGCTGGCCGAGACCCGCGACATCACGGTCATTCCCTACGCGGAGGACCAGCTGGCGCAGATCAGCGAGGCCTATCCGTTCTACCACACCGGCACGATGCCCGACACGACCTACAAGGGCGTGCCGGCCACCGACATGCCCTTCACCACCGTCTACTGGGTCGCACACGAGCGGGTGCCCGAGGACGTGGTGAAGCGGATGGTCGCCGCGGCCTATGACAGGCAGGACGCGCTGGCGGCCGGTCACAAGGCCTGGGCACAGATGAAGCCCGACGTCGCCAACTTCCAGAAGCTCGGCGCGCCGATGCATCCGGGCGCCGAGGCCTACTACCGCGAACAGGGCCAGTGGCCCGAGTGATCCGCACCCCCTGACACTCCTTCGCCCCGGTCCGCGCGGCCGGGGCGTTTCTCGATCTTGCGGCAGGACGCACCGATGTTCGACTTCTCGTGGCTGTTCCGGGTGAACGGCGCAAAGCGCAGCCTCACCGGGGTCTGGGCGCTGGTCTTCAACCTGACCGCCATCGGCTTCTCGCTGTTCTACCTCTACACCTCCGGCTTCGGCCTGGTCTCGACCCAGAGCAACCGCGGCGTCTACCTGATGCTGACCTCGGTGCTGGTGTTCCTGCTCTATCCCGCGCACCGCCGCTCGCCCACCGACCGGCCCAGCATCGTCGACCTGGTCCTGATCGGCCTCACCGTCGCCTCGATCGGGTACTGGATCGACCAGTACGTCAGCTACGCCATCTTCCGCGTGTCCTCGCCCAACCAGTACGACCTGGTCATGGGCGCCATCGCCATCGCGCTGATGCTGGAAACCAGCCGCCGGGTGCTGGGGCCGATCATCTCGATCCTCGCGCTCGTGTTTCTCTGCCAGCTCTACTTCGGCCCCTACCTGCCCGGCCGCCTGGCGCATTCCGGCATGTCCGTCGAGCGCATCCTGGAGTTCACCTATTCCACGCAGGAGGCGCTGTTCGGCGTCGTCACGGCGACCTTCGCGACCTTCGTGTTCCCGTTCATGATCTTCGGCGCGTTCCTCGAACGCTCGGGCGCGGGGGCCTTCTTCATGGACCTCGGGACCGCGGTCGCGGGCAGGTGGCGGGGCGGCCCGGCCAAGATCGCGGTGATGACCTCGGCGCTGTTCGGGTCGATCTCGGGGTCGTCGGTGGCGAACGTCGTGACCACCGGGTCCTTCACCATCCCGCTGATGAAGCGCACCGGGTTCCGCCCGCACCATGCCGGCGCCATCGAGGCCATCGCCTCGACCGGCGGACAGTTCATGCCGCCCGTCATGGGGGCCGGGGTGTTCATCCTCGCGACGCTGACCGAGACGAGTTACCTCTACATCGCGCTGATCAACGTAATCCCCGCCTGCCTGTTCTTCCTGTTCCTGCTGTCGATGGTCGACCTCGAGGCGGTGGGGCTGGGCCTGAAGGGCTTGCCCGACGAGGAGATCCCGAGCCTCAGCAAGGTACTGGCGGGGGGCTGGCATTTCTTCCTGCCGCTCGCCACCGTGATCGGCCTGCTGTTCTGGGGGTATTCGGCCGAGTTCTGCGCCTTCTGGGGCACCGTCGCGGCGGCCGTCCTGTCGTGGCGGAACAAGGCGACGCGCATGGGACCGAGCGACATCGCCCAGGCCCTCGCAGGGGGCGCGGCCAGCAACACGTCGGCGGGCGCGGCCATCGGCACCCTCGGCGTCATCATCGGCGGGATCGTCCTGGCGGGGCTGGGGCTGAAGTTCTCGGCCGTGCTGATCGACTTCTCCGGCGGCAACCTGTTCGTCGCAGTGCTGCTGGTGACGCTGGTGTCCGTCGTCATCGGCATGGGGTCGTCCACCACCGGCTCCTACATCATCCTGTCGGTCGTCGCGGCCCCCGCGCTGATCCAGCTTGGCGTGCCGACGGTCGCGGCGCACCTTGCGGTGTTCTATGCCGCGTGCCTCTCGAACATCACGCCGCCGGTCTGCGTCTCGGCCTTCGCGGGGGCGGCCATCGCGGGCGCGCCGCCCATGAAAACCGGCTTTGCCGCCCTCAAGTTCGGCGCGACGTTGGCGCTGATGCCTTTCACCTTCGTCTACGTTCCGGAAATCCTGATGCAGGGCGACTGGCCGGACATCATCGTCTCGAGCCTGCTCTATGCCGTCGGAAGCGTGGCGCTGGCGATCTGCCTGCAGGGCAGCGCGCCGATCGGCGGACGCATAGCGATGGCGCCCCGCGTGCTGTTCGGGGTGTCGGCGGTCTTGCTGCTGTTCCCCAGCTCCTGGATCACGGATGTCGCCGGGCTGATCGTCGGTCTGGCAGCGGTTCTCCTGACGTCGGCGATGCGGGCTCCCGCAGTGGCGAGCGAAGCGGGAAGCCGCCAGGACTGATAGCTTCCCCAGGAAAGACCCGAGGCCGACGCCGCGCGGTGACGGCCTGGGCGACGACCGCCAGTACACCGGTCAAATGCCCTCGCGACGCCTTGACGGTCTGCGTACCTTTCCAGCCATGGCCCGGGTATTTGGTCCATACAAATTGCCTCCGCTCTTCGGACCCGGTAGAGGTGGCGCAGCCACCGGGCCCGTCGGGCCCCGACGACAGCGCGAGATTGCGAGGGTATCCAGGAATGCAGCCGTTCTTCTTCAACACCACGAAGTCCATCGTCTTCCGGCCCGGCGCCTCGGCCGAGCTTGCGTCGGTGGCGGGCGCGCTGCTGGGCGGCAGGATCCTGTTCGTGACCGACCCGGGATTGCGGCGGCTGGGTCTGTGCGACGCCGGTCTCGCCTCGCTCGAGGCGGCGGGACACGAGGTCACGGTCTTCGACGCGGTCGAGGCCGATCCGTCCCGCGCCACGCTTGAGAAGGCGGTCGAGGCCGGGCGCGGATGCACCGGCGTCGTGGGCTTCGGCGGCGGCTCCTCGCTTGACGTCGCCAAGGTGGCGGCGCTGCTGCTGGGCTCGGGCGAGGATCTGGACGAGGCCTGGGGCGTGGGACAGGCGAAGGGGCCGCGGCTGCCGCTGGTGCTGGTGCCGACCACGGCCGGGACCGGCTCGGAAGTGACGCCGGTCTCGATCATCACCGTCGGCGCGGAGGAGAAGCGCGGCGTCTCCTCGCCGGTGATCCTGCCCGACATCGCGGTGCTGGACGCGGACCTGACCCTGGGCCTGCCCGCGTCGATCACGGCGGCGACGGGGGTGGATGCGATGGTGCACGCGATCGAGGCCTATGCCTCGGGCAACGCCAACAACAACCCGCTCTCGCGGATGCTGGCGCGCGAGGCGCTGCGGCTGCTGGGCGCGAACATCCGCACCGTCGTGGCCGAGCCCGGCAATGTCGAGGCGCGGGGCGCGATGCTGCTGGGCTCGATGCTGGCCGGGCAGGCCTTCGCCAATTCGCCGGTCGCCGCCGTCCATGCGCTGGCCTATCCCATCGGCGGGACGTTCCACGTTCCGCACGGGCTGTCGAACGCGCTGGTCCTGCCCCACGTGCTGCGCTTCAACGCGCCCGACGCCTATGCGCTCTATGCCGAGATCGCGGCCGATGCCTTCCCCGACCTCGCCGCGGTCGAAGGGTCGCAGGCCCGCTGCGCCGCCTTCATCGAGGCGCTCGCCGACCTCGCGACCGAACTTCGGATGCCGACGCGCCTGCGCGACGTGTCGATCCCCGAGACGGCGCTGGAGAAGATGGCGGCGGACGCGATGGTCCAGCAGCGGCTTCTGGTGAACAACCCGCGGACCGTCGGCGAGGCGGACGCGCTGGCGATCTATCGCGCGGCCTGGTGATGGCGGCGCCCCGGGCGCGGCGGGACGGATTTGCCACGTTCCGCCGGTTGCAGACACGCTGGATCGACAACGACATCTACGGCCACATGAACAACGTGGTGCATTATTCGCTGTTCGACACCGCGGTGAACGGCTGGCTGATGGAGCGCGGGCTGCTCGATCCCGCGACGTCCGAAAGCTACGGCCTCGTCGTCGAGACGGGGTGCCGGTATCACGGCGAGATCCGCTTCCCGGACGTGGTGCATGCGGGGCTGCGCGTCGCTAAGCTCGGTACCTCGTCTGTGCGCTTCGAGATCGCGCTGTTCCGCAACGATGCGCAGGAGGCGGCGGCCGAGGGCTTCTTCGTCCACGTCTATGTCGCGCGGGGGACGCACCGCCCGGTGCCCATCGACAGCCCGCGCCGCGCCGCCTTCGCAAGCCTCATGCCCTAGCCGCGCGCCCCGGCTCAGTCCGGGGCGGCGCGGGCCTTCAGCCGCTTCATCCCGAGCGGCAGCGCCACGGCGAGGCAGAGGGCGATCAGGAGGCCGAGCGAGATCGGCCGTTCGAGGAAGATCGTCAGGTCGCCCCGGCTGAGCTGCCAGGTGCGCAGCAGGTTGCCCTCCATCATCCGGCCAAGCAGCAGCCCGATGACCATGGCGACGACGGGATAGTTGTAGTGCTTCATGATCAGCCCGAGGATCGCCGCGGCGGCGAGCGTGATCGGCCCGACCATGGAGTTCGACACGGCATAGCTGCCGAGCACGGTCAGCGTCGTGATGACGGGCAGCAGGTACTTCAGCGGCACCTTCACGATGGTCACGGCGATGCGCAGGAACAGAAGGCCCATGCCCGCCAGCAGCAGCGCCTGCACCAGGTTGCCGCCGATGATCGCATAGACGATGTCCTTGTTGTCGGAGATGAAGCGCGGGCCGCCGGTGACGTTGTGCATCGCGAAGGCGCCGAGCATGATCGCCGTGCCCGCGCCGCCCGGGATCCCGAGCGCGAGCAGCGCCACCATGGAGCCGCCTTCGGAGCTCGAGTTCGCGGATTCCGCGGCGATGACGCCCTCGGGATGGCCGGTGCCGAAGCGTTCGCCCTCGGGCGAGCGGCTGCGGGCGTAGGAGTAGCTGACGAGGTTGGCGACGGTCGAGCCGACGCCTGGCACCGTGCCGATCAGCGCACCGATCAGGCCGCCGCGCAGCACGAGGTACCAGTTCCTGAAGGCGTCGAGGAAGCCGCGGGCGATCAGCGCGATGCGCACTTCCCGCGCCCCCGCGTCGGCGACAATGTATTCGCTCTTCACCAGCGCGAAGATCTCGGAGGCGGCGAAGAGGCCGATGATCGCGGCCGTGGTCGAGATGCCGTCGAGCATGTACATCGAGCCCATCGTGCCGCGCATGATGCCGGAGGAACTCATCCCCACGGTGCCGATCATCAGGCCGAGCGCGCCGGCGAGGACGCCGCGCCAGAAGAACTTGCCCGACAGCGCCGCGATGAGGAACAGCCCCGCGAGGGCGATCAGGAACAGCTCGGGCGCACCGAGCTTCAGCACCAGCCGCGAGATCGGTTCGAGGATCACGAACAGCAGCGCGTAGCCGATGATCGTGCCGACGGTGGAGGCGGCGAGCGCAAGGCCGAGCGCCTCGTTGTGGCGGCCCTGTTTCGACATCGGGTAGCCGTCGAAGCAGGTGGCGATGGCGGCGGTGGTGCCGGGCACGTTCATCAGGATCGCCGGGACCGAGCCGCCGAAGCCGCCGCCGGTGAAGATCGCGGTCAGGAACAGGATCGCCGACAGGAAATCCATGTAGAGCGTGAATGGCAGGAACACGGCCATGGCGATGGGCACCGACAGGCCCGGCAGCACGCCGAAGACGAGCCCGATCAGCAGCCCGGCGGGGACCACCAGCCAGGCCATGGGGTTGCTGGCGAGAAGCGACATGGCATCACTGGAGGCGGCAAGGTCGATCATGGCTCAGAGCACCAGCGTGGGAACGGGAATGGACAGCATCTCCTCGATCGCCCAGACGGGCAGCAGCCCCGCGACGAGGGAGAAGGCCAGGATGATGCGCCAGTCGCGGGCCCCCTGAAGGACCATGCTGACCGCGACATAGACGACCGTGGCGACGTCGAAGCCGACGAGCGGCATGGCGATGACGTAGACGCCCATCAGACCGGCGGCGATCGGCGTGCCGTGCTTCGCCGCGAAGGTGTCGGGGGGCGTTTCGGGCGGGGGTGCGGCGTCGGTGCCCTTCGCGATGCGCCGCGCCTCGGCCACGGCGAGGACGAGGATCAGCACCAGCGACAGGGCCGCGGCGGGGCCGATCAGCAGCATGTTCTGGACCTTGGACTGCGCGGCCCAGGCATCGGCGGTGTACCACACGGTGAAGGCGGCGAAGGCCGCAAGCAGGGCCAGATGCCCTGCGCCGCCGGTCAGATGGCGCGACAGCCTGTTCATGTTGTCCCCTCCCCTGAAAGGGCGCGGAGCCTCTGCCCCGCGCCCGGTTGCCGGATTATTCCAGCACGTCGATGTACTTGGCGAAGATCTCGTAGCTTTCGTTCAGCGATTCCGCCGTCGCCTCGGGGCCCATCCACTGGCCACCGATCTGGCCTTCCTCGATGAACGCCTTGAAATCGTCGCGCTCGAGCATCCGGCGGTAGGCGTCGACCAGCTTCTGGTAGGTCTCGGGGTGCTTGTCGACGAAGCTCTGGTGCACCGTGAAGGTGCGCAGGTCGGCGGCGAGCAGCGGGATCTCGACGCCGTACTCGGCGAGGATGTCGTTGATGTTCGGCGCGTCCCACAGGTCGTCCGGCTCCTTCTTGATGACGGCGAGCGGACGGACGTCGTCGGCGATCACGCTCGAGCCGAGGGCCGAGATGACCGAGAACGTCACCTGGTTGCCCGCCAGCGCGGTGCGCATCGGGGCGCCGCCGTCATAGCTGATGAAGTTCACGGCGTCCTTCGGCAGGCCGAGACGTTCCAGCATCACCACCGTCGCAAGGTGGCCGCCGTCGCCGTTGATGATCGCCGAGCTGGCCTCGCCCGGGTTCTCCTTGATGAAGTCGATCAGCTCCTTGCCGGTCTGGAAGGGCTGGTCCTTGTTCACGAGGACGACGTAGTAGTCCTGCCACTGGCCGTTGACGAAGTGGAACTTGTCCCATTCCAGCATCCCCTGCCCGCGCAGGATGTTGGAGATCAGGTAGGGGTTCACCGGCGACACCAGCGCGAACGACCCGTCGTCGGGCTGTTGCAGGAAATAGGTATGGCCGAGCGCGCCGCTGCCGCCCGGCTGGTTCATGACGGTGACGGGCACGCCCAGCTCCTCGGGCAGGAACTGCGCAATGGCGCGGGCCATGCGGTCGGCCGAACCGCCGGGGTTGAAGGGCACGACGATGGTCAGGCGGCCAGGCTCGTAGGTGTCCTGCGCCGTCGCCAGCCCCGGCATCAGTGACAGGGCTGCGATTCCGCCAAGCACGGCGCGGCGTCCCATTTCGAAAAGCATGCAATTCCTCCCTATGTCTGGATCTCAAGCATCCAGATTTGTCTGGACCATGGGACCGAAAACTATTGATTGCATACAATCCGTCAAGTAAAATGTGTCAAGTATAGGCAAAACGTTGGTTTTGCATACAAACAAGGGGCCAAGATGGCGGACGACAGCAAGACCGACAGGCGGACCGCGGCAGAGCGGGCCTATGTGTCGGTGCGCGACTCGATCTCGTCCGGCCGGTTCGCGGTCGGCGAGCGGCTGACCGAAGGCGCCTTGGCGGAAGAGGCGAAGGTGTCGCGCACGCCGGTGCGCGAGGCGCTGCGGCGGCTGGCGAGCGAGGGGTTCGTCACGCTCTCGCCCCATGCCGGGGCGATCGTGAAGGGCTGGTCCGAGAAGGACGTGCGCGACGTGTTCGAAACCCGCGCCCTGATCGAGAGCCATGCCGCCGGCCTGGCGGCGCGCCATGCCAACGCGGCGGACGTGCAGCGGCTGGCCGCGATGGCCGAACGGATGGAGCCGCTGGCCCGGTCCTCGCCGCGCGAGGTCATGGCCTATTCCGAGGCCAACCGCGCCTTCCACGCCGAGATCCTGCGGATCGCGGGCAATCTCCGGATGGAGGAGATCGCGCTCAACTTCATGGACCTCGGATTTCTCGTCCGCTCCTACGCGCAGTTCGAGACGGAGGACGTGCAGCGCAGCCTCTCGGACCATCGCCAGCTGGTGACGGCCATCGGCGCGGGCGACGAGCGCTGCGCCGAAGCCGTGATGCGGGGCCACATCCTGTCCGCGGCGCTGATCTTCCGCGGCACCGGGCCGGAGGCCGCCCCGCGCGGCACGCGCCCCCTGCCCGCCGCACCGACACCCGAACACGAAAAGGAACCTTCACGATGACCAAACCCAGTCTTCGCGCCGCGCTGGACGCCGGCACCTTCGTCTGCGCCCCGGGGATCCACGACATGATCTCGGCCGTCGTGGCCAACAAGGTGGGCTTCGATTTCGTCTATTCCTCGGGCTACTGGGGCACGGCCTCGGCCGAGGGGCTGCCGGACGCGGGTATCACCACCTATTCCGAGATGGTGGGGCGGCTGAGGATCCTGGCCCGGACCTCGAACGCCAGCGTGATCGCGGATGCCGACACCGGCTTCGGCGGCCTGCTGAACGTGCAGCACGCGGTGCGCGGGTACGAGCGTGCGGGTGCCGTCGCCATCCAGATGGAGGACCAGGAGTTCCCCAAGAAGTGCGGCCACACGCCGTTCAAGCGGGTGATCCCCGCCGAGGACATGGTGCAGAAGATCCGCGTCGCCTGCGACGCGCGCGAGACGCCGGGCGAGACGCTGATCATCGCGCGCACCGACGCGCGGGCGATGGAGGGTGTCGACAAGGCCATCGAGCGGGGGCAGCGGTATCGCGACGCCGGCGCCGACATGGTCTTCGTCGAGGCGCTGGACACGGAGGAGGAGATGCGGCTGGCCTGCGAACGGATCGACGCGCCGATGATGGCCAACATGGCCGACGGCGGGCGCACGCCGATCCTGCCCGCGGCGACGCTGAAGGATATCGGGTTTTCCATGGCGATCTTCCCGGCGCTCACCGGGCTCGCGGCGGCCGCGGCCGTCGAGACGGCGCTGCGGCATCTGAAGGACGCCGGCACTTCCCGGTCTCCCGATGTACCGCTGTTCGACTTCGGCGAGTTCAACCGGCTGATCGGCTTCCAGGACGTCTGGGACTTCGAGAAGAAGTGGGGCACCGCCGCGGAGTGAGGCGCCGGTGGCAGGGGGCGGCGGCGGTCGCTGCCCCCCGACGGTTCAGCCGATGTCGGGGGCTTCGCGGCCCCGGGTCAGCTGCGAGATCGTCACCGCCAGGATCAGCGCGCCGCCGTTGAACACGTTCGTCACCCAGAGCGGGATGCCGAGCATCGTCAGCCCCGTGATCCCGGTGCCGAGGAAGTAGACCGCGACCATGGCGCCCCACGGGTTGAACCGGCCCGGCATGATGGTGGTCGAGCCGAGGAAGGCCGCGGCGAAGGCCGGCAGCAGGTAGTTCAGGCCCGAGTAGGGGTCGGCCGAGCCGAGCACGCCGGCATAGAGGATGCCCGCGCAGGAGGCGACGACCGAAGACGCGACCAGCGCGCCGACCCGCACCCGTTCGACCGCGATGCCGTTCAGCCGGGCGACCTCCCTGCCCCGTCCGACGAACAGCAGGCGACGGCCGAGCGGCGTGTAGTCGAAGATGTACCAGAGCACCACGACTGCGGCGAAGGCATAGTAGAAGGCATATGGCACGCCGAAGAGGCGGCCTCCGACCACGGACATGATCAGCGCGTTGTCGATGCCGCCGATGGTCGAGGACTTGGTGAACCACTGCACGATGCCGGAGATCAGCGAGGTCGAGCCCAGCGTGACCACCAGCGAGGGGATCCGGACATAGACGATGAAGAAGGCGTGGAACAGCCCCACGGCCACACCCGCCAGCACCGCCAGAACGAGGCAGAGCAGGATCGGCAGGCCCATCCAGGCGTTCAGCACCGCGATCAGGCAGGACGAAAGCGTCATCACCGCCCCCACCGAGAGGTCGTAGTCGCCCGAGGTGAGCGGGATGATGATGGCCAGCGCCAGCAGCGCCGCGGGCGCGTAGGAGGCGAAGAGGATCGAGAAGTTGCCCCACCGCGGGAAGGAGTTCGGCAGCGCGATGCTGAAGCCGAGGATCAGCAGCGCCCAGACGACGAGCAGGGCGTAGCGTTCGAACAGGCGCATCCGGCGGGCGGCGGCATGGGCGCGGTCTTCTGTGGTCATGTCGGGCTCCGGTCGGGTCGGTCGAGGGAGGCGTAGCAGGCCTGGGTGATATGGTCCTTCGTGACCTCGGCGCCGGTCAGTTCGCGCACCACGCGGCCGCGAGCGAAGACGAGGACGCGGTCACAGATCCGGGCCAGCTGTTCGGCGTCGGAACTGGCGCAGAGGACGGACATGCCGCCGGCGGCCTCGGCGGCGATGGCGTCGAAGATCCGCGCGCGGGTGCCCACGTCGACGCCCTGGGTCGGTTCGTCGAGCAGCAGGAGGCGCGGCTTCCGCTTTATCCAGCGCGCGATCAGCACCTTCTGGGCGTTGCCCCCGGACAGCGACGACAGCGGGCGGTCGGGATCGTTCGGCCGCACCTCGTAGGCGTCGCCCAGCCGTTTCGCCTCGCGCCGCATGGCGCGGTTGCGCAGGAGGCCGCCGCGGAACCAGTCCGAGACGTCGGGCAGCAGCATGTTGTCCGCGATCGACAGGCTGCCGACCCCGCTTTTCGCCTCGCGGTCGCCGGGCAGCAGGGCCAGGTTCTCGGCGATGGCGCGGGCGGGGGTCATCGCGGCAAGCGGCAGGCTGCGCCCGTCGAGGACAAGCTCGCCCGCCGTGGCAGGAGTCGCGCCGAAGACGAGGTAGGGCACGAGGTCGTAGCCCGCGCCGATCAGCCCCGTCAGCCCGATCACCTCGCCCTCGCCGATCTCGATGGAGAGCGGCGCGACGCCCTTGCCCTCGAGCCCCTTCAGCGACAGGCCGGGCGCGAATGTCCTGGCCGTCTCCGGCCGCGCCTTCGCCGCGCCGAGCGAGCGGCCGATGATGAGCTCGATCATGTCGTCGTGGCTGGCGGTCTTCGTCTCGACGTCGCCGGACACGCGGCCGTCGCGCAGGATGGTGGCGCGGTCGGTGATCTCCATCACCTCGTCGATGTCGTGGGAGATGAACAGGACGGAAGATCCGGTCGCCCGGATCTCGCGCATCAGCGCGAACAGGCGCTTCACCCCCTCCTCGGGGAGGAAAGGCGTGGGTTCGTCCAGCAGCACGAGGCCCGGACGCCCGGACGCTTCGCAGCCCTCGCGGATCTCCTCGAAGGCGCGGACGATGGCGAGCAGGGCGCGGTTCACGGCGCTGAGTTCGTCCACCCGCCGCCACAGCGGGATGTCCAGCCCGTAGCGGTCGAGCACCGCCTGCGCCTCGGCCCGCTCCCTTCGCCAGTTCAGATGGACGCGCGGGGCCAGCGCCACCTGCTTGAGACGCAGGTTCTCGAGCACCGTCAGCGACGGCAGAAGGCCGAGGTTCTGGTGCACGAAGCTCATGCCGAGGCGGCGGAAATCGGAGGCGGCCAGCGGCAGCGACACCTCGGTGCCGTTGAAGTAGAGGCGGCCGCCGGGATCCGGCGCGTGGTAGCCGGCGAGGATCTTGATCAGCGTCGACTTGCCCGACCCGTTGGTGCCGAGCAGGCCGTGGATCTCGCCCGGCCGCACCTCGACCGTCACGTCGTCCAGCGCCCGGGTCGCGCGGAATGTCTTGGAGACGCCTTCGAGACGGAGGGTCGGCGGCACCCGTCCGGGTGCCGCCTGCAGGTCTGCCGTTCCGGACGTCACGGGGTTATTCCAGGCCCCACAGCTTGGCGAAGCCCGAGACGTAGGCGTCGCCGTAGCCGGTATCGAACTGCGCGGGCGTCCCGGCG
Organism: Oceaniglobus roseus; assembly: GCF_002869745.1. GTDB lineage: Bacteria > Pseudomonadota > Alphaproteobacteria > Rhodobacterales > Rhodobacteraceae > Oceaniglobus > Oceaniglobus roseus. The sequence goes on from NZ_PNOS01000019.1 coordinate 15,160, forward strand.
TCCTTCGCGTTCGATTCGTCGAAAATGTAGAACGGCACGTTCAGCTTCTCGGGCACCGGCAGGCCGCAGAGGTCGCGCATGTGGCCGTCCACGGTCGCGTAGGCGATCCAGTCGAGGCTTTCGCCGATGTCCATCGACACCGCGCCCTGCTGGATGAAGTCGAGCACGAAGGGTGTGCCGTTGAAGGTCGGAACCTTCACCTGGCCCAGCTTGCCGGTCAGGCGCAGCGCGGGAACGACGAACTGAGACATCGAGTCGTAGATCGGGATCACCACGTCGATGTCAGGATCGGCCTGCAGCGCGGACTGCACTGAGGGCTGGATCTTCGTGCCCCACTCGGCCACGCCGACGTTGATCTCCTGCGCGATCTCGCAGTCCGGGCAGTTCGCCGCCAGTTCCTCGGTGAAGCCGTCGACCAGCGGGATCGTCGGCGGCACCTCGCGGCTGACGATCAGCGCGACGCGGCCCTTGCCTTCGGTGTTGACCGTGACCCAGTTGGCGAGGATGCGGCCGATCTCGTTGAAGCCGATGGGCAGGGAGGAGGAGAGCAGCGGGTTGCGCGGGAAGCTCGGGTCGTAGAAGTGCGAGGTCATCACCTTGATGCCCGCATCGTTCGCGGCCTTGATCTGCGGCTCGACCGTGTCGGGCGAGATGCCGGAGATCAGGTTGATCACGTCGAACTCGTCGCGGATCGCATAGTCGAAACCCTGGACCCACTGGCTGGGCTGGCCCTGGTTCTCCCACTCGACCACCTCGAGGCCGATCTTGTCGCCGACCGCCTTCATCCGGTCGATGATCCCCTTCAGGAACGGGTTGCCCGAGTTGTTCGGGATCGAGAGCATCTTCCTGCCCTCGGCACACTGCTTGATGTCGAAGGGGTCGCCGGGGGCGACGAACTCGGGCTTTTCGGTGTAGGTCGCCAGTTTCTCCTTCGCGCGGGCCATTCCGTCCTGGGCCTGGGCGGCGAAGGGAGCGGCGGCCACGGTCGCTGCGACGAGAAGCGTCGTCATGCGTAGTTTCGTCATGGATAACCTCCTTGTGATCCGCGGAGCGTCTGACGCGACTCCTTCGAACGTGTTTGAATACGCATTCACATCTTTGTCACGGGGTTTCGATCTGTCAATGATCCATCCGGGGCGTTCGAGAAAAACAGGGCCAGACTGAAGATGAGCGAGTTGAAGAAGGCCAGGCGGTCGCGGGTGACCTCGTTCGATGTCGCGCGGGCGGCCGGCGTGTCGCAGCCGTCGGTGTCGCGCGCCTTCACCCCGGGGGCGAGCATCACCGAGGAGACGCGCAACCGGGTGCTGACCGCGGCACGCGAGCTTGGCTATGTGCCGAACGTCTTCGCCTCGTCGCTGTCGAAGAAGTCCTCGGGCATGATCGCCGTCATCAGCGGCAACCTGAACAACCCCTTCTATTCCGAAAGCCTCCAGGTCTTCGTCGAGAACTTCCAGCGGACCGGGCGGCAGGTCCTGGCCTTCAGCGTCCGCGACCAGACCGGCAGCGACGAGGTGATCATGCAGGCGCTGCGCTATCCGGTGGACGGGATCGTGATGACCTCGGCCCGGGTGACGTCGGAGATGGTGAAGATGTCCGAGGGGCTGGGCATCCCGGTGGTCATGTTCAACCGACGGGTGCCGGGCACGAACCTTGCGACGGTGCAGTGCGACAACGCGTCGGGCGGTGCGGCGCTGGCGCGGCGGATGCATGCCGCGGGGGCGCGGGACTTCCTGGTGCTGCGGGGCGATCCGCTGGGCTCCACAACCAACGACCGGGTCGGCGGCTTCCGCCGCGCGCTGGACGAGATGGGCGGCGCGACCGTCACCGAGGTCGAGGGCGGCTCGAACTATTCCGGGGCCTACGGGGCGATGATGTCGCGGTTCGGCTCGCCCTCGCCCCGATGGCCCGACGCGATCTTCGCGGTCAACGACATCATGGCCATCGGCTGTGCCGACGCGCTGCGGGGCAACTTCGGCATCCGCATCCCCGAGGACATTATGCTGGCGGGCTTCGACGGGATCCGCGAAGGCCAGCGCGAACCCTACCGGCTGACGACCGTGCGCCAGCCGATCGAGAGCATGGTGAGCGAGACGCTGGCGATCCTCGACCATCCGGGGCTGCGCGGCCCTTCCCTGCGGCTGATCCCCGGGGATCTGATCCCGGGGAACACCGTCAGGGCGCGGGGCGAGGCCTAGCCACTCTCACTCGGCGGCGTGGACGCCGGGGATGAAGCCGAAGTCGAACGGCGCCGCCTCGCCCCGCTCGGCCCGCTTCTTCTTGCGCAGCGTCTCGGTCGCGGCCGGATCCAGCACGTTGCGCTCCGAGATCACGACGCCGTAATCCGCCTCCGCCTTCTCGCGCGAGACGAGATCGTTCCTCACGTCCGCCAGCACCTTCTCGGGCGCCCGTTCCAGCGGATCGCCCCAGCCGCCGGAACCGGCGGTGATGAACACGATCCGGTCGCCCGGCTCGACCTTGAGGTTGTCGAGCTTGGAGGCGATTCGCTCGCGTTCTTTGGATCCGGCGCGGATCAGCCACTTGGACGAGGTGCCGCCGTGCAGACCGCCGTTGATCCCCCACGGCGGCACCACCTCGCGGTCGTCGTGGATCGAGACCGAGCCCGCCTCGAGCACGCGGTAGGTCTTCTCGATCCCCGCGCCGCCGCGGTGCAGCCCTGCCCCGCCCGCATCCTTCACCGGGCGATAGCTTTCGACGATCACGGGATAGTAGTTCTCGATGTACTCGATGGGCGTCGCCGAGAAGAGCGGCCACCAGGCGTGCCCGTCCAGACCGTCGCCGCGCGGACGCCCCGGCACGCCGCCGAACAGCAGCTCCATCAACTGGAAGTACTTCCCGTTCCGGTCCTGGCCCGTGAAGATGAAGTGCGGCGAGGTGCCGTAGCCGGCCGCCATCGACAGGTGCGGCGCCCGCTGGCCCAGCGCGCCGGCCTGGCAGTCGAAGAACCGGGTGTGGGTGTTCAGCCGGTTCGACAGCGCCGCCGGGAATTTGGGGTTCAGCAGCGAGCCTTCCGGCAGCACGATCTCGAACAGGTCGTAGAAGCCTTCGTTGAACATGATCTTCGGGTCGAAGGCCATGATCATGTAGACCCCGAAGAACAGCTTGCAGAGCCCTTCGTGGATGTGGAAGTTGATCGGCCCCTCGGCCTGGTCGTCGGTGCCGGTCCAGTCGAAGACCGCGATGTCGCCGCGCCGGTAGATCGACAGCTGCATCTTGAACGGGCCGTTGCCCACGCCGTCGTCGTCGACGTAATCGGTGAAGCTGACCGCCTCCTCGGGGATGTACTTGTTGATCAGCACCCGCATCGCCTCGCGGGTGCGGTTCAGCAGCAGCTCGCACGAGGCGAGATAGGTTTCGCGGCCGAACCGGTCGCAGATCTCCTGCACCCGCTTCGCCGCCGTCCGGCAGCCCGCGATCAGCGCCATCAGGTCGGCGCGGTTCATGTCGGGCGTGCGCGTGTTGTTGAGCATGATCTTCAGCACGCCCTCGTTCAGCACGCCCTTCTCGTAGATCTTGACCGGGGGCACGCGCAGCCCCTCCTCCCAGATCGAATAGGCGTCGGCGGGCATCGAGCCCGGCACCTTCCCGCCCACGTCGACCATGTGGCCGAAGATGGAGGAGAAGCCGACATGCACGCCCTCGTGGAAGATCGGCATCATCACGCACCAGTCGTTGTTGTGCGAGATCGAGCCCTTGCAGGCGTAGGGGTCGTTCCAGACGAAGATGTCGCCTTCGTTGATGTCGGTGTATTCCTCGACGATGGCGGGGATGTAGCTGCCGAACTGGCCGACGACCATGCGGCCCGCCGGGTCGCAGATCATCGGAAACTCGTCGTGCTGTTCGCGGATCACAGGCGACAGGGCGACGCGCACGACAACGCTGTCCATCTCGAAGCGGGCGTTCAGAAGCGCGTTCTCGATCAGGTCGAGGACGATGGGATCGACGTCTTGGCTCATGGTCTTCACTCCCCTTTCTCGTTCGGCCAGATCAGCAGGTTGCCCTGTTCGTCCACGACGGCGTGGTGATCGGCCAGCAGCACGGTCGTGGTGTCGTATTGGCGGATGATCGCGGGGCCCTCGACGCGCGCCCCCGCGGCCAGCCGGTCGCGGTCGATGTGCGGCGTGTCACGCCATTCGCCCTTGAAGTAACCGGGCCGGGTTTCCATCACCGCCTCGGAGACGTCCGTGGTGCCGGACGCGGGCGCCGCCTCGTTCACCGGCGGGGTCGCGCCGGTGGCGACCACGCGCAGCGCGACGAGTTCGATCGGCAGGTCGAAGCGCACGCCGTAGAGCCGGTCGTGGGTCGCGTGGAAATCGTCGAGCACGGCGTCGAGCCCCTCGCCCTTCTCGATCAGCGAAGCGGGCACGTTGATCGCCACCTCGAAGCCCTGCTGTTCGTAGCGCAGATCGGCGGAATAGGTCAGCCCGCGGTCCTGCTCTGCGACGCCCTCCTCGTCCAGCCAGTCGACAGCCTGCCGCTTCAGCTCGCCGAAGACCTCGAACAGGTGGGCATCGTCGATGCCCGCGACCGAGCCGATCAGGGTGCGCACGTTCTCGTTCTTGAACTCGGCCTCGAGGAAGCCGAGCGCCGAGAGAACGCCCGGGTTGTGCGGCACGACCACCGGATAGCAGCCGAGGATCTGCGCCATGGCGTTGGCATGAAGCGGACCCGCGCCGCCGAAGGCGACGATGCCGAAGTCGCGGGGGTCGAGACCGCGCTGCACGGTGATGACCCTGAGCGCGCCCAGCATCACCTCGTTCGCGATGTCGAGGATGCCCTGCGCCGCCGCCTCCGGCGAAAGGCCGATGGACTTGCCGATGGAGGCCACCGCCTCGCGCGCGCCGTCGAGATCGAGGCTCATGTCGCCGCCCAGGAGCTTCGGCGGCAGGTAGCCGAGCACCACGTTCGCGTCGCTGACCGTGGGTTCCGTGCCGCCTCGCCCGTAGGCCACGGGGCCGGGCATCGCGCCTGCCGAGCGGGGACCGACGCGCAGCGAGTTCGTCAGCTCCGACACCTCGGCGATGGACCCCCCGCCCGCGCCGACCGAGCGCACGTCGAGGGTCGGGACCTTGGCGGGAAAATAGCCGACATCGGTCGAGCGGGTGATCGTCGGCTCGCCGTCGATGATGACCGACACGTCGGTCGAGGTGCCGCCCATGTCGAAGGCCAGCAGCCGCGGCAGCTTGGTGCGCCGCGCGATCATCGCCGTCGCGGTGACGCCGCCGGCGGGACCGGACAGCACCGTGTGGACGGGGCGCGCCGCGGCGGCCTCGGCGCTCATCAACCCGCCGTCCGAGCGGACGATGTGCAGGCGCGCGTCGACGCCGGTTTCGCCCAGCCGGCGCTCGATCCGGCTGAGGTAGCGGGTCATGATCGGGCGGACATAGTCGTTCATCACCGTGGTGATGGCGCGGTCGTATTCGCGGAACTCGGGCAGGATGTCCGAGGACAGCGAGACGTGCATCTCCGGGAACCGCTCCAGCACGATCTCGCGCAGGCGGCGTTCATGGGCGGGATTGGCATAGGAGTGCATGAGCGAGATCGTCAGCGCCTCGATTCCCGAGCCGCACAGATCCTCGATCATCGCGGTCGCGGCGGCTTCGTCCAGCTCCCGCACCACGTTGCCGCGGGCGTCCATGCGTTCGGGGATGCCGCGGGTGTCCGCCAGGGCCGCCAGCGGATCGGGCTTGTCCATCACGATCCAGCCGAACAGCGGACCGGGTGTCCAGGATTTCGCCAGGTGCAGGACGTGTTCGAACCCGGCCGTGGTCAGAAGCCCGACCCGCGCGCCCTTCCCTTCCAGCACCGCGTTCGTCGCCACGGTGGTGCCATGCAGCACCAGGCTGATGTCCGAGGGCTTGACCCCCGCCTTCTCGCAGATCAGCCGCACCCCCTCCGCCACGCCGATGGACTGGTCCTCCGGCGTCGAGGGCGTCTTGGCCCGGTATGTGCGCTGCGACTCGTCGTCATGCAGAAGTAGGTCCGTGAAGGTCCCGCCGACATCGACTCCCAACCTCATGAGCTTCTCCCTGTAAACGCGGGCTTCCGACTGTGTCGTGCCGCTTGAATGCGTATTCATGAGACAGTAATCTTCTCTCCGGAACAAGAGAATTGTGAGTCTTGCGCGATGCGAGGCCGGAAAGGATCCAGACCATATGACCGGCAGGACGCTTTACGATAAGATCTGGGAACAGCATGTCGTGGCCGACTTCGAAGGCGGCGACAACTTGTTGTATGTCGACCGGCACCTCGTGCAGGAAGTCTCCAGCCCGCAGGCCTTTGCCTATCTTCGGCAGAACAACCTGCCCCTGCGGCGGCCGGACCTGCACATCGCCGTGGCCGACCATGCCGTGCCGACGCGGCGCAAGGGTCATCCTTTCGCCGACGGACTGGCGAAGCGCCAGGTCGAGCGGCTGCGGGAGAACGTCGAGACCCATGGCATCGCCTACATGCCGATGAACGGCGACCGGCACGGCATCGTCCACGTCATCGGGCCCGAGACGGGATTCACCCTGCCCGGCTGCACGCTGGTGTGCGGCGACAGCCACACCTCGACCCACGGCGCCTTCGGCTGCATCGCCTTCGGCATCGGCGCCAGCGAATGCGCCTCGGTCTTCGCGACGCAGACGATCCGCCAGGCGCGGCAGAAGACGATGCGGGTGAACCTCGACGGCGGCCTGCCCGTCGGTGTCACCGTCAAGGACGTGATCCTGGCGCTGATCGCCGAGATCGGCACCGGCGGGGGCGTCGGCTATGCCATCGAATACGCCGGGTCGACCATCCGGGACCTTTCGATGGAGGCCCGAATGACGCTGTGCAACATGACGATCGAGGCCGGCAGCCGTGTCGGCATGGTCGCGCCGGACGAAACGACCTTCACCTATCTCAAGGGACGTCCCCTGTCGCCCGAGGGCGAGATGTGGGAGCGCGCCGTCGCCGCGTGGTCGGACCTCAAGAGCGACGAGGATGCGGTGTTCGACCGCGAGATCACCTTCGACACCTCGACGCTGGAACCGCAGGTCTCCTGGGGCACGACGCCCGAGCAGACCGGCGCGATCTCCGGCGTGGTTCCCGACCCCGACCGGATCGCGGACAGGGGCCGCGCCTCGCGCGTGCGCAAGAGCCTCGCCTACATGGGGCTGACGCCGGGCACGCGCCTGAACGACATCCCGGTGGACCGGGTGTTCATCGGCTCCTGCACCAACGGGCGGCTCGAGGATCTGCGCGCCGCCGCCGCGGTGCTGAAGGGGCGGCAGGTGGCGCAGTCGGTGAGGGCGATCGCCGTGCCCGGCTCGGCCGCCGTGCGCATCGCCGCCGAGGCCGAGGGACTGCACGAGGTGTTCCTCGCCGCCGGGTTCGAGTGGCGCGATTCGGGCTGCTCGATGTGCGTCGCGATGAACGACGACCGGCTGGAGGAAGGGGAGCGCTGCGCCTCGACCTCGAACCGCAATTTCGAGGGCCGGCAGGGCAAGGGCGGGCGTACCCACCTGATGAGCCCGCAGATGGCCGCCGCCGCGGCCGTGACCGGCCGACTGTCCGACGTGAGGGAGCTTCTGTGATGGAAAAGTTCACGCGCATCACCAGCATTGCCGCACCGCTGCTGGAAAACGCCATCGACACCGACATCATCTTCCCGGCCCGCTTCCTGCTGCTGCTGGATCGCGAGGGGCTTGGGAAATACGCCTTCAACGAATGGCGCGGCGAGGGTTTCGTGCTGGACACGCCGCCGTACGACACGGCGCAGATCCTCGTCACGGGCGAGAACTTCGGCACCGGCTCCTCGCGCGAGCAGGCGGTCTGGACGCTTGCGGACAAGGGGATTCGCTGCGTCGTCGCCCGCAGCTTCGGCGAGATCTTCTATTCCAACTGCTTCAAGAACGGGGTGCTGCCGGTCCGGCTGACGGGCGCGGACATGGACGCCGTGGAAGCGGCTGCCGAGGCGCAGGAACCGCTGACGGTGGACCTCGAGGACCGGTGCATCCGCCTGCCCGACGGCCGCACCATCGCCTTCGACATCGCCGATCACCACCGCCGCGCCCTGCTCGCGGGCCTGGACGAAGTCGGCACGATCCTCGCCGATCACGCCGAAAGCATCGCGCGACACGAGGAACGGCGCAGGGCATCCGCGCCCTGGCTCGACCTGCCGCAGGCGAAGCTCGACGCGCTGGCGGAGGAGTCGGCATGAGCCCGCGCAGGATCGCCTGCATCGGCGCGGGCACCGTCGGGAGTGCCTGGGCCGTCGTCTTCGCCCGCGCGGGGTTCGAGGTGGCGCTGTGGGATTCGGTGCCCGAAACGCTGGAATCCTTCGCCCTGCCCCGCGTCGCCCGCCTGTGCCGCACCCTCGCCGAGGACATGCCGACCGGAGAGGAGGCCGACACCGTCGCCGCGCGGATCCGCGCCGCCTCGTCGCTCGGCGACGCCGTGGCGGGGGTCGAGGCGGTCCAGGAGAGCGTGCGCGAGGACCTGGAGATCAAGCGGGCGGTCTCCTCCGAGATCGCGCAGGCCGCTCCGGCCGACGCGCTCCTGATGTCGTCGACCTCTGCCCTGCCCGGCTCGAAGTTCCTGGCGGACGTGCCGCACCCCGAGCGCGCGCTGGTCGCCCACCCGGTCAACCCCCCCTCGCACATCCCGCTGGTCGAGCTCTGCGGCACCGGCAGGACCGGGGCGGCCGAGCTGGAACGCGCGCGGCAACTGTTCCTCGACGCCCGGATGGAGCCGGTGGTCCTGCAGAAGGAGATCGAGGGGTTCCTGCTGAACCGTCTTCAGTACACGATGGTGGCCGAGGCGATGCACCTCGTCGGCGAAGGCTACTGCACGGCCGAGGACATCGATCGGGTCCTGACCTCGGGCCTGGCGCTGAGGTGGGCGTCGATCGGGCCCTTCATGACCGCCCACCTGAACGCGCGGGAGGGATTCCGCGGCTTCGTCGCGCAGCTCGGGCCCATGATGAAGACCATGGGCCGCGAGGCGCGGACCGATTACGACTGGGGCCCGGACCTGGCCGAGCGCATCCACGACACCGTGGCCGGGATGCTGCCGGTGGAGGCGATCCCCGACGCCCAGGCCTGGCGCGACGGCCGGATCCTGGCGACGCGGCGGATGCAGCAGTCCGACCGGATGCCGGGTCGGCGCGACACCGACCCGGACTAGCCTTCAGCTCTCGATCACGAGGTCGATCAGCACCTGCTGGCCGCCTGCAAGGGCGGTCAGGGCCCGGTCGATGGCGGCGGGCAGGGCCTCCCCCGACCGGACCGTTTCGCCGATGCCGCCGTGCGCACGGCAGATCGCGGCATAATCGGGCGCGGGCGACAGGTCGGCCAGGAACATGCCGTCGGAAGCGGCCGCCGCCCCCTGCGGGTACATGGCGAGGGTCGAGTTGCGCACCGCGCCCCACCGCCGGTTGTTGAAGATCACCGACAGGATCGGCAGGCCGTGCGCGGCCGAGGCCCAATGGCAGGCGACCGGATTGTTGAACATGTAGGCGCCGTCGCCCAGCATCGCGACCACCGGGCGGTCACGCAGGCCCGCCCGCGCGTCGGCCGCGGCGATGCCCAGCGCGGCCCCCATGCCGAACCCCAGACCGCCCGCAGGCGTGAAGCCGTAGAACTGCCCTTCGCGGTCGAACGGGGCAAGGTCGGTGCGGAAGGAGTATTCGTTCACCACCACCGCCTCGCGCGGGAGGCGCTCGGCCAGGATGGCGCTGGCGGAGGCCGCGGTGAAACGGCCGCGGTCGATCGCGGCACGATCCATCCGCCGGGCGCGCAGAGCGGCCACCTGCGCGGTGCGGTCCGCCACCCGGCGGGCGCGGTCGCCGGCCGGCTCGCCAAGCGCGGCGCGAAGGGCGGAAAGGGCCGCGCGGGGCGACGCGACGATGGACTGCGCCGCGCCGAAACTGCGCAACGGATAGCGCGAGAACAGCGGATCGCGGTCGATCTCCCACATTTCCGCCGTCGGGCGCGGGGTGGTGACGGCCGGCACATAGGGCACGTCGCAGGCCAGCGACACGATCAGGTCCGCCGCGGGCAGCAGCGACTGGGGATCGAATCCGATGCACATGGGATGCTCGAACGGCAGGTTCACCGAACGCGGATTGAACTGCACGACGGGGATCGACCACGCCTCGACAAGATCGCTCAGCGCGGCGAGGGCACCGGGCTCGCGCCCGGAATTGCTCGTCACGATGACGGGAAGGCTTGCCGCGGCGATGCGCTCGGCCAGCCGGTCGATGGCGTCCGGATCCGGCCGCCCCTCGGCCAGCCGGGTCCGCTTGCGCCGGGGAAGATCGGGCGGCACCTCGCGCGCCAGCAGCTCGCGCGGCAGCGAGAGGTAGACGGGGCCGGGCGGCGGAGCCTCGGCGATGTCGAGGGCGCGGATCGCCACATCCCCGGCCTGCCCCGCGCTGCGCAATTCGTAGTCCCACTTCACCGCCTCGCGGATCATGCCGCCCTGGTCGAACATCTCCTGCGCCCAGTGGATGAAGCGCGTCCGCGTGCCATGCTCCCCCTCCTCGGTGAGCGGGGTCCGCCCCGCGCTCAGCACCAGGGGCACGCCGTCGCGCACCGCGTTCAGCGCGCCGCAGACCATGTTGGCCGTGCCGACGCTGACATGGACCATCGCGACCTGCGCCCGCCCGGTGCGCAGCGCATCGCCGTGCGCCATCGACACCGCGAGGTTCTCGTGCGGAACGGTATAGGGGCGGGGCAGCGCGCCGGACGATCCGGCCTTTTCGTATGCCTCGATCACCGAAGGGAAATCGGTGCCCGCGACGGCATAGAGCGCGTCGACCCCGCCTTCGGACAGGGTTCTGAGGTAGAGCTCGGCGGCGATTTCCGGCCGGGTCGTGGGACCGGGCCCCGCGGGTTGGGACATGGGCTTTCCTTTCTGATTTGTCCGTATCTTATGGCGCAGTCAGGAAGGATGGAAGCCGCCAAATCCTGCGCGGGCATTTTGCCGTACTCAAGAATTATCGTTCTGCGTCAATATCATGCACAAACCCGCACGGCGCCCGGAATATGGATTAATGCAGTGACAGCCGACCCGGTCCCGGGTAGTCTGAATACGCATACAAATCTGTGCGCGACAGGGATTCCAGGACAACGAAAGGACAGAGAGATGACGCTCTGCTATACCTCGAACAGACTGCTTGCGGGCGCGGTCGCCGTGGCGGGTTCGCTGCTGGCCACGACCGCCGGGGCCCAGACCCTCGGGCTTGGCACCACGCAGGGCGGCGCCACCGGCCAGATCGGCACGGCGCTGGCCCAGGTGATCTCGATGAACTCGGACCTCCAGGTGATCCCGCAGATCAGCGCGAACACCTCGCAGTACATTCCGCTGCTGGACCAGGGCAAGCTGGAGCTCGCGATCGCGAATTATCCGCAGACCTGGTACGCCGTGACCGGCACCGGCATGTCGACCGAGAAGGCCGAGAACCTCCGCCTCGTCGCGACGCTGATGCCCTTCCTCGCCGCGCTGGTGGCTCCGGAGGACTCGGGCATCAAGAGCTATGCCGACATCAAGGGGCACAAGGTGCCGCGGTATTCCGAGAACTCGCTGGGCGATTTCGTCATCCGCGCGGCGCTCGCGGCGGGTGACCTGACCTATGACGATGTCGAGTCGGTCCCGATCTCGAACTTCCCGCAGCAGTACGAGGCGTTCAAGGATGGCCGGATCGACGTCTCGATCGCCACGGTCGGTTCGCAGGCCAGCTTCGATCTCGAGGCTTCGGTCGGCGACATCCAGTTCCTCCCCGTCCCCGAAAGCCACCTGGAGCAGGCGAAGGAATTCCTGCCCGGCGCCTATCTCCAGCCGATCGCGGCGAACGACGACCTGCCCGGACTGGACGAGCCCACCACCGTCTTCGCCTACGACTACCTGCTGTTCGCCAACGCCTCGGTGCCGGACGGCGAGATTTCGCAGGTCGCCGGGGCCATCTACGAGGGGTCCGACTTCCTGATGAACTCAAGCCCGGTCTGGGCGGACTTCGTGAAGGAGGACATGGGAAAGAAGGCCGACATTCCCTATCACCCGGGCGCCATCGCCTACTACGAAGAGATCGGCATCCTGAATTAGGCGCCGCCCGCGAGGGGGGCGTGCCGCCTGGCGCGCCCCGCCTCCCCCGGTACAGCGCTCAGTCGCGCAGCGCGGCCATCTCCGCCCGCGCCGACCTGGTCCGCAGGACGTAGAGGACGACCACCGCGATCCCGAGGGCCGACACCCCGAACTCGAGCGCCGCGGGCCCGACCTGGCGCAGCGGCGCGATCATCGCGACGCCGAGGACCGCCGCCGCGATCCGCGACGGCATCGCCAGACGGTCGAGCGCATGGCCGATCAGCCCGGCCGACACCAGCACCAGCGCGGCCATGGAACTGACGAAGACATAGGCGATCTCGTACCACGGGCCGGACATCAGCAGACCGGGCTTGTAGATGAAGAGAAACGGCAGCAGGTAGGCGATCCAGCCGAAGCGGAAGGCCTGCATCGCGGTGCGGATCTGCGGCGCGCCGCTGATCGACGCCGCCGCGTAGGCCGCCAGGGCGATCGGCGGCGTGATCATCGACAGCATCCCGAAGTAGAAGACGAACATGTGGGCGGAGAGCGTGGGAATGCCGAGTTGCACCAGTGCGGGCGCGGCCAGCGTGGCGAGCAGCAGGTAGACGCCGGTCGTCGGCAGGCCCAGCCCCAGCACGATGCCGACGATAGCGGTCACGACCAGCAGGCCGAACAGGTTCTGTCCGCCGAACTGGATCAGGAACAGAGACAGCGAGAAGCCGAGACCGGTGGTCGCGAGCAGCCCGATGATCATCCCCGCGGCGGCACAGATCAAGAGCACGTCGCAGACCTGCCCGCCCGTCTTCGCGATGCCCGAGGCAAGCTCCTTCGGGCTGATCGCCGGGCCCGAGGAGACGCCCGCGAAGCGCAGCGCCCAGAAGCACAGGGCGACGGCGACGATCAGGCCGAGCGCCCAGATCGCCGCCACCTCGGCACGGGTGTTCCAGGCGAAGATGCTGCCCAGAAGCACGACGAAGGCGGCGAGCGGCAGCCACCCTTCGGCAATGACACGGCCAAGGGGGCGGTGCTCGATCCAGTCCGCGGCCCTGTGGTCGTCGCGCCGGGCGATGAAGTCGATCTGGACGTAGAGCGAGATATAGTAGATCGCCGCCGGCAGGATCGCCGCCAGGAGGATCGACTTGTAGGGCATCTGAAGAAGCTCGGCCATCAGGAAGGCGGCCGCGCCCATGACCGGCGGTGCAAGCTGCCCGCCGGTGGAGGCCACGGCCTCGATCGCGCCGGCCTGGTCCGCCCGGAACCCCGAGCGGCGCATCATCGGGATCGTCATCACGCCGGTCGACATGACGTTCGACACCGCCGAGCCCGAGATCGAGCCGAAGAGGCCCGAGGCGACGACGGCGATCTTCGCGGTGTTCCCGGGGCCGCGCCCGGCGAAGCGGGTCGCGATCTGGGTGAAGAACTCGCCGCCCCCGACGGCCAGGAGAACGCCGCCGAACAGGACGAAGATCACCACCACGAAGGCCGCGATCTGGAGGGCGGCCCCCCAGGTGCCGGCGCTGTCAGTGCCGATGAAGCGCATGACGTCGGCAAACTCCTGCCCCCTTCCCCGAAGCGGACCGGGAACGAGGTCGCCCCAGAGCGCATAGGCGAACATGGCGAGCGTGATGACGACGAGCGTCCAGCCGACGACCCGGCGCAGCCCCTCCAGCACCAGGAGCGTGACGACGATCCCGAGGACCAGCGCCTCGGTCGGGTGCAGGTGGCTGCCCTCCGTCAGCACCGGGAACCGGAGGAAGACGTAAAGCCCGAGGCAGAAGGAAAGGATGGCAAGCGCGCCGTCGAGGAGAAGCCGCGGGCCTTCCGCCGCGGCCGCGCCACGGCTGAAGGCGACGCAGAGCGCCGCGCCGAGCATGAGAGCCGCCACCTGTTCGGGATAGATCAGGAACCCAAGGCGCTGCGGGACGGCGAGAACCCAGAGCACCGCGACCAGCGGCACGAGAAAGGCCAGCACTGCGGAAGCGGCCTGAAACGGGCGGCGGACGTCGGCGTCTTTCATCGCGATCTCCGAGGTGGGAAACGGCCCGGCACAGGAGCCGGGGATCAGGTGCAGGACCCGGACCCGATCCGGATCCTGCGCGGGGTCATTCGCAGCTGTCGGCCGGGGCCTCGGCGAACTTGGTCCACTTGCCGTCCTTGATCTCGATGACATAGCCCGGAAGCTCGGCATCGTGACCCGCGAAGCAGATGTCGTCGGCGAGGATGCCCGAGAACCGCACGCCCTCCATGCCGTCGACCAGCGCCTGGCGCTCTTCCTGCAGCTTGTCGGGATCGCCGGTGGTGCCGGCCGCTTCCATCAGCTGCTTGACCAGATAGACGGTGTCATAGGCCTGCGCGTCCGAGTGGTGGGCGCCGAGCTTGTGGATGCCGCGCGCCTCGGCTTCGGCGACGAACTTGTCGTCGAAGGCCTGGCTGGCCTCGGTGCGGCCCTTCCAGAACCCCGCGACCAGCAGCGTTCCCTCGCCCTCGGGCCCGAACAGTTCCAGCACGTTCGGATCCGCGAAGATCTGCGAGCCGATCACGCGCCCCTTGTAGCCCTGGCGATGCAGCTCGGCGATCAGCTTCGACGCCTGCTCGGGCAACGCGGCCACGGCGACGAAATCGGGGTTCGACTGCACAATCTTGGCGACCTGCGCCGACATGTCGAAGCTCTTCCACTGCACCGGGATCGGATCGCCCACCTTCACGCCCGCTTCCTCGAGCAGCGCGGGATAGAGCTTGGTGCCCGCGCCGTTGGCCACCACCTCGTCCGAGACATAGACGATCTCGGCCGTCTCCATCGGCAGGCCCTTCTCCTTCATCGCGGCCAGCAGGCGGCCGAACTGCTTCCGCTCGTCCTCGGTGAGGCGCCAGCCATAGGTCTTGCCGTCGGTCAGGCCGGGCGCCGAGGAGGAGGTCGGCAGCATCAGCACCTTCAGCCGCTCGGCATCGTTCAGCGCCACGTTGGCCTCGCCCGAGGAAAAGGGCCCGACGATGGCCAGCACCTCGTCGTCCTGCACCAGCGTGCGCGCCGCCACGGCGGCCTGTTTCGGGTCCGAACCGGTGTCGTAGCGCTTCAGCTCGATCGGCTTGCCGTTGATGCCGCCGGCGTCGTTGATCTCCTGCACCGCGATGTCGACGGCGACGTTCGTCGGCTCGCCCACGGATTTCAGGAAGCCGGAGCTGACGGAGATGTGGCCGATCTTGATCGTGTCCTGTGCCAGGACGGGTGCCGTGGTGGCCAGTGCGGCCACCGCGGCGAGAAGGATGCGTTTTCCGGATTTCATTGAGGTACTCCCCGTTTGTGGTGTCATGCGCCCGAGGTTTCGGGCAGGGACTCGCCGCCGAGGTACGCCTCGGTCAGCTGGGTGTTGCTCGACAGGGCATCGGCGCTGTCCTCGAGGACGACCTTGCCAAGTTCCAGCACGTAGCCGCGGCTGGCGATTTCCAGCGCCATCGCGGTGTTCTGTTCGACCAGCAGGATGCCGATGCCGTCGTCGTTGAGTTCGCGCAGGAGGCCGAACAGCCGCTCGACGAACAGCGGCGAAAGCCCGAGCGAGGGCTCGTCCAGCATCACGAGGCGCGGCCGGGCCACCAGCGCGCGACCGATGGCAAGCATCTGCTGCTCGCCGCCCGAAAGCGAGCTGGCGCTAGCGTACTTGCGGCTGGCGAGGTTCGGGAACCGGTCATAGATCGCGTCGAAATCGGCCGCTTCACGCCCGTCGCGGCGCAGGTACGCCCCCATCAGCAGGTTCTCGTGCACGGTCATCGAGACGAAAATCTGCCGCCCCTCCGGCACCAGCACCATGCCCGAGGTGACGCGGGCGGCGGGGCTTTGCGCGGTCAGGTCGCGGCCGTCGAAGACGACCCGGCCCCCCGCGGGCCGCACGGCCCCGTGCAGCGCCCGCAGAAGCGATGTCTTGCCGGCGCCGTTCGCGCCGAGAACGGTGACGATCTCTCCGGCCCCGACCCGCAGGTCGACGCCCTTGACGGCCCGGGTCCGCCCGTAGACCACATCCAGTTCCGTGACCTCAAGCATGGACGCCCTCCCCTGCATGGCGGCTTCCCAGATAGGCTTCCAGCACCTGCGGGTCCTTCTGGACGTCGCGGGTGGAGCCGTCGTAGATCAGGCGGCCGAAGTTCAGCACGACGGCGCGGTCGCACAGGCTGCGCACCAGGCCCATGTCGTGCTCGACGATCAGGATCGTCGTACCGCCTTCCGAGATCTGCACGAGAAAGTCCCGCAGCGCCGCCGTCTCCGAGGGGTTGAGCCCTGCGGCCGGCTCGTCCAGCATCAGCAGCTTCGGCTGCGCGGCAAGCGCGCGCACGACCTCGATCTTCTTGCGGATGCCGTAGGGCAGCGTGGCGACGACCTCGCCCGGATAGGTGTCGATGTTCATGTCCGCCAGCAGCGCCTCGGCCTGCCGCCGCCAGCGCGAGCGTGCGCCGAGCGGAGAGAGCATCGCGCCAAGGCTGCCCGCCCGGCTCTGCTGGCCCAGCATCACGTTCTCGACCACCGAGAGGTGCGGCATCAGGCGGATGTTCTGGAAGCTGCGGGCCAGACCCAGCCCGATCCGCTTGCGCGACGGCAGGTCGGTGATGTCGCGCCCGTCGAAGATCACCCGGCCCCGGTCCGGCGCGTAGGTGCCGGACATCAGGTTGAAGATCGTCGTCTTCCCGGCGCCGTTCGGCCCGATCAGCGCCATCCGGGCGCCGCGCGGCACCTCGAAGCTCACGTCGTCGATGACCTGCACCGCGCCGAAGGCCTTGGACAGGTTTTCGAGCTTCAGGATCGGGCCGCTCATTCCGTCGCCTCCTTCATGCCCGGGGCGGTGCGGCGGCGGAAGCTCAGGCGCTCCACCATGGTGCGGGTGATCAGGCCCTCCGGCCGGATCGCCATGAAGGCGACGGCCAGCACGCCGAGGATGACGAAGCGCCAGCTTTCGTCGGGCCGCGATCCGTCGGGCACGCCGCCGAACAGGGTCACGACGACCTCCTTGGCGGCCGGCAGCACCTCGCGCAGGATTTCGGGCAGCAGGGTGAAGAAGGCGGCGCCGACCAGCGGCCCCCAGGCTGTCTGCGTCCCGCCCAGCAGGACGTAGAGCAGCACGTAGATTGACACCATCGCGTTGAACCCCTGCGCCTCGATGTAGCCGAAGTTGTGGGCGTAGAAGGCCCCCGACAGCCCGGCCAGCGCGGCGCCGACGCCGAAGGCCGCGACCTTCACGTTGCGGATCGACACGCCCATGAGGTCCGACACGTCCTCGTCGTCGTGGATCGCCCGCATCGTCAGCCCGAAGCGCGTCGTCATCAGGTAGAAGACCAGCAGCGCCACCACGACGGCGCCGATCATCGGCACCTGCCACTCGACATAGCCCGGCACCGACATCCCCATGGCGCCGCCCAGGGCATCGGTGTTCAGGATCAGCCCGGCGACGACCTCGGCGAAGGCAAAGGTCGCAAGGACAAGGTACACCCCCCGCGTGCGCAGGATCGGAAAGGCCAGCGCCACGCCGACCAGCCCCGCGACCACCGCACCGGCCAGCAAGGTCAGCGCCACGGGCAGGCCGAGGTTCGCCGAGAGCCAGCCGGCTGCATAGGCCCCGACCGCCTGGAACCCGGCGCCGCCGAGGTTCAGCTGGCCCGATGCCACGGCAAGGAAGATGCCGTAGGCGAAGATGACGTTGATCGACAGGATCGCGATGATCCCGGCAAGATAGCCGCTCATGTCACAGTTTCCCCTTGCCGATGGAATGGTGGCCCAGGATGCCCTTGGGATAGAGGATCAGCACCACGAGGAGCGCGCCCCAGACGACGATCTGCACCGTGTCGGCCCCGAAGAAGTGGACCGTCATCATCTCCAGCAGCCCGACGCAGAGCCCGCCGAGGACCGCGCCCCAGATCGAGCCGAGACCCCCGATCACCATGCCGGCGATGGCCTTCGACCCGATGTCCTCGCCCATCATCGGGGCGACCTCGCCGTAGTTGACGGCGAACAGCGCCCCGGCCAGCCCGCAGAGAAGCCCGGTCAGCATGAACACGACCGGCACGATGCGCTTCGTGTCGATGCCGAGGATGTTGGCGGCATCGGGATTTTCGGCGATGGCGCGCAGGCCGCGCCCGATGCGCGAGCGCTTCATCATCTGAACGAGGGCGAAAACGATCAGCACGGTGATCAGAAGACTGACGAGTTGGGGGATCCGGACGAGGATCCCGCCGACATCCAGCGTCATGTTCGCGTCGGGCCCCGGGAAACGCCGCGCCTCCGTGCCATAGGCGATCCGGACGAGGTTCTCGACGATCAGCAGGAAGCCGAGCGAGCTGACCAGGGGAATCGCGTGTTCCGTGCTGTCGCCGTACTTCGTCTTGAGATAGCGGAAGGTGAACCTCTCCACGATCAGCGAGACCGCGATCGCGGCGGCGATGCCGATGGCCAGCGCCAGCGCCCAGTGCAGCGGACCGGACAGGCCGAACGGAAGCCCCCAGTAGCTCAGCGCCCAGCCGACCATCCCGGCCAGCATGAACAGCGTCGGAATGGTGAAGTTCAGGAAGTTGAGAATGCCGATGGTCAGCGTGAAGGCGACGGCGACCGTGACATAGACGCTGCCGAGCATCAGCGCGTTCACGAGTTGCTGCAGGAAAAGCATCATTCACGACCCCGAATATTGTGTACAAACTCGGCACCAAGTGCATGGCAATGCATCCGGACCTCAGCCAATGGGCATGAGCGAGTCGCCTGCACCCGACCATGAAAAACACCGGCTACCCCACTGTAACGATCTGATATAACTGCCATATTCCCCTGCCCGACCTGATTTTTTGGCTTGATGTTTCTTCTGACCTGGTGTTGATTTGTCCAAACCTTTTGTACACATTGAAAAGGTCAAATCGACCTGTCAAGCACGGATAAGGAGGCAAGGCCCAGGATGAGCAAGAAATCCGAGCGCGTGCTCATTGTAGGAGCAGGCCCTGTCGGACTCGTCGCGGCGGCGAGTCTCGCGGATGCGGGGATCCCGGTGACGATCCTGGAACGCAGCGCCGAACTGCCCCAGGACCTGCGGGCCTCGACGTTCCATCCGCCGACGCTCGACATGCTCGACCGCTTCGGGATCTCCGCAAAGCTCGTCCAGCGCGGACTGGTCTGCCCCACCTGGCAGTTCCGCGACCGGAGCGAGGGGGTGGTGGCGCATTTCGACCTCTCGCTGCTGAAGGGCGAGACGAATCACCCCTACCGGCTCCAGTGCGAGCAGTGGAAGCTGACCGAGGCGATGCGCGAACGCTTCGAGGCGAAGGGCGGCGTGGACCTGATCTATGGCGTGACCGGCCAGAGCGTCACGCAGGACGACGACGGCGTGACGCTGCACTACACCGATGCCGACGGCGCCGAGCAGCAGATCACCGGCCGCTATCTCATCGCCTGCGACGGCGCGCATTCACGGATCCGCCGTTCGCTCGACATCGAGTTCGAGGGCCTGACGATCCCCGAGATCTTCCTGTCGATGTCCACCCATTTCGACTTTGCCGAGGCGATCCCGGACCTTGCTCCGATCGCCTATCTGACCGATCCCGAGGAATGGGCCGTGCTGCTGCGCACGCCGTCGCTGTGGCGCGTCCTGCTGCCCACCGATCCCGCCATGTCGGAGGACGAGATCAAGGCGCCCGCCGTGATGGAGGCCCGCCTGCAGAAGCTCTGCCCGAAGGACGGGCCCTATGACGTCGTGCACGCCACCGCCTACCGGGTGCACCAGCGCGTCGCCAAGGAATACGTCAAGGGCCGCGTCTTCCTTGCGGGCGACAGCGCGCACCTGAACAATCCGCTGGGCGGCATGGGCATGAACGGCGGCATCCACGACGCGATCAACCTGGCCGAAAAGCTGGTGCCGGTCTGGCGGGGCGAGGCTTCGGCCGACAGCTTCGGGCGGTACGAGCGTCAGCGGCGCCAGGTCTGCATCGCCACGGTGCAGGAACAATCCATGCGCAATCGCAAGATGATGGCCGAGAACGATCCGGCCGCGCGCAAGGCATACCACGACGAGCTGCGCGCCATCGTCGCCGATCCGGTCCGCCACAAGGACTACCTCATGCGCTCCTCGATGCTCCAGTCCCTGAGGGACCTCGAGACGGTCGCCTGAGCCACTGAACGAAAGGAACAGACCCATGACCGACACGCTTGGCTACCGCATGAAGTTCGGCGTCATCGCGCCGTCCACCAACACATCTGTCCAGCCGGAGTTCGACGACATGCGCCCGGCCGGCGTCACCAACCACTTCTCGCGGATCCTGATCCCCGACATGCCGGTGAACTCGGACGAGGATTTCAATAACCTCGTCCTCGGGATCCGGGAAGCGACCATGGACGCGATCGACGCGGTCAAGACCTGCTCGCCCGGCGCGCTGGTCATGGGCATGTCGGCCGAGACGTTCTGGGACGGGAAAGAGCGCGCCGACAAGCTGCAGGCCGAGATCATCGAGCGGGCGGGGATGCCGGTCGCCATGGGCTCGGACGCCTGCATGAACGCGCTGAAATGCTTCGGCGACATCAAGCGGATCGCCGTCATCACCCCCTACATGCCGGTCGGCGACCGGCAGGTGGAACGCTATTTCACCGACTGCGGCTACGAGGTGGTGCAGGTGAAGGGGCTGAAGAGCAGAAGCCCCATGCTGATCGCCCACGAGACCGAACAGACCCTGCGCGACGCGATCATCGAGGTGAACGATCCCTCGGTCGAGGCGATCATCCAGGCGGGCACCAACCTCGCCTGCGCCCGCGTGGCGATGATGGCGGAGTTCTGGCTCGACAAGCCGGTGCTGGCGATCAACACGGCGACCTACTGGCACGCGCTGCGGATGAACGGGATCGAGGACAAGGTGCAGGGCTTCGGCACGCTCCTGTCCCATCACTGAGGCGCGGCCATGGAATACGATTTCGTCCCCCTGCCCGACCGCAATCCGCTGGTCTGGCCCGACGGCAAGCGGCTGGCGGTGATCCTGACGATCAACATGGAATACTGGGACCCCGTGCAGGAGAGCGACCGCCCCTTTTATCCCGGCGGCCCCGGCATCGTCGGCGGCAGCCTGCCCGGCAACGTCTACGACAACCCGAACTTCACCTGGCGCGAGTACGGCCAGCGCGTCGGCGTCTGGCGGATCCTCGACCTGCTCGACGCCGAGGGAGTGCAGGCCTCCTGCACCATGAACGCGAAGATGGCGCTGAAGCGCCGCCGGGTGATCGACGCCGCGAAGGAGCGCGGCTGGGAGATCGTGCCGCACAACTTCGTGCAGGACGAGCTTCTGACCGACTACATGTTCGACGAGGCGAAGGAGCGCGACGTGATCCGCCGCACCCTCGACGTCTACGAGCAGGCGATCGGCAAGCCTGCGAAGGGCTGGCTGTCCTCCTCGCTCCGCTCGACGCTGAACACGGTCGACATCCTGGCGGAAGAGGGTCTGTACTTCATCACCGACCTGCTGAACGACGATCAGCCCTACATGGTGAAGACGCGCTCGGGCGCGCCCATGGTCTCGATCTCCTACACCTCCGAAGTGAACGATTTCAGCTTCCTGCGGCAGGGCCTGACGGTCGAGACCGGCTTCGCGATGTTCCGCGAACAGTTCGACTGGCTCTACGGCGAAAGCGGAACCAGCGGTCGCTTCATGAACATCGGCCTGCATCCCCACGTGATCGGCCAGCCGTTCCGGATCCGCGCCCTGCGCGATTTCATCCAGTATGCGAAGGGCTTCGACGGAGTATGGTTCGCCAATCGCGAGGAGATTGCGGATTGGTACCTGAAGACCCACGAAAGCCACATCGTGCCGAAGACATGATGCCGGACGACCTTTCCCCGCTGGCCGAGGGCCTGGGCGAAAGCCTGTCCCTCGATGGCATCGAACGGCCCGCGGACCGGGCCTATACCGGCATCCGCCGGGCGATCCTGTCGGGCATCCTGAAGGGCGGCGCGCATCTCGGGGAAGAGGCGCTGGCGCGGATGACCGGCACCAGCCGCACCCCGGTGCGCGAGGCCCTGCGCCGGCTGGTCGGCGAGGGCCTCGCGCGGGACGAGGGGCGGTCGCGCTTTGTCGCCGAGTTTCCCTTCGAGGAGGTCGCGGTGATCTTCGACATCCGCGCCCGGCTCGAAGGCTATGCCGCCCGGCTTGCAGCGGAACGCATCACGGCGGCCGAACTGGACCGGCTCGCCGGGCTGATCGAGGAGATCGACCGGCTGTCCGGCCCCGACGGGACCTCGACCCGGATCCAGGACTTCGCCAAGCTGAACACCGCCTTCCACGCCACGGTCCTGTCGGCCACCCGCTCGCCCCAGATGCAGAGCCTTTCGGCCCAGGCGACGGCGATCCCGCTGGAGCTGATCAAGCAGTTCGTCTGGTCGCAGCCGGTGAACGTCGAGCGGTCGAACCGGCAGCACCGCGACATCCTCGACGCGCTGGCCGCCAGGAACGGCAACTGGGCCGAGAACATCATGTCCGCCCACATCCTGTCGACCAAGCCCGTCAGGCCCGGTGCGAACACCACGCAAGACACGCAGGAAACATCGACGTGAAAGACATCCGCACGGAACTGACCGCCGCGCCGCAGATCGTCACGGGTTACGTCGGCGGCCGCTTCGAATCAGACACGGGGGAAGCGATCGACGTGACCGACCCGGCAACCGGAACAGCCATCGGCCTTCTGCGCGAGAGCGACGCCGACCAGGTGGACCGGGCCGTCGCCGCGGCGCGCGCGGCCTTCCCGGAATGGTCGCGCACGACCGTTGCCGAGCGGCAGAAGGCGCTCATGGCGATCCACGACGCGATCCTCGAGAACGCGGACGAGCTGGCGCGCCTGGAAACGCTGAACACCGGCATTCCGCTGACCCAGACAAGCGCCATGCACATCCCGCGCGCCGCCCAGAACTTCCGCTTCTTCGCGGAATTCATCAACCAGGACAGCGGCGAGGTCTTCACCCAGGAACCGGGGTACATGAGCTTCGTCACCCACGAGCCCCTGGGGGTCTGCGCGCTGATCGGCCCGTGGAACATGCCGCTCGGCCTGACGGCGATGAAGATGGCGGGGGCGCTGGCCTTCGGGAACACCTGCGTGGTCAAGCCGTCCGAGATCACGCCGCTGACCCTGGCCCGTCTGTTCGCGATCCTCGATGCGCGCGGCGTTCTGCCTCGCGGCGTCGCGAACCTCGTCAACGGGCGGGGCCACGTCACCGGATCGGCCCTGTCCGGGCATCCCGACATCGACATGGTCTCCTTCACCGGCGGCACCGAGACCGGCGCGCGGATCCTGACGGCGCTGGCGCCCGGCATCAAGCTTGGCGCGATGGAGCTTGGCGGCAAGTCGCCGTCGATCGTCTTCGCCGACGCCGACCTGGAGCGCGCCATCGACGGGGCGATGCTGGGCAGCTTCATGAACAACGGCCAGATGTACCTTGCCGGCAGCCGGATCTTTGTACAGCGGGCGGTGGCCGAGCCCTTCATCGAAGCCTTCGTCCGGCGCACCCGCGCGCTGAGGGTCGGCGACCCGTTCGATCCCGTCACCGAGGTCGGGCCGATGATCAACGAGGCGCAGCTGCAACGGGTCGAACGCTTCGTCGCCTCCGGACTGTCCGAGGGCGCCGAACTCGTCGCCGGTGGCGCGCGGCACGACGGGCCGTCCGGCGGGTTCTACGTGCAGCCGACCGCGATGATCGCGGGGTCGAACGCCTTGGCCGTCTGCCAGCAGGAGATCTTCGCGCCCTTCGCGACGCTCCAGGTCTTCGACGACGAGGAAGAGGTGATCGCGCGCGCCAACGACAGCGTCTTCGGCCTTGTCGGCTATGTCTGGACGCAGGATCTGGAACGCGCCCTGCGCCTGTCGCGGGCGCTTGCGACCGGCACCGTGCTGGTCAACACGCCGATCCTGCGCGACCTGCGCACGGGCTTCGGCGGAGTCCGCCAGTCCGGCCTCGGACGCGAGGGGGCGAAAGGGTCCCGCGCCATGTTCACCGAGATGAAATCGACCATCGTCGCGCTGGAACGGCCCCGCCTGCCCCGCATCGGCCTCGGGGATGCGGCATGAGTCATCCTTCCCTCGCGGGCCGGGTGGTCCTGATCACCGGCGCGTCCCGCGGTCTGGGGCGGGAGATGGCGCTGGAACTGGCCGCCGCGGGCGCCTGCCTGGTCCTGACCGGCAGCCGGATGTCCGATGACCTGCGCGCCGTGGTGGCCTCCCTCGACCGCGGACGGGTCCTGGCGCTTGCCGCCGATGTCGCCGATCCCGACGCCGCCGCCCGCGCCGTGGCCCAGGCGGAGGCGCGGTTCGGCCGCCTGGACGTGCTGGTCAACAATGCCGGGCGCGGCATGCGGCTTGTCAGCGAAACCTTCAACACGGTCCCCACCCGGTTCTGGGAGACCGAGCCCGCCGCCTGGAACGCCATCGTCGCGGCCAATCTCAACGGCGCCTTCCACATGGCGCGTGCGGCGGCGCCGGGAATGATCGAGCGGAAGTTTGGCAAGATCCTGAACATATCGACCTCGGTCCCGACCATGATCCGGCGCGGCTATGCGCCCTATGGCCCGTCGAAGGCAGGGCTGGAGGCGGCCTCGCGGGTCTGGGCGCAGGACCTCGCCGGAACCGGCGTGGACGTGAACATCTACCTGCCCGGCGGCGCGGCGGACACCGACCTGCTGCCGCCGGGGCCGGGCAAGAAGGGGGCCGACGGCAACCTGCTGCCCGCCGACATCATGCGCCGGGGGATCTCGTGGCTGTGTTCGGACCTGTCGAACGGCATCACCGGGGGGCGGTTCATTGCCCGCGCCTGGGGCAGTGGAGAGGACGAGACCGCAAACGCGACCGCCGCCCGCGACGACGGCGCGCTCTGGCCGACAGGAGGGTGACATGCTGACATTCGGAGACGCCCGCATCGACAAGATCGTGGATCTCGATCCCTTCGTCCTGCCCGCCTCCCTGATCTTTCCGGGCCGCCGCCTCAAGGAACTCGCAGGCGAAGACGCGCTTTTGTCGCCTCACCACGTGGACTTCGCCGCCGACGCGGTGATCCTCAGCCTGCACTCGTTCCTGCTGCGGCTGGACGGGAAGACCGTCCTGGTCGACACCTGCGTCGGGGAATGCAAGCCGCGACCGCGGCGGACCGACTGGCACGACCGGCGCGCGACGGGATATCTCGACCGGCTGGCCGCCGCGGGCGTCCGCCCCGAGGATGTCGACGTCGTCATGTGCACCCACCTGCACGCCGATCACGTGGGCTGGAACACCCGGCTGCAGGACGGCCGCTGGGTGCCCACGTTCCCGAACGCCCGCTATGTCATGGGGCGGGACGAGCTGGCCCATTGGGAGCGCGAGGAAGCCGCCAATCCCGGAGGACACAACCACGGCGCCTTCGCCGACAGCGTGCTGCCGGTGTTCGCGTCGGGACAGGTGGAGCGGGTGGAAGACGGCTTCGCGCTGACGCCCCGGCTGTCCGTGGTCCCCCTGCGCGGGCATTCGCCGGGACACGCCGGGCTGGAGCTGGACGGCGGCCGCCATGGCAGGGCGGTGTTCTGCGGCGACGCGATCCACAGCCCGGTCCAGGTGTTCCGCCCGGACTGGAGCAGCGGCTTCTGCCACGACCCGGACCGTGCGGCCGCGACCCGCCGCGCCCTGCTGGAGCGTGCGGCGGACGAAGACCTCCTGCTGCTGCCCGCCCACACGAGGCTGGCCCACGGATTCCGCGTGCGGGCCGGCGCGACCGGCTTTCGTCCGGCGATGGTCTGAAAGGATGCGGTCAGTCCCGGCTCTGGCGGCGGCGCACCCTGGTGCGATAGATCATCTTGTCGGCCGGGTGCCAGTTCACCGAGGCGATCAGGATCCCCCGCGCCGTCAGATAGCGGCGCGTCAGCTGCAACGACAGCGCGCCCTCCCGCAATCCGATCGCCCGCGCCACGTGCTGCGGCATCGGCATCGCCCGGATTTCCTGCTGCGCCTCGATGATGGTTTCCTGCGACCGGGTCTCGAGAAGGTCGAAGAAGGGGCCGTTGTGATCCGCGAAGGCGGAGGTGTGGTCCCGGAACCGCTCGGGCACATAGCTCTGGATGAAGGACAGCGGCCGCCCGCCCGGCGCGGTCCAGCGCACGCTCTCGAAGAGGATCCAGCGTTCGCCCGCGCGGACAGGCCCGTCGTCGCCGCCGATCCGCTTGGCGATCTCCGCGTCAAGCACCACGTCCTCGCTGCCGAGAACGACGAGATAGGTTTCGACCGCGATCTGGAACAGCTCCTGCAGCGACTCGAAGGACTGGTAATAGCCGGTCGTGGGATTGGCGGTCAGAACCCGCGTCCCCATCCCCTGCCGCCGCTCCACGTAACCGTCCTGCATCAGGTTCCGCAGGGCCGACCGTATGGTGAACCGGCTGGTGGCGAACTCCTCGGAAAGCTCGATCTCGGTCGGCATCAGCGACCCGACGGCATAGCGGCCCTGGGCGATCCGGTCCTGGAGGATGCGCTGGATCCGGACATAGCGCGGCGCCTCGCCGCCGGGCGTCTGGGGGCCGGACTGCTCGCTTTTCAAGTCGCTCTCCCTGTCAATCGACCGTGGTGCCATACTGGCCGATCCTGCGAGATGTCCAGCCTTTTGCAGGGGCGGGGCGCGCTATTGCGTCCAATGGTCCGGTTTCACCATATTGGTCTGGACAAATATTGATGCCGATGCAAGAAGTGTGCCGACACCCTCCGGACCGATGACATGACGACGCGCCACGCTTCCACCTACTCCTACAGGGCCAGGCTTGGCCTGATCGTCCCGCCCACCAACACGGTGAACGAGGCGGAATGGTCCCGCATGGTGCCCGAGGGCGTGACCTTCCACACGCACCGGATGCCCCTGCATGGCGCCGGCGAGGACGCGGCGCTGCTGGCCGACCTGACCGCCTCGGTCGCCCTGCTGGCGCAGGCCGGAACCGACGCCGTGGCCTATGCCTGCACCGCGGGCAGCATGACGGTGCCCGCCACGCGCCTGCCCGAGGCGGCAAGCCGCGCGACGGGACAGGAGGTGCTGACGACCTCCGCCGCGCTGATCGACGCCTTCGGGGCGCTCGGCGCGCGCCGCATCTCCATCGCGACGCCCTATGCCGATGCCGTGAACGACCACGAGGTCGAGTTCCTTGCCGCCCACGGGATCGAGACCCTGGCCATCGCCGGGCTCGGGATCGGCGCCGACGGGCCGCAGGATTTCGTCCGGATCGCCCGGACCCCGCTCGAGCAGGTGCGCGCCCATGCGCTTGGCATCTTCGACCCGGCCAGCGACGCGCTGCTGATTGCCTGCACCGATTTTCCGACCCTGCCGCTGATCCCCGAACTCGAGGACCGGCTGGGCGTGCCCGTCGTCACGTCCAACCAGGCAACGCTCTGGTCGATGTTGCGCACCGTCGGCATCGACGATCGGCTGTCCGGGTTCGGTCGCCTCTTCCAGGATCACTGAAACCAAAGAAAGGACATCGCATGCCTGATGCCTCCATCCGCAAGGCCATCCAGAACGGCGACTTCGTGCTCGCCCCCGGCGTGTTCGAGCTGATCTCGGCCCTGATCGCCGACCGCGCCGGCTTTCCCGCGCTCTACGTCACCGGCTACGGCACCGTCGCCTCGGCCCTCGGGCTGCCGGATGCCGGACTTGCCACCTATTCGGACATGCTGAACCGGATTTCGCTGATCTGCGAGCGCACCACCACGCCCGTGATCGCCGACGCCGACACGGGCTATGGCGGCCTTCTGAACGTCGCCCACACGGTGCGCGGCTACGAACAGGCGGGCGTCACGGCGATCCAGCTGGAGGATCAGGAGTTTCCGAAGAAGTGCGGCCACACGCCGAACCGACGGGTCGTGCCGCTGAACGACATGCTGAAGAAGATCGAGGTTGCCGTCGACAGCCGCCGCTCCGACGATTTCCTGATCATCGCCCGCACCGACAGCCGAACGGGCATGGGCATCGACGAGGCGATCAAGCGCGGCCAGGCCTTTGCCAGGGCCGGGGCCGACGTGGTCTTCGTCGAAAGCCCCGAGAGCGAGGAGGAGATGAAGCGGATCGCGGGCGAGATCGACGCGCCGCTCTTCGCCAACATGGTGAACGGTGGCCGCACGCCGCTGCTGTCCGCCGACCGGCTGAAGGAGCTGGGCTTCGCCATCGCCATTCACCCCGCCGTCGGCTTCCTTGCCATGGGCGCGGCGCTGGAAAAGGCCTACGGCGATCTGAAGACCCATGGCGAGACGACGGAGGCCGTCGAGCTTTACGATTTCGCCCGGATGAACGAGGTGATGGGCTTCCCGGCGGTCTGGGAGTTCGAAAAGAAATACGCGCAGGTCTGAGCGACAGGAGCCGGAAATGAGCACTCTTCAGGAAAACTACGCCAGGGCCTACTCAAACCGGGCGGGCTTCGGACGGCGTCCCGCCCTGGTCATGGTCGATTTCGCCCAGGCCTATTTCGATCCCGACTGCGTTCTCTTCGGCGGCGACGGCTGCCGGGACGCGCTGGCCTCGGCCCTGCGCGTGCGCGAGGCGGCCCATGCGGCCGGCGTGCCTGTGATCCTGACGGAAGTGACCTATCAGAAGGGTCTGGGCGGCGTCGACGGCGGGCGGTTCTTCGAGAAGGCGCTGCCGCTGAAGTCCTTCATGGAAGGCGAAAGCACCGCGGCTTTCGCCGAGGGGCTGACGCCGCGGGCGGACGAACTGATCGTCTCGAAACAGTACCCCTCGGCCTTCTTCGGCACCTCCCTCGCCTCCACCCTGACCGCGGCGGGACATGACAGCGTGATCCTGACCGGGCTCACCACCTCGGGATGCGTGCGCGCCAGCTGCGTCGACTCCATGTCTCACGGCTTCCGGACGGTGGTGGTGGCCGAGGCCTGCGGCGACCGGCACAAGGACCCGCACGAGGCCAACCTCTTCGACATGAACGCCAAGTACGCCGACGTCGTGAGCGAGGCGGACATCCTGCGCTATCTCGCCAGCCTGTCCGACAAGGCCGCCGCCGAATGAGCGGGCGGCGGATCGCGCTTCTGGGCGGGGCGGGCGGCATCGGTCGCGTCCTCGCGGCCGAGCTGACGGCGCAGGGCGACGACGTCG
Organism: Oceaniglobus roseus; assembly: GCF_002869745.1. Classification (GTDB taxonomy): domain Bacteria; phylum Pseudomonadota; class Alphaproteobacteria; order Rhodobacterales; family Rhodobacteraceae; genus Oceaniglobus; species Oceaniglobus roseus. The sequence continues at coordinate 44,316 of NZ_PNOS01000019.1, forward strand.
TGACCCTCGACCTGCCCGGCTCGCTGGAACGCCACGGGGTCGACGGGGGCATCGCCATCGACGTCACCGACGAGGACAGCGTCCAGGCGGCCTTCGCGGCGCTCGGGGGACAGATCGAAGGCTTCGTGAACCTCGCCGGGTACAATTCGGCGCTCACCCCTCTCGCCGAGATGACGACGGCCTATTTCGACGACATCATCGGCGCCAACCTGCGCGGCGCCTTCCTTGCCGCGCGCGCCGCCGCGCCGCTGCTGGGCGACGGCGGCAGCATGGTGAACATCGCGTCGGGCCTGGCATCGAACGTGCGCCCGGGATACGGCGCCTACGCGGCCTCGAAGGCCGCCGTGATCGCCATGACCAAGACCCTCGCGCTGGAGCTCGCGCCGAGGCTCAGGGTCAACGCCGTGGCGCCGGGACTGGTCGATACCGCCTTCCTGCGCGGCGGCACCGGCCGGTCGGACGAGACCGGCGAGAGCATCGTGAACCTCGATGCCTACCGGGCGATGACCCCCCTCGCCCGTCTCGCACGACCCGAGGACGTGACCGGGCCGATCCGCTTCCTTCTTGGAAACGACAGCCAGTTCATGACGGGCCAGGTGCTCTGGGTGAACGGCGGAGGCTACGCGCCCTGATCCCTGCCCGCCCGGCTCAGGTAGACGCAGCCTCAACCGGAGCCATCACCCAAACCCTGCCGCGCCTGGGCGGCTCATCCCGTTTCGGGCGTCCCCGCCACGTAGGTCACGATCGGCCATTCCTGCTGCCGGAGCGCGGTCTTGGCCAGCCAGCCCTCGTTCTCGCCGAAGGCCGCGCGGCACCAGATGCCGTCGGAGGCCTGGAGGCAGTCGTTGACCTTGATCGACGTGTCGGCCGGCACGATCCCGAGGCTGGGTGCGTCCCGGCGCGGCTGGGACCGGACGTTGAGGTTGACCAGAACGTCGATCACGCCATAGGCGCCACCCCCTTCGGTCAGCTCGGGGCGGCTGACCTGTTCGGGCTTGGCGCAGTCCTGGGTGAACCCGAGGTAGTAGCAGCGATGCCGCGCCAGCGCCGAGGACAGGGCCGTGCCGCTGCCGTCGCCGTCCGCCCGTTCCAGCACGATCCCCGCCCCGCCCGCTTCGAGCTCGCCGGTGATCCTTCGCTGGTTGCCGCCAAGCGCCGTCACCACCGTGCCGCCCTCCTCGGTCAGCAGGATGCGCCCGTTGTCGATCCGCCATCCCGCAACCGCACCACGACGCTGGCCAGAACCTCGCCCGTGTTCGTCGCCACGGCGCGCATGCTGACGGTCACGACATCCAGCTTCCACTTGCTGTTGGCGCCGATCCCGAGATAGCGCGCGCCAAGGCCGCCGGTCAGCGTGTTGGTGTCATAGCCGGTGATCCCGCCCTGCGGCAACATCGCGACGATCCGCCAGGGCGAACCGGTGACCACCAGCGCCCTGAACCACATCGGCAGCGTGGCACAGGTGCGCGAGGCGTCCTCGGGCAACACGCTCGACGTCACGCAGCGCGGCGGCCAGAACCGGATCCAGCGGATTTCCCAGTACACGACCGGCACCGACAACCAGACCAACACCCTGACCGTGACCATGAGCGGACTGTTGAACGGTTCGGCACAGCCCTGGAGCGGTGGCCCGGCAGCGCAGACCGGGGCCGAGGCCTCGGCCCTGTTCCAGGGCCAGGCGGGCGCGCAGGCCCAGGGCAGCAACGCGACCCTCGTCATCGGCGGGGAGTTCAACCGCTTCGGCACCGCGCAGTACGGTCAGGGCAACACGATCGCCATGCTGACCATGTCGGGGGGCATGAACGAGGCCGGCATCTACCAGGTCGGCACCGGGAACCGGGTCGGCTCCGCCAACGTCTCCGGGTCGGATAACCGGCTCGGCATCCGCCAGAACGGGACCGAGAACCGCGTCGAGGCCGATGTCGGCGGCAGCTTCAACGGCCTTCTGGTCGACCAGATCGGCACCGACAACGACGCCGACGTGACGATCGACGGCGAGCGGAACGGCTGGGACCGCAGCTTCGGCGGCGATGCCGCCGCCCTCGGGTTGCAGCCGGGCCTGATCGCCCAGGATGGCATCGGCAACGTCGCCTCGCTGACCGTCGACGGCAGCTGGAACGTCTTCGCCTTCGACCAGGACGGCGACGGCAACCGGATCGAAGGCCGCCAGGACGGCGACAGCAACCAGGTCGCAATCGCGCAGAGCGGCAACCACAACCTCGTCAACTTCACCCAGATCGGCGGTTTCAACACCGCAGCCGTAAGGCAGTAACCGCCGGGACGGGCGGACCGCCCCGCCCTCCCGATCCCCCGAAGTTCCACTCGAAGGAGAAACGACATGACCCTCACGAAACTCGCCCTCATCGGCGGCACCGCCCTGACCCTGTCGCTGTCAGCAGCTCTCGCGTATGGAAATGACGCTTTCCTCGATCAGAGTGGCGCCGACAACTCGGCGCTGATCACGCAGTCGGGAGACAACAACGACGCCGGCAGCAACGCGCAGAATGTGACCCAGCTCGGCAACCGCAACGACCTCACGATCGACCAGTCCGGCAATGACAACCGGATCGGTCTTGGTGCGAATGCCGACTCGGCCCTGCTGGGGGTGACGCAGACCCGCGGCACCAACCAGTCCAACTACCAGTCCAACACGATGTCGATCACCCAGACCTCCGCCCAGAACAGCGTCGGCTCGGCCGTGCAGAGCGCGACCGGCCAGCGCGCCCTGTCCAACCGCCTGACGATCACGCAGGGCGGGTCCGGCGGCAACCGGGTCGACAGCATCTATCAGCGGCAATCCTCGACCGTGACCAACATCGCGACCATCACCCAGAATGGCAGCGGCAACACTCTTGCCAGGGTGTCGCAGGATGCCCGGGTGGGTGGGTCGTACAATCCGAACGAAATCACGGTGACGATGGAAGGCACGGACAACGGGGGCGCTGGGTCGCTGACTGGCGCGGCGGCCGCCTCGGGCGCCTTGTCCTCGACCCTGATCCGGGGCACGGACCTGGGCACGAAGGGCAACAAGATCACGCTGAATGTCGGCGGCAGCCTGAACCAGTTCGGTGTTTCCCAGTACGGCAACAACAACAGCGTCGGCACGCTCACCATCTCCGGCACGATGAACGAGGTCGGCGTCCATCGGGACGGCGCGTTCAACAGCCTGACCCTGGGCGATGTCAGTGGAGCCGGAAACAATCTGGGCCTTCGCCAGATGGGCAACTTCAACGTGGCCGCCGTGAACGTCCAGGGCGATTACAACGGCGGCCCGGCGTTCTCGGGTGGCGTGGCCGGAAGGCTGGCAACCTCCGCCGGTCTTACGGCCGGCCTGATGGAGCAGAACGGGGACGGCAACAGCATCGATCTCACGGTGCTGGGTGACAACAACATCTTCGCCAGCCTCCAGAGCAGCACCGGCACCGGCATCGGTTCGGGCAACAGCATCGACGGCACCCAGGATGGCGACGGCGACCAGGTGGCGGTGGTCCAGAATGGCACGCTCAACATGGCCAGCTTCACCCAGACGGGCAACGGCAACAACGCCGCGATCAGCCAGTAAACCGGAGGCCGGCCGCAGCACAGCCGTTGCGGCCGGTCCCGTCCTGCCAACCAGACCAAGGCAACGAGGATACCCATGAAACTCACCAAACTCGCCCTCATCGGCGGCACCGCCCTGACCCTGTCCATGTCGGCGGCGGTTGCCGACGGCAGCGGTGCCTGGCTCGACCAGAACGGCAGCAGCAACACCGCGCTGATCGAGCAGTCGGGCGACAGCAATTTCGCCGGATCTTCCACGGCGGCTCGCAACTTGAAGCAGAATGGCGACAACAACGACCTGAATATTCTTCAGAGCGGCAACAACAACCGGATCGGCAACGACTCGCGCGGCGGCGATCTTGGACTGGACCAGAACGGCAATCTCAACTCCGCTTCGATCACCCAGAGTTCCAGCTATTCCTACGTCAACCAGATCCAACAGAATGCCTCTTCGACTGGTACTGCCGTCTCCAACACGCTTACCGTCATTCAGTCTGATCCTTCGCCCACCAATGCGAAGGGCAACGTGATCAGCAACGTGAGTCAGACGAATGACGGTGCGGGAACTGATGCAGCCCAACAGAACACCGTGTCGATCACTCAGAACCGTTCGATCAATCAGGGCAACGGTGGCTTCGGTTCGAACGTGATCGCCGAGCAGGGTGTCGGCGGCAATACCTCTGACCGTGGCGGTCGGATTGCGGGCGGGGTGATCCAGTCCGGCACTGCGAACTCGGCCACAATCCAGCTGGAGGGAGGCAACAACATTCTGCGCGAAGTGAACCAGGATGGAAGCGGCAACACTCCCTTCGCCCGCCAGGATGGCGTCAGCAACGGTCAATCCGCTTGGACAGGGGCGGCTGCCGCTGCCGGTGGGCTTGCGGAGGACCGGATTTTCCAGATCGGTAACGACAACAGCGTTCAGGTGACGGCAGAAGGCGATTCGAACCAGTTCGGCTTCACTCAGTCGGGCAACTCCAACTCGGCCACGAGCATCACATTGCTGGGCAATTCGAATCAACTTGGGGTCAATCAGGCAGGTGACGACAACACACTGTCTCTGGGAACCGTTACCGGCAGCTTCAACAACGTCGGCGTGGAGCAGGTCGGGGATACCAACCTGGCCACCCTGTCGATCACGGGCGACAGCAATGGCGCCGGCCTCGGCTTCACTGGATATGCCGCGATGGCCGCAGGCTCCTTGTCGTCCGGTCTGATCAGCCAGCAGGGCGACCTGAACACGGCCAGCCTGACCGTCGCCGGCGACTTGAACGCGTTCCTGCTAGCCTCCATCGGCGACGGCAACACCATCACCGGCACCGTTTCCGGCAATATGAACCAGGCCGCCGTCGTGCAGATGGGCGGGGCGAACACCGCAAGCTTCACCCAGACGGGCAACGGCAACAACGCCGGGATCAGCCAGTGATCCAATGACACCGGCGGACCCGGGCGACCGGGTCCGCCCTTTCCGCCCCCTAGGGGGCGGAACACACCGATGACGCACAGGAGCGGCCATGGCCCTGAACCGGACCTCCCTCGCCTGCATCGCGCTGGCCCTTGCCGCGCCGTCCCTCGCGCTGGCCCAGTCCAACGACAGCTCGGTGTTCATCGGACAGGACGGCCGCGACAACGCCGCCGCCATCGCCCAGAACGGCGACACCAACCAGGCCGGTTCCGACGCCGTGCCGATGCGCCAGCAGGGTCTCTACAACGACATCTCCATTCTCCAGTCCGGGCTGTCCAACAGCATCGGCCTGACCGCTCCCGGCGTGTTCCAGCTGGGCGAGTTCACGACCGCGACCACCCACAACTCCATCGACATCGAGCAGCGGACGAACGACAACGTCGTCGGCTCGGTGGTGCAGCGCGCGCTCGGCGCGGTGCCGCACGGCGCGAACGCCTTGGTCGTGCGGCAGGCCATCGGCGAGGCCAACGTCCTGAACTCGGTCAACCAGACCCAGGAGGCGGGCGAGGCGCGGCAGGAGGCGATGGTCGAGCAGTTCGGCCTGCGCAACGTCGTCGACCGGGTCGAACAGTTCGCCAACAGCGTCGACCGACTGGAACAGAACTACATCCGCATCACGATGGAGGGGAACTTCAACGGCCGCCTCTCCCTCGAAGGCTATGCCGCGATTCCCGACACCGCCGACAGCAGCATCCTGCAGCAGGCCGAGAGCGAGGACAGCAAGGCGAACGGCAACATCGCCGACCTCCTGATCTACGGCGACGACAACCGCTTCGGGATCCGCCAGGGCGGGCGTCTCAACACCACCGGCCTCCTGACCCTGTCGGGCGACGCGAACCAGATCGGCCTGCGCCAGGACGGGACCGAGAACGACATCTCGGTGGCCGCGATCGACGGCGACGGCAACAACATCGGCGTGGACCAGTACGGCACCAACGTCGTGACCCTCGACCTGATCGGCCAGAGCGGCAGCAACGGCGTGCTGGTGCGCCAGCAGGGCACCAACCGGCTGTCCGCGCAGATCGAGGGGAACCGGAACACGATCACCGGCGACCAGGACTACGACGCCGGGCTTGGCGGGCAGAACGAGGCGACCGTCGGCGTCACCGGCTCGGACAACGCGGCGCACCTGGCGCAGCGCGGCAGCAACCTCTTCGTCCTGGGCGTGACCGGGGATCAGAACAATGCCGCCGGACTGCTGTCTCCCGAGGCGCGCGCGCTGGGGCTCGAGGCCGGGTATTTCACCCAGACCGGCAGCGGCAACGCCGCGACCATGACAGTCGAGGGCGACCGCAACCTGTTCGCGACCTCCCAGACGGGCCTTGCGAACATCTTCTTCCTCGACGTCCAGGGCAACGACAACGAAGCGGCGCTGCTCCAGGCGAGTTCGGGAAACACCGCCTCGGTGCGCCAGCGCGGTTCGGAGAACGTCGCCCTGATCCGCCAGTAGGCCGGGCGCCGGGTCGTTCCGCGCCGCTGGCCTTCAGGCCTGCGCCGTCGATCTCGCCGTGCTGCGCCGCCAGGCGTCGGGGGTGACGCCCTCACGCTCGCGGAACACGCGGGCCAGGTGCGAGGCGTCGCAGAAGCCGGTCTCGGCGGCGATCTCGGTCACCGTGCGTCCCGACGTTTCCAGAAGCAGGCGCGCCTGGGACAGGCGCAGGCGGAGGAAGGCCTCGGACGGGGTCAGGGCAATGGCGCGCAGGAAGTGGCGTTCCAGCTTGCGGCGGCTGACCTCCATCGCCTCGGCGATGCGGGTGACGCTGGGGGCGCTGTCCATGTGCTGCTGCATGTGCAGGATCGCCCGGCGCACCAGCGGGTCGCGGGTGTGCAGGTCCGACGGCAGGATCGGCTGCGGCTCGTCCGCGGGCATGGCATCGTCGATGATGAGGATGTGCAGGCTTTTCCGCGCCGCCGAGGTGCCGATGTGGCGGTCCACGAGATGCGCGGCGAGGTGCGCGGCGCTGGCCCCGCCCGAGCAGGTGAGGCGGTCGCGGTCGACAACGAAGATGCGGTCGGACACCGGCTCGATCCCGTCGAAGCGTTCCAGGAAATCCTCGTGGTGGAACCAGCTGACGCAGCAGCGGTAGCCCTGCATCAGGCCCGCGTCGTGCAGCAGGAAGGCCCCGGTGCACAGCCCGACGAGCGGGATGCCCGCGGCGGCGGCGCGGTGCAGGAAGGCGGCGTACTCCGGCGCGAGGCGGCCCACGTCGTCGAGCAGTCCGCCGACGACCACGACGTAGTCGAAGCGCGACGCATCGCCCAGCCGCTCGTTCGGCCCGACCGAGACGCCGCAGGACGAGCGGACGGGGGCCATGTCCGAGGACAGCACGCTCCAGCGGCAGCGGATCGGGCGCGAGCGGTCGCCCTCGTCGGCGGCAAGGCGCAGGACATCGACGAAGTTGGCGAAGGCCGACAGCGTGAAGCGTTCGCCAAGGATCAGACCGACGCGCAGGGCGGGATGAGTCGTTTCGGGCATGACGCGATCATACCGGAGATCTGGCGCATATCTACTCCCCTGCCCCGCGGCTTTCTGGCATGACGCGCAGGATCGCCCCCGCCCAAGGACCGCCGCCATGACCCGATTCTCCGCGCTGTCGCTCGTCAGGAACGCCCTCTCGGGCAACAGGGACTGGGACCAGCAGTGGCCCGACGCCCAGCCGAAGACCGAGTACGACGTGATCATCGTCGGCGCGGGCGGGCACGGCCTCGGCGCTGCCTACTACCTCGCGAAGGAGCACGGGATCACCAATGTCGCGGTGATCGAGAAGGGCTGGCTGGGCGGCGGCAACACGGGCCGCAACACCACGATCATCCGCTCGAACTATCTCTACGACGAAAGCGCGCGGCTTTACGACCATGCGCTCGACCTGTGGGAGGGCTTGAGCCAGGAGCTGAACTACAACGTCATGTTCAGCCAGCGCGGCGTGCTGATGCTGGCCCACAACGTCCACGACGTGCAGAGCTTCCAGCGCCATGTCTATGCCAACCGGCTGAACGGCGTCGACAACCAGTGGCTGACCCCGCGCCAGGCGAAGGAGTTCTGCCCGATCCTGAACATCTCGCCCGACGCGCGCTATCCGGTCATGGGCGCGGCGCTTCAGAAGCGTGCGGGAACCGCGCGTCACGATGCGGTGGCCTGGGGCTATGCGCGGGCGGCGGCGGCGCGCGGGGTCGACATCATCCAGAACTGCCCGGTGACGGCGATCCGGCGCGGCGCGAACGGCGCGGTCGAGGGGGTCGAAACGGCGCGCGGCTTCATCCGGGCGAAGAAGGTCGCCGTCTCGGCCGCCGGGCACACCAGCGTCATCATGGAGACGGCGGGCGTGCGCCTGCCGCTGGAAAGCTATCCGCTCCAGGCGCTGGTCAGCGAGCCGGTGAAGCCCTGCATGCCCTGCGTCGTGATGTCGAACGCGGTCCACGCCTACATGAGCCAGTCCGACAAGGGCGAACTGGTCATCGGCTCGGGCACCGACCAGTACACGAGCTATTCCCAGCGGGGCGGCCTGCCCCTGATCGAGCACACGCTGGCCGCGATCTGCGAGATCTTCCCGACGGTGACGCGGATGCGGATGCTGCGGAAATGGGGCGGCATCGTCGACGTGACGCCCGACCGCTCGGCGATCCTCGGCAAGACGCCGGTGCCGGGACTTTACGTCAACTGCGGCTGGGGCACCGGCGGGTTCAAGGCGACGCCGGGGGCGGGCCACGTCTTGGCCTGGACCGTGGCGAAGGACGAGCCGCACCCGATCAACGCGCCCTTCACGCTGGAGCGGTTCACGACCGGACGGCTGATCGACGAGGCGGCGGCGGCGGCCGTGGCGCACTGAACCGGCGGCAGCGGGCGGGGTGAAACCCCACCCTGCCCTTCGACCCGCGGGGACCGCCCCCGGACGACATCTTCGAGGACACGCACATGCTTCTGATCCATTGTCCCTACTGCGACGAGACCCTGCCGGAGTCGGAGTTCGCCTATGCCGGCGAGGCGCATATCGCGCGGCCCGCCGACCCCTCGGCCACCACCGACGAGGAGTGGCGCGACTACCTGTTCATCCGCTCGAACGTGAAGGGCGCCCATTACGAACGCTGGCGCCATGTCCACGGCTGCGCGCGCTTCTTCAACGCCGTGCGCGACACCGTGTCGGACCGGTTCCTGACCACCTATCCGGCGGGCGCGCCGCGCCCCGCCCTCAGCGATCTGGAGGCTTCCGAATGAGCCGCTTCCGCGTCACCGGCAAGGGCCGGGTCGACCACCACGCCCCCGTGCGCTTCACCTTCGACGGGAAGAGCTTCTTTGGCCTGCGCGGCGACACGCTCGCCTCCGCCCTGCTGGCCAACGGCGTGCACCTGGTGGGCCGGTCGTTCAAGTACCACCGCCCCCGCGGCATCGTCACCGCCGGTTCGGAAGAGCCGAACGCGCTGGTCGGCACCTCGCGCGGGCGCGGCCGGTTCGAGCCGAACACACGGGCGACGCTCCAGGAGCTGCGCTCGGGGCTGGTCGCGGAAAGCCAGAACCGCCTGCCCAGCCTGAAGTTCGACGTCGGCGCGATCAACGACGCGCTGTCGCCGCTGTTCTCGGCCGGCTTCTACTACAAGACCTTCATGTGGCCGAAGGGCTTCTGGGACAAGGTGTACGAGCCGGTGATCCGCGCCGCCGCCGGTCTCGGCCGCGCGCCCGAGACGACCGACCCCGACCGCTACGCCTCGCGCCATGCCCACACCGACGTGCTGGTGATCGGCGCCGGTCCCGCGGGCATCGCCGCGGCGCTGGCGGCGGCAAAGGCGGGGGCGAAGGTGGTGCTGGCCGAGGAGACGGCCGAGATCGGCGGCGCGCTGCTGTCCGATCCCGAGGTGGTCATCGATGGCGCGAAAGCCTGGAACTGGATCGCCGCGCGGGCGGCGGACCTGGCCGAGTCGGGCGTCCGGGTGATGACGCGCACCACCGCCATCGGCTATTACCACCAGAACATGATCGGTCTGGCCGAGCGGCTGACCGATCACCTCGACAGCGTGCCCGAGAACGCCCCGCGCGAGCGGCTGTGGCGGATCCGGGCGCGGCATGTCGTGCTGGCCCAGGGCGCCATCGAGAAGCCGCTGGTCTTCCACGGCAACGACCGGCCCGGCGTGATGCTGGCGGGGGCGGCGCAGACCTATCTGCACCGTTTCGGCGTGCGCGTCGGCGACAGCGCCGCCGTGGTGACGAGCCACGACAGCGCCTGGCATGCGGCCTTCGACCTGCAGGATGCGGGCACGGGGATCGCCGTGATCGTCGACACCCGCACCGACGTGCGCGAGGACCTGGTGGCCGAAGCCGAGCGGCGCGGCATCCGCCTGCGCCTTGGCCACACCGCGACGGGCACCGACGGGCGGCTGCGCGTCTCGGCCCTGCGGATCAACCCCCTGCGCGACGGCAGCGTCGGCAACGGCACGAAGGTCTTCTGCGACTGCGTGCTGATGTGCGGCGGCTGGACGCCCTCGCTGCACCTCTTCTCCCACACCAAGGGCACGCTGAAGTGGGACGCGGAGAACACCGCCTTCCTGCCCGACCGCAAGTCCGAGGCGGTTGAGATCGCGGGCGCGGGCCGCGGGCTCTGGGGCTACGGCGCGGCGCTCGACGACGGGGCGAAGGCGGGCGCGCTGGCGGCGGAGGCGCTGGGGCTCTCCGCCGCCGCGCCGACCCATGACGTGCGCCAGGACCGCCCCGGCACCGGCACCGCCCACGAGGAACTGCCGACCGACCACGACCGCGGCCACACCCGCGCCTTCGTGGACTTCCAGAACGACGTCACCGCGAAGGACATCCGCCTGGCGGTGCGCGAGGGCATGCGCTCGATCGAGCACGTCAAGCGCTACACCACCACGGGCATGGCGACGGACCAGGGGAAGCTTTCGAACATCAACGGCCTGCTGATCGCCTCGAACGCCCTGGGCAAGGAGCCGCCGAAGGTCGGCCTCACGACCTTCCGCCCGCCCTACACGCCGACGACCTTCGGCACCTTCGCGGGCTACCACCGCGGCGCGCATTTCGAGGTGACGCGCAAGACCCCCATCGACAGCTGGGCCGCCGAGAACGGCGCGGTGTGGGAGCCGGTGGGCCAGTGGCGCCGCGCGCGGTATTTCCCGCAAGGGTCGGAGGACATGGACGACGCCGTCGCCCGCGAATGCCGCGCGGTGCGCGAGGGCGTCGGCCTCTTCGACGCCTCGACCCTCGGCAAGATCGAGGTGACGGGCCCCGACGCCGCCGAGTTCATGAACCGGATGTACACGAACCCCTGGACCAAGCTCGCCCCGGGCAAGCTGCGCTACGGCGTGCTTCTGGGCGAGGACGGGTTCATCCGCGACGACGGCGTGATCGGCCGCATCTCCGACCACCGGTTCCACGTCACCACCACCACGGGCGGTGCGGCGCGGGTGCTGAACATGATGGAGGACTACCTCCAGACCGAGTGGCCGGACCTGGACGTGTGGCTGACCTCCACCACCGAGCAGTGGGCGGTCGCGGCGCTGAACGGGCCAAAGGCGCGCACGGTGCTGGATGGGCTGGTCGAGGGGCTGGACATCTCGAACGAGGCGTTCCCGATGATGTCGGTGGCCGACTGCACCGTCGCCGGGATCCCGGCGCGGCTGTTCCGCCTCTCCTTCACCGGCGAACTCGGCTACGAGATCAACGTGCCCGCCCGCCACGGCCGCGCGCTGTGGGAGGCGCTGATGGAGGCCGGAAAGGCCCACGGCATCACCCCCTACGGGACCGAGACGATGCACGTGCTGCGGGCCGAGAAGGGCTTCATCATCGTCGGGCAGGACACCGACGGCACGGTGACGCCGGACGACGCGGGGCTCGACTGGGCCATCGGCAAGGCGAAGCCCGATTTCGTCGGCAAGCGCTCGCTCGCCCGCCCCGACCTTGTGGCACAGGGGCGGCGGCAGCTCGTCGGCCTGCTGACGCAGGACGGCAAGGTGCGGCTGGACGAGGGCGCGCAGATCGTCGACGACCCGAACCAGCCGACGCCGATGAAGATGATCGGCCACGTCACGTCGAGCTATCACAGCGCCACGCTGGGCCGCTCCATCGCCATGGCGGTGATCGAGAACGGCCGCGCCCGCATGGGCGAGACGGTGCATGTGCCGACCGGGAAGGGCGTCGAGGCGGCGGTGATCGCCTCGGCCGTGTTCTACGACCCCGAGGGCGGCCGCGCCAAACTCTGAGAGCAGGAGACGACGATGAAGCATACCGACGACTTCGCCCCCGAGGACCTGCCGGCGATCGAGGTGCTGCCGCCCGCCGCCCGCTTCTCGCTGCGCGCCCGTCCGGCGCAGGCCGAGGTGCTGGGCCGCGCGCTCGGGCTGACCCTGCCCGGCCGGGTGGGCGAACGCACTGGCGAGGCGGGGCGCGAGGCGATGTGCCTCGGCCCCGACGAATGGGTGATCCTTGCGCCGGAGGAGGACGGCGCGGCCATCGTGCAGGCGCTGGCCGATGCCTATGGCGAGGCGCCCCATGCGCTGGCCGACATCTCGGACCGGGAGATCCGGTTCAGGGTCTCAGGGAAGGGGACGCTGGACCTGATGGCGATGGGCTGCCCGCGGGACGTGTCCGCCATCGCGCCGGGGCGCGGCGCGCGCACGGTCTTCGACGGCGCGACCGTCGTTCTGTGGCGCGACGGGGAAGAGGACGTGCGGCTCGACGTCTGGCGCTCCTTCGCGCCCCACGTGCGCGACCTGCTGGAAACCGGACGGGCGGAGCTGGCCGCAGGGCTTTGAGGGCGGGGCCGGGTTGCAGCCCGGCCCGCTCCGGCCGCGAGGGCGCAGCACGACACCGACCGGCACCGGATTGGGCGCGTTTCTGTCGGCGCCCCATGGCGCTTCGGCGGTTCTGTCATATAGTGATCCCTGAATATCACTCACGGGACCAGACCAGATGCCGAACCGCCGCAGCTTCCTCGCCACCTCCGCCGCCTTCGCCGCGCTTGGCGCCGCGCCGCGCCTCTGGGCCGCCACCGAGGCCGATCTCGGCGCGTCGCGCAGCGTCACGACGCTGAGCGACGGCCACCTGACCCTGCCCGAGAGCTTCGTGATCGGCGACCTCGATCCCGCCGCCGTGAAACGGATCCTCGACGCCGCCGGGACGCAGGCGGGCGGCATGGAGCCGCCCTGCAACCTCACCCTGATGCGCCACGAAGACGCGCTGGTGCTGTTCGATGCCGGCTCGGGCCATGCCTTCATGCCGACGGCCGGCAAGCTGATGGAGGCGCTGGACGCGGCGGGTGTGGCCGCCGACGACATCACCCACGTGATCTTTACCCACGGCCATCCCGACCACCTCTGGGGCGTGCTCGACGACTTCGACGAACCGGTCTTCGCCAATGCGCAGCATCTGATGGGCGCGGCGGAACGCGCCTACTGGTCCGACCCCGAGACGGTGAACACCATCGCCCCCGAGCGGCAGAGCTTCGCCGCCGGGGCGCAGCGGCGGATCGAGCTGCTGGGCGACCGGCTGGCCAGCTTCGACGACGGCGAGACGATCCTGCCGGGAATCGCCGCCGTCGCAACGCCGGGCCACACGCCGGGGCACATGTCTTTCGAGCTGTCCGGAGACGACGGCCGCGTCTTCCTGATCGGCGACGCCATCGGCAACGCCCACGTCGCGCTGGCGCAGCCGTCCTGGCACGCCCCCGCGGATCAGGACCCCAAGCTTGGCGTGAAGACCCGGCTGGCGCTGCTGGAGCGGCTGGCGGAGGACGGCACCACCGCCATCGGCTTCCACCTGCCCGGCGGCGGCATAGGCCGGATCACGCGCGACGGCGACGTATTCGGATGGGACGCGGGCTGAGCGCGGGCCCCGGCGGGGTCTACTGCCCCGCCGCCTCCTTCGCGATGCCGTCGAGCAGCTCTTCCACCGCGTCCATGGGACCGTCGGGATAGGTGCGGTAGCCGACCATCACCCTGCCCTCCCGTTCGGCGGCGAAGACGGTGTAGGGACAGTAGGCGATGTTCATCGGGTCGGCCTCCATCACCTCGCGGCTGACGACGGCCGAGCAGAAGACGTAGATCTCGGCGTTGTCGAACAGCTTCTCGGTGCCGCCCACATCCTCGCGCGTGCGCTCCAGCATCTCGCCGACGTGGCTCACGAACTCGACGACGAGGCCGCGGTTCACGATGGCCGATTCCAGCCCGAAGATCGCGTCGTCGAAGCTGCCGGCGACGTCATAGGTGACGACCTCCTGCGCCTGCGCCGGTGCGGCGGCCGGGAGGGCGGCGAGAGCGAGGACGAGGGCGAAACGGGCGGGGCGCATGGCGGGAACCTTTCGGGCAAAGGGGCAGGGCCGGTGCAACGGCGGGCCGGGTCGGGACCGGCCCGCCCCCATCCTACGCCCGGCGCGGGCGCGGGGATACGTCTGTTTCGCAGCCGCCGCGCGGTAAGGACCGGGCGGCGGCGGTGCCTCAGTCGCCGTGGGACGCGAGGAAGGCGATCAGCGCATCCCGGTCGCCCGCATCGGGCAGACCGCGGTAGGACATCTTGGTGCCCGGCATCGCGTCCCTCGGGTTCTCGAGGAAGGCCGACAGCCGGTCCGCGGTCCAGACCTCGCCGTTGTCGTAGGCCTCGCGGAAGGCGGGAGAGTAGTTGAACCCGTCGATGCTGCCGACCCCGCGCCCGAGGACGCCGTTCAGCTGCGGCCCGACCTTGTTCTTCGCCCCCTCGCCCACGGCGTGGCAGGCCTGGCACTTGCGGAACACCTTCTCCCCCGCCTCGGCCAGCGCCGGGTCCACCGCGGCGACATCCTCGCCCGCCGAACCCTCCGTTGCGGCGGCCGCTTCCGGGGCGGTGTCGGCAGGCCCGGCGGTCGTCTCCGGCTCGGCCGCGGCGGTCGTGGCAGGCTCCCTCTGGCCTTCGCCCGCCGCCTCGTCCGTGCCCGGCGTCACGTCCAGCACCGCGGCGCGCATGACGATCTCGGCCGGGGCCTCCTTGCAGTTCTCCATGCAGGGCTCGTAGGTCCATTCCTTCAGCTCGGTCTCGGGGCGGTCGTCCATGAAGAAGCCGTCGGCGTTCGGCATCTTCACCTCGGCAAATGTCTGGTCCGACAGCACGAAGTCCTCGTCCACGACGTTGTTGAGGTAGAGGATGTAGGCCGTCAGCGCATAGACCTGATCCGGCTCCAGGCTTTGCGCGTTGCCGAAGGGCATGGCGCGGTGGACATAGTCGATGACGGTCGACAGATAGGGCCAGTAGCTGCCCACCGTCTTGACCGGATCCTTGCGGTTCAGCGTGTCCCAGCCGCCCGCGATCTGCGGCCAGCGGCCCACCGCCTCGCCGAAGTCGCCGTGGCACATGGCGCAGGTCTCGACCCAGATCTCCTCGCCCGTCGCCACGTCGCCCGAGCCCCGGGGCAGGCCCTGCCCGTCGGGGCGCACGTCGATGTCCCAGGCGGCGACCTCCTCGGGCAGCGCCGCGCGGCCCAGACCGAAGCCGCCGTCGCGGGACAGGCTGGCGAAATCCTCGCCCTCGTCGGCCGGGGTCACGGCGTGTTCCTCGGCCGAGGCGGCGGGCACCAGCGCGTCCTCGACCGCATGCTCCACAGCCGCCACCGCGGCGACGACGCGGCCCGCGGCGGTGCCTTGGCCATCGGACGGCGCATGGATCATGCGGTCCGCCAGCCCGAAGGCGACGCCCAGCAGCGCGGTCGTGCCCAGCAGCGCGGGCACGAGGATCTTCACGGTTTCACGAGATTTCGACATTCTCGGCCTCCCCGTTGGCGTTGACGGCCCAGGTCTGGATGCCGTTGTTGTGGTAGATCGAGTTCTCGCCGCGGACCTTCCTCAGCATGTCCTTCGTCGGCTGGACATAGCCGGTGCTGTCCATCGCCCGGCTCTGCAGCAGCATCGGGGCGCCGTCCCAGTCGATCTCGAGGTAGAACCGGTGCATCGACTTGTCCATCGACGGCCCCGACATCCGCGCCTGATGCCAGGTCATGCCGCCGTCGGTCGTGACATCCACCCGCGGGATCGTGCCGCGCCCCGACCAGGCGACGCCGGTGATGACCAGCGGCCCCTTGCCATGGGTGATCGGCGCCTGCGGCGAGGGGCTGGTGATGACGGACTTGGCGTCCATCTCCCAGGTGAACTTGCGGGCGCGGCCGTTGTCGAGAAGGTCGGTGTACTTGCTCGTCTCCTCGCGCTGCTCCCAGGGCTGGTCGCCCACTTCGAGGCGGCGCAGCCACTTCACCCACATGTTGCCTTCCCAGCCCGGCACGACCAGGCGGACGGGATAGCCCTGCTCGGGGCGCAGCGCCTCGCCGTTCATCTTCCAGGCGACGAGGCAGTCGTCGAGCGCCTTCTCCATCGGGATCGAGCGGGTCATCGCCGCCGCATCCGCACCCTCGGCCAGCAGCCAGGTGCCCGCGGCCTTCACCCCCGCCTCTTCCAGCAGCAGGCGCAGGGGCACGCCCGTATACATCACGTTGTGGATCATGCCGTGGGTGTACTGGCAGCCGTTCAGCTGCGCGCCCGCCCACTCCATCCCGGAGTTCGCGGCGCATTCCAGGAAATGCACGCGGTTTACACGGGGAAAGCGCATGAGGTCGGCCATGGTGAAGACCAGCGGCCTTTCGACCAGGCCGTTGATCATCAGCCGGTGTTCCGCCGGGTCCACCTCGGCGATGCCGGCGTGGTGACGCTCGAAGCACAACCCGTTCGGGGTGATGATCCCGTCAAGCTCGTGCAGCGGCGTGAAGTTGACCGAGCTCACGGGATCCGCCGTCAGCCAAGGCACGTTGCGGCGCACCACGTGGGCCTCGTACTGCGACGGGTGGCCATAGGGGCGGGCGTCCACCCCCTCGCCCAGCTGCTGCATCCAGGGCCGAAGCTCGGTGATCGCGGGGTCGGCGGACTGTGCCATGGCCCGGCCGCCGGACAAGGCGGCTCCGGCCACGGCGGCCCCCCTCAGGAAGGCGCGTCGTGTCGGGGTCTTCATCGGTTTTCTCCTTCGTGGGGTTACGGCCTGACGTAGCTGTAACCGTCCTCCTGCAGCTCGATCAGCCGCACGACGCCCGAGGGCACCACCTTGGCCTCGTCCAGCAGTTCGGGCTTCTTCCCGGTCTTCTTCTCCATCCCGTCCATGGTGTTGGCGCAGGCGGCGAAACTCATGCCCTCTGTCTCCAGCGACATGGCGGCGATGCGGTCGGCGACGGGGCTGTCGGCCATAACCATGTGCAGGCCGGGGCCGTAGGTGACGATCTCGATCGTCACGGTGTCGCCCTGCTCCCTGTAATAGGAGGCGACGTTGGCGGCGTTGTTCAGCGCCATGTTCATCACCTGCGGGTCGTTCTCGTCGACGTGGATCGCCAGCTTGTGGGCCTTGCCCTCGGCGAACGCGCCGGTGGCCAGCATCCCGATCAGGGCGGCAGTCACGAAAGCCTTCATGTCCTTCATCCTTGTTCCAGAGTGACGGCGGTGTTCTCGGGCACCGAGACGGTGCCCTTCGACTTGATGTGCGCCTCGAGCACCTCCCAGATCGGCGGGCCCTCGGTGCCTTCGTTGACGCTGGCCCAGCCCGCGATGGTGTAGGTCTTCGCGGGGTCGATCCTTTCGCCCGTGCCAAGCAGCGTGAGCTCGGACAGCCGCTTGCCCTGCTCCTGCATGATGTCGATGCGGTAGCCGAGGCCGCCGACCCGCACCATGTCGCCGCCCTGCTGGTAGTAGGGGTCGGGGTTGAACAGGTTGTCGGCCACGTCCTCCAGCACGATCTTCAGCATCTCGCCGGTCATTTCCGAGCGGTAGGCGGCGGGGTAGGACATGGCGGTGACGTTGAACACGTCCTCCCGCGTGATCTCCTGCCCCGGCATCACCGAGGCGCCCCAGCGGAAGCCGGGGCTGAGCGCGATCTCGGCGTCGCGCTGCTCCAGCAGGGCCTCGCAGATCAGGTCGTCCCACGTCCCGTTGAAGTTGCCCCGGCGGTAGAGGAGCGTGTCGGTGCTTCCCAACACCTCGGCCATCTCGGTGGCGAAGGGGGCGCGGGTCTCGTCCACCAGCGCCGTCATCTCGGCATCCGGCGCGATCACGTCCGAGAAGATGGGGATCAGCCGGTGGCGCAGCGCCTTCATCGCGCCGTCCGCCACGTCGAGATCGACGCGCGAGACGAACTTGCCGTGGGAGCCGGAGGCGATCAGGAAGGTCTGGCCCACCTGCACCGGCTCGGGCAAGGCATCGTGGGTGTGTCCGGTCAGGATCACGTCGATCCCCGGCACTTCCGAGGCCATCTTGCGGTCCACGTCGAAGCCGTTGTGCGACAGCACGACGACCACCTCGGCCCCCGCGTCGCGGGCCTGCTGCACCACCTCGGCCATCCGCTCGGTCCTGACGCCGAAGCTCAGGTCCGGGAACATCCACGAGGGGTTGGCAATGGGCAGATAGGGGAAGGCCTGCCCGATCACGGCGACCGAGGTGCCGTTCCGCTCGAACATCTGCATCGGCTCGTAGGCCGGTTCGTCCCAGGTGGCGTCGAAGATGTTGGCGCCGAGGAAGGGGAAGGCCAGTTCGTTCTCGACGATCTCCGTCACCCGGTCGATCCCCAGCGTGAACTCCCAGTGCGATGTCATCGCCTCGGTCCCGAGGGCGTTGAAGATCCGGACCATGTCCGCGCCTTGCGTCCTGAGCGCGGGCAGCGAGCCCTGCCAGGTGTCGCCGCCGTCCAGCACCAGCGCGCCGGGCGCCTGCGCCTTGATCGCCTTCACCACGGTGGCGATCCGGTCCACCCCGCCCATCCGTCCGTATTCGCGCCCGAGGGCCACGAAATCCTCGAACGTCAGGGCGTAATCCATGGCCGAACCTTGTTCGATCCCGAACAGCTTGCGGAACTCGGCCCCCGTCAGGTGCGGCGGCAGCCCCGCGACCTGGCCGACGCCGACGTTGACCGAAGGCTCGCGGAACCAGATCGGCTGGGTCTGGGCGTGGATGTCGGTGATGTGGATCAGCGTCACGTCGCCCGTCGCCTGGTCGCCGATCAGCCCCTCCTGCGTCAGGCTCTGCTGCGCGGCAAGGCGGCCCCAGTTGCCGGTGGCCGACAGGCCCCAGAGCGCCGAGGTGGCCAGACCGGCCTGGATGAAATGGCGGCGCGAGATCATCGGAAGCTCCTCCGAAGCGATGAATTACATTCCGTAACGGGAATGTGACTTGAGACGAAAGCGCCCCGGACGGTTCCCCGCCGGGGCGCCTTGGATCAGTTGCGGACGCTCGGCCCTTCGACCGAGAGGCCGTTGCCGCGCGAGGCGACGTAAAGTTCAAGCGCCACGAACTCGGGGCTGCCGGGCTTGAACGTCTGGGCCCGGGTGTCGCGGATGCAGCCCTTGAAGCGGTCGTGGACCGAGTTCAGCTTGGCGTTCTTCAGCCGGTAGGCAGGGAAGCCGTTGATCTGCCCCTGGCTCAGGTGGTCGGCGCGGATCATGTTGCCGTAATTGTCTTCGTGGCAGTTGGCGCAGCTCAACTCCAGCTGGCCGTAGCGGGTGTAATACATCTCCTCGCCCTGCTTCCACGTCTCGTGGGCCGGGCCGTCGGTGGCGACGTTCACCGGCATCCCGCGCGACACGGCGGACATCAGCGCGCTCATGTTGTCCATCTCGGTCGAGACGTATCCCCAGGGCTCGGCCCCGGCGCGCTCGGTGATGCATTCGTTGATCTGCATCTCGATGGTCTGGACCTCGCCGTGCTCCTCGTCCCACTTCGGATAGACCGCGCGCGCCCCGGCCAGGGCCTCGGGCGACTCGTGGCAGTCGGCGCAGGACTGACCGCCTTCCTTCAGCGGCTCGGAAAACGCCTCGCGCGCCGCTTCCACGAACAGCATCCCCGGGTTCTCGAAATCGTCCGTCTCCAGCTGCTGCGTCTCGGGCGAGCGGAACTCCCACCCCGAGATCACCTCGGAGAAGGCGGGCACGAAATCCGGCGCCGGGGCGCGGGTGGTGATCGGGATCTCGCCGTTGATGACGAGATCCTGCGCCTGTGCGAACGTTCCGGTGGCCATCAGCGCCACCGCCATCGCCGTGATCGTTCTGGTCATCATCGGCTTTCCTCCCTTTCGCCGTTCCGGCCTATCCAACCGCGATGTCCTGCTTGTCGGTGTAGACCGACCCGTCGTCGTCGTACCAGGTGAACTCGAACGTGCCCGCCTCGGGCACCTTGGCCACGAATTCGAAGTACGGGTTGGTCGAGATCGCGGGTTCCATCGTGACGTCGATCACCGTCTCGCCGTTGAAGGTCGCGACGAAGCGGTTGATGATCGAGCGCGGGATGGTGTTGCCTTCCTTGTCCTTGCGCTGCCCGGATTCCATCGGGTGGGAGATCAGGGTCTTGATCGTGATGTCCTCGCCGGGCTTCGCGCTTTTCGGGACGCGGACGCGGGGGGTGACGTTTTCAGCCATGTCTGTAACTCCTTGCGATACCGCTTCAGCCGCCGCAGCCGCCGATGGTGACCTTCACTTCGCGCGAGGCGCGCTGGAACGTGCCGTCGGACATCTTGGCGACCGCCACGACCTCCTGCGTTTCCGCCAGGCGGATCCGGGTCGAGGCGCGCTGCGCCCCCGCGAGCTTGCCGAAGTGGAAGGTCACGACGTCGGGGTTGGGGTTGCCGGTGGCAAGCACGATGATCGCCTCGGCGCCGGGCGCGTCGACCTCGATCGGCACGGTGTTGCCGTTCTCGGCGATCTCCGGGGCGGTCAGGGTCAGGCCCGAGCCTTCGGCGACGTCGGCGCCGCCGGTGAAGGCGGAGATGGCGTCGGCGGTGGCGTCGGCCCAGGCGATGCGGGGCAGGACAAGCGCCGCCGCGCCCGCCGCCAGGGCATGTCTGCGGGTCAGGTTCATCTGGTTACTCCTTGAGCGTCATCAGGTAGGCGACCACGTCCTCGACCTGCTGGGCCGTCAGGATCGGCTCCAGCGGGCCCGAGGGGGCGTCGCCGGTATAGGCGTCGCCGGGACGGATATAGCCTTCGTTCTTGTAGAAGGACGGCATCATCGTCTCGGGGAAGGTCTTCTTCGCGTTGGCGACGATGCCGCGCAGCTCGGCCTCGCTCCAGCGGCTGCCGGCCCCGTCGAGCGGCGGACCGACCTCGCCCTGGAAGGGCACGTCGGCCAGGTCGCTGATCATGTGGCAGGCCACGCAGTTGCCCACCGACTTGTCGCCGGCGATCGCGGCGCCCGAGGCGGCATCCCCCGGCTGGCCGGTCAGCGAGGCTTCGACCGCGCCGGTGTCGGTATAGACGACGTCCGAGGGCGCCGGCGGCTCCGAGGCGAAGGCGGCGGTGCCGCAAAGCGCGGCGATCCCCGCGGCGAGGCGAATGTGGTTTCTCATGGATCCTCCCTTTGGCGATCTCTCACCTTGTGCACCACGGTATTCGAGGGCGCCACCCCGATCAAGAACAGATTTCAAATCTTGAATACTAAATCTGTCCGTACTCTCCCGTTCAGTCCGTCCCGCCCTGCTCCTCCAGCATTTGGGCGTGGTACTTCTGGAACGGCTCCTCCCCGGCATAGCCCTTCTCCAGCACCCATTTCAGCAGGTGCGCCGTCGTCGACTTGCCGAAGGCGCCCGGCATCGTCACCACCGCCGCATCGGCGGCCGAGGCGTCCTCGGGGACGTCGGCGGCGTGTTCGGGCAGGAAGATCAGCGTCGGCGTGAACATGGCGCCCCATTTCCGCACCGCGTCCTTCTCGCTCAGCACCTCGCCGTCGAAGTCCGTCACCTCGACGTCGCCGAACATGTTCAGCTGTACCACGTAGAAATCCTCGGCCAGCATCCGGTCGATCTCGGGCACGACGAAGACCTCCTCGTGCATCTTGGTGCAGTAGATGCAGCCCCGCTGCTCGATCATCAGCAGAAGCCGCCTGCCTTCCGATTCGGCCTCTTCCAGGTCCTCGCGCAGGACCTTGAAGGTGTCCTGCATCCAGGGCGCCTTGTGCAACCCGTCGTCGCCGAGGACGGGCTTGCGCGCCTCCTCGGCCGCGAGCGGCAGGGAGACCAGGATCAGGGTGGCGGCGAGCGCGGTGCGCAGCATGGAAATCTCCGTTATCCGTAGCGGGTGAAGATGGGGAAGGTCTCGATCATCCACTGGGCGATAGCATTGACCGAATTCGTCGCGATCAACACCCCGAACAGCACCAGGAGCGCGCCCATCACCTTCTCGACCGTGCCGAGGTGGCGGCGGAAGCGCGTCATGAAGCGGGTGAACGGCCCGACGAAGGCCGCCGCCAGCACGAAGGGCGCCGTCATCCCGATCCCGTATCCCAGCAGCAGGAACGCTCCGCGCCCGGCCGATTCGGTGCCCGCCGCGGTGAACAGGATCGCCGCCAGCACGGGACCGACGCAGGGCGTCCAGCCGAAGGCGAAGGCCAGGCCCACGACATAGGCCCCCGCCAGCGAAAGGTTGTTCACGTCGCCCGGCTCGGCCCGGAACTGGCGGTAGAGGAAGGGGATGCGCAGGACCCCGAGAAAATGCAGCCCCATGGCGACGATCAGCGCGGCGGCGACATAGCGCAGGACGTCGAACCAGTCGCGCACCGCCTGCCCGATGGCCGAGGCCGAGACGCCGAGCGCGACGAAGATCGTGATGACCCCGGCGGCGAAGGCCACGGCGCCGAGGATCGCGCGCGTCCGCAGTGCCGCGGGCACCTGCCCCTGCGGCCCCACCCCCTGCAGCGATCCGCCCGCGAGGTAGCCGAGGTAGAACGGCACCATGGGCAGGATGCAGGGGGACAGGAACGAGAGCAGGCCCGCAAACAGCGCGCCGCCCAGAGACACGTCGAACATTATTTTCCTCCCGAGCTTGGAAAAATCTAACATTCGGAATATGTCCGGCGTCAAGGCCCGATCCCGGGGATCCCTCCCGGGGGCCGATCCGGAGTGAGGAAGATGCGCGCGCTTGCGACCCTGCTGCTGATGTGCCTGCCCGGCGCGGCCCTGGCCGAGCTGTCCCTCGTCATGGTCGAGCAGGACGGCTGCGTCTACTGCGCCCGCTGGGACGCCGAGATCGCGCCCGCCTACGCCAACACCGAGGAGGGGCGCCGCGCGCCGCTGCGCCGGATCGACCTGCACGAACCGGTGCCCGCGGACCTTGAGCTCGACTCGGCCCCGCGCCTGACCCCGACCTTCATCCTGGTGGACGACGGCGAGGAAGTGTCGCGCATCGAGGGCTATCCCGGCGACCAGTTCTTCTGGCCGATGCTCGACGCGCTGCTGGAGCGGGCCGAACCGTGAACGACATGATCGGCCTGAAGAATTGCAATGTCGCGCCGCGGAACGCTAAGGTGGCGGCGCCCGAGGCCGATGCCGCCCCGAACGGAGACCACGTGTCGCTTCCAGTCTTCAACCAGTCCACGCCGGATGCCGAGTTCGAGCGGATGGCGCAGAACGCCCGCGACGCCGCCGACTTCCTCAAGGCGCTCGGCCACGAGTCGCGGCTGATGATCCTCTGCCACCTCGCCGCGGGCGAGAAATCGGTGACCGAGCTCGAACGCCTGCTGTCGGCACGGCAGGCCGCGGTGTCGCAGCAGTTGATGCGGCTCCGGCAGGAGAACCTCGTTACCGCGCGACGCGAGGGCAAGCAGATCTTCTATTCCTTGACGGACGGGCGCACCGTGCGGATCATGGAGGCGGTGTACGACCTGTTCTGCAAGTAACGGGCGTCGCCGGGAGGAGACATGACCGACCTCATCGGAGAGCCCGGCCTTGCCGCGCTCATCGGCCTTGGCGGCGGCATCGCCCTGGGCCTTGCCGCGCGTCTCGGCCGGTTCTGCACCCTCGGCGCGATCGAGGATCAGCTTTACGGCGGCTCATCGGCGCGGCTCAGGATGTGGGGCATCGCCATCGGCGCCGCCGTCTGCGCGACCTTCGCGCTGACCGCCCTGGGCCTGTTCGACCCCGCGCGCAGCTTCTACATCGCGCAGATGCCGGGACTGACCGGCGCCATCGTCGGCGGACTGGTGTTCGGGTACGGAATGGCGCTGTCGGGCAACTGCGGCTACGGCGCGCTGGCGCGGCTCGGCGGCGGCGACCTCCGGGCCTTCGTGATCGTGCTGGTGATGGGGCTTGCCGCCTATGTCACCCTCTCCGGTCCCCTCGCCGCCTTCCGCACCGCCGCCTTCCCCCGCCTTCCGGCCGAAAGCCCGAGCGGCATCGCCCACGTCCTCGGCACCGCCACCGGCCTGCCCGTGGCGGCCGTCGGCATCGCCCTCGGACTCGCGATCCTCGGGTTCAGCCTGCGCGGCGCCCGCGCGGCGGGCGTGACGCGGGCGCAGGGGGGATGGGCCGTCGTGGTGGCGGCGGCCATCCTGTCGGGCTGGATCGGCACCCACTGGCTGGCGGCGACGGGGTTCGACGCGCTGCCCGTGGTCTCGCACAGCTTCTCGGCCCCGATCGGCGAGACGCTGCTCTATGCCATGACCTCGTCCGGTGCGCGACCCAGCTTCGCCATCGGCTCGGTCCTCGGGATCGTCGCGGGCGCCGCGCTCGGCTCGCTGCTCAGGGGACAGTTCCGCTGGGAGGCCTGCGAGGACCCGCGCGAGCTGCGCCGCCAGATCCTCGGCGCCGCGCTGATGGGCTGGGGCGCGGTGACGGCGGCGGGCTGCTCCATCGGCCAAGGCCTCTCGGCATTCTCGCTGCTGGCGATCAGCGCGCCCGTGACCCTCGCCGCGATCTTCCTCGGCACCGCCCTTGGCCTCCGCCAGGTCATCGAGGGATGGCCCCTGCGCCGCCCGGTCTGAGCGCGCCCCGCTCCGGTCAGTTCCCGCGCAGCGCCAGCATGATGGCGACGTTCTGCGAGATCGGCAGTCCCGGCCCCGACACTCCGTCCGCGGTGCGCGCATCGTCGCCATAGCGCTCCAGCACCGCCGTCACCTCCGGCCCCGGCAGTTCGTTCAGGCTCATCAGCAGCAGCGTCACGTCGTTGCCGGAGTCCGTCGCGGCGATCTTGTCCGCCAGCGCCTCGAGCGCCCCCGGCTCCCCGAGGCGGGCGAGGTAGAGGTAGTAGTCCCAGGTCTGCGCGTTCCGCCGCGGCGACTCGAAGCTCCAGTCGATCCCGACCTTGCCCTTCAGGCGGTCGCGGATGTCGATTCCCGTGTTCCGGAGCCCGAGGAAGTAGTTGAACGAGATCGCCGGATTGTAGGGGATCCTGAGGTAGGCTTCGCGGATCGCCGCCTTCTGCGCATCGTCCAGCATCCGCGCATAGCTTGCCACCGCATTGCAGAACAGGTCGATTACGGCCAGGTCGCTGTCGGGACCGATCCGGCCGGCCACCGCCTCCAGTGCGGCGACGGCGCACTGGCGGTCCGAGTTCTCCTCGACCCAGGTGATCAGGTTGCGGCTGTCGTAGGAACGGGTGTCCGCCTCGGCGATGCGGGCCGCGACCATCGGGGGGCAGATGTCGGCGTAACTCATGTTCAGCTCCTGTCGGCGGCCTTCCACTGGTGATAGCGCAGCCGCATCGCGTTGGCCTTGTCCGGCCAGTACCCCATCAGGTTCACCGGGTCGTTGGCCATGACGTTGGGGGCCGCCGCACCTGCCGCGACCAGCGGCTCGGTGTTGGTGGCGGCATAGCCCGGAACGGCGGTGTTGACCGTCGCACGGTTGTGCGGCGCGAACTGCGCGGCGGACCCGCCGTCGTTGGGATGGCGCAGCTTCATGCTGTGGCCGATCTCGTGCGCCGCGTTGGTCCGCACCCCGGCGGTTTCGTTCTGGTAGATGAACGTGGCCGGGTGTCCGATGTTCACGTTCTCGCCGCCGAACACGGCTCCTGCGGTCGGGACGTACCAGTAGAGCCTGCGCGCCCCCGCCCGTCCCGTGGGCCCGGTGGTGCGGGCCGCGACCGCGGCCTGGGCGGCATTGTCGAGGGCGGTCAGGAAGGCCTGGTCGGTGGCGGCGTTGGTGCCCTGCTGGTACTGCCCGCCCGGCACCGGATACTCGGTGTTCTCGATCGTCGCCAGCGCGGCGTTCGCGCTGAGGTCTATGGTCCCGAGATCCTTCAGGTTCACCGAGATCAGCATCTGCCGGAAGATCTCGTTCATGCGGGTCTGGAGGGTGGCGACGTTGTAGGTGCCCGCCCCGGCCCGATTGGTGATGATGCCCGCGACGTCGATCATCAGCTCCTTCTCGACCTCGCACCAGATGTAGAAGCGGCCGATGTCGTCGCCGTCGCAGGTGACCTTCAGCGTGGCTTCGTCCGCCTTCTTGCCCTTGATCCTGAAGATCGCCTTCTTCGCGCTGATCTTCGTCGTCACCACCTCGGCCACGTCGGCCGGATCGACGGTGTAGGTGCAGTTCTCGATGCACGGAATGCATTCGTCGCCCTTGAAGTCGAAGTTGATCTCGACCTCCGTCTCCTTGCCGACGGCCACCGACACCCACCGCGTCTCGTCCCGCGTCGCCTTCGAGGCGGCGAGGACGACATTGCCCTTGTCCGGCACGGGCACCCAGTATTCGCCGTTCGCGGCGGCCTTGATGTTCGTCTTGTGGTCGAAGCCGTAGTACTTGGTCAGACCGTTGGTCGTGCCCTCGAAGAAGGCGACGTTGGCGCATTCCGGGTGCTGCACCAGGTTCACCTCGGTCTTGCTGCCGTCGGGCACGGCGACGCCCTTCTTCTCGTCCTTCTCCTCCTTGCCCCGGCGCACCTTGCCGTGGCCCTTCTTCTCGGCCGTGATGTCGTAGGTGCCCGGCGTGACCTTGCCGTAATCGGCCTTGCCGTCCTTGTCGGTCTGCTTGCTGCCAAGTGCGCCGGCCGTCACCGTCGCCCCCTCCACCGGCTTGCCGTTCAGGTCCTTCACCCAGACGATCAGCTCCGCCTCGGGTTTCGGCTTCGGCTGGGGTTTCGGCTTCGGCTGCGGGCCGGGACCGGGGCCCGGCGGCTCTTCCCCGCCGCCGCCACCGCCCGGCACGGACGGCGCGACGGGCTGGGCCACCCAGACGTCGCCCGCCATCAGCGCGTCGGCCAGGCGCTCGATCAGCCCGCGGTCGCCCCGCCCCTCGAGGCCCAGCCCCTGGCCGAAGCGGCGCACGCCCGCGAGGATCTCCTCGTCGGAGATGTGGCGCTGGAGGAAGCGCAGCGCCTCCTCGCGGTCGAGGAACCGGCGGCGGCCGGAGCCGGTGGCCACGTCGTGGCGGGCCATCAGCGCGAGACGGGAGGAGATATCGCCGATCCTGGTGCCCATCAGACCATCCGCCTGCCCGAAATTCGCGACACGAATGCAGCAAGCCTAGGGGCTTGTCGCCGCAAAGACAATCGCCGCGAACCGTGCCGCCGTGCCTGTCGCGCGCCACGCCCGGCGGCAACGCGCCCCCGCATCCGACGGGGTCCTTGACTTCGCCCCTGTCCGGCGCGATATGCCCTTCCAGACGCCAGCCCCTGCCGCGTGAGCAGACGGACCCCGAGCGGGCCATTCAGGGCAGCGTCCTCACCGGTTTCCCATTTCACGCGGGGGGGCAGCGCCATGACGGCATCCGGGGCAATGCGGCTCCGGGCGTCAGATCCCGGCGCAACCCTGACGTTGCGCACCGCCCCGCGGCGGTGCCTGCCGTTATCCGTGGCCCGCATCGGCGTGCCGCGACAAAGGACATCCTCATGGATTTCGACATGCTGGGCCTCTCGCCCAAGATCGTGGCCGCGCTGGCCGCCCAGGGCATCACCGAGCCCACCCCGATCCAGAAGCAGGCCATCCCCCACGCCATGAACGGCCGTGACGTGATGGGCCTGGCGCAGACCGGCACCGGCAAGACCGCCGCCTTCGGACTGCCCCTGATCCACACCCTCAGCCGCATCGGGCAGAAGCCGAAGCCGAAATCGGTGAACGGCCTGATCCTCGCGCCCACCCGCGAACTCGCCAACCAGATCGCCGAGAACCTGAAGGCCTATACCGGCGGCTCGCACCTGTCGGTCGCCATCGTCGTCGGCGGCGTCTCGATCAACCGCCAGATCAACCGGCTGGAGCGCGGCGTCGACCTTCTGGTCGCCACCCCGGGCCGCCTGATGGACCTGATCGACCGGCGCGCCGTGATGCTGGGCGACACCCGCTTCCTCGTGCTCGACGAGGCGGACCAGATGCTGGACCTCGGCTTCATCCATGCGCTGAGGAAGATCGCGCCGCTGCTGAACGCCGAGCGGCAGACGATGCTGTTCTCGGCCACCATGCCGAAGCAGATGGCCGAGCTTTCCAAGGCCTATCTCGTCGATCCGGTCCGCGTCGAGGTCGCCCGCCCCGGCCAGACCGCCGACAACGTCACGCAGTCCGTGCACTACATCGCCCAGGCCGAGAAGCAGGGCCTGCTGATGGAGCTTCTGAAGAAGCATCCGGGCGAGCGGGCGCTGGTCTTCGGACGCACCAAGCACGGCTCGGAAAAGCTGATGAAGAACCTCGACCGCGCGGGCTTCAAGACCGCCTCGATCCACGGCAACAAGAGCCAGGGCCAGCGCGACCGCGCCATCGCCGACTTCAAGGCGGGCCGGATCGACGTGCTGGTGGCCACCGACGTGGCGGCGCGGGGCATCGACATCCCCGAGGTGATGTACGTCTACAACTACGACCTGCCCAACGTGGCCGAAAACTATGTCCACCGAATTGGCCGCACCGCCCGCGCCGGGGCCTCCGGTCAGGCCATCGCCTTCTGCGCGCCGGACGAGATGCCCTATCTCAAGGACATCGCCAAGGTCGTGAAGCAGGACATCGAGACCGCCTCGGGCCGCCCGTGGGAAGTCGTGGGCGGCGCCAAGCCCGCCGCGAGCCGTCGCCGCGGTGGCGGTGGCGGCAACGGGGGCGGCCAGCGCAAGCCCGCGGCCCAGGGCAAACCGGCGCAGGCGAAACCCGCCGGCGCTCGCCCGCGCCGCCGCCGCCGCGCCGCCTGAACGGCCCGGCAACAATGACCCGGGGGGCTCCCCCCCCCGCGTCGCCATGCTCCTGAAGCTCTGCACGGCCCGCTGCGCTCAGGCGCCGTTGCGCACGGGCCGAAGGGTGCGCGACAGGGCCTCCCCCGTCCGGGCGTGCTGCGCGCAGGTGCAGCCTCTGTTCGGCAGGACGGACATGGCGCTTCTCTCCTTCTGACGCGGGTGCACCCCGACACGACACGGGGAAAGGTGGCACAGCTTCGGCGCCGGGCCCCGGAGCGGCCGCCCCGCGGAGCGGAGCTGCGGCTCTGCCATTTCCGCGATCCTGCGCGCGGGTCAGGTTTCGGCCAAGTCAGGGAAACCCGACCCGACCCCGACCGCCCTACTCGGCCGGGATCCGCACCGAACGCCCGCCACTGCGCGGCATCACCCAGACCTCGTTCATCGGGTACTGCGATTCGTCCTTCGCCATCAGCTTGCCGATCACCTCGACCTGGAACTCGATCCAGCCCATGCGGTGCACCGTGCCCGCCTTTTCCTCGATCTTCGCGTTCAGCTCCCGGAGCTTCCAGAACGGCACCGCCGGGAAGGTGTGATGCGCCGTGTGATAGGGCATCTGCCAGCAGAGCCAGCGCATCAGCGCATTGGTCCGGGTCGAGCGGGTGTTCTCGAAGATGTCGTCTTCGTGGGACAGGCCCAGGTGCTCGATCGTGTTCTGCAGCTGGTGCACGGGCTTCGTCAGCACCATCGGCAGGATCCAGAACGTCAGCGCCGCCCAACTCTGGAAGGCGACCGACAGCACCGCGATCAGGGCGTAGCCCAGCAGGTGCAGCCGCGCCTCGCGGATGATCTTCGCCTCTTCCGTGGGCTTGATGTAGGGCTCGACGATGATCCCGCGCGCGCGGCGCACCAGCCCGGCCACGCGGTTCCTCCAGTACGTGATCCCCGAGAGCCACAGCAGGTAGGTGGTCAGCGTGTAGGGCTCGCGCACCAGCTCGCCGTCGCGCTCCCAGTTCTGGGTGTACTGGTGATGGGCGAAGTGCATCACCTGGTCGAAGTCGCGCGGGAAGATCATGAGAAAGCCGATGA
The DNA here is from genome assembly GCF_002869745.1 of Oceaniglobus roseus. Lineage (GTDB taxonomy): Bacteria > Pseudomonadota > Alphaproteobacteria > Rhodobacterales > Rhodobacteraceae > Oceaniglobus > Oceaniglobus roseus. The sequence continues at coordinate 74,250 of NZ_PNOS01000019.1, forward strand.
TCCGCCCGAACACCTCGTTCGCTTTCCGGGTGGCGAAGACGGTGGCATGGCTCAACTCGTGCTGCGCGGCGTAGAGGAAGTTGATCAGCACCCCCAGCACGAACCCCGTCAGCAGAACCCACGGCGTGCCCATGACCATTGCATGGGCCCAGCCCGCCGCGAGTATCGCCGCGACATGGCTGCCCATCTGCAGGGCCCCCGCCCGGTCCGAACGCGCCGTCAGCGCCCGCATCTCGGCCGGGGTCAGCAGCTTGCGTCGCGAGAATTCCGCTTCCATGGTCCGCCTCCTGTCGCTTGTCGCGGCGAGCCTAGCGCGCGGAAAGGCGGCGACGCAAGGTCAGGCGGAAGGGTCGGCCAGCGCGGTCGTCGCAGCCTCGACAAGTTCGAAATCCAGCGGCGGCATGTCCTGCACCGGGGTGCGCCGCTTGTACTCGAAGCGGGTCTCCCCGTCCTCGGTATCGCCCGCCACGACGAGGCACTGCGAGACATGGCCGGCGCCGTCATGGACGTTGACGAGGCCCCGCAGCTTCGGCGCATCCTTCGCGTCGACGACGAACCCGCCGGGCGACAGGCGCAGGATGTCGAAGACGATCCCCCCGGCCTCCACCCGCATCAGCCCGCGCTTCGCCCCGCCCCCCCTGAGACCGAGACGCACTTCCTTCGGCAAATGGTTCGACATGGCATCCCCCCGGATCGCTATGCTTTCCAAGATGGGCCAGTTGCTTGATCCGTCAAGCCTTTTGCGGAATTATCGCGCTTGCGCGGACAATTCGGCCGCCCAAGCTCAGCTCTTCGCCCTGGGACGCAGGACGTGGGGCATCCCTGCGTCGTACAGGGCCGAATCGCGAAAGCCACCGACCTCGCCCAAGGCGGGTCCGACAAGGATCAGCGCCGTCCGGGTGATCTTAGCCGCCCGCACCTTCTCGCGGATGTCGGAAAGGGTGCCCTTCAGCAACGCCTGGTCCGGCCAGCCCACGCGATAGGCCACCACCACCGGGCAGTCCGCCCCGTAGTGCGGCACCAGCACCCGCTCGATCTCCCGCAGCGCCCGGATCCCGAGGTGGATCGCCAGGGTCGCGCCGGTCCGCGCGAAGTTCTCCAGCGTCTCGCCCGGCGGCATCGAGGTCGATTTCATCGACATCCGCGTCAGCACGATCGACTGCGCCACCTCCGGCACCGTCAGCTCCTGCCCCAGGGCCGCCGCCGCCGCGGCATAGGCGGGCACCCCCGGCACGATCTCGTAGGGGATGCCGTCGGCCCGCAACCTCCGGATCTGCTCGGCGATGGCCCCGTAAAGCGAGGGATCGCCCGAATGCACCCGCGCCACGTCCTCGCCCCGACCGTGGGCCGCCAGGATCTCGGCATGGGTCTCCTCCAGCGTCATCGCCGCCGTGTCCATCACCCGCGCCCCCGCGGGCGCCCCGGCCACGACCTCGGCAGGAACCAGCGACCCGGCGTAGAGACACACCGGGCAGGCTCCGATCACCCGCTGCGCCTTCAGCGTCAGAAGCTCCGGATCGCCCGGACCCGCGCCCACGAAATACACCGTCATCCCGTCTCTCCCCGTCTGCGGCCCGCGTCGCACCGCCGCCATCTTTGCTTTCCAAATATCCCCGCCGGAGGCTCCCGCATCCTCCGCCCGCGCGACACCGGCCTAACGCGCCGCCTTTGCCAGGTCGCCGTCGATCCGCCGCGCATAACCCCGTGGCGTGTACATCCGCGGCCCCGTGCCGAGCATCGCCAGCCGCGACTGCGACGAGCCGACCAGCACCACCGTCAGCATGTCCACCTCGTCCACCTCCAGCGCGTCGAGCCTCCGGTAGCGCAGGGCCTCCTCCGGCCGCCCGAGGGAAGAGGCCAGCAGCACCGGCGTGTCGGCGGGCCGGTGGGCGAGCAGGATGTCGCGCGCCTCGGCCAGCAGGGTGCGGCGGCGCTGCGACACGGGATTGTAGAAGGCGATCACGAAATCCCCCTCCGCCGCCGCCTTCAGCCGCCGCAGGATGTCCTCGCGCGGGGTCAGCAGGTCGCTCAGCGAGATCGCGCAGAAGTCGTGGCCCAGCGGCGCCCCGGCCCGCGCCGCCGCCGCCTGCAGGGCCGAGACGCCGGGCGCGCA
>NZ_PNOS01000002.1 GCF_002869745.1 Oceaniglobus roseus
CCGCCTACCTGCCGCTCGACCCCGACCACCCAGACGAGCGGCTGGCCTTCATGCTGGCCGACGCCGCCCCCGCGCTCGTCGTCGCCGAGGCGGACCGCCACGCCCGCCTGTCCCGCCTCACCGACGCGCCGCTCCTCACCCCCGACCCCGACCCGACCCTCCCCGCCACGCCGCCCGCCCCCACCGCGACCCCCGACACCCTCGCCTACGTCATCTACACCTCCGGCTCCACCGGCCGACCCAAGGGCGTCATGGTCGGGCACGGGAACGTCGTGCGCCTCTTCACGGCGAGCGAGGCCGCGTTCGGCTTCGGCCCCGAAGATGTCTGGACGCTGTTCCATTCCCACGCCTTCGACTTCTCTGTCTGGGAGATCTTCGGGGCGCTCCTTCACGGCGGCACCCTGGTGATCGTGCCCTGGCTGACCTCGCGCGATCCGCGGAGCTTCCACCGCCTCCTGGTCGAGGAGCGTGTGACCATCCTGAACCAGACGCCGTCGGCCTTCCGCCAGCTGGCCGACGCCCGCCTGTCGCAGCCGGACCCGGCCCCCCTCGCCCTGCGCCGGATCGTCTTCGGGGGCGAGGCGCTGAACATCGCGACGCTGGCGCCCTGGTTCGCGGCCCACGGAACGGCGCGCCCCACACTCGTCAACATGTACGGGATCACCGAGACGACCGTGCATGTCCCCCACCTGGCGCTGGACGAAGGGACGGGGCCGGGCGCCATCGGCGACCCCCTCGCCGATCTGGCGGTGCGCGTGCTCGACGCCGGGATGAACCCGGTCCCGCCGGGGATCACGGGCGAGATGTTCGTCGCGGGGGCGGGGCTGGCGCGCGGCTACCTGAACCGGCCCGACCTGACCGCCGAGCGCTTCGTCCCCGACCCCTACGGCCCGCCGGGCAGCAGGCTCTACCGCACCGGCGACCTGGCGCAGGTCACGGCGGACGGCGGCCTTCGCTATGTCGGGCGGAGCGATGCCCAGGTGAAGGTCCGCGGCTTCCGGATCGAGACGGGCGAGGTGGAGGCCGCGATTCTCGCCGTCGAGGGCGTGGCCGAGGCCGTGGTCGACCTGCGCGACGGGCGGCTGGTCGCATGGCACCGCTCGTCCCGCAGCGACACGGACCTGCGCGAGGCGCTGGCCGCCCGCCTGCCCGGCTACATGGTCCCGGCCGCGTTCGTGGCGGTCGGGACGATCCCGCTGACGCCGAACGGCAAGGCCGATCGCGCCGCCCTGCCCGATCCGGCGCCGGAAACCGACCGTCCCTACACCGCCCCCCGGACCGCGCGGGAGACGACGCTGGCCGCGATCTGGCAGGAGGTGCTGGGACTCCCCCGCGTCGGGATCGACGACAACTTCTTCGCCATCGGCGGCGATTCCATGCGCGCGGTCACCGTCGCCGCGCGGGCACGGGACGAGGGCATTCCGCTCGGTCTCGACGACCTGTTCCGCCACCAGACCATCGCCCGGCTCCCGAGCCCCGGGGCGGAGGCGCCGCAGCGGGACACCGACCTGCCGCCCCTGCCCCCCCTGCCGCCATCCGATGTCGCCCTGCTTCCGCCGGGGATCGAAGCCGCCTGGCCGATGACGCGGCTGCAGCTCGGCATGATCTTCCATGCCGAAGCCGACCCCGACGCGGCGCTCTACCATGACGTCTTCAGCTTCCGCCTGGCGATGGCGTGGGACGAGCCGAGCTTCCGGCAGGCCCTGGCCGTCATCGCCGGGCGTCATCCGATGCTGCGGGCGGAGTTCGACCTCGCGCGGTTCTCCCGCCCGCTGCAACTGATCCACGCGCGTCTCGACCTGCCGCTGACCGTCACCGACATCTCGGCCCTGCCGCCGGAGGCGCAGTCAAGCGCCATCGCCGAGGCGATCGCCGCCGAGAAGGCCACCCCGTTCGAGATGCGAAGGCCGCCCTACCTGCGTCTCATGGTCCACCTGCGCGGGCCCGGCGATGTCCAGATCACGCTCGGCTTCCACCACGCGATCCTCGACGGCTGGAGCGTCGCGTCGTTGCAGGTCGAGCTGCTGGACACATGGGCCCGGCTCAGGGCCGGCGAGGACGCGGGGGCGGCGCCCCTGCGCTCCGATGTCTCGGCCAGCATCGCGGCCGAGCATCACGCGCTTCTCGATCCCGCCCAGTCCGCATGGTGGCAGGCGGCGCTGCGGGACCAGACCCCGTTGCAGCTTCCGAAACCGCTGGACGGCCCGGCCCCGGCCGGGCCGGTCCGGATCGCGCTCGATCCCGATGCCGCGCGCCGCCTGCGCGATCTGGCCGCCGGGATGGGGGTGCCGCTGCGCTCCGTCCTCCTTGCGGCGCATGTGCGGGTCATGGCGGTCTGGGGCGGGACGGCGGACGTGACGACGGGCCTCGTGACCCATACGAGGACCGAGATGCCCGACGCCGAGAAGGTCCTGGGCCTGTTCCTGAACACCCTCCCGCTCCGGATCGGCCTGCGCGCCGAAGGCTGGCGGGATCTCGTCCTGCGCACCTTCGAGGCCGAGAGGCAACTGACGGCGCACCGGTTCTATCCGCTGGCGCAGATCGTCGAGGACCTGGGCCACGAGGCGCCCTTCGACGTCGTCTTCAACCACATCGACTTCCACGTGCACGAGATGGTGCAGGACCGGGCGACACGGGTGCTGGAAGTCGAGGCGTTCGAGGCGACGAACTTCGCCTTCGGCGTGACCGCCGTCACGGCCGGGGGCGGGCTGGTGCTGACCTTCGCGCATGATCCGGCACGGGTCGACGGCGGCGTGGTGCGGCGCATCGCGGCGGATTATGCGCGGGCACTGGAGCGGATCGCAGAGGACCCGCAGGCCCCGGCCCGGCTGCCCCTGGACCCGGGAGAGCTGGCCGAGCAGGCGGGCTGGAATGCCACCGGCCGTGCCTTTGCCGAGGCGGGCCAGACGCTCCACGGTCTTGTCGAGGCGATGGCCGCGCGGCATCCGGGCCGCGTCGCGCTGCGCTTCGAGGGGCGGAGCCTCCGCTACGCCGCCCTCGAGGCCGAGGCGAACCGGCTGGCCCACGGGCTGATCGCGCAGGGCGCGGGCCCCGAGCGCGCCGTCGGCATCTGCACCGCGCGCGGTCCCGGCATGATCGTGGCAATCCTCGCCGTGCTGAAGGCCGGCGCCGCCTACCTGCCGCTCGACCCCGACCACCCGGACGAGCGGCTGGCCTTCATGCTGGCCGACGCCGCCCCCGCGCTCGTCGTCGCCGAGGCGGACCGCCACGCCCGCCTGTCCCGCCTCACCGACGCACCGCTCCTCACCCCCGAGCCCGACCCGGCGCTGCCCGCCACGCCGCCCCCGCCCACCGCCACGCCGGGCAGCCTCGCCTATGTCATCTACACCTCCGGCTCCACGGGAAAGCCGAAGGGCGTCATGGTCGGGCACCGCGCCATCGTGAACCGGATGCTCTGGCAGAGGGAAGCGCTGGCGATCGCCCCGGCCGACCGGATCGTGCAGAAGACGCCCTGCGGCTTCGATGTCTCGGTCAGCGAGATCTTCCTGCCGCTGATCGCCGGGGCGGCGCTGGTCATCGCACGGCCCGGCGGTCACCTGGACGTCGGCTACCTCTCCGGCCTGGTCCGCGCCGAGGGCGTCACCGTGGCGCATTTCGTGCCGCCGATGCTGGACACCGCGCTGGCCCTCGCCGATCCCGCCGATCTTGCCGGTCTGCGCGTCGTCATGTGTTCGGGCCAGGCGCTTGCGCGGTCCACGCAGGACCGCCTCGAACGCATCCTGCCGGGCATCGCGCTGCACAACCTCTACGGCCCGACCGAGGCCGCGGTCGACGTGACGCACTGGCCCTGCCACGCCGACGATCCGCGCACCGGGCCGGGCGTGCCGATCGGGCGGCCGATCGACAACGTCGCGATCTACATCCTCGACGACGCGCTTAACCCGGTGCCGCTGGGGGTGGCCGGGCACCTCTACATCGGCGGCGTCGCCCTGGCGCGCGGCTACCTGAACCGGCCCGACCTGACGGCGGAGGCCTTCGTGCCGGATCCGTTCGGGCCACCCGGCGCGCGGATGTACCGCTCGGGCGACCGGGCGCGGTATCTGCCGAACGGCGCGATCGACTACCTCGGCCGTAGCGACGACCAGATCAAGGTGCGCGGAGTCCGCATCGAACCGGGCGAGATCGAGGCCGCGATCCGCGCCTGCGGGATCGCCGAGACCGTCGTCATGGCGCCGCCGGACGCCAACGGCGAACCCGCGCTCACCGCCTGGCTGGTCGGCTGGAACGGCGACGCGGCGGGGCTGCGGGCCGCCCTGGCGCGGCGTCTTCCCGCCCAGCTGGTGCCGCAGCATCTCGTGACCCTGCCCGCCCTGCCGCTGACGCCGAACGGCAAGGTGGATCGCAGGGCCCTGCCCTCGCCGGACCGCCGCCCCTCCGCCGCGCAGCCGCCGCGGACCGCGACCGAGGTGGCGCTGGCGCGGCTCTGGGCCGAGCTTCTGGGGGTGGAGCAGGTGGGCCGCGACGACAACTTCTTCCGCCTCGGCGGCCATTCCCTGTCGCTGCTGCGGATGCTGGCGCGGGTCCAGCGCGATCTCGGGGTGACGGTATCGCTCCGCACCTTCATGGCGGTGCCCGACCTGGCCGGCCTCGCGATGGCCATCGACGGTATCCGCGAGATGATCGAGGCTCCGCCCGAAGGAGCCTCACCCGACAACGACACCGACAGCGAAACGGAAACCATCCTGCTATGACCATTTCGGATATCCTCCAGGACGCCCGGCAGAGCGGTGTCCGACTGTCGCTGAAGGGCGGAAGGCTGGCGCTTGACTCCAGGGGGCCGGTGCCGCCCGCGCTGCTCGACCGGATCCGGAGCGAACGCGACGCGATCGTGGCGTGGCTGGCGCAGCTGGCCGAGGACGCCCGCGCCAAGGGCGATCCGATCCTCCCCGCCCCGCCGTCCGACGCCGAACCGCTGTCCTTCTCGCAGTCGCGGCTGTGGATCATCGACCGGATGGAGACCGCGGGAGCGATGTACAACGTCCCGATCTCGGTCCGGCTGACCGGCCCCCTGGACGTCGCGGCGCTGGAGCGGGCGCTGGACGGAATCGTGGCGCGCCATGCCATCCTGCGCACGGTCTATGTCGCGACGGATGACGGCGGCGAGGCGGGCGGCGTGGTGCAGAAGGTCCTGCCGCCCGTTCCGCTGCACCTGCCGCTCACCGACCTGTCGGGCGCCGCGGACGCCGCCGGACAGCTCGACGCCGCCCGGATCGAGGAGGCGCGGACGCCCTTCGACCTTGCCACCGGGCCGGTCCTGCGGGCGCGGCTGCTGAAGATCGCGCCGACCGAGCACCACCTCCTCCTGACGCTCCACCACATCGCCACCGACGGCTGGTCCTGCGGCGTGCTTCTGGGCGAGCTTGTCGCGCTCTACGAGGGGGCCGACCTGCCGCCCCCCGCCCTGCAGTTCACCGACTTCGCCCGCTGGCAGCGCCGCACGCTGGAACGGCAGGGTCCCGCGCTTGGCGACTGGTGGGCCGAAACCCTGAAGGGCGCGCCGGAACTGCATGACCTTCCGCTCGACCGTCCCCGCTCTCCGGTTCGCGGGGTCGAGGGCGGACGGCTGGCCGGCACCGTGCCGCAGGCGACGGCGGACAGGCTGCGCGGGATGGCCAGGGACCGCGGGGTCACGCTCTTCGTGCTGCTCTATGCCGCCTACGCGGCCCTGGTCCACCGCCTGTCCGGACAGGACGATGTCGTCATCGGAACGCCTGTCGCCGGACGCCACCGCGACGAGCTGAAGCAGGTCGTCGGGTTCCTGGTCAACACGCTGCCGCTCCGGTCGCGCCTTTCGCAAGAGGAGCGCTTTTCCGATTTCCTCGCCGCCTGCGCCGAGGCGGTCGCGCAGGGCATGGCCCACCAGGACCTGCCGTTCGAGGCCATCGTGGAGCGCGTCAATCCGCGCCGCAGCCTTTCGCATGCGCCGATCGTCCAGCTGACCTTCCTGATGACACGCCCGGACGAGGGCACCGGCGGCCAGACGGTGCGCGGCGTGCGCTTCGAGCCGCGGGAAAGCCCGCTCGACACCGTCAAGTTCGAGCTGTCCCTGGGCGTGGCCGACATTCCCGGCGCGCTGCCGCTCGACTGGAACTATGCCACGGACCTGTTCGAGGACGACACCGTCGCGCGCTTCAACCGGGCCTTCCTCGCGATGCTCGACGCCATCGCCGCCGACCCGGAGCGGCGCATCGCGGACCTGCCGCTGCTGTCGGCGGCGGAGGTCGAGACGCTGCTGGCGCTCGGCACCGGGACCCCGCGCGACGACGGGCCGGCCCCCCCCGCGCCGCACCGGATGGTCGAGGCGCGGGTGGCCGAGACGCCGGACAGGACCGCGGTGATGTGGCAGGACCGGTCCTGGACCTATGCCACGCTCAACGCGCGGGCCAACCGGCTGGCGCGCCACCTGCAGGCGCTCGGCGTGTCGCCCGGCGACCGCGTCGCCCTCGCGACCGGGCGCAACCGGCACCTGATCGAGGCGATGCTGGCCACGACCAAGGCAGGGGCGGCCTATGTCCTCGTACCGGTCGACATCCCCGCGGCCCGGATCGCCGCCATCCTCGATGACAGCGGCGCGCGGGTCACGCTGACGGTCGACGCGCTGGAAGAGGTGGCGGCCCTGCCCGGCGCGATCGCCATCGACGACGACGCGCCGTGGCGAAGCCTTCCCGACACGAACCTTCCCGCGACGGCCCACGACGTCTATTCCATCGCCTATACCTCGGGCACGACCGGCCTGCCCAAGGGCATCCCGAACACCGCGCTCGGCCTGACGAACATGGTCCGCTGGCAGGTCGAGGACAACCGCCGCGGCCCGGACTGCATCCAGACGGTCCTCTCCAACCCGGGCTTCGACGCGATCCAGTGGGAGTTCTGGCCGACGCTCGGCGCGGGCGGTACCGTCGCGATCCTCGAGCAGGACGAGGTGCTGGACCCCGCGCGCATGCAGGCGGCGCTCGACCGGATCCGGCCCACCCACTTCTACGCGCCGACGGGGCTGCTGGAGGCACTGTTCGCCTCCGGGCTGAAACCGCCGACCAGCCTGCGCTACGCCTTCACCGCGGGCGACCGGCTTCAGGGCTATTGCCTGCCGCGCGACTGCGGCGTGCCGCTGGTCAACCTCTACGGCCCGACCGAGGCCTCGTGCATCACCATCGGCACGACGATCGCCCCGGACGAAGAGGCGCCGATCCCCATCGGGCGGCCCGCGCCGAACACCAACGCCTACATCCTCGATCCCGCCGGGCATCTGGTTCCGCGCGGGGCGGTCGGCGAACTGTGCCTGTCGGGACCGTTCGTCAGCCCCGGCTACCTCAACCGGCCCGAGGAGACCGCCCGGAAATTCGTCCCCAATCCCTATCCCCGGCCCGGCCACGAGACGATCTACCGGACCGGAGACCTTGCCCGCTGGCGCAGCGACGGGCGGATCCAGTGCCTGGGCCGGAACGACGCGCAGGTGAAGATCCGCGGCTTCCGGATCGAGCCGCAGGAGGTCGCGGCGGCGATCCTGGCGCAGCCCGGCGTGCGCAACGCCTTCGTCGACGTGGCCGAGGGGCCCGCCGCGCACCTCGTCGCCTATGTCGCGGCCGAGAGCGGCCGGAGTGTGCCGCCGCTGGAGGAGGCCGTCCGCGCCGCCCTCGCCCGGGCCATGCCCGCCTACATGATGCCGCAGCGCTTCGTCTGGATCGACGACCTGCCGCTGACCGATCGTGGCAAGATCGACCGGCGCGCCCTCGCCGCGCTCGCGCCCGGGGGGCCCGTCCAGGTCAATACCGCAAGCCCGCGCGACGACATCGAACACCGGCTCTACGACATCTGGACGGGCGTGCTTCTGCATCCCGACATCGGGCTGCGCGACAACTTCTTCGCCGTGGGCGGCACGTCGCTGTCCGCGATCAAGATCATGCACCGGATCAACGCGGCCTTCGGCACCGCGCTGCCCGTCACCCACATCGTCGCGCACCCCACGATCGAGGCGCTCGGGGGCGTCCTGCGGTCCGGCGGCAGGGGCGGCAAGCCGCAGAACCCCATCGTGTTCCGCAAGGGCGCGGGGGACGTGAACGTCATCTGCATCCATCCCGGCGGCGGCACCGCCTTCGCCTACCTGTCGCTCGCCCGGAAACTGCCGGACCGCTTCGGCGTCTATGGGGTGCAGTCCGTCGGCGTCCACGAAGGCGAAACGCCGCTGCCGGATATCGGCGCGATGGCCGATCACTACATCGGCCTCGTCCGCCCCCTGCTTGACCGGCCCTGCGTCATCACCGGCGCCTCGTTCGGCGGCTTCGTCGCCTACGAGATGGTCCGGCGGCTGAAGCTCGAGGGCAACGACAACGCGACAGCCGTGGTGCTCGACGCGATGGGCTCGGACGATCCGGCGATCACCGCCGACGACAAGGTCTCGGACGCGGCCGAGTTCCGCGCGAAGCTGGTGACCTACAACGGCATGTACCCCGGCATCGACGACGCGCAGATCGAACGCTATCACCGGCTCTACAACCACAACACCCTGTGTTCCCGGCGCTGGACCTTCCGGCGGACCGATGGCCGGGTCCTGCTGGTGCAGGCGATCCGGGGCCGCGACCGGGACCAGCTGCGCTACCTGCGGCTGTTCTGGCAATTGCGGGCGAAGGGTGCGTTCCTGTTCAAGGTGGTGGGCGGGGACCATTCGACCACGCTCGAGGATCCGGACGTCGGCCGCGTCGCGCGGATCATCGCCGGCGTGCTGGACGGACGGCTGATGCCGCGGGAGGCGCGGTGATGGAGGGTCTGCTGTCGCTCTTCGCCGCACAGGTCGCGCGTGCCCCCGACCATCCCGCCATCCACGGCGGGCCGGATTACCGCGGGCTCGACCGCGACAGCGACCGCATGGCGCGCGCGCTCGTCGCCGGGGGCGTCGGGCCGGGCACGGTCGTGGCCCTGCGGATGGACCGGTCGCCCCGGCTGATCGCGGCGCTTCTGGCGGTGCTGAAGGCCGGCGGCACCGCCTTCATGGCCGGCACGTCCCAGCCCGCCCCGCGCCTTGCCGACATGCTGACCCGCAGCGGCGCGGGATACGTGCTGGGCGATGCCGGTCTGCCGCCGCTGCCCGAGGGCCCCTGGACCGTGCTCGGCGCGCTGACGGACGGCCCGGGCCCATTGCCGCGGCCGGACCCCGCCCGCCCCGCCTGCATCTTCCACACCTCCGGCACCACCGGGCGGCCCAAGCTGATGCGGATCGGCCAGGCGGGGATCATCCGCATGGCCCATCGGCCCGACTATGTGCCGATCGCGCCGACGACCCGCATCGCGCACATGGCGAACCCCGCCTTCGATGCCTTCAGCTTCGAGGTCTGGGGCGCGCTGCTGAACGGGGCGACGCTGGTCATCGTCGACCGCGACAATGCGCTGGACCCCGCGCGGCTCTCTGCGCGGCTCCGCGACAGCGGCACCGGCGGGGCGTTCCTGACCACGAGCCTCTTCAACCTGCTGGTCGACCTCGACCCCGGAACCCTGCACCGGCTCGACTGGATCGTGGCGGGCGGCGAGGCAGCGAGTCCCACCCACGTCCACCGCCTTTTCGCGGCCCGGCCGGACAGCGGCCTGCTGCTGGTGAACGGTTACGGGCCGACCGAGTGCACGACCTTCGCCGTCTGCCACCGGATGCGCGCCGCCGAATGGGCGGGCGCGGACCACCCCCCGCGCGTGCCCATCGGCACGCCGCTGCGCGACACGCCGGTCGTCCTCTTGTCCGGCGACGCTCCTGCGGCCGAGGGCGACTGGGGCGAGATCCTGATCGGCGGCAGCGGCGTCAGCGACGGCTATCTCGGGCAGCCCGACGAGACCGCCGCGCGGTTCGTGACGCTGCCGGGCCACGGCGACGCGCGGTTCTACCGCACCGGCGACCTGGGGCGCTGGCGCGACGGCGTGCTCGAATGCGGCGGGCGGCGCGACCGGCAGGTCAAGCTGCGCGGCCACCGGATCGAGCTGGCCGAGGTCGAGGCGCGGCTCCTGTCCCATCCCGGCGTCGCGCAGGCCGCGGCCGAGGTCGGCGCCGACGGTCGGCTACGTGCCTTCGTGGTGGGCGACGCGCGGGACGAACCCGCGCTGCGCGCGCATCTGGCGCAGGCGCTGCCGGACTACATGCTGCCGCAGGTGTTTGTATCACTGCCCTCCCTGCCGCTCACGGCGAACGGAAAGCTCGACCGCGCCGCGCTTCGCGCCCACGGGCCCGCCCCGTGGGACGGCAAGGACATGGACCCCACCCGCAGCTTCCTGCAACTTGGCGGAGATTCCCTGGCCGCCGCCCGGCTCGCGGCCGAATGGCACGCGCGGGGCAAGGCTGTCGCGATCGCCGATATCCTGTCCGACCGGCCGCTGGCCGAGGTGCTGGCGGCGGCCGGTCGCGCCGTGCCACGGCCGCGCGTGGCTCCGGGCGACCGCCATCCCGCGGCGTCCGAGCAGCAGCGCCTCTGGCTTGCCCAGCAGCTTCAGCCGCGCTCCACCGCCTACACGATCCAGCTCAGGTTCGACCTCGACGCCGCCCCCGATGCCGACCGGATGACCGCCGCGCTCGGCGTGCTGGTCGCACGGCACGGGGCACTGCGCTCGGCCTTCGTTCCGACCGAAAGCGGCCTGATGGTGGACACCCTCGCCCCCTGGCCTGTCGCACTGGAAAATCCCGTCGACGAGGAAAGCTTCTTCGCGCGGCCCTTCGACCTTGCCGAGGGGCGGTTGCTGCGTGCCGGGCTGATCGGATCGACCCTGCTTGTCGCCTGTCACCATGTCACCGTCGACGGCGCCTCGCTGAACCTTCTCCTGGCCGATCTCGCGGCGCTCTACCGGGGCGAGACGCCGCCCCCACCGGGCAGTTACGCGCCCTATCCCGCGTTGCAGGCAGAGCTTTTCGAAAGCGCCGATTACCGGGCCCGCCGCGGCAGGCGCGCCCGACACGTCGCAAGCCTGCCCGTGCCCCTGGCCGACCAGACGTACCTGCCCGCCCCGGGATCGGGGCGCATCCGTCACGCCCTGGTTCCGCGCCCGGTGCTGGACGCGCTGGGCGACCTCGCGCGCGCAGGGAGGCGGCCGCTGTTTCCGGTCCTCCTTGGCATCTACGCACTGACGCTCTGGCGGTCGGGCCACGGCACCCGCCTCTCGGTCGGCGTGCCGGTCGGGCTGCGTCCGCCGGGCTTCGACGACACGGTCGGCATGTTCGTGAACACCCAGCTCTGCCGCTTCGAGATCGACCCGGACTCGACGCTCGACACCTGGCTCGCGGAGGCGGAGGCCGAGGCCGCCCGGATGCGCAACGAACACGACGTGGCCTTCGAGCACATCCTCGCCGATCTGCGCGAGGCGGGCCAGCACGGACTGCCGTTCGAGACGATGTTCGTCCTCGAGAACACCGACTACCGGCTGCCGGGCCTCTCTGCCACCTTCCGCCACCCCGAGCGCGTCGATCCGCGCTTCCCCCTGACGCTGTTCGCGACGGTCACGCCGGAGGGCCTGAGGTGCGAGGTCGAACACGACCTGGCGCAGTTCCCCGAGAATGAGGCCGCGACGCTGGCCAAACTCTTCGTCGCCACGGCATCGGACGTGGCCACCGGGGCGACCACCCTGTCGGACCTCCGGCCCCAGCCCGACCTGCTGCGCCGCATCGACCGCCACGTCAGGGAGACCCCCGACGCGCCCGCCGTCCTCTGCGGGGCCGAGACGGTCAGCTTCGCGGCGCTCGACCGGAAGGCGGCTGCCCTCGCCTCGGCCCTGCGCGCCCGGGGCGCCGGGCCGGGCGACCACATCGGGCTTGCCCTGCCTCCCTCGTTCGGGATGCTGGCGGGGCTCCTGGCGATCCTGCGGATCGGGGCGGCCTATGTGCCGCTCGACCCGGACGATCCGGCGGCCCGTCTTGCCCGCCTTGCCACGAATGCCGGGATCAGGCTGGCGGTCGGCGACGGCCGCGCGGCGCTCCCGCCCGAGGTGGGCGTCCTGCTCCCCGACGGCCATGCCGGCACCTGCCCGCTCCCGCTGCACGATCCCGATGCGACGGCCTATCTCATCCATACCTCCGGCTCCTCCGGGGACCCGAAGGCGGTCAGGGTTCCGCATCGCGCGCTCTCGAACTACCTCGACCACGTCTGCGCGGCCTATCTCGGCGACACCGGCCGGTCGGGCGGCCTGTCGGGCGGCCTGTCGGGCGGCGTGGTCAGCACCGCGCTCGGCTTCGACGCGACGGTGACGAGCCTTCTTGGACCCCTCTGCATGGGCCTGCCCGCCCGGCTTCTGCGGAAGGGCGACATCGAGGCGCTGGCGGCCGAGGCCCTGGCCGACGCGCCGCGGCTGTTCAAGCTGACGCCCGCCCAGCTTGGCGCGATGCTCGCCTATCTCGGCGACCGCCAGGGCACGGCGCCGCATCTCCTGGTGGTCGGCGGCGAACAGCTGCCCACCGCGCTGGTCCGCGCAACGCTGAAGGCCCTGCCACGCGCCCGGATCGTCAACGAATACGGCCCGACCGAGGCGACCGTCGGTTGCACGACCGCCTGGGCGGGCGGTCCGCACGGCGTGCCCGACTGGCGCGGCGCAATGCCCATCGGGCGGCCCATCCGGGGCGCGCGGATCATCCTTCTGAACCCCGACGGCACCCGTACCCGGCCCGGCGAGACCGGAGAGGTCACGATCCTCGGCACCGGTCTCGCCGCCGGGTATCTCGGCGGCGGCGATGGCGCGGCCGCGCGCTTCGCGCCGTTCGAGGGTGTGCCGGCCTACCGCACCGGGGACCTCGCCCTGCGCCTTCCGGACGGAGAGCTGGTCTATCGCGGGCGGGCCGACGACCAGCTCAAGCTCAACGGCTATCGCATCGAGCCCGGCGAGATCGAGGCGGCGATGCTGGCCGTCGCAGGCGTGAGCTCCGCGGCGGTGGCAGGGACGGACCAGCTCGTCGCCTTCTACACCGGCACGGCCGGGGTCGACCGGGTGACGGCGGCGCTGGCCGAGGCGCTGCCGCGGCACATGCGCCCGACCCGCTGCATCCGGACGCAGTCCCTGCCCCTGACCGCGAACGGCAAGATCGACCGCAAGGCGCTGCTTGCCGGGCTCCCAGGTCCGGGCGTCCAGCCGCCTGCGGCCAGCCCGGCGACAGCGCATGCGGTGGCGGACGAGACGGCAGGCGGCACCGCGGGCGAGACGGCGACGCTGGACGCCCTCTCGGCGATCTTCGAGGAGGTGCTGGGATACCGGATCTCCCCGGATCAGCACTTCTTCGACGCCGGTGCGGGCTCTCTCGCGTTGATGAAGGTGCATGCGGCCCTGCGACGCGGGGTTGCACCGGCGCTGGAGCTGGTCGACCTCTTCCGCCTGCCGACGCTTTCGCAACTGACCGCCCACATCGCGCCCGGCGCCGACGACGTGGGCCGGTCCGGCCCGCAGCCGGACACGGCGGCCGCCGACACCGCCATCGCCATCGTCGGCATGGCCGTGGACCTGCCGGGGGCGCCCGACCTCGCGGCCTTCTGGGACATGATCCGCACCGGGGCCTCGGCGATCAGGGTCGGCCCACCGGCACCGGACGGGCGCATCAACGCCGTCTCGGCCCTGACGGGACCCACCGATTTCGACCCCGAGGCGTTCGGCATCACCCATCGCGATGCCCGCCTGATGGACCCGCAGCAGCGCCACCTGATGATGGGGACCGCGCAGGCGCTGGATCACGCGGGGCTCGACCCCGCGCGCCTGCGCATCGGGCTGATCGCGGGCAGCAGCGAGAACACCTATCACCGCGCGCTGGTCAGGCACGGCGCGGGCGACCTGTCGGACTATGCGCTCGCCACGCTGCACGAGAAGGATTTCCTCGTCACCCGGATTGCCCACCACCTGAACCTGCGGGGCCCGGCGCTGACCGTCCAGACGGCCTGCTCCAGCTCGCTCGTCGCCGTGCACCAGGCGTGCCGGCTGCTGCGCGCGGGCGAGGCGGACGCCATCGTCGCGGGCGGGGTCTGCATCGATCTGGGCACGCTCGACGGCTATGCCTACCGCGAGGGGCACATCTTCTCGGCCGACGGGCGCTGCGCGCCGTTCTCGGCCGATGCCTCGGGGACGGTGCCCGCGAACGGCTGGGGTCTGGTCGTGCTGCGCCCGCTGGCCGCGGCGCTGGCCGCGGGCGACCGGGTGATGGCGGTCGTCGCGGGGTCCGCCGTCAACAACGACGGCGCGAACAAGGTCGGCTTCACCGCCCCGTCCGAGGACGGCCAGGCGGCGGTGATCGCCGAGGCGCTGGCGCGGGCCGGTATCGCGCCCGCGGACCTCGGCTATGTCGAGGCGCACGGCACCGCGACGGCGCTCGGCGATCCGATCGAGGTCGCGGCGCTGGCGCGCGCCTGCACGGGCGAGGCGCCCGGCGCCATCGCCCTCGGCTCGGTCAAGAGCCAGATCGGCCATCTTGGCGCGGGGGCCGGGGTGGCCGGGCTGATCCGCGCGGTGCTGGGCCTTCACCACGGCACCCTGCCGCCGACACCCGGCTTCGACGCACCGAGCCCCGCGATCGACTTCGGCGCCGTGCCCTTCGCGGTCCACGTCCAGGCCCGGCCCTGGCCCGCCGGACGCCCTTTCTGCGGCGTGTCGAGTTTCGGCATGGGGGGCACCAACGCACACGTCGTCCTGGCCCCGCCGCCCGCCGCGCCCGCACCGTCGTCCGTGGCGACACCCGTGCTTCTCCTGGCCGAGCGCAGCGCCGAGCTGCTCCGCCGCCGCGCCGCGGCTCTTGCCGAGCGGATCGAGGCGGGCAGCAGCCTTGCCGGGCTCGCCGCCGCGCTGAGGCGCGCCGCACGCGACCTGCCCTTCCGTGCGGCGGTGCCCTGCGGCGACCCGGACGAGACCGCGGCCCTCCTCAGGTCGGTCACGCCGCGCGCGGCCGTCATCCACCGGGGCGCGGCCCCGCAACGCGCCGCCGACCTGGCCGAGGCGTGGTGCAGCGGCCTTTCGGCCAGCGACCTGCCGCCCCCCGGCAGCATGCCACCCGCCTGGGACCTGCCGCCGCGCCCCTTCGACCGCCGGCCGTTCCTCCATCCCTCGGTCGCGGGCGGTCCTAAGGCCCCCGCCGCATCGGACATGACCCGACTGCTGCCCGCCGACTGGTACAGCGTGCCGGTCTGGCACCGCATCCATCCCGACCGGGCGACGCCACGGCCGAGGATCGGTCCGCGCGACCTGAATAGCGGGACGCTGCCGCCGGACGCCGACCTCGTCGTGCCGGTCGGCACCGACTGGCCCGCGACGCTCCTTCCCCTGCTGGCGCGCCACGGGGCCGCGCTGAACCGCGCCCGCATCCGGCTCTGCGTGGTCGCGGCCGGGGGGCCGGGGCCGGAGGGGCCGGGCGCATCAGGGCTTGCGATGCTCGGGGGATATCTGCGCGCGGTCGCCGCCGAACTGCCGGGCCTTTCGCCGCGCCTGATCTCGACCGACGGCGACGCCGGCGCGCTTCCCGATGTCGCGGACGAGGGCTTCGTCCAGCTTGCGCTGCGCGGCGGCCGCCTCTGGCGATGCCGGACGGCGCCCGCCGCGCCGCCCGATGTTGCGGCCTTCGCCATCCGCGCGGGCCGATACCTCATCACCGGCGGGAGCGGCGGCATCGCGCAGGCGCTGGCCCGTCGCATCCTCGCGGTGCCCGGCACCGAGGTCATCCTCGTATCCCGCAGCGGCGCGGGCGTGCCCGGCGCACAGGCGATCGCGGCGGACGTCACCGACCCCGGGGCCATGGCGCGACTGGCCGGATCGCTTGGCGACCGGCCGCTTGCCGGTATCGTCCATGCCGCGGGAGTGCCCGGCGGCAGCAGCGCCCAGCTGCTGACAGAGGCGCGGCTTCGCGAAACCCTTGCGCCGAAACAGCAGGGCACCCTTGCCGTGCTGGAACATCTCGCGCCCCTGACCGAGGATTTCATCCTGCTCTGCTCTTCGCTCTCCGCCGTCGTCGGCGTGGCGGGCCAGCCCGACTACGGCGCGGCCAATGCCGCCCTCGACGCCTGCGCCCAGGCCCATGCGGGGCCCGGCCCGCGCGTCATCTCGGTCAACTGGCCCGCCTGGCGCGGAACGGGGATGTCGGCGCGGCTGGCCGAGACCGGCGGGCGCATGGCCGACGCCGCGCGCGCCCTCGACGCCGGGGCGCTGTCCGAGGAGGAGGCCTGGGGCGCCTTCCGCCACGCGCTCGCACTGGGTCTGCCGCAGGTAATCGTCTCGCCGCTGCCGCTCGGGGCGCTGGCGCGGCCCGCTCCGCCCCCCGTCGCCCCGCGGGACAGTTCGATCGCAGAGCTCTTCGCGCAGATGCTGGGTCAGGCGGAAGTCGATCCGCAGGCTTCCTTCTACGACCTGGGCGGGGACTCCCTGCTGGGGCTCGACCTTCTGGAGGCGCTGTCCACGCGCGGCATCGACCTGCCGGCCTCGACCCTGTCGGGGGACTTCAGCATCCGGACGCTCGAAGCGCTGCTGGACGCCGCGCCGTCGCCGACCGGTCCCGTGGTCAGCCTGCGCGACGGGATCGGCCCGCCCATCGTGCTCGTGCATCCCATCGGCGGCGACGTCGCCTCCTACCGCGTGCTGGCGCAACGGCTGGCGCCGGGCCGCCCGGTGCTGGGCCTGCAGGATCCGGGCCTCCTCGACCCCGAGGCGCCGCCCGCCGACATCGAGCGGCGGGCGCGCGACTGCCTCGCCCTGGTCGACGGGCCGATGTCGCTGGCGGGCTGGTCCTTCGGCGCCTGCATCGCCTTCACCATGGCGCAGATCGACCCGGAGCGGATCCTCGACCTCGTCCTCATCGACCCGCCCGCGCCGGGCGCGTCCGCCGGGGAGCCGACCCGGGCGACCGACTTCGTGGCCGAGGTCGCGCACCGCACGATGCTGGGGGTGCTGCCCACCGAGGCGCCGCGAAGCCACCCCTATTTCGAGGGCCTGAGCCGGGCCTGGGAGCGCAACACCGGCGCGCTCGCCCGCTGGCGGCCGGAGCCCGGGGTACGGGTGCCGACGCGGCTGTTCGTGGCCGAGGCCCATCCCGGCGCCGCAGCCCGCCTGGCCGACTGGCAGGCGCTTTGCCCGCAGGCGGTCGTCGCCACGGTCCGCGCCGACCATTTCGGCATCCTCCAGCCGCCGGCGGTGGAGGCTGTCGCGCGGGCGATCGGGGCGGCGCGCACGTCGCAGAGGGTCGCGGGATGACGGATTTCCAGTCCTTCAACGCGGCACCGGACATGGACGCGGCCGAGATCGACCGGGTGAACGCCGCGTTCTACGGCCGCTTCAACTATCCCTGGCCGCCCATGGTCATGCCGGCACTGGACGACCCCGCCTTCATGCCGCGATTCACCTGCCAGGAGGTGGGCGACTTCTCCCACGGCCGCGTGCCGCAGGATGCGACGATCTGGGTCGCCGGCTGCGGCACCAACCAGGCGGTCCTGACCGCGCTGCGCTTTCCGGGCGCGCGGGTGATCGGCACCGACATCTCGCCCCGGTCGCTTGCGGTCGCGCAGTCCAGCGCCGAGCAGATCGGGCTCACCAACCTGACGCTGGAGGAAGCCAGCCTGAACTCCCCGCACCACCGGGGGGCCTTCGACATGGTGATCTGCACCGGCGTGATCCACCACACGGCCGATCCGCAGGCGGCCCTGGGCGCGCTGGCCGGAGCGCTGAAGCCCCGCGGCGTGCTCGAACTCATGGTCTACAACTACTACCACCGGACCCAGACGACCGCCTACCAGAAGGCGATCCGCCTGCTGACGGGGGCCACCGGGCGCGGCGGGCTCCTGGAAGCCGGGCTGGAGATGACGGCCGAGCTGATCGCGGCGGACGGGCTGCCGGGCAGCATGGCCCCATTCCTTGCCGCGCAACGCGACCTGCCCGAGGCCGCCGTCGCGGACTCGCTTTTGCAGCCGGTCGAATACAGCTATACCGTCGAGACCCTGGCCGCGCTCTGCAAGAAGGCGGGCCTTGCGCTTCTGCAACCCTGCATCAACCAGTTCGACCGCCTGTCGCAGCGCTTCAGCTGGGACCCGCCGCTGCCTGCGGGCCCGGTGGCGCGGGCGTTCGACGCGTTGGACGACGTCGCCCGGTGGCAGGTCGCCAACCTCCTGATGCTGGAAACCTCGCCGATGCTCTGGTTCTACGCCGGCTCCGAAGCCGGACCGTCGCGCGCCGAGATCAACGCTGACTTCCTGACCCGGCGATTCCGCCGCGCCTCGGCCCCCCTTGGCCGGTTCCAGCGCAATGCCGAGGGGCGCTACGAACGGTCCGACAGCCGTGCGACCCTGCCCCAGCCGGGCGATCCGACGGATGCCGCGGCCCGCGCGGTCCACGCCGCCTGCGACGGCACCCGCCCGATGGGCGAGATCGTCGCGCAGCTGGGCCTAGCCACCGATCCGGCCAGCCTGACCCGTCTGCGGGTCTTGCTGACCACCCCCGCTTTCCCCTACCTGCTGGCGACATGATCGAGGGCGAACTGATCACGCGGAATCCTTTCGGCCTGCCGTCCCTCGCCTGGCGCGAAGGCAGGTTCAGCCGCCGTGACGCCACCACCATGACCCACGACGGCGATCCCTCTGGCCCGGTGACGGTCACGCTTCCGCCCGACCTTCTGGCGGCCGTGCCGAAACGGCGCAGCGAGTTCCTGGCCGGGCGCATCTGCGCGGCCCTGGCCCTGCGCGAGGCCGGCCTGCCCGAGACCGTGACCCGCGCGGGCCGCGCGCCGATCTGGCCCGCGGGCGCCGCCGGGTCGATAAGCCATACCGACACCCGCGTCGTCGCCGCCGTCTCGCGCGATCTCGCGGGGCTCGGCGTCGATTGCGAGGACATCATGAGCGAGCGACAGGCGCACGAGCTTCGGGCGATGATCGTGACCCCCGCCGAAGCCGCGCAGCGACCCGCCGCCCTGCCCTTCCCCGCCTTCCTGACTCTGGTCTTCTCGGCGAAGGAGGCGCTCTACAAGGCGCTGTCGCACCGGCTGGACAGGATCCTGGAGTTCCACGACGTCACCGTGACGGGCCTGTCCCCCGACCGGCTGCACCTGTCGCAGGGCGGCCTGCCCTACGACGCGCTCTACCGGCTGGACGGGGCCGGGTGCCTGACGCTTGTCCGGGTGCCGCGATGATCGCGCTGATCCGGCATCTCTTCCGGGCCGAGCCGCGGCGCGCGCTCTGGGCGATCCTTCTGGGCGTCGGCAGCGGGGCCAGCGCCGCGGCGATGGCCATCGTCGTCAGCCGGGCGCTCCAGACCGACGACCGCACGATCTGGATGGCGGTCCTGTTCTTCGCCGCGACGGTGGGGCATGCCGCGCTGCGGGTGATGTCGGGCACGCAGCTGATCCGGCTGACCCAGAGCATCGCGCTCGCCCTTCGCATCCGGCTGGGCCACCGAGTGCTGGCCACGCCGCAGCACCGGCTTCGGGCCATCGGCCGGCAGCCGCTCCTCACGATCCAGACCCGGGACGTCGATGCCTTTTCCGGGTCGGTCCAGCTGATCCCGCTGATCATCGGCAATCTCCTGATGATGCTGGGATGTTTCGCCTACATGGCGATCGAGAACTGGCGGATCTGCGCGGCGGTGCTCGCCTGCCTGGTGATCGGGGCGGCCGCCTTCCGCCTGGCCGAACGCGGCCCGCTGATCCGCCTCGCGCAGCTACGCGCCGATATCGACACGCTCTACATCCACCAGCGCGCGGTGATCGAGGGGGCCAAGGAACTGCAACTGAACCAGCAGCGCGGAAAGGCCTTCGTCGACCGCGTGCTCGGCCCCGCCGCCGGGGCCGTGGCCCGCGAGTACGTCGCGGCGACCTCGGCCTACATCTGGGTCACGAACATCGGCAACAGCCTGTTCTACCTGGTGATCGGGGTCGTCCTCTTCGGCCTGTCCGGCGTGTCCTCGACCGACCTGCTGCCGGTGGTCCTGCTGATCCTCTACCTCGTCAAGCCGGTGTCCGAAGTCCTGATCGCCCTGCCGCCGCTGCGCCAGGCCGGTGTCGCGCTCGACCGGATCGAGCAGCTTGGCGCGGATCTCGCCGACGTGGCAGACGCCGCGCCGGCCCGCCCGCTCGATCCGCAGCGCATCGCACTCGAAGGCGTCACCCACAGCTATACCTCGGAGGCCGAGGACGGCGAGTTCACCCTCGGCCCCCTCGACCTGACCGTCTCGCGCGGCGAGATCCTGTTCCTGGTCGGCGGCAACGGCAGCGGCAAGACGACGCTCGCGATGCTGTTGTGCGGGCTCTTCACACCCGACCGGGGACGGATCACCGCCGACCGTCTTTCGATCTCGCCCGAAACACTCGGCGCCTACCGTGGCGCGTTCTCGGCCGTGTTCTCGGACTTCCACCTGTTCGAGCATCTGCCCGGCAGCGACGATCCCGCGATGGAGGAGCACGCGCGCGACCTGATCCGCCGCTTCCGGATGGATCACAAGGTGAGCGTGGCGGAGGGCCGGCTGTCGACCACCGACCTCTCGAGCGGGCAGCGCAAGCGGCTGGCGCTGGTGGCGGCCTACCTGGAGGACCGGCCGTTCTACCTGTTCGACGAATGGGCCGCCGATCAGGACCCGGCGTTCAAGGACGTCTTCTATCGCACCCTGCTGCCGGACCTGAAGGCGCGCGGCAAGGGCGTGATCGTCATCACCCATGACGACGCCTACTTCGACACCGCGGACCGGGTGGTGAAACTGGCCGAGGGCCGGGTCCTGGGGGAGGCGGCGTGACCCGGGACTGGCTCCAGACCGTGAGGAAGCCCGGCGCGCGCACGCGCCTCTACGTGTTTCCCTATGCGGGCGGCAACCCGGCCGCGTTCCTGCCGTGGTCGGCGGGGCTCGGGCCGGATGTCGAGCTGTCCGTCGTGCACCTGCCGGGGCGCGGATGGCGCCACGGGGAACCCGCCCTGACCGACATGCGCGAGGCGGCGATGTCGATCGCCGCCGCGATCGCCGCCGACGGGGCGGCACGCCCGGCCTTCTTCGGCCATTCGATGGGCGCGGTGCTGATGCTGGAGGTGGCGCGGATCGCCACCCTCATGCACCTGCGCCTGCCCGAGGTCATGGTCGCCTCCGGCTGCCGCTGGCCGGGAATGCTGGAGCCCGAGCCGCTTCACGATCTGCCCGATCCGGAGCTTGTCGCCCGGCTGGGCGAGATGGGCGGGACGCCCGCCGAGATCCTCGCCGATCCCGAGATCATGGCCATCGCGCTGCCCTCCCTGCGCAGCGACTTCGAGATGCTGCACCGCTACCGCTTCCGCCCCGGCATCGCGCTTCGCCCGCCGCTCCATGTCTTCGCCGGCCGCGCGGACCCGCATGTCGGGGCCGAGCATCTGGAGGGCTGGCTGCGCGAGACCCGGTCGCCGGGGAAGGTGCACTGGTTCGACGGCGGACATTTCTTCCTCCACGGGGAGCAGGCGCAATTCCTTGCCGCGCTGCGGGGGGTGCTGGCATGAGCAACCTGGCCGCTCTGGCCGCGGAGGCGCGCGGGGCGGGCGACCGGCTGCTGCATGCCCGTCGCCTGGCGGGATCGGGAGCGATGGCGGAGGCCCGGCGGCTGAACGCCATCGTCACCCCGGCACCGGGGGCGCCCGAGGGGCCCGACGGTCCGCTCTTCGGCGTTCCCGTGACGGTCAAGGATGCCTTCGAGACAGCCGGGCTCAGGACGACGGCAAGCCACCCGCCGCTTTCCGGTCACGTCCCGCAAACCGACGCCGCGATGGTCACCCGGCTGCGCGACACCGGGGCGGTCCTGATCGGAAAGACGAACCTGGCCGAGCTCTGCGGCGACATCCAGACCCGCAGCCCCATCTTCGGAGACACGCCGAACCCGTGGGACGAGACGCGCACCGCCGGGGGCAGCGGGGGCGGCGGTGCGGTCGCGGTCGCCCTCGGGGCATCGCGGCTGGACCTCGGCAGCGACCTGGGCGGATCGGTCAGGATCCCCGCGGCCTTCACCGGGGTCTGCGCGCTCAAGACATCGAAGGACCTGTGGCCCCTCGGCGGACACATTCCGCCCCTTCCGGGCGGCACGCCCGCGCCGTTCCAGGCGCTCGGGCTGACGGCGCGGGATATTGCCGACCTTTCGCAGGGCTTCGCCGCCCTTTCCGGGGGCCCCGTGCCCACGCCCGCCGCCGCGCCGCTCGGGCTGGCGAT
Organism: Oceaniglobus roseus; assembly: GCF_002869745.1. Lineage (GTDB taxonomy): Bacteria > Pseudomonadota > Alphaproteobacteria > Rhodobacterales > Rhodobacteraceae > Oceaniglobus > Oceaniglobus roseus. The sequence goes on from NZ_PNOS01000002.1 coordinate 22,132, forward strand.
GCTGGCGGACTTCGGCCTGCCGCTCTGCCCGAGGACCGAGGCCGCGCTTGCCCTGGCGCGCGACCGGCTGGAACGGGCGGGGCACGGGGTGTCGCGGGCCGAGGGGATCGACGTCCCCGCCGCCCTCGCCTCCTACGGGGCGACGCTGGGTGCGCCCTCGGCACCGCATGTCAGACCGTGGCAGCGTCCCCTCCTGCGCGGTCTCGCCGCGGGTGCGCCGCACCGGACGATCCGCGCCGCGATGCTGCGGGCCATGGCGGACGGCGACACGGCCCATGCGGAGAGCAGCCTTCGGGCCGTCACAGCGCAGCTCGACGCCGTGCTGGCGGATCGCGACGCGCTGATCTGCCCGGTCACGCCGACCGCCGCCTTCGTCCATGCCCCGCCGCCGCGCCTGCCCCTTGCCTCGCGCCGCATCGCCTCCGGCGACAAGTCGCTTCCCTACCTCGAGGGCTCGATCGGCTGCTGCGTCCTCGCGTCCCTCACCGGGTGTCCCGCGGTCGTGCTGCCGATCGACGTGGTCGACGGGCTGCCCGTGGGGCTGCAGATCATCGCCCGCGCGGGGGCCGAGCGCCGCCTGCTGGCCATTGCCGCGGCGGTCGAGGCGGCCTTCGCGCCGCATCGCCCCGCCCCTTACTTGACGCTCGCCGAACGCGGCGCGACATAGTCCCAGCCCACAAGGAAAACGCCATGACCACCGAAGCCACCTACCGCGTCGTGAAGAACCACGAAGACCAGTATTCGATATGGCCCGAAGGCAAGGACATTCCCGACGGCTGGGAAGCCGAGGGGACGCAGGGCACGAAGGATGCCTGTCTCGAACATATCAAGACGGTCTGGACCGACATGCGCCCCCGGTCCCTGCGCGAGGCGATGGACAAGGGCTGAGGGCCGGCAGTCGCAGGACCGTCCTCCGCCCCCGGCGCCCCCCCGGCGCCCTTGGCGCCCAGAAAGATGAACGACCCGCCCGACGGGACTGAAAGGACTTCCATGGATCGGACCAACCGCATCACCGAGGCCATCCGGCAGGAGATCGGCGCCGCGGCCGCCCAGGTCGCCGCCGCCATCAGGCTTCTCGACGAAGGTGCCACCGTCCCCTTCATCGCGCGCTACCGCAAGGAGGCCACCGGCGGCCTCGACGACACCCAGCTGCGCACCCTCGCCGAGCGGCTGACCTACCTGCGCGAACTCGACGCCCGCCGGGACGCCATCCTCAGGTCCATCCGCGAGCAGGACAAGCTCACTCCCGACCTCACACGGGCCATCGAAGCCGCCGAGACCAAGTCCCGGCTCGAGGACATCTACCTCCCCTTCAAGCCGAAGCGGCGCACCAGGGCGATGATCGCCCGCGAGAAGGGGCTCGGACCCCTGCGGGACGCCATCCTGGCGAACCGGGGCAAGGACCCCGAGGCGCTGGCGAAGGCCTTCGTCGGACAGGACGTGGCCGACACGAACGAGGCGCTCGACGGCGCCCGCGACATCCTGATCGAGGAACTCGCCGAAACGGCCGACCTGATCGGCGATCTGCGCAAGTACCTCGAGAAGGAGGCGGTCGTCTCGGCCAGGGTCGTGAAGGGCAAGGAGGAGGAAGGCGCGAAGTTCGCCGACTACTTCGACCGCACGGAATCGCTCGCCAGGCTGCCGGCGCACCGCGCGCTGGCGCTGATGCGGGCCGTCGGCGAAGGCATCGTCCGGTTCGACATCGGCCCGGACCCGGAGGTCGGGAAGCCCCGCTGCGAAAGCATGGTGGCCGCGCGACTCAGGCCCTCGGGCAACGGTCCGGGGGACGCCTGGCTGCGCGACGTGGCACGCCACGCGTGGAAGACGAAGATCTCGACGGCGATGACGATCGACCTTCTGGCCGACCTGCGCGCCCGCGCCCACGAGGAGGCCATCGCGGTCTTCGCGCGCAATCTCAAGGACCTGCTGCTCGCCGCGCCGGCCGGCGCCCGCCCGACGCTGGGCCTCGATCCGGGCATCCGGACCGGCGTGAAGGCCGCGGTGATCGACGCCACGGGCAAGGTGCTGCAGACCGCCACGCTCTACCCGTTCCAGCCGCGGATGGACCTGCGCGGCGCGCAGGCGAAGATCGTCGAGCTGGTGCGGCGCCACGGCATCGAACTCATCGCCATCGGCAACGGCACCGCCTCCCGCGAGACCGAGCGGATGGTCGAGGAGACGCTGAAGGCCCTGCCCGGGGGCACCGCCCAGCCGACGAAGGTCATCGTGAGCGAGGCCGGCGCCTCGGTCTACTCCGCCTCCGAACTCGCGGCGAAGGAGTTTCCCGACCTCGACGTCTCGCTGCGCGGCGCGGTCTCGATCGCGCGGCGCCTCCAGGACCCGCTCTCCGAGCTGGTCAAGATCGAGCCGAACGCCATCGGCGTGGGGCAATACCAGCACGACGTCGACCAGAGGCGTCTCGCCAAGGCCCTAGAAGCCGTGGTCGAGGATGCCGTGAACGCCGTCGGCGTCGATCTCAACACCGCCTCCGCCGCCCTGCTGTCGCATGTCGCCGGCCTGACCCCGACCCTCGCCGCGAACATCGTCGCGCACCGCGACGGGAACGGTCCCTTCCGCGCCCGCAAGGAACTCCTGAAGGTCAAGGGGCTCGGCCCGAAGGCCTTCGAGCAATGTGCGGGCTTCCTGCGCATCCGCGACGGAAAGGAGCCGCTCGATGCCTCGAGCGTCCACCCCGAGGCCTATGACCTCGCCCGCAGGATCGTCATTGCCTGCGGCCGCGACCTGCGCGCCATCCAGTCGAACCCGGACTCGCTGAGGCGGGGGAAGCCCGAGACCTTCGTCACCGACACCTTCGGCCTGCCGACCGTGCGGGACATTCTCCAGGAACTCGAGAAGCCGGGCCGCGACCCGCGCCCGAGCTTCAGGACCGCGACCTTCGCCGAGGGCGTCAACGAGATCACCGACCTGCGGGAGGGCATGCGGCTCGAGGGCACGGTGACGAACGTGGCCGCCTTCGGCGCCTTCGTCGACATCGGCGTGCACCAGGACGGCCTCGTCCACGTCAGCCAGCTTGCGGACCGGTTCGTGAAGGACCCCCACGAGGTGGTCAAGGCCGGCGACGTGGTGCAGGTCCGGGTGACCGAGGTCGATGTGGCGCGCAAGCGCATCGGCCTCTCGATGCGCGCCGACGGCGGCGCCTCCGCGAAGCAGGAGCGGGCCGCCCGGGCGCCCACGGGCGCGAACCCGCGCCGGGAGCGCCCCCCGAAACAGCCGTCCGCGCCCCGGGGCGGCAAGCCGGAAGCTCCCGGCAAGAGCGGGGACGCGCCGGGTGCCTTGGGGTCTGCCCTGCTCGAAGCCATGAAGAAGCGCTGAGGGACAGGTCCGAAGGGCGCCGCCGGACCACGCCCGCGGCCGGCGCGGCCCTCGAATGGCCGGGATATGGAGGCGCCAGGGTTCGCGACCGTGTCCGTCGACGGAAACCTCCCCCCGGCCCTCCATGCGGCCGGGATGTGTCCGCCTGTTAGCACCACAAGAAACCAATAGCCCTTACGGCATTTTCAGCCTGCCCGCTGACGATCCGAATTGTCTTGGAGAGAAGTGGCGCGCTGGGGAGGATTCGAACCCCCGACCCCTTGATTCGTAGTCAAGTGCTCTATCCAACTGAGCTACCAGCGCGCGGGGTGAGGCGGACTTAACGGCCCAGGCCGGACATTGCAAGCGGCGAAATGACGATCCGCGGGGGTTTTCTGCGGCCCGCCCCGTCAGGCCGCTCCGGGCTCGAGGCTCATCACCGCCTTCGGGAGCCGCACCGCGAAGGCGGTGCCGCCGGGCCCCGTCTCCACCAGCTCCAGCCGCCCGCCGTGGCCGCGGACCAGTTCCGCGGCGATGGTCAGCCCCAGCCCCGATCCGCCCTTGCGCGCCCCGCCCTGGAAGGCGGTGAACAGGTGGTCGCGGGCGCGGGGCGGCAGGCCGGGGCCGGTGTCGCGCACCTCGATCACCCAGTGCTCCTCGGTCTCGGTCGCGCGGACCAGGATCTCGCCGGGGTCCCCGGAGGCGAGGATCGCCTGCCGGGCGTTGCGGATCAGGTTGCTCAGCACCCGGTAGAGCTGCTCGGGGTCGGCGCGCACCATCATGCCGGCGGGCACGTCCTCGGAAAAGCTGATGTCGTGCTCGCCGCAGGCCAGCCGCTCGCCGTCGACCACGTCGTTGATGATCGGCGCCACCAGCACGCGCGACAGCGCCGGCGGCGGCTCTTCGGCCTTGCCGAAGGCCAGGGTCGATTCGCAGAGGTTCACCGCCCGGGTGATCGAGTTCACGAGCTTGGGCGCCATCCGCCGCACCATCGGATCCTCGCTGGCGTCCAGCCGGTCGGTGAAGAGCTGGGCCGTGGTCAGGATGTTCCTCAGGTCGTGGCTGACCTTCGCCACCGCGCCGCCGAGCTGGGCCAGGCGGTCCTTCTGGCGCAGGGCGCCGGTCAGCTGGGTCTGCATCGACTGCAGCGCCACCTCGGCCTGGCGCAGTTCGTCGACGCTGGCGGTGGGGGTGATGATCCGGCGCGTGTCCTCGGGGGCGGCGGCATAGCTCGTCATCGCGGCGACGACGCCCTCGATCGGCTTCACCAGCAGGCGGCGCACGGCGAAGAAGAGAAGGCTCGCCGTCAGGACGGAGATCACCGCCGACAGCGCGAGGATCCGCAGCCCGTAGTCGATCATCGCCGCCTGCAGGGGCGCCACGGGCAGCGTGATCTCGATCTGCAACCCCGCCTCGCGCACCGGATCGCCGATCACCCGGACCACCCGGTCGGGCGCGCCCAGAAGGTCCAGCGCGGCGTCGCGCACCAGGGTGAAGGGCATCGCGTGGCGCAGGTCGTAGGTGCTGTCGATCGGGTGCGGCAGGGGCGAGGACAGCACCAGCTGGCGCACCTCGTTGCGGAGCAGCACGACGTTGTAGACCTCGGCGTTGCGCAACAGCTCCTGTTCGAGCTGCGGATCGATCATGTCGTTCGCCAGCAGCGCGAGCGAGGCGATCTGCGCCCGCTCGAGCCGCGACATCAGGTAATCCTCGCGGAACCGGGCGACGGAGGGCACGAAGATCAGGATCTCCGCCAGCATGACGAAGACGGTGGTCAGAACCAGGAACCGTCCCGAAAGCGAATTCACCTGCGCCCTCATCCCCTGTGCCGCGGCCGGGCGCGGTGCCCCGCCGTCCCCCTTGAGATAGCAGGATATTCACCCGGTACAAAGGGAGGCCCCTGCGCCGCGCAAGCTCCAGCACGCCGGGGTGGAGGGGAACCATTTTCCTTGAGGAAAATGGACCGGTTTCCTTCAGGAAACCGGTGCCCCGCCGGATGCCGGGCGCGGGCCACTGCAGGGCGGAGGACGCCGCCCTGTCCGGCGGCCGGGGCGGCGCCATTTTCCTTGAGGAAAATGGTCCGGTTTCCTCGAGGAAACTGGGGCCCGGCGCGGCTCAGGGCAGGTACTTCTGGATCAGCCGCACCGCCGTCTTCAGCCAGTCGTTATCGAACAGGCGGGACGAGAAATAGGCCCCCGCCGCGCGCTTGTTGATCTCGGAGAGCGTCGGGTAGGGCAGGACCGTGTTGGCGATGGCGCTCATCTTCTGCCTGTTGGCGATGGCCGTGGCCCACATGGCGATCAGATCCCCGGCCCGGTCGCCGGCGATGGTGGCGCCCACGGGCCGCCCCCTGGCCACCATGACCTTGATCAGCCCCGTGGTCCGGCCCTCGGCCACCGCGCGGTCGTTCTCGTCGTAGGGGAAGCGGACGACCTCCAGGTGGATGCCGTGCTCTTTCCTGGCCTGCGCCTCGGTCAGGCCGACATGGGCCAGCTCGGGGTCGGTATAGGTGGCCCAGGGGATGTGCCGTGTCGTCGCCTTGCTGAACCACAGCCCCAGCACGGCCGCGCGCACCACGATCCCGGCGTGGTATCCCGCGACATGGGTGAACTGGAGCCCGCCCGCGCAGTCGCCCACCGCGTACACCCGCCGGTTGCTGACCGAGCGCAGGTGCCGGTCAACCTTCACCGCCCGGTCGTGGGCCACGTTGCCCGCCTTCAGGTCCAGCCTTTCGAGGTTCACCTTCCGCCCCACGGCGATCAGCAGGTGCGAGCCGGTGAAGCGGCCTTCCGAGGTCTCGACCGTGATCTCCCCTGCCCCACCGCCGACCTTTTCGGCCTTGGCGCGCTCGACGATCTCGATGCCTTCGCCGCGCAGCCGATCCAGCACGATCGCGGCCATCTCGGGGTCGTCCTTGCCCATGGCGCGGTCGCCCTCGATCACCGTCACCTTGCAGCCGAGCCGCCGGTGCGCCTGCGCCATCTCCATCCCGATCGGCCCGCCGCCGACGATCAGGAGGTGATCGGGGCGTTCGCGCAGGTCGAACAGCGTCTCGTTGGTCAGGTAGGGCACCGTGTCGAGCCCCGGGATCGGCGGCACGAAGGGGGAGGAGCCGGTGGCGATCACGAAGCGGCGCGCCTCGATCCGCCGGTCTCCGGCCATCACCGCGTCCGGAGAGACGAAGCGCGCCCAGTCGCGGATCACGGTGCAGCCGAGCTTCTCGAACCGCTCCTGGCTGTCGACGGGGGCGATGGTCCCGATCACCCGCGCGACATGGTCCTTGGCGGCGGCGTAATCGACCTCGGGCGTCACCGGCGCGACGCCGAAGGGGGCGCCGTCGGTCATGGCGTGGGCGTGTTTCGCCGCCGCGATCAGCGCCTTCGAGGGCACGCAGCCGTAGTTCAGGCAGTCGCCGCCCATCCGGTGCCCCTCGATCAGCACCACCTTCGCGCCCATCTGCACCGCGCCCGCGGCCACCGACAGCCCGCCCGAACCTGCGCCGATCACGCAGATGTCCGTCCTGATCCGTTCCATCGTCACAATCCCTTCCTGCCGCGCACCAGTTTCAGCACCATCGGCAGCGCCGCAAGGGCGCAGAGCCCGAGGATCGGCAGCAGGATCCGCGGCTCGAAGATGATCCCGAGGTCCGGAGTCTCGCCCCTCGCAAAGACCTCGCCAAGGCCCGCTCCGACCGAGGTATATACCACCGCCCCCGGCACGATGCCGAGAAAGGTCGTCACCGCGAAGCGGAACAGCGGCACGCCCACCAGCGCGGGCACGAGGTTCGCCACGAAGAACGGCACCGCGGGCACCAGCCGGATCAGGAACAGCATCGACCACTGGTTGTCGTCGATCCCGGCCTTGATCCTCTTCACCAGCCCTTCGCCCGCATCCATCCGCGCCGCCAGCCGCGCGCCGAGGCCCCAGCGGGCGGCGAGGAAGATGCAGACCGCCCCTGTTCCCGCCGCCGCGACGTTGTAGAGCACGCCGGGGAAGGCGCCGAACAGGAAGCCGCCGGTCAGCGTCGCGATGGTGGCGCCGGGCAGCGAGAAGGCGACGATGGCGACATAGGCCGCGATGAAGCCCAGCACGCTCGGCAGGTAGTGCGAATCGCGGAAGGCGAGCAGGTTCTCGCGGTTCTCGGCCAGGGTCTCGAAACTCAGCGTGTCGCGCAGGAAGATGGCGCCGAACAGGGCGGCCAAGGCCACGGCGATCAGGGGCAGCCGCCGCAGGAGCGGGTGTTGCGGCGCCGCTTTCCCGCGGATGCCCTGCTCGGCCGTGCCGTTGCCCATGTCGCCCGCTCCGTGATCCGCCGGTTCTCCGCCCTGTAACATGCACCTTCGCTGCGGCGGAAACAGGCCTCTCACCGTCCCGTGATCCGCATGTCGCCGGGGCCGCCCGCGCTGGCTCCGGCAGGGCCGCCGCTGTAACAATCGGACGGGAGGCACGCCAAATGTTGCATCCCCTCGAAGGGCCCCGCCCTGTTGACTTGCCGCGGCAAGCCCCCTAAAGACCGGGCTTCGAACGAAGGCGGCCCTCGAGTCGGCGATCCGGCACCGCCCGGCGCGGGCCGCGGCACAGAACAGATGCCGCACAGAACAGATACGGAGACACGGCGATGACCAAGCGCACCTTCCAGCCCTCGAACCTCGTGCGCAAGCACCGTCACGGGTTCCGCGCCCGCATGGCGACCAAGGCCGGGCGCAAGATCCTGAACGCCCGCCGCGCCCGCGGCCGCAAGGTGCTGAGCGCGTAAGCGCTCGCCCGAGGCTCTGCCATGACACCGCCGGAGGACACACCGTCCGGCCAGACCGCCAGCGGCCCCGCCGTTCTGGCGGTTTCCGCACGTCCCGAGGTGCTGAAGAAGCGCGCCGATTTCCTGCGCGCCGCCCGCGCAAGGTACCGCCCCGGCCCCGGCTTCGTGCTCCAGGCGCGACAGCGTGCGCCCGGGGAAGAGGCCAGCGGCATCCGCGTCGGCTTCACCTGTTCCAAGAAGGTCGGCAACGCCATCGCCCGCAACCGCGCCAAGCGCCGCCTGCGCGAGATCGCGCGGCTGGTCCTGCCCGAGGCGGGGCGCGACGGCTGGGACTATGTCCTGATCGGCCGCAAGAACGACACCGCCACGCGCGACTTCGCCGCCCTCCAGGACGACCTGCGCACGGCCCTCGCCCAGATCCACGGATGACCCCCCTCGCCCGCGTCCTGTCGCTGCCGGTGCTGGCCTACCGCGCGGTCCTGTCGCCTTGGGTCGGCCACAACTGCCGCTATCACCCCACCTGCTCGGCCTATGCGCTGGAAGCCCTCGGCAAACACGGCGGGCTCAGGGGCGGCTGGCTGGCGCTGCGGCGGATCCTGCGCTGCAATCCCTGGGGCGGGTCGGGGATCGACAACGTCCCCGACTAGGCCGCTCAGTCCAGCACGATGATGCCCGAGTGCTTCTGCTTGTGCTCGGGCTCGACATGAATGGTGATGCGCGCGCCCTCGATGGCGTCGCGCAGGGCGTTCTCGATCCGGTCGCAGATCTCGTGGGCGTCGAATACCGTGGTCTCGCCCGGCACGACCAGGTGGAACTCGATGAAGGTCGCCTGCCCGGCGTGGCGCGTGCGCAGGTCGTGCGCCTCGACCGCGCCGCCCGCCTCGCGCGAGATCACCTCGCGCACCGTGGCCAGCGTCGCCTGCGGCACCGCCTCGTCCATCAGGCCGCTGAGCGATTCCTGCACCACCCTCGAGCCCGACCAGAGGATGTTGACCGCCACCAGCGCGGCCATGACCGGATCGAGGATCCACCAGCCGGTGACGATGGCGAGCAGCACGCCGATCGCCACGCCGCCCGAGGTGACGACGTCGGTCAGCAGGTGCCGACCGTCCGCCACCAGCGCGGGCGACTTCAGGCTCCGGCCCCGGCGGATCAGCACGAAGGCCCAGAGCGCGTTAACCGCCGTCGCCGCCCCGTTGATCAGCAGCCCCTCAATCGGCAGGTCCAGCGCCACGGGGTTCAGGAAGCCGGAATAGGCCTCGCGCAGGATCAGCAGGGCGGCGACGACAATCATCACCCCCTCCAGCACGGCGCTGAAATATTCCGCCTTGTGGTGACCGAAGGGGTGGGTGGCGTCCGCCGGGCGCGCCGCGACGCGGATCGCGATCAGCGCCGCGATGGCCGTCGCCACGTTCACGGTGCTCTCCAGCGCGTCCGACAGCAGCGCGACGGATCCCGTCACCCACCAGGCCAGCGCCTTCAGTCCAAGGACGAAGGCGCCGATGAAGACGCTGCCGATGGCAAGGCGGATGGGGGTCGACATGGCTGTCTCCCGAGTCGTGAAAAGGCGTACCGTCTAGCGTCGGCGCCGCGTTGCGGCAAGCGCCCTGCCGGACCTCGGGGAGAATCCGGCGGACCTGTGTCCGGTCGCCGGCAAATGCGAGCGCTTCTCAGGTTCCGCGCCGTTCCCCGTTCCCCGCTCCGGGCGTCAGAGCTTCTCGAACGCGATGGTCACGTCGCCGACGTCCACGCCATAGCGCTTCATGTAGGCCCGGTTCAGCAGCCGCTTGCCTCCGGTCAGCCACATCCAGTCGTCGAAGCTGACGCGCACCGTCTCGATCTTGCCGGTGGCATCGGGCACCGGCAGGTCGATGGTGTATCGCCAGTTGAAGGTATCGCCCCGCTCCACCCCCGTCGCGCGGCCGATGACGCCGGGCGCGGTGCCGGTCCAGCTGTCGGGACCCGTCTTCGTCAGCGTCCAGACCCGCTGTTCGGTCGATCCGTCCTCGTAGACGAAATCCTCGACCAGCCGCAGCCGCCGGCCGTCCCAGTCGCCGCGGATCTTCACCTCGAACCGGCGGCGCACGGTGCCGAGGATGTCTTGGAACTGGCCGCGGGCAACGAGGCGGCCGTCGAAGAACTCCTCAAGGTTCAGCCTGCGGTCCGACAGCAGCGGATCGTCCGCGTTCGGCTTCCCGGTGCAGGCGGCAAGCAGCAGCAGCAGCAGGGCGGCGAGGAACAGGCGCATGGGTCTCTCCGGCAGGGACTTGGCGCAGAGATAGGCCGCGGCGCCGGGCTGTCGCGTCGCGGCGGCCGGAAAATCGTCGCACCCGTCGCGCAGGGCTTTCGCCCCCGCGCCCCTTGCCCGGCGTCCGGCGGGGCGATAAAGCCACCCCATGCTGGACGAGCCCGACGACATACATCCCCTCTTCTTCGGCGCCCCCGCGACGACCGAGTTCCGCAAGCTGCGCAAGCGGCTGGTCCGGGACACCCGCGAGGCGATCGAGACCTACGGGATGATCCAGCCCGGTGCGCGCTGGCTGGTCTGCCTCTCGGGCGGCAAGGACAGCTATACCCTGCTCGCCATCCTGCACGAGTTGCAATGGCGCGGCCTTCTGCCGATCGAGCTTCTGGCCTGCAACCTCGACCAGGGCCAGCCGGGCTTTCCGGCGACGGTGCTGCCCGAGTTCCTGCAATCGCGGGGCGTTCCCCACCGGATCGAATACCAGGACACCTATTCCATCGTGATGGACAAGGTGCCCGCGGGCCGCACCATGTGCGCCCTCTGCTCGCGCCTGCGCCGCGGCAACCTCTACCGCATCGCGCGCGAGGAAGGCTGCTCGGCCGTTGTCCTCGGGCATCACCGCGACGACATCCTGGAAACCTTCTTCCTGAACCTCTTCCACGGCGGCAAGATCGCCACCATGCCGCCGAAGCTGCTGAACGACGAGGGCGACCTCTTCGTCCTTCGCCCCCTCGCCCATGTCGCCGAGGAGGATTGCGACCGCTTCGCCCGGGCGCTGAACTATCCGATCATCCCCTGCGACCTCTGCGGTTCGCAGGACGGGCTGCAACGCCAGCAGATCAAGGCGCTGCTCGACGGCTGGGAAAGGAACAGCCCCGGGCGCAAGCAGAAGATCTTCCGCGCGCTGACCACCGTGCGCCCTTCGCACCTGCTCGACACCGGGCTGTTCGACTTCGCCGGGCTGATGCGGGATGCCGACAAGTCGATGTAACTTCTCTGCGGGGCGCGGGGCGGGATTAAGCCTCTGACAGGACTCCGCGGATAACCCTCTTTCCGTCACCTCGGGAAGAAGGACACACCCCATGCGGCCTCGTCTGCGCAGACCCCGGATCGGGCACATGCTGCCGCTGCTCGGCTTCTGCCTGCTGCTGGCGGTCGCGCTGGCCGCCTCGGCCCAGACCGGCGGAGTGGAAGGGCTGGCCTTCACCGGCGCCATCGCCCTCGCCTTCCTTCTCGGCTCCATCGACCGGCGCGATCCGTTCCGCCTGCGCGCCGCCCGCCTGCCCGATGCCCTCTCGGCCCGCGCGGTGCTGGAAACGGACCTGATGGACCGCGACGGCGCGCTGTTCATCGCGCTCGAGATCGACGATGTGCGCCAGGTCGGCAAGCGGCTCGGCGCCCGGGCCCTCGGCGACATGACCGACCAGCTGGCCCAGCGGCTCAGGGCGCGGGTTCGCGGCGGCGACGGCTTCTCGGTGCTGGCGCCGGGCCGCTTCGGCGTGCGGCTGCAACAGGCCGGGCCCGTCGACCTCGAACTCGGGATCCGCGCCGGCCAGCGGCTGATGGCCTGCGCGAACGATCCGCTGCGCGTCGACGGCATGGCCGTGCACTGCGCCCTCAGCGCGGGCTTCGCCCACGCGGGCCAGCTTCGGGGGCTCTCGCCGGTCCCGGGGCTGCTGGACGCGGCGGAGCGGGCGCTCGCGGCCGCACAGGACGCAGGGCCGCGCAGCCTGGTTTCGTTCGAACCGGCGATGATGACCGCGCCGCCGCGCAAGGGCAGCGGCGATCGCCACCGGGCCGCCGAACTGCGCCGCGCCATCGCCGGGGGCGGGATCGTGGCCTGGTTCCAGCCGCAGATCGCCACCGACACCGGCGCCCTTGCGGGGGTCGAGGCGCTGGCCCGCTGGGCGCACCCCGAACATGGCCTGCTGCCCCCGGGAGAATTCCTCGAGCTTGCCCGCAGCGCAGGCTGCACCGCGAAGCTGACCGACGCGATGCTCGCCGCCGCCCTCGGGCAGCTGGCAGCCTGGCGGCGGGCGGGGCTGGAGGTGCCGCGGATCTCGGTCAATTTCGGCGCCGCCGACCTGGCCGACCCGACTCTCGTGGACCGCGTCCTCTGGGCGCTCGACGCGGCGGGCCTGGCCCCCTCCGACATCGGGATCGAGATCCTCGAATCCGTCGTCGCCTCCGCCGATCCCGACGACATGGTCTGCCGCAACGTCCTGGCCCTCGGCGCCCGGGGCTGCTGGGTCGAGCTCGACGATTTCGGCACCGGCAGCACCTCCATCGCCGGGATCCGCCGGTTCGGCGTCCGGCGGATCAAGCTCGACCGCAGCCTCGTCACCGCGCTCGACCGCGATGCGGGCCAGCTGGCCACGGTCGCGGCCGTGCTCACCATGGCCGACCAGCTCGGGGTCGAGGTTCTGGCCGAAGGCGTTGAAACCCCGGCCGAACACCACGCCCTCGCCCAGCTCGGCGTCCCCCATGTCCAGGGCCACGCCGTCGCCCGCCCCATGGCCGCCGCGGACGCCACCGCCTGGATCGCCCGTCGGGCCCGGATCCTGGCCGAGTCGCCGGCGCCCGCCCGGCCCGCCCGCCCGCAGCGCACGAACGGTGCCGTGGCGGCGAAAGGGCGCGGCAGCCCCATCGGGGGCGAAACGGCTTGACCTTTCCAGCCATGGCCTGTTGAACCTGCCTGACCTTTGACCCCACACAGGCGGTGGTTCCGAATGGACGATCAAAACAAGAATCTCATTCTTGCGACGGCTCTCAGCTTCCTCGTGATCCTGGTCTGGTTCCTGATCTTCCCGCCACAGGAACAGGCACCGAACCCGACACCGGAACAGCCCGGCGTCACGCAGATCACCGAGGGCGCGACGCCCCCCGCCGCCACGGACAGCACCGCGTCGCCGTCCGGCACGCTGCCCGAGACGGCCGGCGTCAACCCCGCGGACGCCCCCACCATCGCCGTCGACACGCCCAGCCTCACCGGCTCGATCTCGCTGCTCGGCGGGCGGCTGAACGAGCTGTCGCTGAAGGGCTACCACGTCACCCTCGACCAGAGCTCGCCCCTGGTCGAGCTGCTGTCGCCCGTCGGCACCGCCAACCCCTATTACGCCTTCTTCGGCTGGGCCCCCGGCGGCGACCTGAGCTTCGAGGCCGTGCCTGGCGCCAACACGCTCTGGACCCAGAGCGGCGGCGGCACCCTTAGCCCCGACAGCCCCGTGACCCTGACCTGGGACAATGGCCAAGGCCTGATCTTCACCCGCGAGATCTCGGTCGACGACAAATACATGTTCCGCGTCACCCAGAGCGTGCAGAACACCACCGGCGCGCCGGTCCGCTTGGCGCCCTACGGCCTGATCACGCGGGACGGCACGCCGCCGAACCTGTCGAATTTCTTCATCCTCCACGAAGGCGTCGTGCGCATGTCCGACGGCACGCTGCAGGAGGTGAAGTACAAGAACATGCCCGATTTCGAAGCCGACGACCGCTGGGGCGCCAATGCCGACGTGGTCCAGGTGGAACACGACGGCTGGGTCGGCTTCACCGACAAGTACTGGATGACCTCGCTGATCCCCGAGCCCGGCACCGGCTTCACCTCCGTCGCCAAGTACGTGGCGGGCAGCAACGTCTACCAGACCGAGGCACGCCTCGGCACCATGGAGGTGGCGGCGGGCGCCAGCGCCTCGACCTCGACCCGCGTCTTCGCCGGCGCGAAGGAGTGGGAGACGATCCGCGCCTACCAGAACCGCGACGGCATCAAGGGCTTCCTCGACTCGATCGACTGGGGCTGGTTCTTCTTCCTGACCAAGCCGATCTTCTTCGTGCTGCACTGGCTGAACGGCGTCATCGGCAACATGGGCTGGTCGATCATCGCGCTGACCTTCCTCCTGAAGGCGCTGCTCTTCCCGCTGGCCTACAAGTCCTACATCTCGATGGCGAAGATGAAGGAGCTCCAGCCCGAGATGGAGGCCCTGAAGGAGCGTGCAGGCGACGACCGCCAGAAGCTCCAGCAGGGGATGATGGAGCTCTACAAGAAGAACAAGGTGAACCCGGCCTCGGGCTGCCTGCCGATCCTGCTGCAGATCCCGATCTTCTTCTCGCTCTACAAGGTGATCTTCGTCACCATCGAACTGCGTCACGCCCCCTGGATCGGCTGGATCCGCGACCTCTCGGCCCCCGACCCCAGCTCGATCCTGAACCTCTTCGGCCTGCTGCCCTGGGGGACGCCGGACCCGACGTCGTTCATCCACATCATCAGCCTCGGCGTGCTGCCGATCCTGCTCGGCATCTCGATGTGGCTCCAGCAGAAGCTGAACCCGGCGCCCGCCGATCCGACGCAGAAGATGATCTTCGCCTGGATGCCCTGGGTGTTCATGTTCATGCTTGGCCGGTTCGCGAGCGGCCTGGTGCTGTACTGGATCACGAACAACACGATCACCTTCACCCAGCAGTACCTGATCATGCGCTCGCAGGGCTACAAGCCCGACGTCTTCGGCAACATCAAGGGCGGCTTCAAGAAGACACCCAAGACAGCCGGGGCCGGGAACAGCAAGTCGAAGCCGAAGTGAGCGCCGCGCCTTCCCTGACGAGGGCGCCGCGCAACGCCGCGGCGCGCGCGCATCGCCCCGCCGGACGGAGAGCGACGCCATGAGCCTGTCCTTCGACATCACCGAGGTCGACGACGCGGCGCGCGAGGCCGGGCGCAAGCTCTTCGCCGGGCCGACCGAGTTCCTGAAAGGCGTCGTCGCGATGGACGGGCTGCCCCCGGCGGACCGGATCGAGGTCTGCTTCGCCGGCCGATCGAACGTCGGCAAGTCGACGCTGATCAACGCGGTGACGGGCCGCAAGGCCCTGGCGCGGGCGTCGAACACGCCGGGGCGGACCCAGGAGATCAACTTCTTCACGGCCGGGGATGCGCATTACCTGGTGGACCTGCCCGGCTACGGCTTCGCCAACGCGCCGGTGAAGGTGGTGGAGAAGTGGCAGCGGCTGATGAAGGCCTACCTTTCGGGGCGGCAGACGCTCAGGCGGGTGTTCCTGCTGATCGACAGCCGCCACGGGGCCAAGGCGGTGGACGAGGAGATCATGACGGTCCTCGACCAGTCCGCCGTGACCTTCCAGTGCGTCCTGACGAAGGCCGACAAGCCCGGCGGGCGCGATTTCGAGGCCGCCCTCGCCGTGACGCGCGCGGCGCTCGCACGCCACCCGGCCGCCTTTCCGGAAATCGTCGTGACCTCGTCGGAAAAGGGCGAGGGCATCGACGTGCTGCGCGGGATCATCGCGACCCTGGACTGACACTTCCGGACAGGCGGACCGCGGACGTAGGATGGGTCATATGACCCATCCTACCGCCCCTCAATGCGGGCGCTCGGGGCCGCTCGTGGGGGCACGGTCGGCGTCGTCCATGTCGTCGGCGTCGTCCGCGGGAATCGCATAGGCGCCGGTCAGCCACTTGCCGAGATCGATGTCGGCACAGCGGCGCGAGCAGAAGGGGCGGTACTTCCGGTCGCTCTCGCGCTGGCAGATCGGACAGGGCATGGTCTCTCCTTCAGAGCAGGGGAAGGCGGTCGCGTTTCCTCTGCAACTCGTAGAGGCCGAGCGGGGTCCAGCCCGCGAGGGTGGTTTCCACCGCGTCGGCCTTCAGCGCGGCGCGCAGCACCTGTTCGAAGCCACGGCGGTCCTTCTTCGGCATCGGCGCGAGGTCCAGCACGATCTGCCCGCCGAGGCCGCGGCACCTGAGTTGCGCGGGCAGCGCGCGCGCGGCCGCGATGTTGGCCTTGAGCCCCGCGGCAAGCGAGGTGTCGGCGCCGGTGTTCACGTCCACCGCCACCAGCGCGCGGGTCGGCTCGACGAACATGCTCCCGCCCGCGGGCAGGGGCACCTCGGGGCGGCGCAGGGCGGAAATCATCGCGTCGATGCCGTGCTCGGCAAAGCCGCCGTCCTTGGTCGCGATCGTGTCGGGCTCGGGCCATTCCCTCCAGGCGAGGGTGTGGGGGTCGGGGCCGTCGGCCAGAAGCTCGGGGTCGCGACCCTCATCGCCCATCACCTTCGCGGCGAGGTCGGTCATGGCGAGGATGTCCTCGGCCAGCGCCTCGTCCGAGGCATGTTCGGCGGCCGAGCGCAGGATCAGCCCCATGTCGAGGCCGTCCATCACCTCGCGCGCCAGCAGCTGGAGTTCGTCTCGCCGGGCATCGTCGCGGACCCTGCGCGAGACGTTGATGCCGGGCTTGCCGGGGGTCGCGATGGCATAGCGGCTCTTGAATAGCACGCCCGTCGTCACCGGCACCGCCTTGCCCTCGGTGGCATAGCCCGTGACCTGCACCAGCAGCGGGGTGCCGGGGGCCAGCACCTTGGCGTTCTTCAGATAGGCGCGCCCCTCGGGCAGCTTCAGGATCGCGCCCCCCTGCCCCTTCAGCGGACGGTCGGCCACGGCGCGGTAGATGGCGCCCGGCACCGGCACGTCGTCCGGAGCGGCGATCAGCAGGTCCTCGAGCCGACCGTCCTCCACCAGCGCGGCGGCAAGGCGGCCGTCGAGACGGTCGAGCACGATCAGACGGCCCTTCATGCCGCACCTCCGAAAACGGGAAAGCCCGCGGCGGCGAGCAGCGTGGCGGTCTCGGCCACGGGCAGGCCCACGACCGCGGTGAACGAGCCCTGGATCCACGGGATGAAGGCCCCGGCGGGGCCCTGGATCGCATAGGCGCCGGCCTTGCCCCGCCAGTCGTTCGTGGCGAGATAGCCGTTCACCTCGACATCGGACAGGCGCTTCATCTTCACGGCGGTCACCACCTCGCGCTCCCAGAGCCTGTCGCCGCGTCGCACCGCGACCGCGGTGACGACCCGGTGGCGGCGACCGGACAGGGCGTACAGGAACTCGGCCGCCTGCCCCGCATCCTCGGGCTTTCCGAGGATCCGGCGGCCAAGGGCCACGGTGGTGTCGGCGCAGAGCAGCACCTCGCCCTCTTCAAGCGGCACCGCGGCGGCCTTCTCCCGCGCCATGCGGGCGCAGTAGGGGCGCGGCAGTTCGCCCTTGCCGGGCGTCTCGTCGATGTCGGGGGCGCGGATTTCGTGCGGGGTCAGGCCCAGCTGCGCCAGCAGTTCCAGCCGCCGGGGCGAGCCCGAGCCGAGGATCAGTCGGGGTCTGGGGCCGGTCATGGGGTCCGCCGGGGTGCCGAGGAAACGGGTCCGCGACGCACCGTCCTACTTGAAGCGGTAATTGATCCGGCCCTTGGTCAGATCGTAGGGGGTCATCTCGACCTGCACCTTGTCGCCCGCGAGGACACGGATGCGGTTCTTGCGCATCTTGCCTGCCGTGTGCGCGATGATCTCATGGCCGTTTTCCAGCTCGACCCTGAATGTCGCGTTCGGCAGGAGTTCCTTCACGACACCGGGAAATTCGAGCAGTTCTTCCTTGGCCATGTTCACTCCAGATTGACTCGCCCGCCGATTTCCGCGGACGCCGCACTAAATGCGCCTGTTCGCGCGGCTTTTCAAGGTCAGTTTTACGTTCCGCGCGGTCGCAGGGCCCGGATTTCGGGCGTTTCCGGCGCGCGCGACTGTTCCTCCCAGTGCGCCGGAACGTCGACTCCGCCGGGCGGGCGCAGGCCGGTGTCGTGCTCCCAGACGACCCAGCCGGGCACGTTCAGCGGGCTCTCGTCCAGAAGCCCCTCTTCGCTGAAACCGATGTCGGCGGGGGCGTAATGGCCTGCCCTTCCCGCGTTCGCGTCGAGGAAGACGCAGTCGGCGACCGCGCCCAGGGTCGCCGAGGTGATGACCGCGCGCCGCCCTTCCAGCGCACGGGCCATGGCGGCGATGCGGATGCGACTGGCGCCGCGGATCGTCTCGGTGCAGCTTGGCACCAGCAGCACCTCGCCGGGCACGCGACGCGCCAGCAGGGGAAACTCGCTGTCGTAGCAGATGAGGATGGCAAGACGGCCGAGCGCCGTGTCGTAGAGCGCGGGCGGATCGCCCGGCACCAGCGGCGTCTCGCTCCGCTCCCAGGGGGTGAGCATCTGCTTGTCGACATGGGCGGCGGTGCCGTCGGGGGCATGCAGCCAGGCGCGGTTGACGAAGCGTCCCTCGGCCGCGCAGGGGCCGCTGCCCGCCAGGATGTGCACGTCGTAGCGTCGCGCCAGCTCGGCGTGGAGCGCGTCGTTCCCGGGGTTGGCGGCGACGCAGCGGTCGATCCATTGCGTGGTGGAAAGCCCCTGCGGGATCTCGCCGCAGAAGGCGGCCTCCATCGCCGCGTATTCCGGGAACA
Source organism: Oceaniglobus roseus (assembly GCF_002869745.1). GTDB lineage: Bacteria > Pseudomonadota > Alphaproteobacteria > Rhodobacterales > Rhodobacteraceae > Oceaniglobus > Oceaniglobus roseus. Next base: position 40,711 of record NZ_PNOS01000002.1, read on the forward strand.
TCAGCAGGTCGGCGCCCTGCTGGGCGGCGTCCTTCACCCAGCGTTCGAGCTTCGCGGCATAGGCGGCCCGGTCGGCGTGGGTCTCGAGGGGCCAGGCGGCGGCGGCGATCTTCATAGCTTTCTTGCCCAGAGCTGGAGGGGTTTGGCGGTCTGCACCGAGTCGCCCACGTCGCGCCATTCGAACGAGGCGAAGGCGTCGGCCACGGGTGCATAGCCGCGCTTCGTCCAGAAAGCGTCGTTGGTGCGGGCGTTCGCGGGACGCAGCGGGTGGTCGTCGGGCCGCTTGACCGAGCAGAAGACGGCATGGCTGCGGCCAAGGGCGCGGGCATGGGCCTCGCGCAGGTCGAAGAAGGTGTGGCCCGCGCCCTGCCCGCGATACTCCGGCAGCAGCACGCTCTCGGCGCAGTAGAACACCGTTTCCGGGACCAGCCCCGCCTTGGCGAGGGGGGCGGCGAAGGCTTCGGCGTGGTCCTCCATCGGGGTGCCGGTGGCGGCGCCGACGATGCGGCCCCCGGCCCGCGCAGCGACGAGGATCGCGCCGGGGCTGTCGCGGTAGGTGGCCATGTACGCGCGCTCGTACTCGGGATCGCCGTCGTAGAGGTAGGGCCAGTCGCGGAACACGGTGATGCGCAGGGCGGCGAGATCGTCCAGCGCCTCCTCGAGGGCCGCGCCGGAGAGGGTTTCGAAGGTCAGGCTCATGCGACCTGGGCCATCCAGTCGGTCATGTTGTAGAAGGTGGTCACGCGGGCGATCCGGCCGTCCCTCAGGGTGAAGAACGAACCGACCGGCAGGACATAGCCCTGGCCGCGGGCCGGCGGGCAGCCCTCCTGCGTGGCAAGGTAGGTGCCGTGGATCGTGAACTCGGCCGCGGCGCGGGTGCCGTTCTCGCCGGTGAAGATCACCAGGTCCTCCGCCCGCTCGCGATAGGCCCCTTCCATCATCGCCAGGAAGTCGGCGAAGGCCGCCTTGCCGCGGCGGATCTCGCCCTGGTTGACGTGGTGTTCGACGTCGTCGGTGACGAGGTCCAGCATCCCGGCGGAGTCCCCGGCGTTGAAGGCGGCGAAATAGGCGGCGACGGTGTCGCGGGCGTCGGTGTCGGTCATTGTCCCTCCGTTGGCGGACCGAAGCGGTTCAGCATCCGGCCCTTGATCTGATCGCGCGTCTGGCGGTAGCTGTCCAGCTTGTCTTCCCGCCCCTGCCCCAGACCCGTCGGATCGAGGATCGGCCAGTACTCGACATCGAGGTGGAAGAACCGCGTCAGCTCCAGCGCCCGCCGCTGCGAGGCGGGCGAAAGCGCGATTACCAGGTCGAAGCCCGACAGGTCGTCCCCCCACTGCTCCATCTCGTCGAAGGAGCGGGTGCGGTGGCGCTCCAGCTCCACCCCCAGCTCGCGGCAGACGGCGATGGAGAAGCCGTCGATCTCCATGTCGCTCTTCACCCCCGCGGACTGGACGTAGGTGCGGGTGCCGTAGAGCTTCTTCATCAGCCCCTCGGCCATGGGCGAGCGGACGGCGTTGTGGTCGCAGCAGAAGAGCACCGACTGTGGCAGGGCGCCCACCTGTCCCTAGGCCCCGAAGTGCAGCACGCAGATCAGCGTGAACAGGCGGCGGGCGGTGTCGATGTCGACCTCGGCCTTGCCCTCCAGCCGCTCCTGCAGCACCCGGGCGCCTTCCATGTGGATGCCGCGCCGCGCCATGTCGATGGTCTCGATCTGGGCGGGCGGCAGGGTCTTCACCGCGTCGAAATAGCCTTCGCAGATCTGGAAGTAATCCTTCACCACCTGCCGGAACGGACCCAGCGACAGGTGGAACTCGGCCACCTTCCGCGCTTCGGGCGTGGTCAGGTCGAAGACCAGCCGCCCCTCGCGGATCGCCAGCAGCAGATGCAGCCCGTCGAGGCCCCCCTTCTCGTGGGCGGGCAGGATGAAGGTGTTGTCCTCCAGCAGGTCGAAGATCGCCACCCGCCGCTCCTGCTCGATCTCGGGCGTGGGGGGCGGCAGGCCGGTGTCGTCGATCGCGATGAAGGCGAGGCGGGGCATGGGCGATCCGTCGGTTCTGCGCCGACTGTCCTAGCCCAGAGGCGGGCGCGTGACAATTGCGCCCATGCTCAGCCGTTCAGCCTGTCGAGCCGCGCGCGCACCGACAGCCCGTGCGCCTCGAGCGATTCCGAGGTGGCGAGGCGCTCGGCGGCGGGGCCGATGGCCTTGAGCGATGCCGGGGTCATCCGGGCCATGGTGGTACGCTTCAGGAAATCCATCACCGACAGGCCCGAGGAGAAGCGGGCCGAGCGGGCCGTCGGCAGGACGTGGTTCGGCCCGCCGATATAGTCGCCGATGGCCTCGGGCGTCCACTTGCCAAGGAACATGGCCCCCGCGTGGGCGATGTTGGCGGCCAGCGCCTCGGGCGCGTCGACGCAGAGTTCCAGGTGTTCGGGCGCGATCCGGTCGGCCAGCGCCGCGGCTTCGCCGAGGTCGCGCACGATCACGATGGCGCCGAAGTCGCGCCAGCTGGCCCCGGCGATGGCGCGCCGTTCGAGGGTCTGAAGGCGCTTGTCCACCGCCTCGGCCACCGCCGCGCCGAGGGCGGGGTCGGTGGTGATGAGGATGCTCTGCGCGCTTTCGTCGTGTTCGGCCTGCGACAGCAGATCCACTGCGATCCAGTCGGGATCGTTGTCGCGGTCGGCGATCACGAGGATCTCGGACGGCCCCGCGATCATGTCGATGCCGACGCGCCCGAAGACCCGGCGCTTGGCGGCGGCGACGTAGGCGTTGCCGGGGCCGGTGATCTTGTCGACCGCGCGCACCGTCCCGGTGCCGTAGGCGAGCGCCGCGATGGCCTGGGCGCCGCCGATGCGGTAGACCGTCTCGATGCCCGAGAGGCGGGCGGCGAGCAGCACCAGCGGGTTCACCTTTCCGTCGGGCGTCGGCGCGGTCATCACGATGTTCTCGACCCCCGCCACCGCGGCCGGGATGGCGTTCATCAGCACCGAGGAGGGATAGGAGGCGAGACCGCCCGGAACATAGAGCCCCGCCGCCGAAACCGGGCCCCACCGCCAGCCGAGCGTCGCGCCGGTGTCGTCGGTCCAGCTTTCGTCCTTCGGCATCTGCCGCGCGTGATAGGCGCGGATCCGCGTCGCGGCGAGTTCCAGCGCATCGCGGTCCTCGCGCGACACCTGCTCGCAGGCGGCGTCGATCTCGGCCCGGCTGAAGGCGAGCGTCTCGGGCGTGAGGTCCAGCCGGTCGTATTTCGCGGTAAGCTCGATCAGGGCGGCATCGCCGCGGGCGCGCACGTCGGCGATGATCGCCGCGACGGCGTCGTCCACGTCGGGGCTGTCCTCGCGCTTCAGGGTCAGGAGCGCGGCGAAGCGGTCCTCGAAATCGGCATCGGTGGTGGACAGGAACTGGGGCATGGGAAACCTCTTCGGGGCGCAGGCGGCCGCCTGCGCCGGCCTGTCGCGGGCTGGTCAGTCGGGGTGATGGGGGGCCTTGCCGGAGACGGCCGGGTAGGGCCGGGTCACGTCGCGCAGGGTGACGTCGAGCGCGGACATCTGCACCGCCACGCCGCCGTCCCCGGCAAGGGTCAGGACCACGCGATCGGCGTTGCCCTCTTCCAGCGTGATGGACAGAAGCGACAATATCTGGTCCATGTCCCGGCGGTCGATGCCCTGGGTTTGCACTTTTGCGACATTCTCGAAGCTCAGGACCGACTGCACCCGCTCCACCTCGTGCGCGCTCTTCTTCTCCCAGCGGACCCGGTTCAGCAGGATCGCGAAGCGGCGCGCGGGGCGGTCGAGGCTCATCTCGGTGATCGGGAACACCGCGTCCTGCACCAGCGCCGAGATCACGCCCAGGTCCTCCGCGGTCAGCGCCTGCAGGCGCAGCGGGCGGGGTGCGCCATCCTCGAACCTTGCGTCGGTCATGCGCGGATCCTCTCGATGCTGGCGCCGCAGGCGCCGAGCTTCTCCTCGACCCGCTCGTAGCCGCGGTCGAGGTGGTAGACGCGGTTGACCACGGTCTCGCCCTCCGCCGCGAGACCGGCGAGGATCAGCGAGACCGAGGCGCGCAGGTCGGTCGCCATGACCGGCGCGCCCTTCAGCCGCTCGACCCCGGTTACGGTGGCGTGGCCGCCGTGGACGTCGATCCTCGCGCCCATGCGGATCAGCTCGGGCGCGTGCATGAAGCGGTTCTCGAAGATCTTCTCCTCCAGCCGCGACGTGCCCTCGGCGGTGCAGAGCAGCGCCATCATCTGCGCCTGGAGGTCGGTCGGGAAACCCGGGAAGGGTTCGGTGGTGACGTCGACGGCGTGGATGCGGCCGTTCTTGCGGGAAACCTTGAGGCCGCGCGGCGTCTCCTCCACGCTGATCCCGGCCGCGTCCAGCTTCTCGCAGAAGGCGCCGACGAGGTCGATCCGGCCGCCGAGGCATTCCACCTCGCCGCCGCAGAAGGCGGGGGCCAGCATGTAGGTGCCAAGTTCGATCCGGTCGGTGACGACGGGATGGGTCGCGCCGTGCAGCGCATCGACGCCCTGCACCGTGATCGTCGACGTCCCCTCGCCCTCGATCTCGGCCCCCATGCGGCGGAGGCACTGGGCCAGGTCCACGATCTCGGGCTCGCGGGCGGCGTTGTTGATGACGGTCGTGCCCTTCGCCAGCGTCGCGGCCATCAGCACGTTCTCGGTCGCGCCGACCGAGACCAGCGGGAAATCGACGGTGCCGCCCTTCAGGCCCCCCGGCGCCGTGGCGTGGACGTAACCGTCGCGCAGGTCCAGTTCGGCGCCAAGCGCCTCGAGCCCCTTCAGGTGCAGGTCCACGGGCCGTGCGCCGATGGCGCAGCCCCCGGGCAGCGACACCTCGGCGCGGCCGAACCGGGCCAGCAGCGGGCCCAGCACCAGGATCGAGGCGCGCATCTTGCGCACGATGTCGTAGTCGGCGTGCTGGTTGGTGATGTCGTGGGACGACATGGCCAGCACCTGCCCCTTCTGCAGGCTCGACACCTCGGCGCCGAGGGACTGCAGCAGCAGGGTCATGGTGGCGATGTCCGACAGGCGCGGCGCATTGGTCAGCGTCAGCGGCTCGTCCGACAGCAGCGTCGCGGGCATCAGCGTCAGGCAGGCGTTCTTCGCGCCCGCGATCGGAATTTCGCCATTGAGCGGGCCGCCGCCCCTGACCACGATCGAATCCATCTGCCTGCCTCTTTCCTCAGTCCGGCGCCGGTCCGCTGCCGGTCGCCTCGTCCTTGTCCGTCCCGTCGTCTTCGGTCTCGTCGTCTTCGGTCTCGTCGGCCTGCCGGGCCCGGCTTTGCGCCTTGCGCCGGGCGAGGTTCGCCTTCAGCGCGGCCTTGAGGCGCTGTTCTCGCGCCTCGGCCTCGGTTCTTGCGGCAGGGTGTTCCGAACGCTTGCCCATGGTGGTGTCTCTAGCGCAGGCGGGGGCGGCGGTCCAGATCAGCCGCGCCCTTCCGGCGGGCGCAGGCAGGGCGCCAGAACGGCGATGGCGGCGGCGAGGACGGCGAGCAGCGTGAAGGCCGTCCGGAGGCTGGTCGCATCCGCGAGGAAGCCGATCAGCGGCGGACCCATGAGCATCCCGCCGTAACCCAGCGTCGCCACCGAGGCGATGGCGCGGCCGGGCCGGACATGGGGATCGGCCGCGGCGCGGGAGAAGGCGAGCGGCGCGATCAGCGCATAGCCGAAGCCCATCAGCACGAAGCCCGGCACCGCCACGGCGAGCGAGGGCGCGGCGAGCAGCGTCGAGACGCCAAGGAAGGCCGAGACGCCCGAAAGCCGCGCCGCCCGCGCCGCGCCAAGCCGGGTGACGACCGCGCTGCCGAGCAGGCGCGCGGTGACCATGGCGGCGGAGAAGACGGTGTAGCCCAGCGTCGCCTTCGCCTCGCTCGCGCCGGTCTCCGAGACGAGGAACACCGCGCTCCAGTCCGCCATCGCGCCCTCTCCCACCGCGGCGCAGAGCGCGATGAGGCCGACGAGGGCCAGCACGCCCTTCGGGATGGCGAAGACGCTGCCGCCGGGAACGTCCGAGCGGTCGCTGTCCCAGGCGAGGGTGGCGAAGCCCAGGCAGATGACGGTGACGAGCGTTCCGGCGATGGCGAAATGCGGCAGCACCGGCAGCCCGGCGTGGATCGCGCCATAGCCCGAGGCGGCACCGATCCCGGCACCGAGGCTCCACATCGCGTGGAAGACGGGCATGATCGGCCGGGCGAGGTGGCGCTCGACCTCGGCCGCCCAGGCGTTCATCGTCACGTCCATCGCCCCGTGGGCGGCCCCGAAGAACAGCAGCGCGACCGCCAGAAGCCCGACGTTCGGCGCGAGGCCGAGCAGCACCAGGCCGATCCCGTAGGCCAGCGCGATCCAGCGGGTGATCTGCGCCGCGCCAAGCCGGTCCGAAAGCCGACCGGCCATCGGGAACGACAGGATCGCCCCGCCCCCGAGGCACAGCAGCAGCAGCCCGAGCGCGTCCGACGACAGCCCGAAACGGTCGACGAAGGCCGGGATCCGCGAGGCCCAGATGCCGAACAGCGCCCCGTTCAGCACGAACATCGCCGTCACGGCGCGGCGGGGCGTTCGCCAGCCTGCCCCGAGCTCAGCCATGGTGCACGCGGACCCCGGCGGCGGCGAAGGCGGCGGTGCGCGCCTCGGGCGCGTCGGTGACGAGGTCGGCGAACTGGTCGCAGCCGATGACCCGGTGACGCGCCCTGCGCCCCACCTTGCCCTCGCCGGTCAGCACCATCGTGCGCACCGCGGCCTGCGCCATGACGCGCTTCACTCCCGCCTCGGCCAGGTCGTCGGCGCCAAGGCCGAACTCGGCCTCCAGCCCGCAGGCCCCGAGAACGGCGATGTCGGCGGCGATGCCGGTCAGCTGATCCTCGGTGCCGGGCCCCGTGGCGATGCCGCCCCTCGGCGAGAGGGTGCCGCCCAGAAGGACGACCTCGATCCCGCGGCGCTGGCAGGCCAGAGCCACCCGCGGCGCCGGGGTGACGACGAGGCGTCCCGGATCCGGCGGAAGCGCTTCAGCCAGCGCAAGCACGGTCGTCCCGCCGTCCAGCAGCAGCGTCGGCGCATCGCCGATGACGGACAGCGCCGCCGCGACCAGCCCCGGCGGCACCTCGGTTTCCAGCCGCTCCTCCAGCGGCGCGGCGGGCCGGGCGACGGGGACGGCGCCGCCGCGGACGCGGCGCGCCTGCCCCGCCCGCTCCAGCGCGATCAGGTCGCGGCGCACGGTGTCGGGCGAAACCTCGAACTCCAGCGCGATATGGGCGGCGTTCAGCGGCTGGCCGCGCGAAAGCCGCGCCTGAAGCTGCATCTGGCGGGTGTCGGGAGAGTTGAGATCCATGTCTCGAATCCTGCAATTTCCTGCAAGACACCGCATAAACCCGCACGACAACCGGCGCAAGGCGCGCACGGATCACGAGAACGACAGTTGACCGGGCGCGGGCTCCGCGTAGCCTCGGGTCAGCCCCAGGAAGTCCGCCCATGCGCCTGCCAGCCCTCGCCGCCCTGCTCGCCTCTCTCGCGGTCTCGCCCGCCGCGTCGCAGGACCGCCCCTTCGCCAGCTTCGACGCGGCCAGCGCGGCCGTGCTGCACGACCCCCACGACCTCGCCTTCGGACCCGACGGGCGGCTCTACGTCGCCGACAAGTTCGCCGACGCCATCGCCGTCTTCGATCCCGACACGCTGGAACAGGTAGCGGTGCTGGGCGCCGGGCGGTTCCCGAACGTCCACGACATTTCCTTCGGCCGCGACGGGCGGGTGGCGGTGGCGGTGACGGGCAGCTCGCTGGTGGCGGTGTTTTCGGGTGCGGATGCGCTGGAGGGCGAGCCTCTCTTCGCCGTGCACGCGGCCCGGAGCGAAGGGGCCCTGCTCCACTCCAACGGCCGCCTCTATGCCATGGCCAGCGGCAGCGGTCGGATCGGCGCCTTCGACGACAGCGGGCTGGTCGCGGTGGCCGAGGGACATTACGGGGCCCACGACCTGGCCGAGGGGCCGGGCGGCAGCGTCTGGGTCGCCGACACGAACAACCGCCGCGTGGTGCGCTATTCCGCCGACCTGCGACGGGAACTGGTGCTGGAGGGGCCGGAGTTCGGCTTCGCCGGTCCGCGCTATCTCGACGTGACGCCGGACGGGCGGCTGGTCGTCGCGGACCAGGACGCCCACCGGGTACTGCTGATCGAGCCCGATGCGCCGGAGGGCCTGCGCCTGGTCGGCGTCCTCGGGACCGGGGCGCCGGGCCTCGGCGCGAATCTGTTCGACGACCCCGAGGGCGTGGCCTTCCAGGGCGGGCGCTACTTCATCTCGGATTCCGACAACAACCGGATCGTCCGCTATGTCGTGCTGCTGAACTGAGCCCCGCGTGACGCCACCGCGGCGGCCCCGACGGCAGCCGAGAAATCTGTCCCGGAACCCCTTGCACGGCGGCGCGTCTGCGTCTATTCACCCGCCCACGACGCGCCGCCCCGCACCGTCTTGCACGGAACACCGGGCGCGGCACATCGGGATGCTGTGGTAGCTCAGTGGTAGAGCACACCCTTGGTAAGGGTGAGGTCGAGAGTTCAATCCTCTCTCACAGCACCATCCCCCTTGCCCCGCTCGACAGCCCTTAGTGCTCGCGGACCGCGCGACCCCGCGTGCCTTGCGGAGCGTCGCAGGAGTTTTCCAACCCGTCAGAAAGCCGTACGAACCCCGCAGAGGGGAATCGCCGTCTGTTCATGCCATCTGCTGCGGAATGCGGCACGAAGGCGTGAGGCGCGTTCCGGAGGCACCATCTGCGACTGGCCCGCAGGCGCCTGCCGCGCCCCGGGTTGGCCGCGCTATTCACCCGGTCGTCCGGGGGTGCTACACCGTCGGGACACCGCGGCAGGGACATCGCCGCCCCACCGTGGCCCCGGGCGACGCGCCGCCCGTCGCGCCAGAAGCAGGAACAGCACATGCCCGAAACACCCATCGTCATCACCATGGGCGATCCCTCCGGCGTCGGCGCGGAAGTGACCGTCAAGGCTCTGGCGAGCCTCTCCGCCGAGCGGCGCGCCCGCTATGGCGTCATCGGCGACCGCGACACGCTGGCGCGGGCCATGAAGACCTGCGGTCTGGATCTTCCCCTCGCCGACCTCGGGGCGAACGCCGCGGACGATGCCATACGCGTCATCCACATTCCCGTGGACGGCCTGCCGGGCACCTTCGGCACGCTGTCGGAAGCCTGCGGCGAGGCGTCGTTCCGCTATATCGAGCGCGCGGTCGAGATGTGCCGCGGCGGCGAGGCCGGCTGCATCGTGACCGCGCCGATCAACAAGGCGGCGCTGAACGCCGCCGGGCACCATTACGACGGGCACACCGGGATGCTCGCCCATCTCACCGGCTCGAAATCCAGCTGGATGCTCCTCGCCTCGCCGACCCTGAACGTGCTGCACGTCTCGACCCACGTCTCGCTGAAGGACGCCATCGGCCGCGCCACCCCCGAGCGGGTGCTGGAGACGATCCGCACCGGACACCGGCACTTCAGGCGGCTCGGGCTGGACCATCCGCGCATCGCCGTTGCCGGGATCAACCCGCATTGCGGCGAGGGCGGGCTGTTCGGCAGCGAGGACGACGCCCAGATCGCCCCCGCGGTCGAGATGGCGCGGGCCGAGGGGATCGACGTCGCCGGACCGATCCCCGCCGACACCGTGTACCACCGGGCCAACACCGGCGCCTTCGACCTCGTGATCGCGCAGTACCACGACCAGGGCCACATCCCGATCAAGCTGATCGCCTTCGACACCGCGGTGAACGTGTCGCTCGGGCTGCCCATCGACCGCTGCTCGGTCGATCACGGCACCGCCTTCGACATCGCCGGGACCGGCCGGGCGAACCACGTCAACATGCTGGCCGCGCTCGACTATGCCGGGCGGCTGACCGCCCGCGGCCGCCAGCACGCCCCGGCCTAGTCCGACAGCCGCCGGGCGACCTCGCGCAGCGTGTCGGGCGCGCCGAAGCCGCCCGACTTGGTGACAAGCGCGAGGCCCGGCATGCCGTCGACCATCCGCGACAGCGGCAGGCCCGGCAGGACTTCGGCCCGGACCTCCAGCATCGTGCAGCCGATGGCGTCGAGGATTGCCGCCGTCGTCTCGCCGCCGCAGGAGAGAAGGGTCGCGGGCCGCCGCGCGACAAGCCAGTTCCGCAGGCCCGTGGCGAAGTTGCGGGCCGCCGTACCGGCCGGGACAGGCGCGCCGCCGGGCGCGATTCGCACCAACCGCAGCGATGGGCCGTCGGTGGGCGGTGAGGGCAGCACCCCGCCCGGAGCGGCAACCGCGTCGAACCCGTCGAGCTGCGCCAGCGTCACGGGATCCTGCGAACCGATGGCGAAAAGGGCCGGGCGCCCGATCCGTGGCGGTCCGCCCTCCGCGGCCGTCGGCGCCAGCCGCCGCGCCAGCGCCTCGGCCAGACCGGCGGCCCCGACGAACAGCGTCGCCGGATCGGCCTCCCGCACCGCGGCGTCCAGATCCGCCTGATCGCGCGCGTCCGGCGCGGCGAAGGGCATCCCCGACACCTTCGCGGCCACCGGGATCGGCGTCGCGATGCCGGCACCGCAGACCGCACCATCCCGCACCACCCGGCCGAGGCGCGGGACCGCCGGGCAGACGAGCGCCCGGTCGCGACACGCGGCAAGCACCTCCATCTCGGCCGCGATGTGGCCCTTGAGACGGCTGTCGATCTTCTTGAACAGGATCGTAGCCGGCGGCAGGACGGCGGCTGCCAGCACCGCGGCAAGCCGCCGCGCGGCCTCCGTCCCCGTCAGCTCGCGGCTGTTGGTCGACACCGCGACCACGTCGGGACCGCGCGCGACGGCCGCACCGGCCGCCTCCGGCGTGCAGGCGCACAGCACCGTCATGCCGCGCTCGGCAAAGGCCACGGAGGCGTCGAGCGCACCCGTCAGATCGTCGGCGATCAGCAGAACCCGCATCGGTCTTCCCGTTCCGGCTTCGGGACGAAGGGCCGTCCCGCACATCGGCTCCGCTCTTATACGCAGCCCGCGGCCGCGCCAAGGCGGGCCGCCGCGTGTCCTGTTGCCGAATCCTTCCGTCCTCCGGTCAAGGCCCGTGGGTCAACTTGCCGGGCGCATCGGCGTGAAGGGGGTTGGAGCGCGGCGCGGGACGTGGTCTTTGGCGTCCGACGCGTGCTGGACGCCCCTCCGGACGCGCGTGACCCGCGGGAAGAGGAGTGCTGCGCCATGAGACTGACCGATCTCGACATCATCACCACGGCGCCCCCTGCCCCGGGCTGGGGCGGGCGGTACTGGACGCTGGTGAAAGTCACGACCGACACCGGCATCACGGGCTGGGGCGAATGCTATGCCTCGACCGTCGGCCCGACGGCGATGGAGCATGTCATCCGCGACGTCTTCTCTCGCCACATGGCGGGCGAGAACCCCGAGAACATCGAGCTGATGTTCCGCCGCGTCTATTCCTCGGGCTTCACCCAGCGGCCCGATCCGACCGTGATGGGCGCGTTCTCGGGGCTCGAGATCGCCTGCTGGGACATCCTCGGCAAGGACCGCGACCGCCCCGTCTGGGCGCTGATCGGCGGGCTGATGAACGAGAGGATCCGCGCCTATACCTACCTCTATCCCCTGCCCCACCACGAGATGCCGGCCTTCTGGGTGGACCCGGACCAGAACGCCGAGGCCGCGCTGGCGCTGGTCGAGAAGGGCTATACCGCGCTGAAGTTCGACCCCGCAGGCCCCTACACCATCCGCACCGGCCACCAGCCCGCGCGCTCCGACATCTCGCGCTCCGCCGCCTTCTGCCGCGCGATCCGCGAGGCGGTGGGCGACCGCGCCGACCTGCTGTTCGGCACCCACGGCCAGTTCAACACCCATGGCGCGATCCGCATGGGGGCGGCGATCGAGCCCTACGACCCGCTCTGGTACGAAGAGCCGATCCCGCCCGACAACATCGCCGAGTTCGCGCGTGTCGCCGAGGCGGTGCGCATCCCCGTGGCGACCGGCGAGCGGATGACGACGAAGGCCGAATTCGCCGCCGCCCTGCGCGCCGGGGTGAAGATCCTGCAACCCGCGCTCGGCCGGGCGGGCGGCATCTGGGAGGCGAAGAAGATCGCGGCGATTGCCGAGCCCTGGAACGCCGAGATCGCGCCCCACCTCTATGCCGGGCCGGTGGAATGGGCCGCGAACCTGCACCTTGCCGCCTCGATCCCGAACCTGCTGATGGCCGAGACCATCGAGACGCCGTTCCACGACGCCCTCATCAAGGGGGCGATCAGGGTCGAGAACGGCTTCGTCGCCCCGCCGAAAGGCGCGGGCCTCGGCATCGAGGTGGACGAGGCGCTGGCCCGTGCCCATCCCTATACCGGCGAGGGGCTGCATCTGCAGATGCAGGAGGCGCCCTGCGACTACCAGGGGATCAACGTGTTCGAGGGGGGCGCACCCGCTCCGCGCGACTGAGGACGGGGCGACGCTGAAAAACCGGGCACTGGCGCGGGATTGGGCAGGAAATGCGCCCGCGCCGCCGATCACGGGTCGCACATCCCGCGCGCCGCTCCTATCGTGACGGCGAATCCTGCCCGACTCTTCCGGACCCCTCCATGCCCGATCTGATCGTCACGAACGCCGCCCTGCCCGATGGCCGACAGGGCATGGACATCGCCATCGTGGAAGGCCGGATCGAACGCATCGCCCCCGGCATCGCCGCCGAACGCCCCGGCATCCCCACCCTCGACGCCGCGGGCTATCTCGTCAGCCCGCCCTTCGTGGATGCGCATTTCCACATGGACGCGACCCTGTCGCTGGGGATGCCGCGGATGAACGTCTCGGGCACGCTGCTGGAGGGCATCGCGCTCTGGGGCGAGCTGAAGCCGCAGCTGACCCACGAGGGGCTGGTCGAGCGCGCCATGCGCTACTGCGACCTTGCCGTGTCGAAGGGGCTGCTGGCGATCCGCTCGCACGTCGACGTCTCGGACCCGCGGCTTCTGACGGCCGAGGCGATGCTGGACGTGCAGGCGCGGGTAAGCGGATACATCGACCTGCAACTGGTGGCCTTCCCGCAGGACGGCTATCTCCGCTCGCCCGGCGCGGTGGAGCTGCTGGAACGCAGCCTCGACATGGGGCTGAACATCGTCGGCGGCATCCCGCATTTCGAGCGCACCATGGCCGACGGCGCCGACTCGGTGGAACGGCTGTGCCGGATCGCCGCCGACCGCGGCCTGCCGGTGGACATGCACTGCGACGAAAGCGACGATCCGCTGTCCCGCCACGTCGAAAGCCTGGCCCAGCAGACGGTGCGCTTCGGGCTTCAGGGCCGCGTGGCGGGGTCGCACCTGACCTCGATGCACTCGATGGACAACTACTATGTCTCGAAGCTGATCCCGCTGATGGCGGAGGCGCAGATGCACGTCATCGCCAACCCGCTGATCAACATCACCCTTCAGGGCCGCCACGACACCTATCCGAAGCGGCGCGGCCTGACCCGGGTGCCCGAGCTGATGGCGGCGGGGCTGAACGTGGTCTTCGGGCAGGACTGCATGATGGACCCGTGGTACGGGCTCGGCACCGCCGACATGACGGGCGTCGCCTCGATGGGCCTCCACGTCGCGCAGATGACCTCGCGCGCCGCGATCCGGCAGTGCTTCGATGCGGTGACGGTGAACGCGGCGAAGGCCATGGGGCTGGAGGGGTACGGGCTGGAGGAAGGCTGCAGGGGCGACCTCGTGATCCTGCAAGCCGCCGACCCGGCCGAGGCGATCCGCCTGTCGCCGGCCCGCCTCGCCGTCGTGAAGGGCGGCAAGGTGATCTCGACCACGCTGCCGCAGATTTCCCGGCTGGACCTGCCCGGCCGGCCGAACCGAATCGACCCGGCGGAGTATGCTCCCGCCCAAAAGCACTGACCCCACCAGAGAGGATGACCCAGATGAGACTGAGACGCCGCACGTTCCTGCAGGGCACCGCCGCCGCCACGGCCGCGGGCCTCTATGCCCCCGCCGTCCTGGCGCAGGCCAAGTTCAAGGTGGCGGGCATCCATGCCTCCCCGGTGGAAAACGCCTGGAACTCGCGCCTGCACGGCGCGATGCAGGAGGCCGCGGCGGAAGGCAAGATCGACTATGTCTTCTCGGAAGGCGTCAGCGGCACCGACTATGGCCGCGCCATGCGGGACTATTGCGAGCAGGGCGTCGACCTGGTGGTGGGCGAGGCCTATGCCGTGGAGAGCGAGGCGCGCGAGATCGCGGGGCAGTATCCCGACGTTGGCTTCCTCATGGGCTCCTCCTCGGGGCCCGCGGGCGAGAATTTCGGCACCTTCGGCACCTGGAACCACGAGGCGGCCTATCTTGCCGGGATGCTCGCCGCGCCGATGTCGCAGTCGGGCGTCTTCGGCGCGGTCGGCGCGATCCCGATCCCCGAGGTCAACATGCTGATCAACGGCTTCCGCGCGGGCGTCACCCGCGTGCGGCCCGACGCCAAGCACCTGATCGGCTTCATCGGCACCTTCTTCGACCCGCCCAAGGCCCGCGAGGCCGGCCTGGCCCAGATCGACGCGGGCGCTGACATCCTGTTCGGCGAGCGCATCGGCACCGCCGACGCCGCGAAGGAGCGCGGGATCAAGGCCATCGGCTCGCTCATCGACTACACCCCCCGCTATCCCGAGACGGTCTTCGCCAACGCGATGTGGTACTTCTCGCCCCTGCTGATGGCGGCGGTGGCCGACAAGCAGGCGGGCACGCCGACGGGCCGCGACTATACCCCCTACTGCCTGATGAAGGAGGGCGGCAACGACATCGAGTTCGCGCCGGACATGGTGCCCGAGGATGCCATCGGCCCGATGGAGGAGGTGCGCGCGGCGATCAAGGCGGGCACCTTCGAGGTGCCGGTCGACATGAGCGAGCCGACCTGAGCGGCAGGGGCGGGGGACGCGTGGCGCCTTCCGCCCCTGCCCCACGGGGCACCGGTCGGACGGTCGCGTGGGGACTTCGAACTGGAAAGAGGCTGGGAAGGTTTGTTGACGGACGCAGTGACGCCTGCCCTGTCGATGGAGGGCATCAGCAAGCGCTTCGGCACACTGCTGGCCAACGACGACATCTCGCTCCGCCTCGGGCGGGGCGAGGTGCTTGCGCTGCTCGGCGAGAACGGGGCGGGCAAGACCACCCTGATGAACGTGCTCTTCGGCCACTACATGCCCGATTCCGGCAGCGTGACAGTCGACGGCCGCCCCCTGCCCCTCGGCCGTCCCCGCGCCGCGATCCGCGCCGGGGTGGGGATGGTGCACCAGCACTTCACGCTCGCAGGCAACCTGACGGTGCTGGAAAACGTCATGGCCGGGACCGAGAGCCTGCTGCGCCCCGCCAGCCGCACCGCCGCCGCCCGCGCGAAGCTTGCCGCGCTGGCCGACCGCTTCGGCCTGCCCGCCGATCCCGACGCGCGCACGGGCGACCTATCGGTGGGACAGCAGCAGCGGGTCGAGATCCTGAAGGCACTCTACAACGAGGCGCGGATCCTGATCCTGGACGAACCCACCGCCGTCCTGACCGGCCCCGAGGCGGAGGGCCTGTTCGCCGCGCTGCGGGGCATGGCGGCGGAGGGGCTGTCGGTGATCTTCATCTCCCACAAGCTCCAGGAGGTGATGAGCGCCAGCGACCGCGTCGTGGTGCTGCGCGCCGGGCGCGTGGCGGCCGAGCGGGTGACGGCGCGGACCAGCAAGGCGGAACTGGCCGAGCTGATGGTCGGCCGCAGGGTCGAGCGGCCCAGGAAGGGCGACACCGCGCGCGGCGCGAAGCGGCTGGAGGCGCGGGGCCTGCGGCTGGCGCGCGACGGGCGGCAGGTGCTCGACGGGGCCGAGTTCGCCGTCCACAGGGGCGAGGTGCTGGGGATCATCGGCGTTTCCGGCAACGGCCAGGGGGCGCTCGCCGATCTGCTGAGCGGGCTCGGACGGCCCGATGCGGGGGCGATCCTGCTGGAAGGCACCAGCATCCGCGGCCTCGGACCCCGGGCGCTGCGCCGCCTCGGCGTGGGACGGATCCCCGAGGACCGAAACCGCGACGGCGCCATCGGCGACCTCTCCCTCTGGGAGAACGCGGTGCTGGAGCGGATCGACGACCCCCGCTTCTCGCGCCGCGGCGTGGTCCGCGCGGGCGCGGCGCGGGCGTTCTGCAAGGCGGTGATCGAGCGTTTCGACGTCCGCGGCGGCACCCCGGACAGCCCGACGCGCCTCTTGTCGGGCGGCAACATGCAGAAGCTGATCTTCGGGCGCACCCTGTCCGACGCCCCGAAGCTGCTGCTCGCCGCGCAGCCGACCCGCGGCCTGGACGAGGGCGCCATCGCGGCCGTCCACGGCGAGATCCTGGCCGCCCGCAACGGCGGCGCCGCGGTGCTGCTGATCTCCGAGGACCTGGACGAGGTGCTGGCGCTCGCCGACCGGGTGCAGGCGATCTTCCGCGGCCGCCTGTCGCCCCCGGTGGCGGCCGAGGGGCTGGACGCCCGGCGACTGGGGCTGATGATGGCCGGGGAATGGGAGCGGCAGGATGCGGTTTGAACGGCGTGCCACGCGGTCGTGGGGCCTGACGCTGCTCGCCCCGCTCATGGCGGTGGCCGTGGCCTTCGTGGTGGCGGGGGGCCTGATCGCGCTCTCGGGCGCGCCGGTCATCGAGGCCGGGCGCAGGATCCTCGAGAACGCCTTCGGCTCCCGCCTCGCCCTCACCGAGACGCTGACCCGCACGACGCCGCTGATCCTGACCGGCCTCGCCGCCGCCGTGGCCTTCCGCGCCCGGGTCTGGAACATCGGCGCCGAGGGGCAGTTCTATGGCGGGGCGCTGGCCACCGCCGCCATGGCGCAGGTCGTGCCCGGGCCGCTGGCGATCCCGGCGCTGATGCTGGCCGGGGCGGTGGCCGGGGTCGTCCTGCTGGTGGTTCCCGTCGCCCTGCGCCTGCGCTTCGGCGTCGACGAGGTGGTGACGACGCTGCTCCTGAACTTCATCGTCCTGCTCTTCGTCTCGCTCGCCATCGAAGGCTTCCTGCGCGACCCCCTCGCCTTCGGCTGGCCGCAGTCCGTTCCCGTCCCGCCCGAGGCGCGGCTGCCGAAGCTCGTCGACCGCTCGCGCCTGCACGTCGGGCTGGTGATCGCGGTGCTGGCGGCGGTGCTGGTGTACCTCGTGAACCGATACACCGTCTTCGGGTTGCAGGCCCGCGCTGCCGGCCTCTCGGCCCCCGCCGCGCGCTTCGCGGGCGTGCCGCTGTCGCGCACGCTGCTGACCACCGCCTGCCTTTCGGGCGGTCTGGCGGGGCTCGCCGGGGCGATCGAGGTCATGGGGGTCAAGGGCCACGTCTCGTCCGACCTCTCGCCCGGCTTCGGCTATACCGGCATCGTCGTCGCCATGCTCGCCGGGCTCTCGCCCCTCGGCGTCATCCTCGCCGCCCTCTTCGTCGCCGCTCTCTTCGTCGGCGCCGACGGCATGTCGCGCGCCCTGGCGGTGCCGAGCTTCATCGCAGACGTGACCACCTCGCTCGCCCTGCTGGCCATGCTGGTCGCGATCTTCTTCACCCAGTACCGGGTCGCGAAATGACCGACCTCCTCGACATCCTGCTGACCGCGGGGCTCTGGTCCTCGACCTTCCGGATCGCGACGCCGCTGATCTTCGGCACCCTCGGCGCGCTGCTCTGCGAACGGGCGGGGGTGCTGAACCTCGGGATCGAGGGGATCATGACCTTCGGCGCGATGATCGGCTGGCTCACCACCTACCTCACCGGCGACCTCTGGTCCGGCGTCCTCGCCGCCGCGCTGGCGGGCGCGGCCTTCGGCCTGCTCCATGCCGTCCTCACCGTGACGCTCGGCCTCTCGCAGCATGTCGCGGGGCTCGGGATCACGCTCTTCGCGTCGTCCTCCAGCTATTACGTCTTCCGCCTCGCCGTCCCCGTCCAGGGGACACCCCCGACGGTCGAGGCCTTCGCCCCCCTCGCCCTGCCGGGCCTGTCTGACCTGCCCTGGATCGGCCCGGCGCTCTTCACCCAGACGCCGCTGACCTACCTCGCGCTCGTCCTCGTGCTGTTGACCGCCTGGATCCTCGCCCGCACGCCCCTCGGCCTCGCCGTCCGCCTGACCGGCGAGAACCCCCACGCGGCCGAGGCGCAGGGGCTCGACCCCGTCGCGCTGCGCTACGGCGCGATCATGGCGGGCAGCGCGCTGATGGGTGTCGGCGGCAGCTTCCTGACGCTGGCGGCCTTCAACAGCTTCTTCCCGACCATGGTGCAGGGCCGCGGCTGGATCTGCATCGCCCTCGTCGTCTTCTCCACCTGGCGGCCGATGCGCGCGCTCCTCGGCGCGGTGCTGTTCGCGCTGTTCGACGCCTACCAGCTGAGGCTGCAGGCGGTCTTCGGCAAGGCGGTGCCCTACCAGCTGTTCCTGATGCTGCCCTACGTGCTGTCGATCCTTGCCCTGGTCGTCATGGCCCGCCGGGCGCGGGTGCCGCAGGCACTGATGAAGCCCTACCGGCGGGGCGAACGGTAAGGGCGGATCTCGAGTATCCGGGGAAAGAAGAAGCAAAAGGATGTTTCTTCTTTGCAAAAATACTCCCGCCGGAGGCATCCCCGGCCAGACGCGGGCGGCTCAGGTGAAAAGGTAGGACACCACCAGCACCAGCCCCAGCCCCGCCACGGTCCAGCGCATCGGCCTTTCCGGCAGGTGCCGCGTCAGGTGGCCGCCGAGGTAGCCGCCGATCAGCCCGCCGACCAGCACCGTGCCCGCCGCCGTCCAGTGGACGAGACCGGAAACCGAGAGCGGGATCACGGCGACCGAGTAGATGAAGAAGGCGATCAGGTTCTTCAGCGTGTTGGCCCGGTGGAGCGACACCCCGCCCGCCACCGACAGCACCGCGATCAGCATGAACCCGAGCCCGGCGCCGAAGTAGCCGCCGTAGAAGCCCACGGCGAACATCAGCACCTGCGACGCGCGGTGCAAGCGTCCGCCGGGGAAGAGCTTCTGCATCAGGTCGGTCAGGCGGCGCCCGGCGATGATCGCGCCGACGGCGATCAGCAGCAGCACCGGGATCACGGCGAGGAAAGCCTTCTCGGACGAGAAGATCAGCGCGACCGCACCGAGAAAGCCGCCGACGAGCGCGGGCAGCATCTGCCGGAACAGCGCCTTCGGGTCGTCCAGCACACCCTTGCGGTTCACCCAGACGGCAGGGATCTGGGCGGGCCACATGGCGACGGCGGCCGTCGCGTTTGCGGCGAGCGGCGGCAGGCCCGCGGCCAGCAGCATCGGGAACACGAAGAGCTTGGCGCCGCCTGCGGCGGAGTTGACCACGCCGCCGACGATGCCGGCGACGAAGAAGAGAAGCAGTTCGGTCATTCCGCTCCCTGACTGCCGCCCCTGCGGCCTTGCACAAATCGAACAACAACACCGTCAGACAGCGGCAAAATGGAAGCCGTTCCTGCACATTTCACGCAAGCGGTGTCACACGTAGCAGCCTGCGATCCGCGCCCGCTGTTGCACCAGCGCCAGCACGTTGGCGATGGTCGGACAGGGCAGGTCCACCTGCTGGGCCAGTTCCTGCACCGCCGTGACCAGCGCGTCAATCTCCATCGGCCGTCCCAGCTCCAGGTCCTGCAGCATCGAGGTCTTGTGCGCTCCCACGGCCGCCGCGCCGTCGATCCGCTTGTCGACGTCGATCGAGAACTTCACGCCCAGCCTCTCGGCCACCCCCTGCGCCTCGACCATCATCGCGCGGGCCAGCGCCCGGGTCCCCCCGTCGGCACAGATCTGTTCAAGCGTCGCGCCGGTCAGGGCCGAGATCGGATTGAAGGCGAGGTTGCCCCAGAGCTTGACCCAGATCTCGTCGCGGATCTGCGGGCGCACCGGCGCGCGGAATCCCGCGGATTTCAGCGCCTCCGACAGCTTCTGAGCGCGTTCGGACTTCGACCCGTCGGGCTCGCCCAGGGTGAAGCGGTCGCCCGAGACGTGGCGGATCACCCCGGGCTCCTCCACCTCGCAGGCGGGATAGACGACGCAGCCGAGCGCGCGCCCGGGCGGGAGCGCCTTGCTCACGGCGCCGCCGGGATCCACCGCCTCGACCACCTTCCAGTCGTGCCCCTCAAGGCCGTGGAAGTACCAGTAGGGCACGCCGTTCATGCCCGTCACCAGCGTCGTGCCCTCCCCGAACAGCGGGGCCAGCTTCGGCGCGACGGGGGGCAGCGAATGGGCCTTCAGCGTGACGAAGACGTAATCCTGCGGCCCGAGGTCCGCGGGATCGTCGGAGGCGGCGATCTGCGCCACCTCCTCCCTGCCGTCTATCAGCAGCTTCATGCCGTTCTCGCGGATCGCCTTCAGGTGCGGCCCCCGCGCAACGACCGAAACCTCCTGTCCGGCACTGGCGAGGCGCACCGCAAGATAGCCGCCGATGGCGCCGGCTCCGAAAATGCAGATTCTCATGCCGAGAGCCCCAGCTTTTCGGCCAGGCCAATGCGCTGCAACTTGCCGGTCGAGCCCTTCGGGATTTCGTCCAGGATCAGCACCTTGCGCGGCACCTTGAAGGCGGCGAGCGTCTTGCTGCAGTGCTCGCGGATGCCCGCCTCGTCGGCCTCGGCGCCCTCCTTCAGCACGACCGCCGCCGCGACCTCCTCGCCGAGCTTGGCGTGGGGCATGGCGAAGGTCACGCACTGCGCGATCGCCGGGTGCTCCATCAGGACGGCATCGACTTCGCCCGGCGATACCTTCTCGCCGCCGCGGTTGATGATCTCCTTCAGGCGGCCGCGGATCGTCAGGAACCCGTCCTCGTCCAGCGACCCCTGGTCGCCGGTGCGGAACCAGCCATTGGTGAAGTTCTCGGCGTTGGCCTTGGGGTTGTTCTGGTAGCCCGCGGTGACGTTCGGGCCGCGTATCACGATCTCGCCCACCTCGCCCTGGGAAAGCAGGCTGCCGTCCTCGCCCATGATCGCCACCTCGGGGCCCGCGGCGGCGCCCACGGTGCCGGGCTTCCTCTGCCCCGGCTCCAGCTGGTTCGACGCCATCTGGTGCGCGGCCTCGGTCATGCCGTAGGCCTCGATCACCCGACAGCCGAAGGTCTTTTCCAGATCGTGCAGCACCGGCACCGGCAGCGAGGCCGAGGAGGAGCGGATGAAGCGCAGGTTCGCCCCCTCGACCACCGCGGCGTTGCGCGCCGCGCGCGACAGGATCGCCTGGTGCATGGTCGGCACGGCGGTGTACCAGGTGGGCTTCGCGGCCTCCATCCAGCCGAAGAACTTCAGCGCGTCGAATCCCGGCGTGCAGGTGATCGCCGCCCCGGCGCTGACCGAGGACAGGACCGCCGCGATCAGCCCGTGGATGTGGAACAGCGGCATGATGTTGAGGCAGCGGTCGGTCTCGGTCAGGTTCAGCGTTCCGGCGATGTTGGCGGCCGAGGTGCAGATGTTCGTCGCCGAGAGCGGCACGATCTTCGGCCGCGACGTCGTGCCCGAGGTGTGCAGCACCAGCGCGGTGTCGCCGGGGCCGTTGCGCTTCGCCTCGCCGGTGGCGAGCGATGCGCCGTCCGTCGTCAGGTCGAAGGCGCCCGCGGTGTCGCCCGGCACAAGCTCGATCAGCGTGGTGCCGAGGCGCGCGGCCGCGGCGCGGGCGGGGCTGTCGTTCCCGGCCTGCACGATCAGCGCCTTGGCGCCCAGGTCCTCCATGTAGAAGGCGAACTCGTCCTCCTTGTAGGACGGGTTCAGCGGCGCGGCCGTGGCGTGGGACGCGACGGCCAGGAAGGACGACGCCATCTCCGGCCCGTTCGGCAGCGCGATCGCCACCGCGTCGCCCGGCCCGATGCCGAGAGAGGCAAGCCGCGCGCCCGCACGGTCGATCAGGGCGGCGAGGTCGGCATAGCTCATGTCGGGCCGGTCAGTGGCCCCCAGCACGGGGCCGGATCGGCCCGCGATCATGTCGGGGATGGTCATGGGTCTGTCAGTCATGGTCGTGTCCTTCCTCCGGGGATTGGGTCATGGCGCGGCGGACCGCGTTCAGGTGGCTGCGCATGGCGTCGCGGGCCTTCGGCGCACTGCGGGACGCGATGGCGTCGATCACCGCGCGGTGCTGGGCCGAGAACAGCCGCTGCCGTTCGGGGTCCAGCGTGGCGCTGCGAAGATCGCGCCAGGCCTGCTGGTTGCGGATGCCGTTCAGCGTGTCCAGCACGGCGGCCAGCAGCGGGTTGCGCGCGGCCTCGGCGATGGCGGTGTGAAGCGCGCTGTCCTCCGCCTCCCACGCCGACCAGTCCTGCGCCGATTCCGCGGCGTCGGCCCGCAGGCGCAGGGCGTCGACCGCGGCATCCGAGGCGCGCAGGGCGGCAAGGCCCGCGATCTGCGGCTCGATCATCTCGCGCAGCTCCAGCACGTCGGCGGGGCCGGGGGCGGTGTCGAGGTGCAGCATCGCCACGATGTCGCGGCGGCTGACGAAGGTGCCCCGCCCCACCTCGCGGCGCAGGCGGCCTTCCCGTTCAAGCCGGTCGAGCGCCTTCCTGAGCGTCGAGCGGCCGACGCCCAGCTGCGCGGCCAGATCCCGCTCGGGCGGCAGCCGGTCGCCGGGCGCGAAGGCGCCGTCCATCAGCGCCTTCTGCAACAGATCCAGAGCGTCCTCCGCCGTGCGCATCGGGCCCGCGCCCTCCTCATCCGCAAACCATTGGGGACCAATGTAGCGGATCAACGGCGAAGTAAAGAGGAAAGTGTCGGACCAATCGAGAGGATTGGTTTGCCCTATGTCAGGCTGCGCATCCAGCCCAGCGTCGGCTCCGTCGGGCCGCCGGGCTTGTACTCGGCCCCGAGCGGCGCGTCATAGCCGAGCGCGGCGAGGTGGCGGAAGACATGGGCATAGGCCACCTCGCCCTCGTCCGGCCTGCCCCGCGCGGGCACGCCGGCGAACTGGATGTGGCCGATGATGTCGAGGGTGTCGGCCAGCCGATGGGTCAGGTCGCCCTCCATCAGTTGCAGGTGATAGCAGTCGAACATCAGCTTCAGGTTGGTCTCGCCCACATCCTCGATGATCGCGCGGGCCTGGTGGCTGTTGGTCAGGAAGTAGCCCGGCGCGTCGTAGCGGTTCAGCGGCTCGATCAGGATGGTGATGCCGTGGGGCGCGGCGGCGCGGCAGGCGTGGCGCAGGTTGTCGACGAAGGCGAGCCGCGCGGCGGGGCCGGTGGCGAAACCCGCCATGACGTGGATCCGGCCGCAGCCGATGGCGACCGCATAGGCCACCGCCTCGTCGATGGCGGCGCGCGCCTCGGCCTCGCGTCCCGGCAGGGCCGAAAGCCCGTTTTCCCCCGCTGCCACGTCGCCGCGGCGGGTGTTCAGGCCCAGCATGGCGAGGCCCGTCTCGGTCAGGGCGGCGTTCACGTCGTCCGGGGGCGTGTCATAGGGCCAGTGGCATTCCACCGCGTCGAAACCGGCGGCCTTGGCGGCGCGGATGGCGTCGGGCAGGGAGAGCTCGGTCCAGAGGAAGCCGAGATTGGCGGAAAACCGGGTCATGCGTCCCACTCCACGTCGAAATGCGTCACGATCTCCGTGACCTGTCCGGGGCTCAGCATCCGCGGCGAGAGGCCGCGGGTCAGCAGCGCAAGGCGCGCGGTGTCCTCGAGCTCCTCGATGGCGTTGCAGGCGGCCTCCACGTCCTTGCCCGCGACGACGGGGCCGTGGTTCGCCAGCATCACGGCGCTGCGCTTGCCCGCGAGGCCACGCACTGCCTCTCCCATGGCCGGGTCGCCCGGGCGGAAGAAGGGCAGGAGTTTCACTTTTCCGACTTTCATGATCGCGTAGGGCGTCAGCGGCGGCAGGAAATTATCCTCATCCGCCATTGGCAGCATCGACAGCGCGACCGAGTGGCAGGCGTGCAGGTGCACCACCGCCCCCGCCGCCGAGCGGGTGTCGTAGAAGGCGGAATGCAACGGCATTTCCTTCGTCGGCGGGTCGCCGTCGACCAACTGCCCATAAGCATCGAACCGCGACAGCCGCCCCGGATCGAGCCGCCCGAAGCTGGTGCCGGTGGGCGAGACCAGCAGCCCGCCGTCCCCGGTCCGGGCCGAGATGTTGCCGGTGGAGCCGCCTGTCAGCCCGCGGTCGAACATCGACTTCGCCAGCATGCAGATCAGCTCGCGCAGGCGGGCCTCGGCGCTCATCCCTGCCCCGTCAGGATACGGGCGGCCTTGGCGAAGAAGTCCGGCGCGCCGAAGTTGCCGGATTTCAGCGCGACGACCAGCTTGTCCGAGGCCCTCAGTGCAGGCACGCCGGGGTCGATCTCCGGCCCGATCTCCAGCCGCTCCAGCTTAAGCCCCTCGACCACCGCGCCCGAGGTCTCGCCCCCTGCGCTGATGATCGCCCCCGCCCCCATGGCCCGGCAGAGCTGCGCCGTGGCGGCGAACAGCCGCTCGAAGGCCTCGGCGGATTTCTCGCGCCCGTATTGCTCCTGCACCCGCTTCACCACCGCCGGATCGGCCGAGGAATAGGCCAGCGGCACGCCCTTCTGCTGCATCAGCCAGTGCGCCACCTTCTCGGGGGTCATCTGCCCCGACATCACCTCTTCGGCGCCGATCTCAAGCGCCGGGTGCGTCTCGGCATGGCGCGCCACCTGCGCCCGCGTCGCCGTGGAACACGACCCCGACAGCGCGACGCAGCGCCCCGGTTGCGGCTGCCACTCGGTGCCGTAGCCCTCGATCTTGCCCGCCCGCTCGAAGTTGGCGGGCAGGCCGAGCGCAACCCCCGAGCCGCCGGTAATCAGCGGCAGGTCCGCCGCCGCCGCGCCGATCTCGCGCAGGTCGGGGTCCTGGAGGGCGTCCACCACGATCAGCCGCTTGCCCGCCTCGTGCTGGGCCGCCAGCGCCGCGCGGATCGCCTCCGCCCCCTGCAGCACGTCCCGCGCGGCAACGTGACCGACGGCAAGCGAGGTCTGCCGCGCCAGCCAGCGCCGCAGGTCGGGGTCGGTCATGGGGGTCAGCGGATGGTTCTCCATCCCCGACTCGCTCAGCAGCCGGTCGCCCACGAACAGGTGCCCCTGGTAGACCGACCGCCCGGTGCCCGGAAAGGCCGGGCAGACGATCACCTTGTGGGCGTCCAGCGCGTTCGCCAACGCCTCGGCCACGGGGCCGATATTGCCCTCGGGTGTCGAATCGAAAGTCGAGCAGTACTTGAAGAAGAACTGCGTGCAGCCCTGCGCCTTCAGCCAGTCGAGTGCCTCGAGCGACAGGCGCACCGCCTCCTCCGGCGCGATGGAGCGCGACTTCAGCGCGACCACCCCCGCCTCGACCGCCGGATCGGCGGGGCCGGAGGGCACGCCGGTATATTGCACGACCCGCATCCCCTCCTTCGCCAGCGTGTTGGCAAGGTCGGAAGAGCCGGTGAAATCGTCGCCGATACAGCCGAGCAGCATCACGCCTCTCCCGGCAGGGCGATCCCGGCGTTCCGGGCATAGACCTTGGCCACCGCCGCGTCGTCCTCGCCCCCGAGGCCCGAGCCCGAGGCGGCGAGGAACTGCTGGAGCGCCGCCGCGGTCAGGGGCGCGGAAAACCTCGCCCCCCGCGCGATGTCCAGCACGATGCCAAGGTCCTTGGGCCAGATGTCGACCGACGAGCGCGGGGTGTAGTCGCCCTCGGCCACGTGGGGCCCGCGATTCTCGAGCATCCAGGAGGTGCCCGCGCATTTCGGGATCACCTCCAGGAACTTCTCGGGGCTCACCCCTTGCGTCATGCCGAAGGTCATCGCCTCTGCCATCGCGGCGATGTGGACGCCCGCCAGCAGCTGGTTCACCGCCTTCATGGCCGAGCCCGCGCCGGCCGTCTCGCCCAGCTCGAACACCGAGGCCGCGCAGGCATCGAGCACGGGGCGCGCGGCGGCGAAGGCCTCGGCCGTGCCCGAGGCCATGATGGACAGCTCTCCCGAGGCCGCCTTCGCCGCACCGCCGGAAATCGGCGCGTCGAGATAGAGCACGCCGGCCTCGGCACAGCGCGCCGCCATGTCGCGGGCGAAGGCCGGGGGCACCGTGGCGCAGGCGATCACCACCGCGCCCTTCCGCAGCCGTGCCACGATGCCCGCCGCGCCGAACAGCACCGCCTCGGTCTGGGCCGCGTTCAGGACCACGACCACCACGGCGTCGAGCTGCGGCGCAACCTCGCCCGCCGCCCCCTCGGCCCCGCCCTCGGCGCGGAACCTGGCGACCTGCGCCTCGGCGATGTCGAAGCCGTGGGTCACGTGTCCCGCCCGCAGCACCGATTGCGCCATGCCGTATCCCATGGAGCCCAGTCCGAAGACCGCCACCCGTCTTGCCTCTGCCATGCTGCCTCCCCTTGCGTTGCCTCACGTTACCGCCGATGCGGCGGGCAATTGCAAGCCATTCCGCCCTAGGCCCCGCGGCGAAGGCAGGCTAAATGCATCGTTGAACCAGGGGCCGAAGATGACCGAACGCAACATCACCGCCGCCGCCACCGCCGCCCGCGTGCTCGAGACCGAGGCCACGGCGCTCCGCCGCCTCGCCGCCGAGATGCCAGAGGATTTCGAGCCGCTGGTGGCGCGGATCCTGACGCTCAGGGGCCGGGTCATCGTCTCGGGGATCGGCAAGTCGGGCCACATCGCGCGCAAGATCGCGGCCACCCTCGCCTCGACCGGCACTCCGGCCCTGTTCGTCCACCCCGCCGAGGCAAGCCACGGCGACCTCGGCATGATCGGGGCCGAGGATGCCTGCCTGCTGATCTCGAACTCCGGCGAGACGTCCGAGCTGTCGGACATCATCACCTATTCCCGCCGCTTCTCGATCCCGCTGATCGCCATCTCGGGGCGCGCCGACAGCACGCTGATGCGCGCCGCCGACCTGCGGCTGCTGCTGCCCGACGCGCCCGAGGCCTGCCCGATCGGCATGGCGCCGACCACCTCGACGACCATGACCCTGGCCCTTGGCGATGCGCTGGCCGTCGCGCTGATGGAGGCGCGGGGCTTCGCCGCCGAGCGGTTCCACGACTTCCACCCGGGCGGCAAGCTCGGGGCGCAGATGATGCGGGCGGACCAGCTGATGCACACCGGCGAGGCCCTGCCGCTGGTGCCCGAGGACACGGGAATGGGCGAGACGCTGCTGGTGATGACGTCCAAGGGCTTCGGCATCGCCGCCGTCACCGACGCCGAAGGCCGCCTCGCGGGGATCGTCACCGACGGCGACCTGCGCCGCAACATGGCGCTGCTGATGGCCCACACCGCGGGCCAGATCGCCACGAGGAACCCGGTGACGATCGGCCCGGGCACGCTGGCGGCCGAGGCGCTGGCGATCCTGAACGCGCGCAAGATCTCGGTGCTGGTGGTGGTGGACGACGACCGCCGGCCCATCGGAGTGCTGCACATCCACGACCTTTTGCGCCGCGGCGTCGCCTGAAGCCGCGTTTTGCGTTTGAGATCGCGGCGCCGGGGCGATAGAGCTTGAACAGCACGGCGCCCGAGGCGCCGCGCATGGTCCCGTAGCTCAACTGGATAGAGCACCTGACTTCTAATCAGGATGTTGAGGGTTCAAGTCCTTCCGGGATCACCAATTCTTCGGATCATCTGGGTTCTGGCGGACAAATCCCGTCAGTGACTCATCTCGTGAATCCAGCGTGGCAGCCTTGATGCATGAGCAGACCAACCGCTCCGACCTGCAGGACCAGGAACTGGCCGGCCTGCAATGAAGCGCTCAGGCGCCGGGGCTCGTTGAGGATCTGGTCTGACCCCGAGATGACCTGGGAAGCCTCGCCGTCTGGCAAACGCGACCGTCGGCAGACCTACGGCGATGCCGCCATCCAGACCTGCCTGTCGATGAAAGTCCTGTTCGGCATGGCACCCAGGCACGCAACAAGCATCGTCGACAGCCTGTTGCGGCTGGCCGGGCTCGACCGGGCGGCACCCGACTTCAGCACGCCGTCGCACCGACAGAAGACACTGGCCGTGAACATCCCATATCGAGGTTCGAAGGAGCCGTTGCACCTGCTGATTCCCTCCCGGGCATTGCTGCGCAATACCCTGCCGGGCAGCGGATAGCACCGGGATCAAGGTTGAGGGTGAAGGCGAGTGGACCGCGCGCAACCATGGAGGTCCCAAACGGCGCGTCTGACGCAAGGTCCACCTCGGGATCGATGAGCAGACACTGGAGGTTCGGGCCGTCGAGATCACCGGTAGCCACATCAGCGACGGACCTGTTCTGCCTGACCTGCTCAGCCAGATCCCAGCCGAGGTAGAGATCGCCAGCGTCACTGCAGACAGTGCCGCACCAGCCGCGAGCCGGCGAACATCCCTCCCGCCAGGCGGCCATCGGGATTGTCGATCACCGCGCGGATCTCGAAACTGCGGGTCTGCATGTCGATCTCGGGGGCGCGCACCGTGACGCGTCCCGTGAAGCTCTCGTCGGGATAGGACGGCGTCGTCACCTCCACCGTCTGGCCGGGGGAAATGCGCGCGAAATAGCGTTCGGGGATCGTGGCCGAGACCTTGACCGCGGAGAGGTCCGACACCCGCGTGACCGCACGGAATCGCCGGGCGGCAACGGATCCCCGCCTCACCCTCCGTCCTGCGCGTCCAGCAGGACCGCGCGCAGTCCGGCCTCGTCCAGTCCGAGCCCCGAGAACAGCGTCCAGGCCTGCACGCCCTGGAAGAAGAACAGCTCCCATCCGGGAATGATCGACAGGCCCGCCGCAGCGGCATCGGTCAGGAAGCGCGTGTCGGTCGGGGTGTAGACGGCGTCGAAGGCCCAGGTCGCGCCCGGCATCGCCCCGGCGTCGAGCGGCGTGCCGTCGTGGCCGACCATGCCGACGGGGGTGCAGTTGACCAGGCCCTCGGCCCCGTCCGCCGCCGCTGCCGCCTCGGGCCAGACCGAAACGTCGAGCGTCGGCACCGCGCCGCGCAGCGCGTCGGCCAGCGCCTCGGCCCGGGCGGGATCCCGGTCGACCAGCCTCAAAGCGCGGGCGCCGAGCCCCGCCAGCCCGAAGGCGACGGCGCGCCCCGCCCCGCCGGTGCCGATCAGCAGGACGGTGCCGGGGGCCGCGTCACCGCGGACCTTGCGGTAGGCGGCCATGAAGCCGGAGTGGTCGGTGTTGTAGCCGACCGGCCCGCCGTCCTCGAAGATGACCGTGTTCACGGCGCCGATGGCGCACACCAGCGGATCGTCGATCCGGACCTTGCGGGCCGCCGTCTCCTTGTAGGGATAGGTGACGTTGATGCCGCGGAAGCCCTCGGCGGCGCAGGACGCGAAGACCTCGTCGAAGCTCTGGCCCAGATCCCGCGGCACCAGACGCTCGTAGGAGACCGCGACGGCGTTCTGCTGGCCCGCCAGGCGGTGCAGCAGGGGCGCGCGCGAGGCGGCGATGTTGTCGCCGATCAGGCCCAGCAGCAGCACGCCGATCATCGGTGCGCCCTCCGCCCCGCGGTGCCGCCCCCCGGGTCCGCCACGACGGCGGCCGCACCGGATACCGATGTGCGGACGGCGGGGCGAAGAACGGCGGTAACAATGAAACGCGGCATGGGGGACTCCCGTAACAACAAGGCCTGCGGCCAGTGCGGTCGTGATGCGCCGAGGAGCGGCGTGCCGTCAAATGCGATTTCCCGGCAGAGACCGCACGGGTGGCCGTCCGGGCCGGAGCGTTGTCTGTGGGTGCAACAAGCGGAGTTAGGCCGCTCGCGCGCATCGCTCGGGGCCGCGCGGCTTCTGCGGCAGGTTGCCGCACAGGGGTACAGGGTCCCCCTGCACTGCCGGTCATCACGCCGCAATCCCGGTTTCCGGCCCTTCCGTTTCCTGCTTTACTCCGCCCTGCGTCCCCTCCCGCTCCGCAGGGATCGGGGGAACTGGCAGCACCATTCGCCGGACCGGGGGCGAGACGACGGGACGGACCGGCCGCCCGGCCCTGTCCGCAGTCCGGAAAGGATCGTCATGGCCCGGCGCCCGCTTCGCCCCCTGCTCGTCGCGCTTGCGCTGGCCAGCCCCCTGTCGGCCGCGGCCGAGCCGCTGGCCCTGACCACGCCCGAGGGCACGCCGTTCGACTTTGCCCTGACGATCGACTGCGGCGGCCGTCCGGTGTCGCAGTCCTTCCGGGTGTACGCGGACGGCATGCCGCGTCCGGGGGCGGAGATCCTTGCGGGGCTTCAGGGCCCGATGGCCGAGGCCGCAGATCCCGACGACCTCGCGCAGGTCATGGAGACGGCGAGCCTAGCGGGAAGCGACTGCGACGTCGCCTCGAACCTCTCGCCCGTCAGCCCGCAGACCGCCCTTGTCGCCGACACGGCGCGGGCGGCGGGCAGCCTCTGGGCCGGGGCGCGGCTGGCCGATCTCCGGACCCGGCAGGAGGCGGACGCCCGGTTCCCCGTCACCTTTGCCGACGACTGCCGCGCCCGGGCCGCGGCGTCCGGCACGCCCGGCCCGGAACAGCTCTCGGCCGCTCTCGACCGGATCCCAAGGGTGGCCGGGGCGCTCGCCAAGGCTGCGCCCGGCAGCCTCGACCGGCAGTTCCTTCTGGGTCTCGACCAGTCGGCCTTCGCGCTGTCCACCGCCCTGGCCCGGTGCGCCTTCGCGCAGCCTTTCGATGCGACCCTGCCCGCGACGCTCGACGCGCAGACCGCCGACTACGCTCGCTTAGCCGCGATGATCGCGGCCGACGCGAAGACGCCGCCGACCGCGGCCCCCACCGGTGACTGGCGCCTGACCCGTCGCGGCTGGGGCGCCCATGCGCTGGTGCCGTCGGAAGCGGGGCCGAGCTTCGGCTATTACTGCGAGGTCGACAGCTCGGGCGGCTATCGCTGGTCCTTCGTGGTCTCGGGTCAGGACAACGATCCGACGGCCGAGCTGGTGATCGACGGCACGCCCGTGCTGGGGCGGCTCTTCGGCGAGAGCCTGCGCCGCTTCGCCGACTCCGACCGCGCCTTCCAGTACCTCGCCCTGTCGGAGGACAGCGGCGATCCCGTCGCGGCGATCCGGGCCGCCCGCACGCTGGCGCTGAGGATCAACGGCGAGGTGATCGACTTCTCGAGCCGCGGCTCGGCCGCCGCCATCGGGCAGGCCCGCGACCACTGCGCGGCCTCGGCGGTCGAGGTGCGCTAGCGAAGAAGGAGGTCAGTGCGTCCAGGCACCCCGGCGGTTGGTCGCGAAGTTCTCGCCATAGCCGCCCGGACGGATGTTGGCGGCCCGCTTCTTCGGCTGGGTCACGATGGCGTCGATCCCGTGCTCCTTGGCATAGTCCAGCGCCGCTTCCTTCGTGTCGAAGTGCAGCTTCACCTGGGCCTGGGTGTCCGAGGAACTGGTCCAGCCCATCAGCGGATCGACCGAGCGCGGCGTATCGGCGACGAACTCCAGCACCCACTCCTTCGTCTTCGCGATGCCCGAGGACATGGCGGTCTTGGAGGGTCTGTAGATGCGTGCGGTCATGGGAGTCTCCGGCGGGAATGCTGCGGCCGCAGTATTCCGCATCGCCGCGGAAATCGCAAGATTGCGCCGCCCGAAGGACGGCATCCTGGGCGCGGCCCGACAGGGAGGAGAGAAGAGGGGAGCGCCGCAGGAACCGTGAGTGGTGGCGTTGGCTGCCAGGGGGTCCGGGGTGAGCGAGGGGTGATGCTCAGACCTCCTGACAGCCAAGCCTGCTGCTTGCCCCCTGAGTAAGCCACGGCGATCCTCAACGTGCAAGAGAATTTTTCTACCTATGGTTGTTTTGCGCCCCTCGCCCTGACATGCGGCGAATTCGCGCAGATTCGTGCCGATCCCGCCCGCGGTTCCGGCGGAGGACTGCCGCGCAGGGCGTGGACGTCCGGCCCGGCCGCGACACATATCAACCTTGCGCCTCCAGCCCTGCACCACCATCTTCGCCGTGACCGAAGGACCAGACATGCCCCACCACAACACCAACGCGCTCACGCCCCGCTCCGAGGTGCTGACCCGCCCGAAGCTCGAGGGCGGGCGCCGGCTGACGATGCATACCGAGTTCAAGGCGGCCGGCGACCAGCCGACGGCGATCAGGGAGCTGACGGCCGGCGTCCTGTCGGGCGAGCGCGACCAGGTGCTGCTGGGCGCCACCGGCACCGGCAAGACCTACACCATGGCCAAGGTGATCGAGGAGACGCAGCGTCCGGCGATCATCCTTGCCCCGAACAAGACGCTGGCGGCGCAATTGTACGGAGAGTTCAAGGGCTTCTTCCCCGACAACGCGGTGGAATACTTCGTTTCGTTCTACGATTACTACCAGCCCGAGGCCTATGTGCCGCGCTCGGACACGTACATCGAGAAGGAAAGCCAGATCAACGACCAGATCGACCGGATGCGCCACTCGGCCACCCGGGCGCTGCTGGAGCGCGACGACGTCATCATCGTCGCCTCGGTCTCGTGCATCTACGGCATCGGCTCGGTCGAGACGTACTCGGCCATGACCCAGGACCTGATCGTCGGCAACCAGTACGACCAGCGGCAGGTGATGGCCGATCTCGTCGCCCAGCAGTATCGCCGCAACGACCAGGCCTTCCAGCGCGGCAGCTTCCGCGTCCGGGGCGATTCGCTGGAAATCTTTCCCGCCCACCTCGACGACCGGGCATGGCGGCTCTCGTTCTTCGGCAACGAGCTGGAGTCGATCGTCGAGTTCGACGCGCTGACGGGGCAGAAGACCGATACCTTCGAGAAGATCCGCGTCTACGCGAACTCCCACTACGTCACGCCCAAGCCGACGCTGAAACAGGCGATCTCCCAGATCAAGGTCGAGCTGCGCCAGCGACTCGACCAGCTGGTGGCCGAGGGCAAGCTGCTGGAGGCGCAGCGGCTGGAGCAGCGCACCAACTTCGACATCGAGATGCTGGAGGCCACCGGCTCCTGCAACGGGATCGAGAACTACTCGCGCTATCTCACCGGCCGCGCCCCGGGCGAGCCGCCCCCGACCCTGTTCGAGTTCATCCCCGACAACGCCATCGTCTTCGCGGACGAGTCGCACGTGAGCGTGCCGCAGATCGGCGGCATGTACCGCGGCGACTATCGCCGCAAGTACACGCTGGCCGAGCACGGCTTCCGCCTGCCCTCCTGCATGGACAACCGTCCCCTGAAGTTCGAGGAGTGGGACGCCATGCGCCCGCAGTCGGTCTTCGTCTCGGCCACGCCGGCCGCGTGGGAGCTGGAGCAGACCGGCGGCGTCTTCACCGAACAGGTGATCCGCCCCACCGGCCTGATCGACCCCAAGGTCGAGATCC
The DNA here is from genome assembly GCF_002869745.1 of Oceaniglobus roseus. Classification (GTDB taxonomy): domain Bacteria; phylum Pseudomonadota; class Alphaproteobacteria; order Rhodobacterales; family Rhodobacteraceae; genus Oceaniglobus; species Oceaniglobus roseus. The sequence continues at coordinate 73,855 of NZ_PNOS01000002.1, forward strand.
GCCCGGTCGAGATGCAGGTCGACGACCTGCTGGACGAGATCCGCAAGGTCAGCGCCGCGGGTTTCCGCACCCTCTGCACCGTGCTGACCAAGCGCATGGCAGAGGACCTTACCGAATACCTGCACGAGCAGGGCATCAAGGTCCGCTACATGCACAGCGACATCGACACGCTGGAGCGGATCGAGATCCTGCGCGACCTGCGTCTCGGCGCCTTCGACGTGCTGATCGGGATCAACCTCCTGCGCGAGGGGCTCGACATCCCGGAATGCGGGCTGGTGGCGATCCTCGACGCGGACAAGGAAGGGTTCCTGCGCTCGGAGACCTCGCTGGTGCAGACCATCGGCCGCGCGGCGCGCAACGCCGAGGGCCGCGTCATCATGTACGCCGACCGCATCACCGGCTCGATGGAGCGCGCCATGCGCGAGACCGACCGCCGCCGCGAGAAGCAGATCGCCTACAACGAGGAGCACGGCATCACACCGCAGACCGTGAAGAAGAACGTCGAGGACATCCTCGCCGGGCTCTACCAGGGCGATGTCGACATGAACCGCGTGACGGCGAAGATCGACAGCAAGATGCAGGGATCGAACCTGCAGGCGGTCATGGACGGCATCCGGGCCGACATGCGGAAGGCCGCCGAGAACCTGGAGTTCGAGGAGGCCGCGCGCCTGAGGGACGAGCTGAAGCGGCTCGAAGCCGTGGACCTCGCCGTGTCGGACGACCCGATGGCGCGCCAGTCCGCGGTGGACGCCGCGGCCGAGGCGGCGGTGAAATCCTCGGGGCGTTCCACGGCGGGCCGTCCCGGCCAGCGCGGCGGCAACGTGCGGCGGAAGAAGCGCTAGGGACGGCTCACATCACGTTGCCCGCCCCGGGGGTATAGCTGGCCGCGACCACGGAGTTGGCGATCAGCGTGTCGCATTGCACCGCGCCCGAGACCTTGAACATCCCGGTGCTGACCTCGCTCAGGGCCGCCGAGGCACGGATCACCGCGCCCGCCGTGACCTCCACCGAGGTCGCGGCGCTGACCAGAACGCTGCCGGTGGCCGCGATCACCACGTCCTGCCCCTGCACCTGCACCACGCTCTCCAGCGCCGCCAGCCGCGCCTCCAGTTCCAGCACCCGCGCCTGGAGCGCGGCGATGTCCTGGGCGTTCTGGCCCGTCGTCGGAAGCGGCCGCGCCGCAGGCGGGGCCTTGGGCAGGGGCAGCCGTTTCATCGGGGTCATGCGAATGGGCTTCTTGGTAATCAGCATGGAAATCTCCGTCGTCGGAATGATCCGGGAATGCCGTGACGATACCTCAGAATCGCCTCTGCGCTAAGCCGCCCTTTCAGCCGCACCGCCGCGTCCGCGATTATTTCCGGCCGCCCCTTGCGCGCCGTCCGCGCCTGCCCATCTGACAGCAGCCCACCCGCTCCGATCCAGGGATCACCCAGATGCGCTCCGTCCTCGCCGCCGCCCTCCTCGCCGCTTCCACCCTGCCCGCCCTCGCCGATACCACCTCCGGCACCGTCATCGCCTACGACCGCGTGGCGAAGATCATCGTGCTCGACGACCGGACGGTGTGGTCCCTCGAAACCCTGAAAACCCCGCCCGAAGGCCTGAAGGCCGGGGACAGGGTGAAGATCGACTATACTTCGAACGGCGACAACGGCTGGGGCCGGATCAACGCGCTGACCATCGGCGGCTGATCCAGGCCAGTCCGGCCGTTAACGCCTGCTTAACCACGCACGGCGCAGCCTCCGAGGATGCTGCGCCATTGCCTCCCGACGGCCGCCTTGACGGCCCTGCTTGCGATGCTGACCCCCCTGGCGGCCTCCGCCGGGGCCTGGCCGCGCGAGAAGGGAACGGGCTTCCTCTCCATCTCGCAGGAGTTCGGGCGCCGCGCGGACGGAACGCTGAGAAGCTACGCCTCGGTCTACGGCGAGATCGGCGCGACCGACGCGCTCACCCTCGGGGTGAAGGGCGGCATGGCCTACGGCGAAGGCTATTACGACGGCTTCCTCTTCGCCCGCCTGCCGATCGGTCCCGCCGACGGGAAGAACCGGTTCGCCGTCGAACTCGCCGCGGGCGCCCGCACGCTGCCGGGAGGCGCCGCCGAGGCCGTCCTGCAACCCGGCGCGGCTTGGGGCCGGGGGTTCGAGGCCTTCGGAAAGAACGGCTGGATGGGGATCGAAGCCTCGTTCGGCCTGGGCCTGACCACCCGCGACACCTGGGGCAAGGCCGACGTCACCCTCGGCCTCAGCCCGTCGGAGGGCTCCCACCTCATCCTCCAGTTGCAGAGCTACCACGACGTCTACGGATCGCTCTACAAGCTCGCGCCCGGCTACGTCCGCCGGATCACCCCCGCGATGCAGATCGAGGTCGGACTGATCCACCACCTGACCGGGCGCCGTCAGACCGAGCTGAAGATCGGCAGCTGGTTCGAGTGGTGACGTTACCCCCCCAGAAACGTGTGGGTGGCCGAGGGCGGGACCGGAGCCTTGCCGTCCTGCCGAAGGCAAGCTCCGGCAAGACCCTCGAGGCATGGGCAGCAAAACCTGGGCGCCGCTCAGAAGGGCTTGTCGCAGCGCGCCGTCACCTGCACCCGCCCCCGCGCGGGCGCGGACCAGCCAAGACGGACCCGGTTCTGGTTCGCCCCGTCCAGCGGCGTGACCGACGGCATCTCGTAAAGCACCTGCGCACCGCTCGTCCGGATCTCGCCTTCGGGCACCACCGCGCTCACCGTGCGGGTGTAGCCCTCGAACGGGAGATAGCCGCCGACGTTCAGCACCCAGGTCGCGGCATTGTCCGGCTGGTCGAACTCCAGCGTCACCGGGTTGATGGTGATCTGGTTCACGCCGTTGAAGGAATTGCCCGCGAAGACGATCTGGCGCGACAGCGACAGGTCCAGCGGCGCGATCGAGTCGTCCACCCGCTCGATCCTCTCGATCGAGCCGTTCAGCGACTTGAACACGTTGCCCTCGACGCTCAGCCCCTGGAGGAAGTGACCGGGCCCGTAGGGTTTCACGACAATCCAGCTGAAATACGGCGCGACATCGTTGGCCGTGAAGATGTTGCCGGTCAGGGTCAGGCCGCCGAACGAGAACTCGTTCGAGAACGACGGCTGCGCGTCATGCTCGTTGGTCCACTCGATGAACGAGTTGTCGAGGTAGCAGCCGGTGATGACAGTCTTGACGTTGGTCTCGGTCAGCACGACACCGGCGGTGCGTGGTCCGTTGGTCTCGTTGTCGCCCTGGAACCAGTGGTTGCCGACCAGGAGGTGGCCATTGCCGAACAGAACCATCGTGGTGCCGAGACGCTGGAACCGGCTGTCGCGGATCTTCGAATCGTTCGCATTGACGTTGAACCCCACCGACTGCCGCTGCGGCGCGGGCAAAGCCTGCTCGTCGCTCACGAAATGGCAGCGGTCGATCTGCAGATCCTGGCAACCCCGCCCGATCGAGGTGATCCCGCGGTGCTTCGGCTTGGTGATCCAGCAGTCCCTGAGGTGGAAGGTCTCCCCCTCCGGGGCAAGAAGGATGCCGCTCGCCTCGCCGTCGAGCTGGAACTCGATGTCGGTCAGCGTGAACTTGCTGAGCCTGGCGAAGCCGCTGAAGTCCAGCGCATAGCGGAAGCGGCGGAAGGAATAGCTCTGTGTTCCGGCCGGCCCCCACAGCGGCTGGCTGAGCGTGAGACTGCCCGCGCCGACGTTCTTCGCCCGGACATAGACCTCGCGCCCCACACCGTTGCCGGTGACCAGCGAACCGACCTCGATGTTGGCGATGTTCGCCACGTCCGTCAGCATGTTGGGATTGTTGACGTTGTATCGCGCCGACGAGGTGACGGTGGGCGTGTTCCAGGCCGGCCCGGGCTGCACGTTGAACTGGCCGTTCCGGATCACGCGGCGGATCTCATAGGTGTCGAGGTTGTTCACCGCCGCCGCCATGTCGATCGGCGCGCCGAGCTCGATCCGCCGTCCGCCCATGTCGAGGCTCTCGTGGTTGGTGTTGTTCAGCAGCGCCTGGAACGCCTTCCGGAACGCCTCCACCTCGTTGCCGAAGGCGTCGATATAGGTCGGCAGGTCATAGTTCTTCTGCAACAGCAGCCGCCGGTTCGCCGGCATGGTCACGGTGCCCACGAAGCGCACGCCGTTCTCGAACGTGACATCGCCGTTCAGCCGATAGGTGCCCTCGGACACCACCACCGAACGGCCCTGCGCGGCGGCGTCGGCGGCGAGGAAGGCGTCGGTGTCGTCGGCGACGCCGTCACCGATGGCGCCGAAATCCCGCACGTCGACCCAGTCCATCAGCACCCGGAGGAAGGCCGACGTGATATCCTCGATCTCGATGTCGTCGATGCGCACCCCCCCGCCGGTCGGCCCGGTCAGGTCCAGCCCGAAATGACCGAACAACGGCGCCCGCCCCCAGACCATGTCGACCCCGGTGCGGTCGCCCACGCCGACGATGGCGCTGACCTCGACGACCTCGCCGTAGCTCTGGAGCTGTACCGAGGGCCCCACCTCGACCACGTTGGCTATATGGGCATTGCCCGCCCCCACGGCATAGCCGGCGATGCGCACCGCGGGCAGGTTGCCCGACACGGCCTTCACCCGCGCCGTGATCCGCAGGTAGCAGCCGGGCAGGATCGGCGTCTCGCCGGTATAGCGCAGCTTCTGCACGCTCTGAATCTTCACCAGCTCCAGCGCGCCGCCGAAATCCTGGTCCGCGGGCACGAAGGCCGCGTTCGCCGCGTTCTGGTAGGTCGCCGAACCGGGCGTCCCGTTCTCGCTGGACCAGACGCCCAGCCCCTGGCTGAACGGCGGCGGCATCAGAACCAGTCCGTCGGTGATCGCCTTGTTCATCGGAATCCCTTTCCATGGCTCGAGCCCGGACGAAAAGGACCCCGGCGGCGCCAGCCGGCGGGGTCTCGAATGTCGGGGATCGTGATCTGCGGGAAAGGGATAGGGCGGCGTGCGTTAACCGGCCGCTACCCGGGCGTGCGCCCGAAGTGGGTCCGCGCGACGTAGGCGCACCGCTTCAGGCGCCCAGCTGTTCGGCCTTCAGAAGTTGCACGCCGTTGATCTGCCAGCCGCCCTCGGGCGATTGCACCATCTGGTAGTCGAGCGCGTAGTAGACACCTGCCGCGTCCTTCACCAGCACCTTCTGCCACACCTGCCCGCCGATGCTGCGAAGCTCGAGGAACTGCACCTCCTGCGGGTGGTGCACCATGGGATAGCCGGTCACGACCATGTTGCGGAACCGCTCGGACGAACCGAAGACCCCCTGGATCGTCGGCGAGGCGAAAGAGAACGCCCGGTCGAAATCCTCGGCCTTGAAGGCTTCCATCTGCTGGCTGATCACCGCCTCGATCCCCGGGTCTGGCATGACGGTGGTGGTCTGGGCGCGAAGCGGAAGGCTCAGCGCGAACACCGCCGCGATCGTCAGAAAAATCCGTGTCATTCCTCGTCCTCCGTGCTGCGTCTCGTTCAAGATACGCAGGGAGTGGAAGCTTGGTTTCAAAATCCCTCCAACGGACGACACTTCGTTGCGCCGGAGTCCGGATTTCCGGCACTCTCTTGACCCGGCGCCGCGCCAGCGGGCGTCCGGCCGGGCCGGACGTGCGGCTTCCCGGTCAGAGCCTGCCTTCGAGTCCCGCGTCGATCAGCGCGATGCTCTCATCGATTCCGTAAAGCGCGATCAGCCCGCCGAAGCGCGGCCCCTGCGAGGCGCCAAGAAGAACCTCGTACAGCGCCTTGAACCAGTCCCTCAGCGGCTCGAACCCGTGCTCCTTGCCGACGGCGAAGACCATGCTCTGCAGCGCCTCGGCGTCCAGTCCGCCGTCCCAGGCCTTCAGCCGGTCGCGCAGGTCCTCCAGCGCCGCCCTCTCCTTCGCGTCGGGGGCGCGGAACACCTTTGCGGGCTTCACGAAGTCGTGGTAGTACCGGATCGCATAACCTGCCGCCGCGTCCAGCCCCGGATGGCTTTCCGGCCCGGTCTCCGGCGCATAGCGGCGGATGAAGCCCCAAAGCCGCTCCTTGTCCTCGGCCCCCGAGACCGAGGCGAGGTTCAGCAGCATCGAGAACGGCACCACCATGTCCGACGTCGGCACGTCGTGGCCGTGGATGTGGAACACCGGGTTGGCGCAGCGCCCCGCGGGATCCTGATCGTCATAGGCCCTGAGCTGCTGATGATACTCGTCCACCGCCTTCGGGATCACGTCGAAATACATCCGCTTCGCCGTCTTCGGCTTCTGGTACATGAAATACCCGAGGCTCTCGGTGCTGGCATAGGTCAGCCACTCGTCGATGGTCAGCCCGTTGCCCGACGACTTGGAAATCTTCTGCCCCTTGTCGTCCAGAAACAGTTCGTAGGTGAAGTGGTTCGGCTTCCGTCCGCCCAGGATCTCGCAGATCCGGTCGTAGATCGGCGTGTTGGTGCTGTGATCCTTTCCGTACATCTCGAAATCGACACCCAGTGCCGCCCACCGCGCGCCGAAATCCGGTTTCCACTGCAGCTTCACGTTGCCGCCCGTCACCGGCAGCGTGCAGTCGCGCCCGTCCTCGCCCTCGAAGGTGATCGTCCCGTCCTTGCCGTTCACCTCCTTCATCGGCACGTACAGCACGCGCCCCGAGATCGGCGAGATCGGCAGGAAGCAGGAATAGGTCTGCTGCCGCTCTTCCCTGAGCGAGGCCAGCATCACCTCCATGATTGCATCGTACCGCTCCGCCGCGCGCAGCAGCACCTCGTCGAACTTGCCCTCCCTGTAGAACTCGGTGGCCGAAATGAACTCGTATTCGAAGCCGAAGGTGTCGAGGAACCTCCGGAGCATGGCGTTGTTATGGGCGCCGAAGCTTTCGAACTCGTTAAAGGGATCGGGGACCGAGGTCAGGGGCTTCTGCAGGTGCTCGCGCAGCTTGTCGGGATTGGGCACGTTCCCCGGGACCTTGCGCATCCCGTCGAGGTCGTCCGAAAAGCAGATCAGCCGGGTCGGAATGTCCGAGATGATCTCGAAGGCGCGGCGGATCATCGTCGTCCGCTGCACCTCGCCGAAGGTTCCGATATGGGGCAGACCCGAGGGGCCATAGCCCGTCTCGAACAGCACGTATCCCTTTTCCGGCGGCGCCTTCTCGTAGCGTTTCAGCAGCGCGCGGGCCTCCTCGAACGGCCAGGCCTTCGATTGCATCGCCGCGTCGCGCAGATCCGACATCTTTCTTCCCTCCATCGCGGCCCCGCCGCATCCGAAGGCTCCTCCCTATTGCCCCACCGTCCGCGCGTCAATATTCTGCGCCGCAACAAGGTTCAGGAGCATCCATTGACCGACATCTCCCACTCGCTGACGCCGCAGGACTGCCTCGTGGCGGTGATGATCGCCGTCTCAGTGTCCGACGAACGGGTGAAGACCACGGAACTCGTCACGATCGAGCGGATCGTGAACCACCTGCCGGTCTTCGCGGGCTTCGACCAGGACCGCATCACCCCCATCGCCGAGGTCGTCTATGACCTGTTCGGCGAGGAGGACGGGCTTGACGCGCTGTTCGGACTGATCCGCGACAACCTGCCCGAGCGGCTGTTCGAGACCGCCTATGCGCTGGCCTGCGACGTGGCCGCGGCCGACGGGCATATCGGCGAGAACGAGCTGCGCCTGCTCGAGGAAATCCGCTACGAGCTGACCATCGACCGGCTGCACGCCGCCGCGATCGAACGGGCAGCCCGGGCAAGGCACTTGTCTCTTTGAGCGGATCGGCGCCCGGATCGGGCGCCAGAACTGCCCAAAACCTTCACTTGTCGAACAATCATGGCCAGACCGGCGCCGAGGATCCCAAGGCGGCCGCGGGTCGCTCCCAATGCATCGGCACGCCGTCGATCTCCAGCGCGGGCCGCAGGCGCCGCGCCACACCCCAGACGGTCCGCTCGACGCCGTCGGCGTAATCGGCAGGCGTCGCCGCAGCCATGGCGCCCTGCACCCCGGGGGTCATTCCGGCCAGCAGCTCCGCCGTCCGCGCCAGCGACAGGCGCAGCGGACGCAGCCCCTGTCCCGCCCGGCCCCGCGCCAGCTCGCCGACCACCGCCGCCGCCATTAGGTAGCCGGTCGCATGGTCCAGCGCCTGCACCGGCAGCGGCACCGGCTTCTCCGCCCCCGCCCGGGCCTGCCCTTCCGCAGCGATGCCGGCGCTCATCTGCACCAGGGAATCGAACCCGCGCCGCCCCGCCCAGGGGCCGGTCCAGCCATAGGCGCAGAGCGCGGCATCCACCGCCCGCGGGGCGATCCCGGCCCGCGCGGCGTCGCCAAGGCCGAGCCCTTCCAGCGCCCCGGGCCGATAGCCGTGCACCAGCACGTCCGCCTGCGCCAGCAGCCCGTCGAACACCGCCCGGTCCTCCGCCACGCGCAGGTCCAGCCGTGCGCAGCGTTTGCCAAGGGTGATATCAGGGACCACGTTCGGCTCGTCCCAGCCCGGCGGGTCGATCCGCAGCACCTCGGCGCCGACCCCCGCCAGCCCCCGCGTGCAGACCGGCCCCGCCAGCACCCGCGTCAGGTCCAGCACCCGAAGCCCCGCCAGGGGGCGTCCCGGCGCGCCGCCCCAGTCCCGCGGCGCGACCTCGCGCGTGTCGCCGAAGCCCACCAGAGGCTCCGCCGCCACGGCCGCGCCCTGCGGATGCGCCGCCCAGGCCGCCCGGTCGCGCATCGCCGCGCTGACGCCGCCCGCCGCCGCAATCCGGCCCTCCAACTCATGTGGATCCCACCCGCGAAGGGCCTCCGCCACCGCCTCGCGCCGCGCGGCGCAGCCCAGCACCGACAGAGCCGCGTCGCGGTGATGGGGCAGGTTGGTGTGCAGCCGGATCCAGCCGCCTTTCGCCGGATAATCTCCGGCCAACGCGTCCCAGATCGGCGGCAGGCTCCAGCCCTCGGGCGCGATCGAACGATCGAACCACAGCGCGGCCAGCCGCGCATCGACCGCGCCGCTGCCCACCGGCAACCCCAGCCCCGCGCAGAGCGCCGCCACCGCGTCGCCCACCGCCGCCACCGAGGCGCCCGACAGCTCCGTCACCGCGAAACACGACGGCAGGGCCCCGGCGAACCGCAGCTCCGTCACCGGGACCAGGCCCAGCGCGGCGCCGATGCCGCCGAGGTCAGCGCGCATGGTCAGGCCGCATAGACCGTGCTCCACCGCGACAGCAGCGCCCGCTGCAACGTCCGCGCGCGGGCCAGCCAGACCGAGCCGCCCGGCGGCTGCTCCATCTCGGCCTCGCTCAGGGCATCGCGCCGCTCGACGTCCGCGCAGTAGATCGCGAAGGCCAGGTCGTGACCGCCCTGCGCGCGGACATAGCCGACCAGCGCCGAGACGAAGTTCAGCGTCCCGGTCTTGGCCTGGACCAGGGCGTCGGGACTATCCTCCACCTCGTAGGTCTTGAGGAGCGGCCGCAGCCCCTCCTGCGGTCCGAGCTTGATCAGCGCGGCGACCATGTCGGCGGCGTCGATCCGCGACTCCCCGCCAAGCCCCGAGTGGTCCACCAGCTGCGCGGAGGAGGCGCCCGCCTGCTGCGCCAGCCACGCATCCATTGACCGCGCGCTCGACACCAGGTCGCGCACGCCGCCGCTGCGCGCGGTGGTCGCCGTCATCCCCACGACCTCGGCGGTGAGGTTGGTCGAATACTTCAGCATCTCGGTCAGCACATGGGAGAGCGGCGCGCTTTCGTGCACCACCAGCTCGCTGCCCTCGGCCGTGTCGGCCACCGCGACCCGCCCGCCCGTCTGGATGCCGTGGGCACGGGCCAGCGTCTGGAACACCTCGCCCGCATAGAGGTCGGGCCGACGGACCGGCAGCCAGCGTGACCCGCCCCCGCCAAGCGCCCCCTTGGCGACGGTCCAGATGTCGGTGTCGTCCTTCTCGGTGTAGGTATAGACGGGCCCCGCACGGTCGGCGACGGACATCTTCGCCACGGTCACGCCGGGGCTGTACTTCGCGCTGCGGGCATCCATCGCCACGTCGTAGGCGCCCCCGCTCCGGCGCCATTCGAAATGCACCCGGTTGTAGTTCAGGTTCAACCCGCCCACCGAAGGGTTGTAGGCCAGGTGATCGGGCTGGAGGGGGTCGATCTCGCGTACTTCCGGCAGGGCGCCGCTCCAGACGCGGAACCGCCCTGCCACCTCGCGCACGCCGATCCGCTTCAGTTCCGCCGCCATCTCGCCCAGCGCGTCGGTGTCGAGGTCGGGATCCCCGCCCCCGGCCAGGATCAGGTCGCCCTCGATCCGCCCGTTCGTCACCGGCCCCGTCGCCAGAAGCCGCGTCTTGAAGGTGTAATCCGCCCCCAGCGTGTCCAGCGCATAGAGCGAGCTCAGCGTCTTCGCCGTGCTCGCGGGCGGCTGGGGCAGGAGCGGCGCGCGGGATTCAAGGATCTCACCGGTCCGGGTGTCGGCGACGGCGAAGCTCACCTTGCCGGTCAGCCGCGCCTTCTCGACCAGAGCGTCGGCATCCGGGATAGTGACCTTCCGGAACTCGGGATGCCGCGACCGCGGACGGATCGAGGTTTCGGGCGCCTCGGCCCAGAGCCGGGCGGCCGGAGTGGCGAGCAGCCCCCCGAGGAGCAGTCGTCGCGACAGGTTCAAGGGCAGTCCCCCCGGGTTCGGGCAATGGTCACAGGGCCCTGGCAGGGGCCCCGGCGGTTGTAACCGGCGCGCCCGTTCGGCTGCAAGCCTAACTCTGCCAGCCGCCCCGGGCCCGGATCGCGCTTGACGACATCGTGTTCATCGGCAGGTTCACGAAGCACCAGGCGGGCGGCGCCGAGAGCGCCAGCAGCTTGGCGCGGCGCGCGGGCAGGCGGAACGGCTCGAACCGCGCGGCGGCGGGCGACATCCGCGCGACGATGCCAAGCCCCGGGCGCGCCAGCACCCCCACCGGCACATGGGACATGATCCACTGCCAGCGGTCCCACAGGTGGAATGTGGCCAGCGAGTCCGCCCCCATCAGCCAGACGAAGTGGACGCCGGGATAGGCGGGCAACAGCGCCTCCAGCGTCGCCGCGGTGTAGCGGGTGCCGAGGTCCCGCTCCAGCGCCGTGATCTCGACCCGCGGGTGGCGCATGACCTGGCGCGCCTGTTCCAGCCGCCGCTCCATCGGCGCAGGGCCACGCGCCTTCAGCGGATTGCCCGGCGACACCAGCCACCACACCGCGTCGAGGTCGAACCGCTTCAGCGCCTCGCGGGTGATGTGGGCATGCCCCTCGTGGGCCGGATCGAAGGAGCCGCCGAGCAGCCCGATCCGCTGCCCGGCCCGCGCCACGGGCCAGCCCGGACGCCGCCGGGTCACGCCCGCCGCTCCGCACGGACCAAGGCGCAACCGCCCGACATCGCTGGACCTCCTCCCGCCGCGGGGCACCCGAAGCCCCCCGGCCAGTCACCCGAAAAGCGCCGCCGCGTCAACCGGCGGCGGTGGCTCAGACCTCCTCGCTCGACCGGGCCCAGAGGTTGATGTCCTCCTCCTGCGTCACCGCGTCGATCTCGGCCAGCTCCGCGTCGCTGAACTCCAGGTTCCCGACCGCGCCCGCGCAGTCCACGACCTGGCTCGGCTTGCTTGCCCCGATCAGCGCCGTGGTGATCCCGCCGCCCCTCAGCACCCAGGCAATCGCCATCTGGGCCAGCGTCTGTCCCCGCGCCTCGGCGATGGCGTTCAGCTTCCGCACGCTTTCGACGGCGCTGTCGGTGATCATCCGCTCGGCCAGCGACTTGCCCTTCGCGGCGCGGCTGTCGGCGGGGATCCCGTTCAGGTACTTCGGCGTCAGGATTCCCTGCGCCAGCGGCGTGAAGGCGATGGAGCCGACGCCAAGCTCGGCCAGCGTGTCCTTCAGCCCGTCCCGCTCGACCCAGCGGTTCAGCATGTTGTAGCTCGGCTGGTGGATCAGGCAGGGCGTGCCCAGGTCCTTCAGGATCGCCACCGCCTCGCGCGTCCGTTCCGAGTTGTAGGACGAGATCCCGGCATAGAGCGCCCGGCCCGAGCGCACGATGTGATCGAGCGCGCCCATCGTCTCTTCCAGCGGCGTGTCGGGATCGAAGCGGTGGGAATAGAAGATGTCGACGTGATCCAGCCCCATCCGCTTCAGCGACGCGTCGCAGGACTGCACCAGGTACTTCCGCGACCCCCACTCGCCGTAGGGCCCCGCATGCATCCGGTAGCCCGCCTTGGACGAGATCACCAACTCCTGCCGGTAGCCGCGGAAATCCGTCCTCAGGATCTCGCCGAAGGCTTCCTCGGCCGAGCCCGGCGGCGGGCCGTAGTTGTTCGCCAGGTCGAAATGGGTGATCCCGTGGTCGAAGGCCGCGCGGCAGATCTCGCGCTTCGTCGTGTGCGCCGCGTCGCCGCCGAAATTGTGCCAGAGCCCCAGCGACACGGCGGGCAGCATCAGCCCCGAGGCGCCGCAGCGTCGGTAGATCATGCGCTCGTAACGGTTTTCGGCGGGGACATAGGTCATCGGTCGGCTCCTCTTTCGTTCCGGGCGCACCATGTGCGGGCGCCCGCGCGAAAGTCAAACCGCGGTTGCCAAGCCCGCGCGCAGCCGCAACAGTGGACTCAACCCCAAGGGTAGACCCAAGGAGCGTCCCCATGTCCCGCCCCCTCGCCGCCCTGCTCTTCTGCCTCGCCGCGTGGCCGGCCCCGGCGCAGCAGGCGCCGGAGCAGAACGCCGACGCCGCCTTCATCGCCAGCCAGGTCGCGACCGAGGAGATCTTCCGCGGCGCCGTCACCGCCAACCGCCCCGTGATCGTCAAGGCGCTGGAGAACGACCTCGACCAGCGCGGCATCACGCTGGCGGACAGGGACAGGTTCTTCGACCTGTTCCTGGAAGAGTTCATCGCGGGCTTCACCGAGAAGATGCAGGCCGAGACCGCCGCGATCTACCGCAACGCCTTCAACGACACGCAGCTCGCCGACATCGCCGCCTTCTACCGCACCGAGTCCGGCCAGGCGCTCCTGCGCCAGCTGCCCGCCGTCATGGCCATGGGCGCCGCCGCCGGGCAGCGCGCGGGCCAGATCGCCGGGCAGGAGGCGGGCCCCCGCCTTGCCGCGCGGATCGAGGCGGAAAGCCTCGGCATCGCCGCCGACGACGTCTCGAGGAAGCGCCTCCTCGACATGCTCCGCTGAGCAAACCAGAAGCACCGCGAAAGGACACGCCATGCACCGCCCCCTGACCGCCACCTTCGCCCTATTCCTCGCCCTGCCCGTCGCGGCGCAGCAGAGCACCGACGCCGTCGCCCCCGAGACCGCGACGGAAACGCCGACGGCAACCGCGCCCGACGCCTTCGCCGACCTTGGAGAGCCCGCGAAGGCCGCCCTCGCCACGAAGGAGTCCGGCAAGCCGACCGAGGCGCAGGACTGGATGATCGCCGCCGCCAACCCGCTCGCCGTCGAGGCCGGGGCGAAGGTGCTGGCCGAGGGCGGCAGCGCCGCCGATGCGATGGTCGCCGCGCAGCTGGTGCTGGGGCTGGTCGAGCCGCAGTCGTCGGGCCTCGGCGGCGGCGCCTTCCTCGTCTGGTACGACGCCGCAACGGGTGAGCTGACCACGCTCGACGGGCGCGAGACCGCGCCCCTCGCCGCCCGCCCCACCCTGTTCCTCGACGACCAGGGCGAGCCGCTGAAGTTCTACGACGCCGTCGTCGGGGGCCGCTCCGTCGGCACGCCGGGCACGCCGAAGCTCATGGAAACCGCCCACCGGATGTGGGGCAAGTCCAACTGGGCCGGCCTGTTCGAGCGGGCCATCGCGCTGGCCGAGGACGGCTTCACCGTCTCCCCCCGCCTCGCCTCCCTCATCGCCGAGGATACCGAGCGGCTGGCCCGCTTCCCCGCCACCGCCGAATACTTCCTGCCCGGCGGCACCGCGCTCGCCGCGGGCGACACGCTGAAGAACCCCGCCTACGCGCAGACGCTGAGAGCCATGGCGCAGAACGGCGCCGACGCCTTCTACCGCGGCCGCATCGCCGAGGGGATCGTCGACACCGTGCAGGGGGCCGAGGGCAATCCCGGCGTCCTCTCCAGCCTCGATCTCGCGCTCTACGACGTGGTCGAGCGTCCCGCCGTCTGCGCCGCCTACCGCGCCTACGAGGTCTGCGGCATGGGCCCGCCCTCCTCCGGCGCGCTGGCGGTGGGGCAGATCCTCGGCACGCTCGAACCCTTCGACCTCGCCGCCATGGGCCCCGACAGCCCCGAGGCGTGGCGCCTGATCGGCGACGCCTCCCGCCTCGCCTTCGCCGACCGCGGCCGCTACGTCGCCGACACCGACTTCGTGCCGGTACCGGTCGAGGGGATGGTCGATCCCGCCTACCTCGCCACCCGCGCCGAGCTTCTGAAGACCGACAAGGCGCTGGAGACGGTCGAACCCGGCACCCCCGAGTTCGATCACGCGCTGATGTGGGCCGACGACCAGAGCATCGAGTTCCCCTCCACCTCCCACATCTCCATCGTCGATGCCGAGGGCAACGCGCTGTCGATGACCACCACCATCGAGAACGGCTTCGGCTCGCGCCTGATGACCGGCGGCTTCCTGCTGAACAACGAGCTGACCGACTTCTCCTTCGCCACCCACGAGGACGGCCGCCCCATCGCCAACCGGGTCGAGCCGGGCAAGCGGCCCCGCTCGTCGATGTCGCCGACCATCGTGATGCAGGAGGGCAAGCCCGCCATGGTCGTCGGCAGCCCCGGCGGCTCGCGCATCATCGGCTATGTCGCCCAGGCGGTGATCGCCCACATCGACTGGGGCATGGACGCCCAGGCCGCGGTCGCCATGCCGCACTTCGTCAACCGCTTCGGCACCTACGATCTCGAGGAAGGCACCACCGCCGCCGACCTCGCCCAGCCCCTGACCGACCTCGGCTTCGAGACCAGCGTGACCGACCTGAACTCCGGCCTGCACGCCATCATCGTCGGCGACGGCCTGACCGGCGGCGCCGACCCGCGGCGCGAGGGGATCGCGCTCGGAGAATGACCGGGAGGGGGCCGCGCCTGTCGGCCCCCCCTTCCGCCTCCCCGCCGTTCAGGCCCGTACCAGGGTCGGTCTGGCGGCACGCCCTTTCCGGGTGCAGAGTGGCCGCCATGCGGCAGGCCCGCCGCAGGACAAGGGAGAGCGAGAGATGAGCGTTTACCTGATCGCCGACGTCCGCGTGACCGACGACGGCTGGATTCCCGACTATGCCGCCGCGGTGCACGGGATCGTCGAACGGCACGGCGGCCGCTACCTGTCGCGCAGCGGCAACATCGACACGATCGAGGGCGAGGACCCGCAGAGCAGCCTGATCGCCGTGCTCGAATTCCCCGACCGCGCCGCGCTCGACGGCTTCGTGAACGATCCCGACTATGCGCCCCACGCCGCCGCGAGGCAGGCCGGCAGCGTCTCGGTCTTCCGGGTGATCGACGCCACCGACGCCGCCGGGACGATCCCCTATCTCGGCAAGGGCTGACCGCCCATCCGGAACGGCTTGCGCGCCCCGGAAGGCATTTCCGGGACGCGCACCGACATCGGATCGGGACGGCGGCCCCCGAGGGGGCCTGCTCCCCCCCTCAGCCCTTGAACTTCTGGATCTCGCCCGAGCGCAGCTTGCCGATGTACCGGCTCAGCTCGCCCTTCACGATCGGCATCAGCAGGTACAGCGCGATGATGTTGACGATCGCCATCGAGAACAGCATCGCGTCCGAGAAGTCGATCACCGGGCCCAGCGAGGCCGCGGCGCCGATCACGATGAAGATGCAGAAGATCGTCTTGAACACCAGCTCCTTCGCCGCGCCCTCGCCGAAGAGATAGGTCCAGGCCTTCAGCCCGTAGTAGCTCCACGAGATCATGGTGGAGAAGGCGAAGAGCACCACTGCCACCATCAGCAGGATCGGGAACCACGAGAACTCCTGCGCATATGCGAGCGATGTAAGCTCGACCCCCGAGACGCCGCCGTCGGTCGCGATCCGCCCCGCCTCGGCGTTCCAGATATAAAGGCCGGTCTCGGGGTCCTGGTTCAGCACGCCGGTGATGACGATGACGAGGGCCGTCATGGTGCAGATCACCACCGTGTCGATGAACGGCTCCAGCAGCGCGACGTATCCCTCCGTCACCGGCTCCTTCGTGCGGACCGCCGAGTGGGCGATGGCGGCCGAGCCGATGCCCGCCTCGTTCGAGAAGGCCGCGCGCCGGAAGCCCTGGATCAGCGCCCCGGTAAAGCCGCCGGCCACCCCGAGCCCGGTGAAGGCCCCCGCGAAGATCTGACCGAAGGCCCAGCCGATCTGGTCGAAGTTCAGAAGCAGGATCAGGATCGACACCACGACATAGAAGATGCCCATGAACGGCACGATCTTCTCGGTCACCCGGGCGATGGACTTCAGGCCGCCCGCGATCACGGCGAAGGTGATGGCCGCCAGGATCACGCCCGTGATCCAGCCCGGGAAGTCGCCGAAGACGCCGGCGATCTGGGCATGGGCCTGGTTCGCCTGGAACATGTTGCCGCCGCCGAGCGCGCCGAGGATGGTGAAGATGCAGAAGATCACCGCCATGACCTTGCCCGCGGGCAGGCCCCGCTCCTCGAACCCCTTGACGATATAGTACATCGGCCCGCCCGAGACGGTGCCGTCGGGGTATTCGTTGCGGTACTTCACGCCGAGCGTGCACTCGGTGAACTTCGTCGCCATGCCGAACAGGCCCGCGACGATCATCCAGAAGGTCGCGCCGGGTCCGCCGATGCCCACGGCCACCGCGACGCCCGCGATGTTGCCAAGGCCCACCGTGCCCGACAGCGCGGTCGCCAGCGCCTGGAAATGGCTGACCTCGCCCGCGTCGTCGGGGTTGGAGTAGTCGCCCTTCACCAGCGCGATGGAATGCGCGAAGCCGCGGAACTGGATGAAGCCGAAGTAGAAGGTGAAGACCAGCGCGCCGATCACCAGCCACATCGCGATCCAGCTGAAGTCCGTGCCCGGGATCGGCGCGAAGATGAAGCCGACGTACCAGCCGGTGTAGTCGGCGAATATCTGGTTGATCTTCTGGTCGATGCCCATGGGGGTGGCGGCCTCCTGCGCGCGGGCGGCGCCGGTCAGCAGCGCGGAGAAGAGCGTGGCCAGGAAGGCCAGGGGAAGGTTTCGCATGGCTGTCTCCTCAGGGAACGATGGTGACGGGAACGGAGGACTGGGCGACCAGCCGCCCCGAGACGCCGCCGAAGATGCGCTCGGTCAGGCCGCGGGCGCCGACGCGGCCGATGATGATCTGCGCCGCCCCCTCCTTCACCGCGATCCGGTCCAGGATGTCGGCGGCATCGCCGTGCTCGACCCGGCCGCTGACGCTCAGCCCGCCCGCCTGCAGCGCGGCGAGGGCGGGTTCCACGACCCGCTCGCGCGCCAGCTTGATGTCCTGCTCGCGCCGCTTGTGGCGCTCGGCGTTTTCCTCCGGCGTCTGGAAGCTGAAGGGCGACCATTCTATGACATAGACGGCGATGACCTCGCAGCTTTCCATGGCCTTCGCCTGCTGCCGGACGACGTCCAGAACCCTCGAAGAGGCCTCCGATCCGTCCAATCCGACGACGATCTTCGTTCCCGGCATTGCTGTGCCTCCTTTGTCCCTCGGTCCGGGAAGGCTAACGGGGGATGTCTTTTCATGATACCCCTCTTCACAACCCGCGATGGATTCACGTCCCCTTGCCGCCCCTGACGGCAAATCCTACTCTGGCGCCTCATTCCACGGCAGGATCCGACATGAAAATCGCCATGATGGCGCAGAACGCCAACCTCTACTCGCACCAGCGGATGAAGGAGGTGGCCGAGGCG
Organism: Oceaniglobus roseus; assembly: GCF_002869745.1. Lineage (GTDB taxonomy): Bacteria > Pseudomonadota > Alphaproteobacteria > Rhodobacterales > Rhodobacteraceae > Oceaniglobus > Oceaniglobus roseus. The sequence goes on from NZ_PNOS01000002.1 coordinate 91,613, forward strand.
CGGGGGCACCAGTTCGACATCATCAAGACGCTCGGCTGCTACATGAACATCGCCTCGCGCCGCCCCGACATATACTACAACGGGGCGAAGCTGCCGAAATACGATGCGGTGATTCCCCGGATCGGCGCCTCGATCACCTTCTACGGCCTCGCGGTGCTGCGGCAGTTCGAGATGCAGGGCGTCTACCCGCTGAACGAGTCCGTGGCGATCGGCCGCTCGCGCGACAAGCTGCGCTCGATGCAGCTGATGGCGCGCGACGGGATCGGCCTTCCGGTGACGACCTTCGCCCACGACCCGAAGCAGACCGAGGAGGTGCTGAAGCTCGCCGGCGGCGCGCCGACGGTCATCAAGCTGCTGGAGGGCACGCAGGGCATCGGCGTGGTGCTGGCGGACACCGACCGGTCGGCCAAGTCGGTGATCGAGGCCTTCCGCGGCGCCAACGTGAACATCATGGTGCAGGAGTTCATCAAGGAGGCCGGCGGCACGGACATCCGCGCGCTGGTGGTCGGCGGCAAGGTGATCGCGGCGATGAAGCGGACGGGGGCCGAGGGCGAGTTCCGTTCGAACCTGCACCGCGGCGGTTCCGCGCAGACGATCAAGATCACGCCCGAAGAGCGGGCAACGGCCATCCGCGCCGCGAAATCCATGGGGCTGAACGTCTGCGGCGTGGATATGCTCAGGGCCAACCACGGGCCGGTGGTGATGGAGGTCAACTCCTCGCCCGGTCTCGAAGGGGTGGAGAAAGCGACGGGGATCGACGTGGCGGGTAAGATCATCGACTTCATCGAGAAGAATGCCAAAGAGGGCAAGACCCGCACCGTGGGCAAGGGATGACACGCGCGCAGGCTCCGGCGGGGGGAGAGTGCCTCTCCCCCGGACCCCCTTTCGGGCACGCCGCGGCAAGGGCATCGGCGGAAGGAAAGCCGTGCGCCACGGCGCGCCGTGCGGCAGCCGTCGGGAAGTTGGGGAATGCGGGGGCGACGCCCGGGGCCGCCCTCGCCCCTCTGCCCCCTCTCCCGACCTCCGCGCGAGGCGACACCGTGTATGCGGCGCACAGGGCCCGCGCCGCCCGCCGCGCACCCGCAGCCAGGCCGACGTGCCGCATCCCATGACCCGCCCGCCCTTCACCCTCGGCCCCGCCACCATCGCCCCCGGCAGCCGCCGCACGGTGGACCTGCCCGTTTCCGTCCTTTCCGACCATACCCCCGTCACCATGTCGGTGCAGGTGATCCACGGCCGCCGCGACGGCCCCACCCTCTTCGTGTCCGCCGCCGTCCACGGCGACGAGGTGATCGGGGTCGAGATCGCCCGCCGCCTGCTGCGTGCCCCGCAACTCGACAGCCTGAGGGGGACGCTGATGGTGGTCCCCATCGTCAACACCTTCGGTTTCCTCAACAATTCCCGCTACATGCCCGACCGGCGCGACCTGAACCGGGTGTTCCCCGGCTCGCCCACCGGATCGCTCGCCGCCCGCCTCGCGCACCTGTTCATGACCGAGATCGTGGCCCGGGCCGATTTCGGGATCGACCTGCATTCCGCCGCGCTGCACCGCATCAACATGCCGCAGATCCGCGTCTCGGCCAGCAACGACACCACGCTGGAACGGGCCGAGGCCTTCGGCGCCCCGATCGTGGTGCGCGCGAAGCTGCGCGACGGCTCGCTGCGCCAGGCGGCCCGCGCCATCGGCTGCGACATCCTGCTCTACGAGGCAGGCGAGGCGCTCAGGTTCGACGAGATGTCGGCGCGCGTCGGCGCCTCGGGCATCCTGCGCGTCATGCACCACATGGGGATGATCGGGACCAAGGGCCTGCCGAAGCGGCGGGCGGCGCCGATCCAGGCCTCCTCCTCGGCCTGGACGCGGGCGCCCGCCGGTGGCCTGCTGCGCTGCTTCAAGGAGGTCGGAGAGGGTGTCGAGACAGGAACGCTTCTCGCCATCGTCACCGACCCCTTCGGCGAGACCGAGGCCGAGGTGCTGGCGCCGAACCCGGGCATCATCCTTGGCCGGGCCATGATGCCGGTGGTGAACGAGGGCGACGCCGTCTATCACATCGCCGCGACGCCGGTCGATCCGGCGGTCAGGCTTCAGCGCCTTGCCGCGGATCTCGAAGCCGATCCGATGTTCGACGAGGACGAGATCCTGTAGCGGCACAGGCGGCAGGGTCGCGGGCCAAGACAGGCAGAAGCCCGGCCTACGCGCCGGTCGCCCCGACCGCATCCCCCAGCGCGATCTCGCCCGGCACCACGACGCTCGCATAATACCCGCCGTGGCCGCGCACCGCGGAATATCCGCCGAAGCCCAGCGCCTCCTCCATCCGCGAGCAGGGCGGGCAAGGCCCCTCGACGAACAGCACGGCCGAGCCGATCCGGACCTCCCGCCTGCGCAGGGCGGCAAGGTTCGCGCCGGACACCATCAGGTTGCGCCTCAGCGTCGCCGCCGTCACCTCCCGGCCGAGAAGCGCCGCGATCACCGGCAGATGCTCGGCCTGCAGCAGCGTTACCGCCCGCTTGCCGGCCCGCCCGTGATCGCCGCAGATCCCGTCCAGTTCGACGCGCACCCGCACCGGTTCCGCGACCGCCGCCCGGCGCTCCGACCGCACCCCGATCCATGCGACACGGCCCGCCCGGGCGTGACGCGACATCATCTCGGCCAGATCCACCATGGACACCTCTCGATTCTGTTGCCAAACTGCAGCATCTTTCGGCCCCCGGATAAGGAAAATCCGGCCGATCGGGAACCGTGAACCGATCCGTTCCGTTGAGGGGCGAATGACGTGGTGGCGCGGGGGGGCGCACCGGAAGGAAAGCAAGAGCCGGACCGATGATGCGTGTACTGATCGTTGAAGACGAAATCCTGGTTGCCCTCGAGCTTGAAGCCGTTCTGGAAGAGAACGGACTCGAGCCTGTCGGCATCGCCGCTGACCGGGCAAGCGCCATGCGCCTTGCATCAGGAAGCCTCGACGTCGCCCTTGTCGACATCAACCTCCGCGACGGGCCGACTGGGATCGACATCGGCCGCAGGCTCGCCACCGACCACGGCGTGCGGGTTATCTTCACCTCCGCTAACCCGATGATGCTGGGCGACGGGGTGGAGGGCACTCTTGGCTATCTCCCCAAGCCTTATCATCCCGATCAGATCGTCGCCGTTCTGCGCTATCTCGACGCGCAGCCTTCGGAGGCCGATGCCGCGCTCATGCCGCCCCCCGACCTGCGCCTGTTCCAGAGCAGCGGGCTATCTGCCTGAGCCATTTCCAGAGAAGCGATGTTCGGCCCGAGGCTGTTCCAGATCGGCAGTCTCCTGACCTCAGCCCTGTCCTGAACGGCGGCATCTCGGCCTGAGCGTCACTCCTCTTCCTCCTCCGGCTCGGCCCGGGCAAGGTTCCGGGTCTTGCATACGAAGGTCACTTCCAGTCCCTCCGGCCGCCACTCCCGCTCGATGCGCCCGTCGAGGTGCTGTTCGACGCTGACCGTCGACAGCATCGTGCCGAACCCCATCTGCGTCGGTGCATCGTCCAGCACCGGTCCGCCCGTCTCCGACCAGCGCACCCGGCAATCCCCGTTCGACAGCGCGGTGTCGATCGTCACCAGTCCGTCCGGCGTGCTCAGGGCGCCGTACTTGCTCGCGTTGGTCGCCAGTTCGTGGAAGATCAGCGCCAGCGGCGTCGCCGAGGAATCGTCGATCACCGGATCCTCGCCCGAGAACCGGATCCGCCCCTCCTCCAGCGCCGGATATGGCACGAGGATCTCGCGCGCCAGCTGGTGCAGGGTCGTCTCGCCATGCTGGGGCCGCGACCTTGCGCTGTGGGGCCGGGCGAAATCGTGCGCCCGCCCCAGGGCCGCCACCCGGTCCTTCAGCACCGCGGCGAAGGCCCGGCTTTCGGGGAAGCGGCGCGAGGACAGGCCAATCAGGCTCTGGATGATCGCGAAGATGTTCTTGATCCGGTGGCTCAGCTCGTGGCTCAGCAGCTCCGAGTAGTCGGCCTGGCGCTTCGCCTCATCGATGTCGGTGCAGGTGCCCATCCAGCGCACGATGTTGCCCTCGGTGTCGCGGATCGGCAGCGCACGCCCCAGGACCCAGCGATAGGTCCCGGAACGGTGGCGCAGCCGGTACTCGATCTCGTAGGGCTCACCGGTGGCCAGGCTGTGCCGCCAGATCTCCCAGGCCCGCTCCTGGTCGTCGGCGTGGAACATGCCGTTCCAGCCCTCGCCGTCGGTGCTGCCCTCCGGAACACCGGTGAACTCGTACCACCGCGCATTGTAGTAGTCGTGATCGCCGTTCGGCAGGGTCGACCAGACCATCTGCGGCATCGCATCCGCCAGCGCGGCGAACCGCTGCTCGCTCTCGTAGAGCGCCGCATCCTGCAACGCCAACCGGTCGATGCCGAACCGCAGCGGGCTGACATCGGCCGCGACGCCCTCCAGCCGCACCCGCGCGCCGTCGCGCTGGCAGCGCCCGCGCAGGCTGATCCACCGCTGCCCGCCCGAGGGCAGGCGGATCCGGAACGTCTCGTTGAAGCGGCCCTGCCGCATGGTCCAGAACTTCGCCAGCCGCTCGGCATCTCCCTTGTGGACGACACCGGCGACCAGATCGCGGGTCACGATGGTCCCCCGTTCGCGCCCGAACAGCGCCGCCAGTCCGGCGGCGGCGGAAAACCTGTCGGTCCCTGAATCCCATTCGAAGGCGATGGTGTCGTTGTAGATGACGGCAAGCTCGCGCTGCCGGTCGGACGTCAGAGTGGCGGTCATAGAGGAAGAAACGTCCTGGATTCCGAAGTAACCGTTAATAACGCGCCGACTCTCCGGCGGTTCCGCGGGCCGATAGCACGATCGCGGCGCGGCCGCCAGAAACCCCGCACCAAAGGACCGGGAGGGTTCGCACGAGCCTTCCAAATCCCGCGCCCATCCCGTATCTCCGATGCAAACCGAGACACCCGAGACACCCACAGGACAAGGGCAGAGCATCCCATGGCAGCCTATCAATACGTCTATCACATGGACGGCGTCAGCAAATCCTACCCCGGCGGCAAGAAGCTGTTCGAGAACATCCGTCTTTCCTTCCTGCCCGGCGTCAAGATCGGCGTCGTCGGCCCGAACGGCGCCGGCAAATCCACCCTGCTGAAGATCATGGCCGGGATGGACAAGGACTTCACCGGCGAGGCCTGGGCGGCCGAGGGGGCGCGCGTCGGCTATCTCCCGCAGGAGCCGAAGCTCGACGAGTCGCTGACGGTGCGCGAGAACGTGATGCTTGGCGTCGCGGGCAAGAAGGCGATCCTCGACCGCTACAACGACCTTGCCATGAACTACTCGGACGAGACGGCCGAGGAGATGGCCAAGCTCCAGGACGAGATCGACGCCCAGAACCTCTGGGACCTCGACGCCCAGATCGACGTGTCGATGGAGGCGCTGCGCTGTCCGCCGGACGACGCCATGCCCGCGACCCTCTCGGGCGGCGAGGCGCGCCGCGTCGCCCTCTGCCGGCTGCTGCTCGAAGCGCCCGACATGCTGCTGCTCGACGAGCCGACCAACCACCTCGACGCCGAGACCATCGCCTGGCTCCAGCAGCACCTGATCGACTACAAGGGCACGATCCTGATCGTCACCCACGACCGCTATTTCCTCGACGACATCACCGGCTGGATCCTCGAACTCGACCGCGGCCGCGGCATCCCCTACGAGGGCAACTATTCCTCGTGGCTGGAACAGAAGGCCAAGCGCCTCGCCCAGGAGGCGAAGGAGGACAAGTCGCGCCAGAAGACGCTGGAGCGCGAGCTGGAATGGATGCGCCAGGGCGCCAAGGCGCGGCAGGCGAAGTCGAAGGCGCGGATCAGCGCCTACAACGAACTCGCCGCACAATCCGACCGCGAGAAGCTGGCCCGCGCCCAGATCATCATCCCGGCCGGCCAGCGCCTCGGCAACAAGGTGATCGAGGTCGAGGGCCTGACCAAGGCCATGGGCGACAAGCTGCTGGTCGAGGACCTGAGCTTCGCCCTGCCGCCGGGCGGCATCGTCGGCGTGATCGGCCCGAACGGCGCCGGCAAGACGACGCTGTTCCGCATGCTGACGGGACAGGAGAAGCCCGACGCCGGTTCGGTCGAATACGGCGAAACCGTCGACCTCGCCTATGTCGACCAGTCCCGCGACGCGCTCGATTCGAACCATACGGTCTGGGAGGAGATCACCGGCGGCGCCGAGATCATCGAGCTCGGCGACGCCCAGATGAACTCCCGCGCCTACTGCTCGGCCTTCAACTTCAAGGGCGGCGACCAGCAGAAGAAGATCGGCATGCTCTCGGGCGGCGAGCGGAACCGCGTCCACATGGCGAAGCTGCTGAAATCCGGCGGCAACGTGCTGCTGCTCGACGAACCCACCAACGACCTCGACGTCGAGACGCTGCGCGCCCTGGAGGACGCGCTGGTGGACTTCGCGGGCTGCGCCGTGGTCATCTCCCACGACCGCTTCTTCCTCGACCGCATCTGCACCCACATCCTCGCCTTCGAGGGCGAGGCCCACGTGGAGTGGTTCGAGGGCGCCTTCTCGGACTACGAGGAGGACAAGAAGCGGCGGCTGGGGGCGGATGCCGTCGAGCCCAAGCGCCTGAAACACAAGAAATTCAGCCGATAGGCTGGAGTTCTTGCGTTTCCCGCTTGGGATCGACGCGTGCGCGAAAGCGATTGCGAAGCAATTGCGTGCGGCACCCGGTGAAGGTTGGGTGCCGCCACTGGAGCCGAAGCCGATCAAGCACAAGAAGTTCAGCCGCTGACACCCTGCTCCGCGCCCGCGCAACACGATGCGGGCGCGAAAGCGATTGCGTGCGGCACCCGGTCAAGGCGGGATGCCGACGGTGGAATCGAAGGACCGTCGCTGATCCCTTCCGCGCGGGCAACCGGGGGGCGCCTGCGCGGAAGCCTTGGCGCCACAGAAGCGGGCGGACCCGGGGCGCACCGCCCCTCGCGGAACCCGCGACGACCTGCCGCGTTGCTTGGCCAACATATGGTAAAGGATTCCTCCCATGACCCTCGGCACCATTCTCCTCATCCTGCTCGTCATCGCCCTGATCGCGGCCCTGCCCACTTGGGGATACTCCCGCGGCTGGGGCTATGCGCCCACCGGCGGCCTCGGCCTCGTGCTGCTGATCGTGATCATCCTGCTCGTGATGGGCCGGATCTGAAGACGCGGGATGGGTGATGACGTCACCCATCCTGCCCTTTCCGCCCGCGAGGCGCGGATCGCAGGCCAACGAACCCGCTACCGACTCAGGCCGGAATATGCTATGCAGGCCCTACGAAGCCAGACCGCAGCACCTCAAACCCAGGTATATCCTCAACGCGTGTGCATGTGAGAGAGCTTCCCGGACCGCCGCCTCAACCGCGGCGGTCTTGGCTTGCGGGCCATCCCCCGTCCCTCCCGTACCGCCCCTGCCGTCAAAGGACATTCCATGCGCGCTTCCGTCTTCGCCCTCTCGCTCCTCGTCGCCACGCCGGCCGCCGCCGAACAGGTCGGCAACGTCGATGTCGACTGGCTGGGCAACGACATCGTCATCGAGGCCTTCGCCGATCCCAAGGTCGAGGGCGTGACCTGCCATGTCGCCTATTTCGACCGCGGCCTGATCGACCGGCTCCAGAAGGGCAACTGGTTCGAGGATCCCTCGAACTCCTCCATCGCCTGCCGCCAGACCGGGCCGATCACCATCGGCGACATCGACCGCTCGGACGAGGGCGAGTCGGTGTTCTCCGAACGCCGCTCGATCATCTGGAAGACGCTCCAGGTGAAGCGGATCTTCGACGAGGCGAACCAGACGCTGATCTACATCTCCCACGCGCGGCAGGTGCAGGACGGCTCGGCCAAGATGGCGATCTCCACCGTGCCGCTCTACAACTCCGGCGCCGCGGGCAACTGAGCGTGCAAGGCGACGGAGGGATTCGGGGAGGCGCGGTTTGCATTTTGCCCGCACCCGCCCCATTCTTGCGCGACAGCCCGAGAGGTGCGCCATGCCCGACGTCTCGCCCACCCGACACGGCCCGCCCGCCTGTCCGACCTGCGGAAGACCCGTCGCGCGGCCCGGTCCCTGCGACGCCCCCGCCTGCCAGACCCGCGCACGGGTCGCCGAAGGGGCCGCCCTCGCAGCCCGCAAGCGCGCCGTCGAGATCCGCCGCGCCGAGCAGGCCGCCACCCGCTGCCGTCCCCTTGCCGTCGCCGCCATGCGGCAGCTTGGCCTCGACGTCCCGGCGAAGGTCGCGGTCGGACCGCTGACCGACAGGCCCCTGCGCCGCCCGGAGGACTCCGAGCTTCAGGCCCTCGCCGCGCATGTCGAGGGCCTGCTCGCCGCGTCCTTCGGGCCCGATCCCGCGCAGCCGCGTCCTCCCGAAACCCCTGAGCCCGAGGCGGCGGCCTTGCGCAGCGATACCGTCCCGGACGATCCGCCCTGGGTCGGCGCGCTCTGCGTGGCGTGCCGCGGGCTGTGCTGCCAGGGCGGGCGGCGCAGCCATGCCTACCTAAGCCGCGGCACCATCGACGCGGTGCGCCACGCCGCCCCCGACCTGACCCATGCCGCGCTGCGCGACGCCTATCTCTCGGCCCTGCCCCAGCAGGCGGTCGTGGACAGCTGCCTGTTCCACGGCGTCGCGGGCTGCACCCTGCCCCGCCGCCTGCGCTCGGACATCTGCAACGCCTACGAATGCGACGAACGTGTGCGCCTGCGCGAAAGCGGCGCGGGTGCGGACGGAACGCCGGTGGTCGCCGTAGCCGTTCGCCGCGATCACCATGCCTTCACCGCCGCGGGCGCCCTGCCCGTGCGCGTGGTCAGCGCGACGGCGGCGCACGGGCTCACCCTCCACGAGAACCTCGCGCTGCCCGCCATGCCCGGCGAGGCCGACGGATAACACTTGCTTTTTCCGCAGGACTACCCCATACGGCCCCTGCGAACGTTATCTCTTTCGACCCACTGTTCTCCGACATACCGGCCACAGTCTTTCGATCTTGCACTGACCGAGCCGGGCCACCGCATTCCGCGGGTGGCGAATGACAGGAGTACACACGATGGCCCAGGGCACCGTGAAATGGTTCAACGCCACCAAGGGTTTCGGTTTCATCGAACCCGAAGGCGGCAAGAAGGACGTGTTCGTCCACATCTCGGCAGTCGAGCGTTCGGGCCTCACCGGCCTCGCCGACAACCAGAAGGTCACGTTCGACATCGAATCCGGGCGTGACGGCCGCGAAAGCGCCGTGAACCTCCAGCTGGCCTAAGTCGGCATGGCGCCGCTCCACGGGCGGCGCACCCAACTACGAGCGAACCGGCCCCGACCAGGGCCGGTTTCTTCTTGCCCGATCAGAACGGGAAGAACACCGGGATCGCCAGCACCGAGGCGAGGCCGACGATCAGGTTCATCGGCACCCCGATCTTCAGGAAGTCGCTGAAGCGGTAGTTCCCCGCGCCATAGACCAGCGTGTTCGTCTGGTAGCCGATGGGCGTCGCGAAGCTGGCCGAGGCGGCGAACATCACCGCCACCACGAAGGGCCGCGGATCGGCCCCGATCTGCCCGGCCAGCGCGATGACGATGGGCGTCAGCACCACCGCCACGGCGTTGTTCGTCACCGTCTCGGTCAGGAACGAGGCCAGGACGTAGACGGCGACCAGCGTCACCATGGGCGGCAGCCCCTGCAGCATCGGCGCCAGCGTGTCGACGATCAGCTGCACCGCCCCCGTCTGCTCCAGCGCCGCGCCGATGATCAGCATGGCGAAGATCAGCACCAGGATCCCCCCGTCGATCGAGCCCCAGGCCTCGTCGTTGTCGATGCAGCGCAGGATCAGGATGCCCGCAACCCCGATCAGCGCCAGAAGCTGGATCGGCATCACGTCGAAGGCCGCCAGCCCGACGATGGCGGCAAGCGCGAGGATGGCGATGGGCGCCTGGCGGCGGCGGAAGGCCCGCCCGCCGGTGGTGGTGATCGACACCAGGTCGCCCGAATCCCGCAGCGCCGAGAAGCCCTCGTCGGTGCCCTCGAGCAGCAGCTTGTCGGCGGGGCGCAGCCTGACGCTCGACAGGTCGGCGCCGGGGATATGGTTGTGGCGCGCCGCGCCCAGAACCCGCACCCCGCCCCGCCGCCCGAGCGCAAGGTCGGCGATCCGGTGGCCCGCGCTGGAGCGTGACGTGGACACGATCGCCTCGGCCACCCGCACCGTCGCGTCCGCCTCCAGTTCGATCGCGCGCCGCTGCCCGACCCTCAGACCCGTCTCCTTCGCCAGCGTCAGCAGCTCCGACGCCGTGGCCAGCACCACAACCGTGTCGCCCTTCTGCACCGTGGCGCCCTTCAGATCGCCCCGCTCGATCCGGTCGCGGCGCCTTATTCCGGTGACCCGGACCCCGGAGCGGTCGAACATGGCGAGGCTGCCGAGCGTCTCGCCGATGGCGGGGAAGCTGCCTTGGATCGTGACCTCGGACAGGAACCGCTCCTCCTCCTCGCCCGATCCCTCGACCGCGGCGCGGTCGGGCAGCAGCAGGGGGCCGAGCAGCAGCATCGCCGCCGCCCCGACCGCCGCGACGACGATGCCGACCGGCGCGATGGAGAAGATCGAGAACCCCTCCAGCCCGCTCTCCCGCGCGATGCCGTCCACCAGGATGTTGGTCGAGGTGCCGATCAGCGTGCAGGTGCCGCCCAGGATCGTGGCATAGGACAGCGGGATCAACAGCTTGGTCGAGGCGATCCCGAGGCTTGCCGCCAGCCGGATCACCACGGGAATCAGCACCAGCACCACCGGCGTGTTGTTCATGAAGGCCGAGGCGACGATGGTCGCGATCAGGAACACGGCGACCGCCAGCGTCGGCCGGTTCTGCGCCCGCCCGATCACCAGCGAGGCCATGGCGTCCAGCACCCCGGTGCGCACCAGCGCGCCCGAGATCACGAACATCGCGCCGATGGTGATCGGCGCCGAGTTCGAGAAGACGCCCATCACCTCCTTCGACGGCACGAGACCCAGCACGATATAGGCCGCGGCACCCCCCGCCGCCGTGACCTCGGGCGGATAGAGTTCGAGGATGAAGGCGACAAAGACGAGGGCCAGGATCGCAAGGGCGATGACGGGGGCATGTGCGGCGATGAAATCTGCCATGGAACACCAGCGAGGGGGCAGGCCGCCGCCGCGGCGCTGACCGGATACGGCGCCGAAACCCGCGCCGCTGCCGCAACGCATCCCCGACCCGCCGGTTCCCCGCAAGGGCTTTTCGCGCCCTGCGCCCCGCGCTCCTCTCCGCGCGCGGTTCCGACCGGCGGAAGCCTGCCACCCCCGCGAACCAATTGTGAACCATTGTCGGGGTCCACCCCGGGAATTGTCTTTACGAACGGGGTCCGACCTGTCAGAGTCGGTACCTGCGACGTCACCTCTATCGACACCTGACTGCTTTCCAAGGCTACAGCGCATTCGATCAAGCACTGACCGAGCCCTGCTGTTGCACTCCCGCGAACAGCGAGAAAGCAAGGAGACACGGAATGGCCACTGGCACCGTGAAGTGGTTCAACACCACCAAAGGCTACGGCTTCATTGCCCCCGATACCGGCGGCAAGGACATCTTCGTTCACATCTCTGCCGTCGAGCGTTCGGGCCTCACCGGGCTGCGCGACGACCAGAAGATCCAGTTCGATGTCGAAGCCGGCCGTGACGGCCGCGAGAGCGCCGTCAACCTCAAGCCGCTCTGAGAGCGGCTCCGCATCACGCCCTTGGAAAGACCGGCCCTTCGCCGGTCTTTTTGTTTGCGCGTCCGCGTCTTCCGCGCCTCACCTCTTCGGTGGCTGCGGCGTGGGATAACGCGTGCCCTGCACGATCTCGTCGATCTCCACCGCCTCCCAGGAGAACCCCTCCACCTCCCGGTCCTTCCGGCAGAACACCTCGCTGTGGCAGTACATCTCGCGCACCGGGCGATAGCGCAGGTACCGCTCGGAGCCGGGCGCGAAATAGCCGCCCATGGGATTCGACATGCCCCCGTCGAGGAAGGTGTAGCCGAGGCCCGGGTTGAACAGCGCCCTGAGCCCCATGTCGGAGAACTGGAAGAAATTCCATGGCCGCTCGTGCGACGAGAACGAGAAATGCGTCTCGACGAAGACGTGACCGCCGACCTTCAGCATCTTCGTGATCTCCTGCGCCACGATCCAGGGCATGCACAGATGCTCGAACACCGCGGAAGAGAAGATCAGGTCGAACCGTTCGCCCTCCCGGAAATAGCTGCCGAGGCGGTGCGCGTCGCCGACGACATCGACGTTCTCGCCGTCATAGAAGTCGAAGCCCACGTACTCGGCCCGTGCGAACCGGTCGCGGAAATTCGCCCCCGTCACGTTGCGCGAGCCGATCTCCAGCACCCGCATCCCCGGCTTGTCGAACAGCCGCGGCAGGTGGTCGGGCCATTGTCCGTGGGACACCTCGCGCGGGGGCGCGATCCGGGTCTTGTGGAACAGGAACGGCAGGCTGGCGAAGATGCCGTATATGCTGAAGAGCCTGCGCTCGATCTCCTTCTTCGTCGCCCGCTTCAAGGCGCCCCTCCGTCTCGTCCTGTTGAATGATCGCGTGCGGGCCGGGCGGTCAGAGCAGCGCCTCGACCTCCGAGAGCAGCGCCGCCATCTCGTCTGTCGCCGCGCCCCTGCCCCGCTCCTGCACCCCGCGCCCGAGGCCCAGCGTCTCGGCATAGACGACGCGGTTGCCGAGCTTCGTCTCGGCCAGCGCCACGTCCAGGTCGCCGATCGCCGCCGTCACGTCTGTGCCGACGCGGGTGCCCGCCTTGAACCGGTTCAGCACCACCAGCGCCGTCTTCCGCTCGCGCGCGACGAGGTCCAGCACCGATTCCACCGCCCAGACATCCACCTGCGACGAGGCCACCGGAACGATCACCAAGTCCGAGATCTTGAGCGAGGGCCGCAGGTCCGCATCGACCTTCGGCGGCGTGTCGAGGATGACGATGTCGCAGGTCTTCTTCAGCTTCTCGCATTCATAGCCGACGCCCCAGGCGCTGGCCGTCGAGAAGTCCATGTCGGCGATCCCGTCGCCATGGCGCGCCATGAACCACCGCCCGAGCGATCCCTGCGGATCGGTGTCGAGCAGCGCCACGGACTTGCCCGCCCTGACGAAGGCGACGGCCAGATTCGCGGCGATGGTCGTCTTGCCCGACCCGCCCTTCTGCTGGGCCACGGTGATCACTTTTCCGGCCAAGACGGCTTCTCCCCCGGCTGCTGCGACGCAGCGTATGCGACACCTGCCTCTGCGGCAAGTCCGCTCACGGCCCGCTCCAGTCCACGTCCCCGGCCGGCTCGACCAGAAGCGTGCCCTCCGGCGCGGACCGGATCAGCTTGGCCGCCGCCGCTTCGTCGCCGTCGAGCCAGGCCGCCAGGTCGCGCGGCTCCAGCAGCACGCCCATCCGGTGGTGATAGTCCCTCACGTCGCCCGAGGGCGCGCAGGTCACGGTGGCGACCTGCGGCACCGCCCCGCCGCCGGGCCCGCACCAGAGACCCGTGACCGCCGCGAACAGCAACGGCGCCCCGTCGACGCGGCGGATCCGCCAGGCCGTCTTGCGCCGCGCGGCGCCGGTCCACTCGTACCAGCCATCCACTGGCACCGCCGCCCGGCCAAGCCCGGCAAAGGCGGATTTCGCGAACAGCGTCTCGCCCCGCGCGTTGACGATGGTCTCCAGCACGGGCCGCCCCCGCGCGTTGCGCCGCCCCGAGGGGATCATCCCCCAGCGCATCTCCCGAAGCTGCCGCTCCGGCGTCACCACCGCCACCTGCTGCCCCGGCTGGATGTTCCGCCGCGGCGGCTGCGCGGGCAGTCCTGTCCGCAGGCCGAGCCATGCGGCGATCTCGTCGACGGGGGTGGTCAGGAACATGCGGCCGGGCATGGGTTCAGCATAGGAGCGCAACTGGTTTGCACAAAGACCTTCCGGCGCAATGGCGGCGTCGCCCGGCCTCTTTGCCACGCCCTCGCCGGTTCAGGGCAAGGGCAGCACCCGGGCGCAAGCGCAAGAGACCCGGGAACTGTCCGGCAGCACGCCCGGGGCGGGACATTTCCGCCCGGCACGCCCCGGACCGCGGCCACCGACGGCCCCGCCGCGCGTCCGCGCCGCTCGGGAAGGGGCCTCCCCGAAACGCCACGCCGCCGCTCCGCGCGCCCGGAGTTCCCCGAACTCCGGTCCCCCGGGGCCCTGCCGATTGACCGCCGCGCCGCAACCGGCCACACAGCCGACAAGGAGAGGCACATGATCGGCAAGGGCATCTCGCTGCGCGCGCTCGAACTGTTCGAGATGGTCGCGGACACCGGCTCGGTCGCGCGCGCGGCCGAACGGGCGGGGCTGAGCCTGCCCGCCGTCTCGCAGGCGCTGAAGACGCTGGAGGACGCCGTCGGCCGCCCCCTTCTCGACCACGCCCGCCGCCCGATGCAGCTGACTCCGGCCGGGCGCCTCTTCCTGCGCCGCGCGGAAACCGCGCTGGCCGAGATCCGCCAGGGTCAGGCCGAAGTCGCCATGCCCGACCTCGGCCACCTCGCCGATCTCGGGCTCGGCATCATCGACGACTTCGAATCCGAGGTGACCCCCGAACTCGTCACAACCCTCGCCGCCACCCTGACGCGCTGCCGCTTCCGCCTGCACACCCAGCCGAGCCACGGGTTGCTCGCGATGCTGGAGGCGGGCCAGATCGACCTCGCCGTGACCTCGCTGCCCGAGACGACGCCCGAGGGTCTCGCCGTGCGCCCACTGCTGAGCGATCCCTTCCTGCTGGCAGTCCCCCACGGCACCGATCCCACCGACGATCCCTGCGCCGCCCTCGCCGCCCTGCCCTTCCTGCGCTACAGCCGCGACCAGATGATCGGCCAGCGGATCGAGGCGGAACTGGCGCGCCACGCAACCGACATCCCGAACCGGTTCGAGCTCGACTCGGTCCAGTCGCTGCACGCCCTCGTCGCGGGCGGGGCGGGCTGGGCGATCACCACGCCGCTGTCGTTCCTGCGCGCCCACCGCTTCCGGGCGGCCATCGACCTGCACCCCCTGCCGATCCCCGGCTTCGCACGGCAGATCGCGCTGGTCAGCGCCGATGCCTGGATGGACGACGTGGCCGACGACCTTGCCGCCACCCTGCGCCGGATGATCGAGGCCCGCGTCACCGCGCCCCTGCGCGACCGCCTTCCCTGGCTCGATGCCTTCCGGGTGCTCGACCCGCGCTGAGCCGGCGCGGCGCCGGAAGGCCTATTTCACGAACAGCTCCCGCGGAGTCGCGCACAGGCACTCGGCACCGGTTTCGGTGATGAAGATGGGCTCGGTGATCTCGATCCCGCCTTCCTCCAGCCAGAGCGCGGGCATGAAGTGGAAGGTCATTCCCGGTTCCAGCACCGTGGTGTCGCCTGCGCGCAGGCTCATGGTCCGCTCGCCCCAGTCGGGCGGATAGGAGAGCCCGATCGGATAGCCGCAGCGGCTGTCCTTGCGGAAGCCCAGACGGTTCAGCGTGCCGTTGAACGCATCCGCCACCGCGCCGCAGGTGTTGCCGGGCCGCGCCGCGGCAAGCCCCGCCTCGGTCGCCTCCAGCACCGCCGCCTCGGCGCGGCGGAAGGTGTCGGGCACTTCTCCGAAGAACAGCGTGCGCGACTGCGGACACTGGTAGCGCATGTGCGCCCCGGCGATCTCGAAGAACGTGGCCTCCCCGGCCCGAAGCGGCCGGTCGTCCCAGGTCAGGTGCGGTGCCGTCGCGTCCATCCCCGAGGGCGCCATGGGCACGATCGCCGGGTAGTCGCCCCAGTTCCCGTCCGCGCCGGTGATCCCGGCGTGCCAGATCTCCGCCACCAGCGCGTTCTTCGCCATCCCCGGCTCGGCCTTCTCGAGGATCACGCCGTGCATCCGCTGCACGATCGCCGCCGCCCGGCGCATGTATTCGATCTCCTGCGGCGACTTCACCGCCCGGCACCAGTTCACGAGCGCCGTCGCATCCTCCAGCCGCGCCCCCGGCAGGCTCTGCCGCAGGGTCAGGTGCGCCGCCGCGGAATAGTAGTAGTTGTCGAGTTCCACCCCGATGCGCCCCAGGCTCCAGCCCCGCGCCAGGATCAGTGCGGCCAGTTCGCCCATCGGATGCCTGTCGGGGTTCTGCACGAAGCCGTCGTCGTAGCCGACGATGTCGTCGTCGCCCATGAACACCGTGCGCCTCGCCCCCGCCGCGTCCATCCCCCGCCCCCACCAGACCGGATCGCCCTCGAGCCCCAGCAGCACCGCTTGGTGGACGTAGAAGGACCAGCCGTCATAACCGGTGAGCCAGCCCATGTTCGACGGATCGCTGACGACCAGCAGGTCGAGGCCCCGGTCGGCCATCGCGTCGCGCACGGCGGCGATGCGGGCGGCGTATTCCGCGGCACTGAAGCGGGGGGCGGGGTTCGGCATGGGCGGGCTCCTGTTGTCGCTTTCGCCCACCCTCGGGCAAGGCGGGCCGCCCGGCAAGGGGTCAACCGGCGACGGCGCCGACGACGAAGACCGGGATCAGCCCGGCGCAAAGGCCGAAGAGCATCCCGAACAGCACGAAGATCCCGTCGCCCACCAGGAGGCCCACCGCGATCAGCGTCACCATGGCGCCGATCAGCGAGGCCGAGAGCGGCACGAGTTCCAGAAGCGGCGTCATTCCCCCCGCGAGGGCGCAGAGCGCCAGGGCGGCGACGCTCAGCGGCGGCGAGACCAGCGCCTGCAGCCGCGGCTTCGAATGGCGGTCCAGCCAGTCCGCCAGCCGCTTCAGCGCATCGGTGGCCCGGCGCAGCGTCCTGCCGCCGAGGCTGAGGCGCATCAGGAAGCCGGGCAACCACAGGTGCTCGCGGCGGAACAGGATCTGCAGGGCGACGAGGGCGATCGAGATGCCGCAGACGGTCGAGAACAGGGGGATCCCGCTCAGCGGCGAGAAGACCAGCAGCGCGGGCACCAGCAGCATGGCGAGGAAGGAGGAGCGTCCGAAGCTCGCCACGATCTCGCCGAGGCTCACCTCCTCGCGCCCGGTGAGCGATTCGAGGCGCTCCACCACCTCGCCCACGGCATGGCGCGGCGGCTCGGTCGGTGCGGCGGTTGTTGTGGCGGCGCGCGCGGGGGCCATGCTCGTCGGTCCTGTAACGCGCCCTCGGCGCAGCGGCGGCGGCATCGCACGTCGGGCGCCCCGCCGCCAGAGAGATCGCGTCGAAGTCCGGCGGTTTCAACCGCAACCCGCGGAAATCCGCCCCGATCGGCGGGTTCGCGTCGATCTGGAGCGCGGTGCGGCTCCGGCAGGGTCGGCGCGCGCAGATGATGCAGGGCGCAACCGGGAGAGGGGGGGGGGGGGGGGGGCCCCCCCCCCCCCCCCCCGCCCCCTCTCCGCCGCACCGTCCCCGGCCGTCGGCCATGGCGTCATCGGTTCCGCGGCGGGCTCAGCGGCCGATCGTGCGGCGGCTCCCGCCCTGCCGCCCGGCGCCCCGATACGCCGCGGTCCCCCGCCCGTCAGCCCTCCGCCGCGCGGAACCAGGACGCCAGCGCGTCGCGGTCGCCCTGCGGGATCTCGGTGACGTTGGCGGGCGGCATCGCGTGGCTCACCGCCGCCTGCAGGTAGATCTGGCGGGCATGGGCAGCCACGTCGCCCTCGGTCTCGAGGTACACGCCCTTCGGCGCCCAGCGGATCCCGGGCCAGACCGGCTTGCGCGCGTGGCACATCGAACAGCGCCCGGTGACGATGTCATAGGCGGCGTCGAACCCCTCGGCACCGGCGAACCGCTGCTCGACCGGCGTCAGCCCCCGCGCCTCGGCCTCCTCGACCGTGCCGCCGAAGGGCACGGAGGACAGCCAGGCGATGACCAGGAACAGCACCACCGTAACGGCCCAGGTCCAGGTGGGCTTCCCCTTCCGCGCGTGCATCGAGTTGAAGTAATGCCGGATGCTCACCCCGGTCAGGAACACCAGGGGCGCGATGATCCAGGCATAGGGCGTCGCGAAGGCCAGCGGGTAATGGTTGCTCAGCATCAGGAAGATCACCGGCAGCGTCAGGTAGTTGTTGTGGGTCGAGCGCAGCTTGGCGATCTTGCCGTACTTCGGATCGGGCTTGCGCCCCGCCTTCAGGTCGGCCACGACGATCCGCTGGTTCGGCATGATCACATGCGCCACGTTCGCGGTCATGATCGTCGCAGTGAAGGCGCCGAGGTGAAGCATCGCCGCCCGCCCGGTGAAGACCTCGTGATAGCCCCAGGACATCGCGGTGAGGATCACGAACAGCAGCAGCATCAGCACAGTCGGCCGCTCGCCCAGCGGCGACTTGCATAGCGCGTCGTAGACCACCCATCCGACGGCGAGCGACAGGGCCGAGATCGCCACCGCCTGCCACACCGAAAGATCCGCCTTCGCCGGGTCGATCAGGTAGAGGTTCGCCCCCGCCCAGTAGACGATCATCAGCAGCGCCGCGCCGCTGAGCCAGGTCCAGTAGCTCTCCCATTTGAACCAGGTCAGATGCTCGGGCATCGCCGCGGGCGCGACGAGGTACTTCTGGATGTGGTAGAACCCGCCGCCGTGCACCTGCCACTCCTCCCCGTCCGCGGGGCCCGGGATGTTGCGGTTCAGCCCGAGATCCAGCGCGATGAAATAGAAGGAGGATCCGATCCAGGCGATGGCGGTGATCACGTGGGTCCAGCGAACGGCGAAGGCCATCCACTCCCAGAGGATCGCGAGGTCGTACATCGGCGGGGCTCCGTCAGGCGAAAGGGTCGCCCACAGGCCAATCCCGTTGCCGCCCCGCCGTCAAGGCCCAAGGCGCCGCGGCGCGGCGAACTCCACGGCACGCGGGCCACCACGCCCTCCGGTCAGCCGCCGCGCCCCGGTTTCTTCGAAGAAACCGGACCATTTTCCTCGAGGAAAATGGCACCGCTCCACCCGCCGCTCTCCCATCCTGCCGCGCGCCCGCCGCCCGCGCCCCGCCGGGGTCCTCAACTCCCCCGGTAGGTCGAATACCCGAACGGCGACAGCAGCAGCGGCACGTGGTAGTGGTCCGCCTCCGCCATCCCGAACCGGATCGGCACCACATCGAGGAACCGCGGCCCCCCGGCCCCGCCGAACCCGTCGAGATAATCCCCCGCGTGGAACACCAGCTCGTAGACCCCGACCGCGAACTCCGCTTCCGGCAGGATCGCCCCGTCCGTGCGCCCGTCCGCGTTGGTCACCGTCTCCCGCACCAGCTCCCGACCCCCGCCGTCGAGCCGGAACAGCTCGATCTTCAGCCCCGCCGCGGGACAGCCCCGCGCGGTGTCCAGCACATGGGTCGTCAGATATCCGCCCGCCATCCTCATCTCCGCCTTGAGCTTCCCCGAACCCCAAGGCCTAATGGCGCGGACACGACAAAGGAAGTCCCCATGTCCGACCTGCCCCGCTATCCCCGCGACATGCGCGGCCACGGCGCCACCCCGCCCGACCCGCAATGGCCCGGCGGCGCGAAGATCGCCGTCCAGATCGTGCTGAACTACGAGGAGGGCGGCGAGAACAACATCCTTCACGGCGATGCCGCCTCCGAGGCGTTCCTGTCGGAAATCGTCGGCGCCGCGCCCTGGCCGGGCCAGCGCCACTGGAACATGGAGTCTATATACGAATACGGGGCGCGGGCCGGGTTCTGGCGCCTCCACCGGATGCTGCAGGACACGCCGATCACCGTCTACGGCGTCGCCACCGCCCTCGCGCGGTCGCCCGAACAGGTCGCCGCGATGCAGGCGGCCCGGTGGGAGATCGCCTCCCACGGGCTGAAATGGATCGAGTACAAGGATTACGCGGAGGACGCCGAGGCCCGCGACATGGCCGCCGCCATCCAGCTGCACACCGAGGTGACCGGCGCGCCGCCGAAGGGCTGGTACACCGGCCGCTGCTCCGCCAACACCGTCGCCCTCGCGGCGAAGAGCGGCCGCTTCGCCTATGTCGCCGACGCCTACGACGACGACCTGCCCCACTGGATCGAGGTGGGCGAGAAGGACCAGCTGGTCGTGCCCTACACGCTCGACTGCAACGACATGCGCTTCGCCACGCCGCAGGGGTTCAACGCGCCGCAACAGTTCTTCGACTACCTCCGCGCCACCTTCGACACGCTCTACCGCGAGGGCGAGCAGGGCGCGCCGAAGATGATGTCGGTCGGCCTCCACTGCCGCCTCGTCGGCCGCCCCGCCCGTGCCGAGGCGCTGCAGCGCTTCCTCGACCACGCCCGCGCCCGGGACGGCGTCTGGTTCGCCACCCGCCTCCAGATCGCCGAGCACTGGGCGAGGACGCACCCCCACCGCCGCCGCCCGCGCGCCTCGGACATGGGCCGCGCCGCCTTCGTGCGCGCCTATGGCGGCGTCTTCGAACACTCCCCCTGGATCGCCGAACGGGCGCTGCGCCTCGAACTCGGGCCCGCCCACGACAGCCCCGCGGGCATCCACAGCGCGCTCTGCCGCGCCTTCCGCGCCGCCACCCGCGAGGAACGGCTCGGCGTGCTCCGCGCCCACCCCGACCTTGCCGGGAAACTCGCCGCCGCCCGCCGCCTCACCCCCGAGAGCACGGCGGAACAGGCCTCCGCCGGGCTCGACCACCTGTCGGACGAGGAACGCGCCGCCTTCCAGTCCCTCAACGCCGCCTACACGGAAAAATTCGGCTTCCCCTTCATCATCGCCGTGCGCGACCACGACAAGGCGTCGATCCGCGCCGCCTTCGAATCGCGCCTCGACAACGACCCCGAGACCGAGTTCGCCGAGGCCTGCCGCCAGGTCGAGCGCATCGCCGAACTCCGCCTCGCGCAGATGCCATGATCGCCCTCGCGCCCGCCCCCCTGACCGCCGCCGCCTTCGCCCCCTTCGGCGAGGTGCTGGAGGCGGAAGGCCCGCCCGACCGCATGATCAACGAAGGCCTCTGCGCCCGCTTCCACGACCGCGCGACGCTCGACTTCGGCGCGGGCCGCGCGGGCATCAGCATCTTCTCGGCCGAGCCCCGCTCGCTCCCCTACCGCTTCGACCTGGTCGAGCGTCACCCCGAGGGCAGCCAGGCCTTCCTGCCGATGACCGCCCACCCCTTCCTCGTCATCGTCGCCCCCGACCTCTCCGGCACCCCCGGCACGCCCCTGGCCTTCCTCACCGCCCCCGGCCAGGCCATCAACCTCTTCCGCGGAACTTGGCACGGCGTCCTGACGCCGCTGCATGCCCCGGGCCTCTTCGCCGTGGTGGACCGGATCGGAGAAGGCGCGAACCTGGAGGAGTACCGGTACGGGGAGGGGTATGTGGTGGGGTGAGGCGAGGAGCTGGTTACGGCGAGATGGTGGATTGGGCGGAAAACGGACTTACGCTGCGGAGGCAAAATAATTCGGAAGACGAGGTCAGAGCAGCTACTCATACTAAACCTATCGGCCTCCAATTGAAAATTGGTTTTCCGCTGCTTGCCCTGCCAAGGCGCCATCTATAAAATTTGCTCCAAACAAGATCGAAGGCCTTTGTGGATTGAAGGACGAAATGGACGCAAATCATCACCTCCGACCACAGCTTGACGCTTTCGCCCGTCTTGCCAACCCCGGCTTTGCCCTTCTCGTGGACGCTCCATGGGGCGCTGGCAAAACTCACGAGCTGAAAGGATGGCTGACGGGCCGGGAAGACGCCCTTTACGTAAGCATCTACGGTGCGAAAGGCTCGTGCGCTATCGAGGAAGCTCTGTTTCAGACACTCCTAAAAAGAAAGGATTTGAAGCCTCCCAAAGGCGCCACGCAGATAATGGAAGGTGTCGCAGAGAAATTTACCGGGGCCAAAATAGATTTTACCGGCGCCTTTAGACGGGCAGTGATGAAAGACCTGCCGCGGGTTCTTGTGTTCGACGATCTTGAGCGGGCAGAAATGCACCTGACCGAATTGTTAAGCGCTATTAACCGATTTGTAGAGCATGAAGGGCGGAACGTTGTTCTCTTGGCAAATCAGGCTGAACTTCGTGATAAAGATCCCAAAACATATGAGAGGACAAAAGAGAAAGTTATCGGACGGATCATCACTATTTATCCCGACGTCGATGCTG
The DNA here is from genome assembly GCF_002869745.1 of Oceaniglobus roseus. GTDB lineage: Bacteria > Pseudomonadota > Alphaproteobacteria > Rhodobacterales > Rhodobacteraceae > Oceaniglobus > Oceaniglobus roseus. The sequence continues at coordinate 113,626 of NZ_PNOS01000002.1, forward strand.
CGACAGAAAGCTTTTTGGCATCTATGGAAAGAGCTGAACACCAGCGCGCAGCACGCGAGTTTCTGACATCCGAGAAAGCCCTCCTTTGCAGCGTTTTCGATACATCCAAGGCTTTGAATCTTCGATTACTCCGATACGCCATGCTCGAAATCGCACGGGTATTCGATGGGATTCCCGAGGAACTAAGGGAAAATGCGGAGGGAATGCGCTACTTGCTTGCCACTTTCGTTGCTCTTTCGATAGCCTTTCATGGCGGTGAAGGCCTTGGCATCGAAGGATTAGGGCAAGAAACAGGCTGGGCGCACGCGGTTTGGAGTGCAAATGGTCAAAAAGGTGAGGCACCTCCGAAGTCTGCGCTCGAAAACCTGCAAGAACGGTTTGGAGAGCATCCTTACGTCCGCCTACATAGCCAAGTTGTTTCTGCCAAACTTGCCATCGCATGGATAGGTAAAGGACATGTGGATGACAAGCTTCTGTCCGACGAATTGCGGAAATCGCCTGTATTCAGGTTGCAGGACTCTGAGGCTTGGCAGACCTTGTGGTGGTGGCCAAAACGAAAGGATGCCGAGGTCGAGGCGGCACTGAAAACGGTGAAAAGACAAATAGGTGATAAAGAGTTCCACGACCCAGCAGTTATTATGCACCTGCTTGGGATATTATTGGACCTGGCCGACCAAAAAATTGGATGGAGTTCGCGGCATGATGTTGAAAATGAGGTCCGCGCGTATATAGCCACACTGGAACAGGATAATCAGCTTCCAAAAGAGCTGCCAAGGCGGCGGTGGAGCGGCGTCTCTTTCGATCATGGGCAATTTGGGCTCGGCTTCCATCAAAAAGATTCCAAAGAGTTTGCTACGATTCGCGAGGAGCTACTTGAAGCATTGGATCGGTCGTTCTGGAAAGCAAATCAGGAGCGTGTAGAGGAGATGCTATCCCTTGCGGAAGCGGACCTTGGGGCCTTTGTCGAAGCAATCGACGACGGGGGACGCCGAGCTGGCAGTCCGAACTATGCACATGAGCCTATTTTTGCAGATGCCGACCCAGTGGAAGTGGCGCGACTTTTGTTTTCGTTTGAACCTGAAGCCACACACGAGGCGCTCAGGCCATTTGAACGCAGAATTCAACGCATGGAACGAGATACCAGAGCCGGGGGTCAGAGCTCAGAACGCGATTGGCTCTTGAGGGTGAGGAAAGCAGCGTATGATCTTGCATCTGAAGCAACGCCCATTCGGGCCGCACAGATCCGAATGGCAATCAAGTGGTACCTCGATTTCTTGGACGGGCCTGACAAAGAGCCCGACGACGGCGGGAAGGCGAAGCAAGGCGTTTAGGGCCGAAATACGGTTCAGCCTGTCCGCCACAAGCATATTCGCCGATTAAAAATGCCGCGCTTTCGAGGGATGTCCGCTTTCTCGAGCTGCGCCGCAGCAAAATCAGTGAGCATGAATGGCAGATCAGGGCCGTGAACCACCCTCCGCGTCGCCCCACACAAACGTCCCACCCAAATCATACACAAGTCATACGCCGATCATACACCGGTACCCCCCTACCTCCCCAGCCCCATATGCCGGTTCACGTCCTTGTAGAGCAGGTAGCGGAACGGCCCCGGCCCCCCGGCATAGCAGGCCTGGGGGCAGAAGGCGCGGAGCCACATGAAGTCCCCGGCCTCGACCTCCACCCAGTCCCGGTTCAGCCGGTAGACCGCTTTTCCTTCAAGGACATAGAGCCCGTGCTCCATCACGTGCGTCTCCAGGAACGGGATCACCGCGCCGGGCTGCAGCGTCACGATGTTGACGTGCATGTCGTGCCTCAGATCGCCCGGATCCACGAACCGCGTCGTCGCCCAGGCCCCGTCCGTCCCCGGCATCCCCGCCGGCGCGATGTCCTGCTCGCGCGCGACAAAGGCCTCCGGCGCCGCGATCCCCTCGACCGGCTGATAGCGCTTGCGGATCCAGTGGAACGTCGCCGCCGCCCCACCCCGGTTCCGGAGCCGCCACGCGGCCCCCGCCGGCAGGTAGGCATAGCCCCCCGCCGCCAGCGCGTGCACCTCGTCGGCCACCGAAAGCTCCACCTCGCCCGCGACGACGAACAGCACCGCCTGGGCCCCCGGATCCGTTTCGGGCCGGTCGCTGCCGCCCCCGGGCGCCAGTTCGGCCACGTATTGCGAGAAGGTCTCGGCAAACCCGCCCAGGGGCCGCGCCAGCACCCAGAACCGCGCGCCCTCCCAGTGGGGCAGGTACGAGGTGACGATGTCGCGCTGCACCCCGGCGGGAATCACCGCGTAGGCCTCGGTGAAGACGGCGCGCCCCGACAGCAGGTCGGTCTGCGGCGGCAGTCCGGCGGGGGGTGTGGCATAGGATGTCATGGCAGGTCTCCGGCGTTTCGCACCGACCCTGCGCCGGACGCCGAGACCCGGAAACGCCAGAATGGAGGGAGTTGGTGGAGTCGATCGGGATCGAACCGACGACCTCGTCATTGCGAACGACGCGCTCTCCCAACTGAGCTACGACCCCACTTGTGCGTCAGATGGACCATCCCGCCGCCGGTGTCAAGGTCGCCCCGACTTCGGCCGAAGGTCGTGGACGACCCGCCCGGATGCGATAGGTTCAGCGTCACCCGACCCACCCCAGGCGAAAGTCCCCGATGCCCCAAGCCCGCGCCGCCCTGTCGAAGACGCTCTACCGGCTGCGCCGGTTTTCCCGCAAGATCTGGGTCCGCTCCTCGCTGATCGCGCTGCTGGGCGTGGTCGCCGCCGGAGGCTCGGGCAGCCTCGCCCCGCTGGTGCCCGAGGACATCGCCAAGGCGGTCGAGCCGGAGGCGGTGGAGAAGATCCTCGAGATCATGTCCTCCGGCATGCTCGCCGTCGTGATCTTCTCGCTCTCGGTCATGGTCTCGGCGCGCCAGTCCGCCTCGTCCCAGGTGACGCCCCGGTCGCACCAGCTGCTGCTCGAGGACACGACGACGCAGAACGTGCTGGCGACCTTCCTCGGCGCCTTCCTGTTCTCCCTCGTCGGTGTCATCACGCTCGGCACCCAGCTTTACGCCGGGGATGCGGCGGCGGTGATCCTCGCCTTCGCGCTGCTGGTCATCCTGCTGATGATCGTCGCCATCCTGCGCTGGATCTCGCACCTCAGCGACCTCGGCAGCGTGCTGGCCACCACCCGACGGGTCGAACGCGCGGCCATCGACGCGATGGAGGCCTGGCTGAACTCGCCCTGCATGGGAGGCCGCAAGCTGACGGGTCCGCCCGAGGGCGATCCGGTCAAGGCGCGCCGCTCGGGCTATGTCCAGCACATCGACATGGAGAAGCTGTCGGACGCGATGGAGGACTGCGGCGGCAAGCTGTTCCTCGCCGCGCGCCCCGGCGCCTTCGTCACCGAAGGCCAGCCCATCGCCCATTGCACCGCGAAGGCCGACATGGACCAGGTTCACCTCGCCTTCACCATCGACGACATCCGCCGCTTCGACCAGGATCCGCGCTTCGGCGTCATCGTGCTGAGCGAGATCGCGCAGCGGGCGTTGTCGCCCGGGATCAACGATCCGGGCACCGCCATCGACGTGCTGACCCGGCAGGAACGGCTGCTGTCGCGCTACCGCGACCGGATCGAGCATGCGGACGACGACGCGCTCCACCCCCGCATCCATGTTCCACCGCTGACCGCCGACGCGCTGGTGCGTGACGCCTTCGATCCCATCGCGCGGGACGGCGCGGCCATGGTCGAGGTGCAGATCCGCGTGCAGAAGGCCCTCGCCCACCTGGCCGAGACCGGGGATCCGGACATGAAGGTCGCCGCCCGCGACGCCGCGGCGCGGGCGCTGCAGCGGGCGGTGATCGCCACCGCCCTGCCAGCCGACCGCCAGCGCCTGCTGCGCACCGTGGCGCGCTGCGGGCTGGTGGATGCCGACAAGGTCGACCTCGCGTTCGAGTGACCCCTGCCGACCGCTACTCCGCCGCTTCGGCGTAGGCCTCGAGCGGCGGACAGGTGCAGACGAGGTTGCGGTCGCCATAGGCGTTGTCGACCCGGTTCACCGGCGGCCAGTACTTGTCGACCCGGAACGCGCCCTTGGGATAGCAGCCCTGCTCGCGGCTGTAGGGCCGCTCCCAGTCGCCGACCAGGTCCTCGACCGTGTGCGGCGCGTTCTTCAGCGGGTTGTTCTCGCGGTCGATCTCGCCCTTCTCGACCGCCGCGATCTCCTCGCGGATGTTCAGCATGGCGTCGCAGAAGCGGTCGAGTTCCGCCTTCGTCTCGCTCTCCGTGGGCTCGACCATCAGCGTGCCCGCCACCGGCCAGCTCATCGTCGGCGCGTGGAAGCCGTTGTCGATCAGCCGCTTGGCGATGTCGTCCACGGTGATCCCCGCCGACTTCTCGAACGGCCGGGTGTCGAGGATGCACTCGTGTGCCACCCGCCCCTCGGTACCCTTGTAGAGCACGTCGAACGCCCCTTCGAGCCGCTTTGCGATGTAGTTGGCGTTCAGGATCGCGACCTTCGTCGCCTGGGTCAGCCCCGCGCCGCCCATCAGCAGGCAGTAGGCCCAGGAGATCGGCAGGATCGAGGCCGAGCCGAAGGGCGCGCCGCTGACCGCGTGGGCGCCGCCGGTCTCGGTATGGCCCGGCAGGTGCGGCGCGAGATGCGCCTTGACGCCGATCGGCCCCATGCCGGGACCGCCGCCGCCATGGGGAATGCAGAAGGTCTTGTGCAGGTTCAGGTGGCTCACGTCGCTGCCGATCTCGCCGGGCTTCGCCAGCCCGACCATCGCGTTCAGGTTGGCCCCGTCGAGGTACACCTGCCCGCCGTGGGCATGGGTGATCTCGCAAACCTCCTTCACCGTCTCCTCGAACACGCCGTGGGTCGAGGGATAGGTGATCATGCAGGCGGCCAGCGTGTCGCCGGCGGCCTCGGCCTTGGCGCGGAAATCCTCCACGTCGATGTCGCCCCGCGCGGTGCACTTCACCACCACCACCTTCATGCCGCACATCTGGGCGGAGGCCGGGTTGGTGCCGTGGGCGTTGACCGGGATCAGGCAGACCTTGCGTTGATGATCGCCATTCGCCTTGTGATAGGCGGCGATGGTAAGAAGACCCGCATATTCCCCCTGCGCGCCCGAGTTCGGCTGCATCGACATCGCGTCGTAGCCGGTGATCTGGCACAGCTTCGCCGACAGGTCCTCCAGCATCTCGGCATATCCCGCCACCTGCTCCTTCGGGGCGAAGGGGTGGATCAGGCTGAACTCGGGCCAGGTGATCGGCATCATCTCGACCGCCGCGTTCAGCTTCATCGTGCAGGACCCCAGCGGGATCATCGCCCGGTCCAGCGCCAGGTCGCGGTCGCTGAGACGGCGCATGTAGCGCATCATCTCCGTCTCCGCCCGGTTCATGTGGAACACCGGGTGGGTCAGGTACTCGGACGTGCGCAGCAGCGCGTCGGGGATGCGGTATTCCTCGGACAGGTCGTCGTGCCGGCCGTGGATCCCGAAGGCATCCCACAGCCGCTCGACCGTCTCGGGGCGCGTCGTCTCGTCCAGCGTTATGCCGAGCTTCGTCTTGCCCACGACGCGCAGGTTGATCTTCTGCCGCCGCGCCTCGTCCATGATCGCGCCCTGCAGCGGTCCGACCTCGACCGTGATCGTGTCGAAGAAGCTTTCGGGCTCCACCTTGAACCCGGTCTCCTGCAGTGCCCGCGCCACGCGCACCGTCTTGCGGTGGATGCGCTGCGCGATGGCCTGCAAGCCTTCGGGCCCGTGGAACACCGCGTAGAAGGACGCCATCACCGCCAGCAGCGCCTGCGCCGTGCAGACGTTGCTCGTCGCCTTCTCGCGCCGGATGTGCTGCTCGCGCGTCTGGAGGCTGAGGCGGTAGGCCTTGTTCCCCCGCGCGTCGATCGACACGCCGACGATCCGCCCCGGCATCGACCGCTTCAGCGCGTCCTTGCAGGCCATGTAGGCCGCGTGCGGCCCGCCATAGCCCATGGGCACCCCAAACCGCTGGGTCGAGCCCACGGCGATGTCCGCCCCCATCGCCCCCGGCTCCTTCAGCAGCGTCAGCGCCAGCGGATCGGCGATGACGATGCCAAGCGCCCCTGCGGCGTGCAGCGCCTCGATCTCGGGCGTGAAGTCGCGCAGGTGGCCGTGGGTGCCGGGATACTGGAACACCGCGCCGAACACGGCCGACGCGTCCAGGTCCTCGGGCGCCCCCACGATGACCTCGATCCCCAAGGGCTCGGCCCGGGTGCGGATCACGTCGATGTTCTGCGGATGGCAGCCCTCGTCCACGAAGAAGGCCATCGCCTTCGTCTTGCTCGCCCGCTGCGCCATGGTCATCGCCTCGGCCGCCGCCGTCGCCTCGTCCAGAAGCGAGGCGTTCGCCACCTCCAGCCCCGTCAGGTCGCAGACCATCGTCTGGTAGTTCAGCAGCGCCTCGAGCCGCCCCTGCGAAATTTCCGGCTGGTAGGGCGTATAGGCCGTGTACCAGGCCGGGTTCTCCAGGATGTTCCTCTGGATCGCGGGCGGCGTGACCGTCCCGTGATAGCCCTGCCCGATCATCGACGAGAACACCTGATTCTTCTTCGCCACCTGCGCCATGTGCCAGAGCAGCTCGCGCTCGGACTTCGGCTTGCCGAACTCCAGCGGCTGCGCCTGCCGGATCGCCTTCGGCACCGTCTCGGCGATCAGGTCGTCGAGCGTCCCGGCCCCGATCACCCGCAGCATCTCCTCCATCTCCGAAGGCGAGGGGCCGATGTGGCGGCGGTTGGCGAAATCGTAGGGGCGGTAGTCGATGGGGGTGAAGGTCATTCCGGTCTCCTGACGTCACGACGGATGGACCGGGCCCCTGCCCGGTCCGGCCTCCGGCGGGAGTATTCGGGGCAAAGAAGAAACGGGGAGGCTTCTTCTTTGCGGAACTACTCCCGCCGGAGGTATTGAAGGTTCCTGCCCGGCGGTGGCCGTCAGCCGATGAACTTCAGATAGGCTTCCTCGTCCATCATGTCGTCGAGCACCGACATGTCCTCGAGCTTCATCTTGAAGAACCAGCCGTCGCCCGTGGGGTCCTCGTTGACCAGCGCGGGGTTGTCCACCAGCACCTCGTTCACCTCGACGATCTCGCCGTCCACGGGCGCCATGATGTCCGACGCGGCCTTGACCGATTCGATCACCACGACCTCCTCGTCCTTGACCACGGTGCGCCCTTCCTCGGGCAGCTCGACGAAGACGAGGTCGCCCAGCTGTTCGGCGGCATGCTCGGTGATGCCGACGACGACCAGATCGTCCTCGACGCGCAGCCATTCGTGTTCTTCGGTGTACTTCATCAGGCTCTCCAGGGAGGGTGTTGTCAGCGTTTGAATTGGGCGGGGCGGAAGGGCAAATCAACCACCGTCGCGGGCAGCCGCTTGCCGCGGACCTCGGCGAAAAGCTGGGTGCCCGGCGCAGCCTTGTCGGCACTCACGTAGGCCATGGACATCGGCCGGTCGATCGAGGGGCCGAAGGCGCCCGAGGTGACCCGGCCCACGGGCTCGCCCGCCTCCGCGTCGGCGTAGAGATCGGCGCCCGCCCGCATCGGCCCGCGCCCCTTCGGCAGCAGCCCGACACGCATCCGCGGCGCGCCATCGGCCATCTGGCCGAGGATCCTGTCGGCGCCGGGAAACCCGCCTTCCCGCGCACCCCCTGCGCGCCGCGCCTTCTGGATCGCCCAGGTCAGACCCGCTTCCACCGGCGTCGTCGTCCCGTCGATGTCGTTGCCGTAGAGGCAGAGCCCCGCCTCCAGCCTGAGGCTGTCCCGCGCGCCGAGGCCGATCGGCGCCACCGCCTCGATCGCCAGCAGCGCCTTCGCCAGCTCCGCGGCCCCGCCCGAGGGCACCGAGATCTCGAACCCGTCCTCGCCGGTGTAGCCCGAGCGCGAGATCCAGAGCGGCCCGAACAGCGTGTCGACCGTCCGCACATCCATGAACCGCATCCCCCGCACCTCGGGAACCAGCGTCGCCAGCGCGTCCTCCGCCAGCGGCCCCTGCAGCGCGAGCAGCGCGCGGTCGGTGATCTCCTCCACCTCGCAGCTGTCGGAGAGGTTGGCCCGCAGGTGGGCGATGTCGGCGGCCTTGCAGGCGGCGTTGACCACGAGGAACAGGTGATCGCCGCGGTTCGCCACCATCAGGTCGTCGAGGATGCCGCCCTCGTCGTTCGTGAACAGGGCATAACGCTGCCGCCCCTCGGCCAGACCCAGCACATCGACCGGCACCAGCCCCTCCAGCGCCAGCGCGGCGTCAGATACGTCGCCCGACTTCGGCCGCAGGATCACCTGGCCCATGTGGGAGACGTCGAACAGGCCGGCCGCAGCGCGGCAGTGCAGATGCTCCTTCATCACGCCCGCGGGATACTGCACCGGCATCTCGTAGCCCGCGAAGGGCACCATGCGGGCGCCGAGGTCGAGGTGCATCTGGTGAAGTTGCGTCTTCTGCAGGTCGTCCATCGCCGTTCCGTCCCCTCTCCGGCCGAACGCCGGGCATCTGGCGGCCTCCTGACGGATGCCGCGGTCCATGCCCCCTCTGTTCCTGCGCCTGAGATCGCTATCCCTTCGGCGGGCGCTGCGGCGCCACTCTCCAGAGTTCCGTGTCCGGCGAAGGTCCTTTTGCCTGAGAGTTCGCCGGGGCGGCTGCTCCTTCGGCACCGGCCCGCCCGAAAGCGGCCCGGATTCTCCCTTCGCCTGCCTCCGGTTATTTCACACCCGGCGGCTTTGGCAAGGGGGGACGGCGCCGTGTCCGCCTCACCCCGGCAGGGTGACGACCGTCGCACCGCGGCCGGTCGCGACGACCGTATGCTCGTACTGCACCACCGGCGCCGACGGCATGCCATAGAGCGTCCAGCCGTCCGCACCGCCCCGCGCCATGTGCCCGCCTGTCGACAGGAACGGCTCGATGGTGAAGACCAGCCCCCTGGTGATGCGGCGGCGCTCGGCCCGGTCCGGCCAGGTGGCGATCTCCTCGGGATACTCGTGCAGCGCCCGTCCGACACCGTGGCTCGCGAGGTTGCGGATCAGCGTGTAGCCGCGTCGCGCGGCGAACCGTCCGATGGCGCGGCCGACCCCCGCCAGCGGCCTGCCGGCACCGACTTCGGCGATCCCGATCCTCAGCGCCCGCCGCCCGTCGCGGCACAGCCGCTCCCGCAGGGGATCGGAGGGTGGCACGATGAAGCTTGCGCCGGTGTCCGCGAAATAGCCGTCCTTGGAGGCTGACACGTCGATGTTCACCAGATCCCCGGGCGCGATCACCCGCGCGCCGGGAATGCCGTGGGCGATCTCCTCGTTGACGCTGATGCAGGTCGCGCCGGGAAAGCCGTAGGCCGATTCCGGCGCCGACACGGCGCCTTCCCGCTCCAGCTGCAGTCGGCCGATGCGGTCCAGCTCGGCGGTCGTCATACCGGGCTCCAGCGCCGCCGCCATGTCGCGCAACGTGTTCGCGACGATCCGGCCGATGGCCTTCACCCCCTCCAGCTCGTCCTCGTTGGTGATCGTCATGGCGCTGCCCTTCCCCGCGCAAGGTTCGTGACGACAGCCATAGCGGATCGGCCGCCCCCGGCCCAGACCCGGCAGGGCCCGGCGGCAGCGGGGACTTGATTTCCCGCCCCCGCCACGGCATCGAAGCGCCATGACCAAGCATCTCTTCTTCGGCTACGGCTCGCTCGTGAACCGGACCACCCACGAATATCTCGAGGGCCGCACCGCGCGGCTGCACGGCTGGCGGCGCGTGTGGCGGCACACCCAGATCCGGGAGGAGGCGTTCCTCACCGCCGTCCCCTCCCCCGGCACCACCATCGAGGGGCTCGTCGCGCGGGTCCCCGGCGGCGACTGGCAGGCGCTCGACGCGCGCGAGACGGGATACGACCGGGTGCAGAGCGGCGACGTGGAAATCGCCGGAGAGCGGCTGGCCGATGTCGCCGTCTACTCGATCCCCGAGAACCGCCACCCCGCGCCCGCCGACATGCGCCCGCTGCTGCTGAGCTATGTCGATGTCGTCGTGCAGGGCTTCGCGCGCGAGTTCGGTCCCGCCGGCGTCACCCGCTTCTTCGAGACGACCGACGGCTGGGACGCGCCCGTCATCGACGACCGCGCCGCCCCCCGCTATCCCCGCCACCGCCGCCTGTCGGCAGAGGAGACGGCGCTGGTCGACCGCCACCTGGCGGAACGCGAGGTGCGCTTCATCGACGGGTGACGTCCCTCAGCCGATGATCTCGAACTTCATCACGTCGACCATGCCCCGGTCGGTGATCTTCAGCTTCGGGATCACCGGCAGGGCAAGGAAGGCGAGCTGCAGGAACGGCTCTTCCAGCGTCACCCCCAGCGACACCGCGGCGGCGCGCAGCGCCACCAGCGCCTCGCGCACCTCCTCGAAGGGCAGCAGGCTCATCAGCCCCGCCACCGGCAGCGCCAGCTCGGCCAGCACCTCGCCGCCCCGCACCACCACGAACCCGCCCTCGATCTCCGACAGCCGCGACGCCGCGACCGCCATGTCGGCGTAATCGACGCCCACCACCGCGATGTTGTGGTGGTCGTGGCAGACGGTCGAGGCGATGGCCCCCGCCCCGATCCCGAAGCCGCGCACGAAGCCGTTGGCGATGTTGCCGTTCCTGCCGTGCCGCTCGATCACCGTGATCCGGGCGAGGTCGCGGGCCGGATCGGGTCGCTTGTCGCCGTCCGCCACCGCCACGTCCTCCACCAGATGCTCGGTGATGATCTTGCCGGGCAGGATGCCGATCACGTCCGTCACCGCCCGGTTCGACCCCAGCCGGAAGGACTCCGCCGTGACCCGGGGCGCCCTGACCGAGCCGCGCCCGATCGGCTCCACCACACGTCGCGCGGCGAAGGCCGCCTCGCCCACCACCACGCCGCCGCACAGCACCACCTCGGCATCGCAGTACGCAAGCGAGCGCACGGCCACGATGTCGGCCCGCTTGCCCGGCGCGATCTGGCCGCGGTCCTTCAGCCCGAACGCCTCGGCCGCCGACAGCGACGCCGCCCGGTACACCGCCAGCGGCGACACCCCCCGCGCGATGGCGGTGCGGATCATGTAGTCGAGATGCCCGTGCTCGCCGATGTCGAGCGGATTGCGGTCGTCGGTGCAGAAGCAGCAATAGGCCGAGGTGCGCTCGTCCAGGATCGGCAGCAGCGCCTCCAGGTCCTTCGAAACCGACCCCTCGCGGATCAGGATCCGCATCCCCTTCCGCAGCTTCTCCCGCGCCTCCTCGGCGGTCGTCGCCTCGTGCTCGGTGCGGATGCCGGCGGCGATGTAGGCGTTCAGGTCCTTCCCCGACAGCATAGGCGCGTGTCCGTCGATGTGCCCGCCCCGGAACGCCTCCAGCTTGGCGAGGCAGCCGGAATCGCCATGCACCACGCCCGGATAATTCATGAACTCCGCCAGCCCCAGTGCCGCGGGATGGTCGCGCAGCGCCACCAGGTCCTCCGCCCCGATCTCGGCCCCCGCCGTCTCCATGTCGGTCGAGGGCACGCAGGACGACAGGTTGACCCGGATCGACATCACCGTCTCCAGCGCCGCCTCCAGGAAATACCGGATCCCGTCGACCCCCAGCACGTTGGCGATCTCGTGGGGATCGCAGAGCGCCGTCGTGACTCCCCGGGGCGCGACGCAGCGGTCGAACTCGAACGGCGTGACCAGCGAGCTCTCGATGTGCAGGTGGGTGTCGATGAAGCCCGGCACCAGCGTCAGGCCCGAGACGTCCAGCACCTCCGCCCCTTCGTACTCCGCGCCGATGCCAACGATCACCCCGCCGGTGATCGCCACGTCGCCGCGGATCGAGTCGCCGGTGACGACGTCGAACACCTCCCCCCCGCGCAGCACGAGGTCGCAGAGGGCGGCGCCACGGCCGGTTTCGATCAGGCGGGACAGGTCGGGTCTGCTCACGAATTGGGCTCCGATGCTGGGATCTGTGGCAGATTGGCACCATCCGGGCGCGAAGGTCCAGCCCGGCGCACTCATCCAGCGGTTGCCGTAGCGTCGCCACAATCTCCCTGTTACCTTGAAAGCAAGAAAGTCGGCCGGGACTGCGGGAACCGAACGGATCGATCGGCACTTGTACCTCGGCAGTCCAGACCGACAGCAGCAGTTTCCGGCTTCGCCCGCAAGGGCCCAGCCATCCGGTTCCTCCCTGACTGGACAGGCCGCACTTCGGTGTGGCCTTTTTTTTGGGGCGCGACGCCGCCCTACTCGTCCGGATAGGCAAGGCAGGGATCCAGCATCACCTGCCGCTCGCCCACCCGCATGTACCCGCCCGCCAGCAGAACCGTCTCCCCGGTCAGCTCGGCCGGATAGTAGGTGACGCACAACACCTGCACCTGTTCTTCGCCGCACATCAGAAGATAGGCCAGAACCCCGTCCCACTCGCTGTCCCGAAGCACGCCGCGGATGGTCATGGAGATCCGTCCGTCATAGTCGGGCACCCGGTCGATCCAGTCCCCCAGGGTGTCGCAGGTCGCGGGCGTGCCGAACCCCTCGCCCTGCCGGAACGGCCCCTCGGGATCGAACTCCGGCACGTTTTCCGCGCGCAGCGGCGCGCCGTTCACCGCGATGGCCGTCACGAGCGCGACGGTCCACTTCATCACCTTGTACGATAGCATGGTCCTGCCTTTGCTGCCTCCGAGCACCTGGCCTGCCTGCCCGAAGATCGGGAGGAGCAACCGGGCGGCCCCTAGTTTTTTCTATGCCCCAAGGTGTAGAACCCCGCCCCAAGGGCAGCAAACGATGATATCTAGACCGCGGCACTCATAAAATTCATGGCAGATGGACCGGCCCAATCTCCCCCTTACAGCTCTGCGCGCCTTCGAGGTGGCGGCCCGTCAGGGCAGTTTCACACGCGCCGCCATCGAACTCTGCGTCACCCAGGCCGCCGTCAGCCACCAGGTGATCGCGCTCGAATCCCTGCTGGGCGTCCGCCTGCTGAAACGCACGCCCTCGGGCCTGATCCTGACCGACGAAGGCACGGCGCTCCTGCCGGTGCTCACCCAGTCCTTCGACAGGATCGGCCAGGTTCTCGACCGTTTCAGCGGCGGTGCCTACCGCGAGACGCTGAACGTCGGCGTCGTCACCACCTTCGCCGTCGGCTGGCTGCTGCCGCGCATGGACGGTTTCGCCAGGCTCCACCCCGGGATCGACCTCAGGATCTCGACCAACAACAACCGCGTGGACCTGGCGCGCGAGGGGCTCGACATGGCGATCCGCTTCGGCGACGGTACCTGGCCCGGTCTTGCCGCCGTGCCGCTCCTCGACGCAGCCCTGACCCCGCTCTGCGCCCCCGCCACCGCCGCCCGCCTGACCCGGCCCGAGGATCTGGCGGACGAGGTTCTCCTGCGCTCCTACCGGAGTGCCGAATGGCCGCTCTGGTTCTCCGCCCTGAAACTGCCCTGCCCCGACCTGCGCGGCCCGGTGCTCGACTCCTCCGTGGCCCTGGCCGAGCTTGCCGCCGAAGGCCGGGGGGTCGCACTGCTGCCGCCGCTTATGTTCGGCGACCGCCTCGCCACCGGACGTCTGGTGCGCCCCTTCCCGGCCGAGGTCGCGACCGGGCGCTACTGGCTCACCGCGCCGAGGTCGCGCAAGCGGACTCCTGGGATGGAGCGGTTCGAGGCATGGCTGCTGGACGCCGCGAACGCGCCGGACGACGCGGAAGGCACACCCGGCTGACGCCGCCCTTCGCCGTGCCGGCGCGGGCCATGTGCGCAGATCCGGCCCCCGCAGTCAGGCTTCCACCGGCGCGATCAGCCGCTCGCCCGACGCGCGGTTCGAGTTCACCGCCGGATCCACCCGGTGCATCGTCAGCGCCTCCTCCGGCGCCGCGACCATCAGCGCCGCCGCGCCCCTGCCCTCTTCCCCGAGCCACTTCGCCCAGTCGCCGGGCGCCAGCACCACCGGCATCCGGTGGTGGATCCGCGACATCGTCCCGTTGGCCCCGGTGGTCACGATGGCACAGGTGGTCAGCTGCGTGCCGTCCCGCTCCCAGTCCTGCCAGACGCCGGCGAAGGCGATGGGCGCTCCGTCGGTCCGGTGGATGTACCAGGGCAGGCGATTGCCGTCCCCGTCCTTCGTCCACTCGTAGAACCCCGAGGCCGGGATCAGGCAGCGCCTCTCGCGCGCGGCGGTGCGGAAGGCGGGCTTCTCGGCGATCGTCTCGGCACGCGCGTTGATCAGGAGCGGCCCGTCCCCCGTCGTCTTGTACCAGTGCGGCAGGAAGCCCCAGCGCATCGCCGTCAGCCTGTGGCGGCCCTCGGCGGACACGACGCCGTGCACCTGGTTCGTCGGACAGACGTTGTAGTTCGGCACGACCGGCAGGTCGTTCCCCGGCACCGCCTCGAACAGCTGCGCCATGGCCTCGGGCGGCAGGGTGATGGCAAATCGTCCGCACATGGCACGACACTAGGCGCCCCCCCGCGCCTTGACCAGAACCTCCCGCCCGAGGGTTGCGCCGGGGCGGTCGCCCTTGCTAGGCCCGTGGAAGCGAACGAGGGGAAAGCGATGGTCCGAACGCTGCTGCCGATCAGCGCCCTGCTGCTGGGCTCGGCCTTCCTGCTGTTCGGAGGCGGGATCAACAACCTGATCCTGCCGCTCCGCGGCGGCAGCGAGGGCTTCTCGGCCCTCTCCCTCGGCCTGCTCGGCACCGGCTGGGCGGTCGGATACGTGCTCGGCTGCATCCTCATGTCCGCCGTCGTCGGGCGGGTCGGCCACATCCGCGCCTTCTCGGTCACCGCCGCCTTCGCGGCCATCGCCATCCTCGGCTCGCTCCTCGCCGTGACGCCCTGGGTCTGGATCCCGCTGCGCGGCGTCCAGGGCTTCTGCTTCGCGGGCGCCGCAATGATCGTCGAAAGCTGGCTCGGCGAGCGGGCGGAGCCGCACACGCGGGGGCGGATCTTCGGCGTCTACACGATGGTGAACCTCGCCGCCTCCACCGCGGGGCAGCTGGTGCTGTCCCAGGGCGACACCTCGGGCTTCCTGTTCTTCGTGCTCGCCGCGATGTTCTACTGCCTCGCGCTGGTGCCGACCGCGATGAGTTCGTCGAGCACGCCGAAGCCCCTCGTCTCGGTGCGGCTGGACCTGCGCGGCCTCTGGCGCAACTCGCCGGTGGCGGTGTTCGGGGTGTTCATGGCCGGGATCTCGAACGCGACCTTCGGCACGCTCTCGGCGGTCTATGGCGAGCGGGTCGGGCTGAACCTCGCCACGATCACCCTCTTCGCCTCGATTCCCGTGCTCGCCGGGGCCCTGTCGCAGATCCCGGTCGGCTATCTCTCGGACCGGATGGACCGGCGGAAGGTGCTGCTGGGCCTCGCCGTGATCGCGCTGGCGGTCGATCTCTGCTTCATCCTGATCCAGCCCGAGGGGCGGACCCTGAACCTCGCCTTCGTCGCGGTGTTCGGCGCCTCGATCTATGCGATGTACCCGGTCATCGTCGCCCATGCGAACGACCATGCGCCGCCCGGCACCTACATCCAGGTGTCGGGGGGGCTGCTGATGGTCTTCGGCCTCGGCTCGATCATCGGGCCGCTGGTTGCGGGCTGGGGGATGACCGGCTCGGACCCGCGGGCGCTGTTCCTGACCACGGTGGCGGCCCATGTGCTGATGGCGCTGTTCACGCTCCTGCGCCTGGCCCGCCGCGCGCCGGTCGCCGCCGAGGACAAGGGCGCCTTCGTGTTCCAGCCCATGGCACGCCCGGCGACACCGCAGACCGCCGACCTTGCACGGGGGATCGCGGCGGAGTAGGCGCGCGGCCCGAACGAAGCGAAAGAGGTCTCCGCCGGAGCGTAGGATGGGTGATATCACCCATCCTGCGTGACCTGCGTGACCGCCGAAGTCCTTATCGCTGCCGCGGGAGGGGTAGGATGGGTGATATCACCCATCCTACATCAGGCTTTCAGGATATTTACTCCCCGGCCTTCGCGATCCGCCCGTCCGTGCCGGGCGTGATCGGCCCGTTGGCCGCCATGTACTCGGCCAGGACATCCGCCACGTCGGGGCCGAAGTCGTAGGCGTTCTCGGCATCGGTGAACATCTTGTAACCGTCGCCGCCGTTGCGCACGAAGTTGTTCGACACCACGCCGTAGGTCTTCGCGGGGTCGATCGGTTCGCCGCCGACCATCACGTCGCTGATCCGGCTGCCGACCTCCTTCGCGGGATCGAAGGTGAACGACATCCCCGCCACCTGCGGGAAGCGGCCGCCGCCGTCCTCGAGCTGGCTGACCCCGTTCTCGAGCGCGTCGAGGATCGTCTGGCCCGACACCTCGAAGGTCGAGAGCGTGTTCTGGAACGGCAGCACCGTCAGCACCTCGCCCATCGTCACCGGCCCGGCGTCGATGCTGGCGCGGATGCCGCCGCCGTTCTGGATCGCGACCTGCACGCCCTGCTCCTTCGTCGCGGCAAGCATCGCGTCGGCGATCAGGTTGCCCATCGCGCATTCCCCGGCCCGGCAGGTCGTGCGGTCGCCGTCGATCGCCTCGGTCGCCTCGGCCACCACCCTGTTGCGGATCTCGTCGAGCGGCTTCGCCGCCTCGCCGATCCGGCTGACCGTGTCGGCGTCCTCGGTCACGGCGGCGTCGAGCAGCACCGGCTCGCCCTCGGCCTTCACCACCTTGCCCTCGTCGTCGAAGGTCACGTTCAGCTCGCCCAGGAACTTGCCGTAGGCATAGGCCTGCACGATCGCCGTGTCGCCGACCATCACCGGATAGGGCCCCTTCGCCCCCTCGATGGTGTTGGACAGGAGCGAGTTGTCGTGCCCGCCCACGATCACGTCGACCCCCGTCGTCTCCTCGGCCACGCGCTTGTCGACGTTGAGGCCCGAGTGGGACAGCACGACGATCTTGTTCACGCCCTCGCCGGTCAGCCTGTCGACCTCGCCCTGCACCGCCTGGACGGGATCGGTGAAGACCACGTTCTTGCCCGGGCTCGAGAGTTCCGCCGTGTCCACCGGGGTCAGGCCGATCAGGCCGATCTTCTCGCCGTTCTTCTCGATCACCACGGATTTCCGGACCGCGTCCGACAGCAGCTTCTCGCCCGAAAGGTCGGCGTTCGACATCAGGATCGGGAAATCGACGGCATCGACGAAACCGCGCAGCACCTCGGGGCCGTCGTCGAACTCGTGGTTGCCCACCGTCATCGCGGTATAGCCCATCCGGTTCATCATCTCGGCCGAGAGCTTGCCCTTGTAGTAGGTGTAGAACAGCGTGCCCTGGAACTGGTCGCCGCCGTCCACGAGGATCCAGTTGTCGGTCTTCGCCTTCGCGTCGTTGATCGCCGTCACCAGCCGGGCCGAGCCGCCGAAGCATTCGCCGGCGGTGTTGTCCTCGGCCGAGCAGGTCGAGTCGTACTTGCTGATCGGCTCGAAACGGGCGTGGAAGTCGTTGGTGTGCAGGATCGTCAGGTTGTACTCGGCCGAGGCCGCGCCCGCCGTCAGGGCGAGGATCGCGGCGGAGGTGAGAAGGCGTGTGGACATGAGGTTCCCCCGGAGACTGTGGTTCGCGGTCGAGAGTGGCGCGGGGGCGCGGCCCTGTCAAAGCACAATGCGACGACACCCGCCGCCGCCGCGCCGCCCTGCGACCGGCACGGCCCTTGACCCTTCGCGGCGCAGGATGCATGTGCAGGGCATGCAAATTTACAAGATCCTGAGGGCCCAGGAATGGGCCACGCTGCGCGACCTCGGCACGAGCCCGGGCGCGCCCATCGACCAAGCCGACGGCTTCGTCCACTTTTCCACCGCCGACCAGGTGCAGGGCACCCTGGAAAAGCATTTCGCGGATGTCGAGGATCCCCTGGTCCTCGTCGCCATGGATGCCGATCTCATGGGCGACTCGCTGAAATGGGAAGAGGCGCGGGGCGGCGACAAGTTCCCCCACCTCTACCGCGCGCTGTCGCTGGCCGACGTGATCTGGAACCGGGAGATCCTGAAGGGCTCCGACGGTCACGTCCTGCCCGACGGCGTCGAGTGAGCGCACTCGAACGTCTGGGTCTGGCCGCGCTTCACCGGCTGGACCCCGAGGTGGCCCACGGCCTGGCCCTGAAGGCCCTGCGCGCGGGGCTGGCTCCCGCGCCGGGGCCGGTGACGTCGGAGCGGCTGAAGACCACCCTCGCGGGACTTCGGCTGCCCAATCCCGTCGGCCTGGCCGCGGGTTTCGACAAGAACGCCGAGGCGGTGGCACCGCTGATGCGCGCGGGCTTCGGCTTCGTCGAGGTCGGCGCCGCCACCCCCCGCCCCCAGCCCGGCAATCCCCGCCCGCGCCTGTTCCGCCTCTCCGCGGACCGCGCGGCGATCAACCGCTTCGGTTTCAACAACCTCGGGATGGAGACGGTGGCGCAGCGCCTGTCTCGTCCCCGCGGGGACGGGCCGGTCGTGCCCGTGGGGCTGAACCTCGGCGCGAACAAGGACAGCGCCGACCGCGCGGCGGATTTCGCCCGGGTGCTGGAGCGCTGCGGGCCCTACTGCGATTTCGCCACGGTCAACGTCTCCTCCCCCAACACCGAGCGGCTGCGCGACCTGCAGGGCGCCGAGGCGCTGTCGGCGCTGCTGCAGGGGGTGATGGACGCCCGCGCGACCCTGCCCCGGCCGATTCCGATCTTCCTGAAGATCGCCCCCGACCTGACCTTCGGCGATCTCGAGGACCTTGCCGCCGTCGCGCTGGAGCGCGGCGTGGATGCCATCGTCGCCACCAACACCACGCTGTCCCGCGAGGGCTTGACGAGCGCGCAGGCCGCCGAGAAGGGCGGGCTGTCCGGCGCGCCGCTGTTCGAGCCGTCGACGCGGGTGCTGGCGCGGCTGTCGCAGGTGACGCGCGGGCTGGTGCCGCTGGTCGGCGTCGGCGGCGTCGGCTCGGCCCGGCAGGCCTATGAGAAGATCCGCGCCGGCGCCTCGGCGGTGCAGCTTTACACCGCGCTGATCTATGGCGGGCTGTCGCTGGTCGGAGAGATCGTGCGGGGGCTCGATGGACTCCTGGAACGGGACGGGTTCGCAAGCGTGAGCGACGCGGTTGGGACCGGGCGGGAGGCGTGGCTGGGGTAGCGTGCCGGGGCACGCCCGCCGCTCTCATGGACGCGCGTCGGACCGAGCAGGCATCGAATCTCCCGACCTGCCGCGGCCAATGTCGGGCGGATCGGGAAACGCACCGCGTTTCCCCGCCCGCCGCGATGCATGTGCCGCAAGATCGCCAGCCACCCGCACCACGAGAGGCCAGCGCCTGACCCGGCGGGCGAGAAGCGCCCGCCGAGGGCGGGGCGGGCGCTGGCCGGGGGCTTGGGCCCCGGCCCGAAGAAAGGTTGGCTTGGCGCTGTGGCCGAGGCGATGGCCTCGGCCATGGAGGGGCCAGCAACGGCGCGGGCCGATGCCGTCAGCCAGGCGCGGCGCGCCGCCTACACCGCCAACCGCTCGATCTTCGGATAGCGCAGCCCCAGCGTCACGCCGCGCGCCACGAAGGAGATCAGCAGCGCGACCCACAGCCCGTGGTTGCCGAACACCGGCGTCAGGGCGAGGAGCGCGGCGAAGTAGATCGCGGCGGACAGCGCCATCATGTTGCGCATGTCGCGGCTCGCCGTGGCGCCGATGAAGATGCCGTCGAACATCCAGGCGGCGCAGCCCGCGAGCGGGGCGAGCACCATCCAGACGAGGTAGTGCCGCGCCTCGGTGCGCACCTCGGGCGCCGTGGTCATCAGGTCGATGATCGCGCCGCCGAACAGCGCGAAGGCCGCCGCGAGCGCCAGCACCGCCACCACGCCCCAGCCCGAGGTCAGGAGCGCCGCGCGGCGCACGAGGTCGGGGCGCCGCCGTCCGATGGCCTGGCCCACCAGCGCCTCGGCCGCGAAGGCGAACCCGTCGAGCCCGTTGGCGGTGATGTGCAGGAACTGGAGCAGGATCTGGTTCGCCGCCAGCGGCACGTCGCCGAAATCGGCCCCGAAGAACAGGAACGAGACGAAGATGCCCTCGATCAGCAGCGAGCGGACCATGAGGTCGCCGTTCACCGCCGCCATCCGCTTCAGCCGCAGCCGGTCGAAGACCCTTGCCCAGTCGCGCCAGGCAGGCACGGCAAAGGCGGCGCGGCAGAACCAGAGGCCGAGGGCGAGGCCGGTCCATTCCGAGACCAGCGTCGCCAGCGCCACGCCCTCGACTCCCCAGCCGAGGCCGAGCACGAACCAGAGGTCGAGCAGCACGTTCATGCCGTTCATCCAGAGCTGGATCACCAGCACCGCCCGCGCCCTCTCGGCCGCGAGCAGCCAGCCGGTGATCCCGAAAAGCGAGATCGCCGCGGGGGCCGACCAGATGCGGATCGCCATGTAGTCGCGGGCCAGCGATTCGACCTCGGCCGAGGCGGGGGCGATGCGGAAGGCGGCGGCGAAGAGCGGCAGTTGCAGCGCGATGATCGCCGCCCCGGCGCCGAGCCCGATCAGCAGCGCCCGCGACAGCAGCGCCGCGACCTCGCCCCGGTCCTCGGCCCCGAGGGCTTGGGAGGTGAGTCCGACGGTGCCCATGCGCAGGAAGCCGAAGATCCAGTAGACCGAGGTCAGGATGATCGCGCCGATGCCGACCGCGCCGATGGGCGCGGCAAGGCCCAGCTGCCCGACGACGCCGGTGTCCACCGCGCCGAGGATCGGGATGGTGGCGTTCGACAGCACGATCGGCAGCGCGATGTTCAGCACCCGGCCGTGGGTGACGGCCCTCGGTTCAGCCATCGCCCGCCCCGGCGCCCTCGACCGGGGGCATGATGAAGTGCCCGGTGCCCTGCGCGAAGAGCCGCGCGCGGTTGTCCTGCCAAGCCTCGACATGGACCGAGGCATAGCGCCGCCCCGAGCGGTTGATCCGCGCCCGCGCATAGGCGTCCCGGGGCAGGCCCGAGCGCAGGTAGTCGACGGTGAAGTCCACGGTGCGCGGCAGTTTCGGCAGCGCCCCCTTCTCCAGCGCCGCCGCGTCCAGACGACCGCTTTCCAGTTCGGGCCAGATCAGCGACCAGCAGAGCTCGATGATCGCCGCCGTCTCGAGGAAGGCCGCCGTCGCGCCACCGTGCAGGGCGGGCAGCAGGGGATTGCCGATCAGCATCTCGCGGAACGGCAGGATCGCCGTCAGCTCGTCGCCGCGGCGGTCGAAGGTGATGCCCATGAAGCGGATGTAGGGCACGCTGCCGACCAGGGCGGCCAGCGCCCCGTCGCGCCGCTGCTTGATGACCTGGACGGGCTCGGGCGTCGGGCGGCTCATGCCCCGGCCCCCTTGCGGCGCTCGAAGACGAAGGCGCCGGTGGCGGTGGCGACCGGGTGATCGTCGTCATCGTCCAGCGCGTCGGCGCGCAGGAAGGCGACGTTGCGGGTGACGTGATAGCAGTGGGCGCGGGCGCGGATCGTCTGCCCCGGCACCGCCGCGCGCATGTAGTCGATGCGAAGGTCGATGGTGGCCGTGTTGCCGTTGCCGTCGGGATGGCACATCACCGCGGCGCCGCAGCAGGTGTCCATCAGCGCCGAGACCGCGCCGCCGTGGATCACGCCGGTGGCCGGGTCGCCGACGAGGCGGGGGTCGTAGGGCATCGAGATCTCGGCCCGCCCCTCGCCGATTCCCACCAGCTCCATCCCGAGTTCGCGGGAATGGGGCAGCGCGGCGATGAATTGTCTGGCAATCGCCGTCATCTTCTCGGGCGTCACGGGCAAAGGCTCCCCCAGTTGCAGGTTTCGAGGCGCGAGAGCCGTTATTGGGCCTTGCCAAAGCGGCGGCAAGGCCTAACTCTGCGATTGAGAATTATTCGCAATTGAAGGGTGCCATGGCCGCCTCCGACACCACGCTTTCCGTTGCCGAGACCGCGACCGGCCCCTCGGGCTGGGGATTCCGCCCCAATCGCCTCCTGATCGCGCTCGCTTTTCTGGCCCTCGCCGCCGCGCCGGGCGATCTCGGGGCGCTGACCCGGTCGCTGATGACCGACGCCTATACCCAGGTCAGCGTCTTCGTCGCCGCCACGCTGCTGCTGTTCTACGGGGCCGAGCGGGTGTTCCGCTTCGACATCGGCGAGGGGTTGCGCAACGCGAAGGCGATGCAGGTGCCGCTGGCGGCGCTGCTGGGCGCGACGCCGGGCTGCGGCGGGGCGGTGGTGGTGGTCGCCGCCTATTCCTCGGGCAACGTCGGCTTCGGCGCGGTGGTGGCGACGCTGACCGCGACGATGGGCGACGCGGCCTTCCTGCTGATCGCCACCCGCCCCGACGCGGCGGCGGTGCTGCTGCCGCTGTCCTTCGCCGTCGGGATCGTCTCGGGCTGGATCGTCGACGCGCTGCACCGGACCGAGTACCGCAGCACGACCTCGGCCGCCTGCGCGGCGGCACCGCTGATCGGGCGCACCCGGCCGCAGGACATCCTCTACCTCCTGCTGGCGATTCCCGGCCTCGTCGTCGGCGCGGCGCAGCTTGCGCAGGTCGAGGTCGAGAGCCTGCTTGGTCTGCCGGTCGAGGCGCTGGCCATCGCGGGCATCGCCCTGGGCCTCTTCGTCTGGGCCCGCTCGCCGCTGGCCGCGATGACCAACGGCAACGACAGCCCGGCGACGCGGATGACGGAAGAGACGGCGTTCATCACCGTCTGGGTGCTGGGCGCCTACCTCGCCTTCGACTACGCGACGGCTTACCTCGGGCTCGACCTCGAAAGCTGGTTCCAGGCCGTCGCGCCGCTTCTGCCGCTGATCGCCATCGCCATCGGCTTCATCCCCGGGTGCGGGCCGCAGGTGCTGGTGACGACGCTCTACATCAACGGCCTGGTGCCCTTCGCCGCCCTGCTCGGCAACGCGATCTCGAACGACGGCGACGCGCTGTTCCCGGCGATCGCGCTGAACCCGAAGGCGGCGATGATGGCGACCGTTTATTCCGCGG
This sequence comes from Oceaniglobus roseus, assembly GCF_002869745.1. Lineage (GTDB taxonomy): Bacteria > Pseudomonadota > Alphaproteobacteria > Rhodobacterales > Rhodobacteraceae > Oceaniglobus > Oceaniglobus roseus. The sequence continues at coordinate 136,477 of NZ_PNOS01000002.1, forward strand.
TGCCCGCCCTGATCCTCGCCTATGGCTTCTACGCTTTCGCGCCGGGCTTCATGAACTGACGGCGAACACCCTCCGATTGATCCCGGCGGCACAACGCTCTATCTGTTCGGGCGGGGAGGAGCGCCAATGCCCGACACACGTCTGTCCTTCAAGGAGATGTGCGCCAAGTTCGATGTCACCCCGCGCACCCTGCGGTACTATGAATACATCGAGCTGCTGAGCCCCGAGAAGGAGGGCCGCGCGCGGTTCTACCACGCCCGCGACATCGCCCGCATGACGCTGATCCTGCGCGGCCGCCGCTGGGGCTTCTCGCTGGAGGAGATCCGCCAGTGGCTGCTGATCTACGACAGGCAGGGCAACGCCGCGCAGATGGCCGAATGGATCCGGCTCGCCGACCGGCAACTCGCCGCGCTCGACGCCGAGCAGAAGCAGCTGGAGCGCACCATCGCCGAGTTGAGGAAGACCCGCGACGAGGTGGCGGATTCGCTGGCCGGGGGCCAGTCCGACAACTGACGTGGCGGCAGGAACCGGCGGGAATCCGCTGTATTTCCAAGGCGCGGCGCGTGTCGCGTCCTTAGAAAGTTGCGTTTCCCGAAGGTCATCTTAAACGGGATTACGCCACCGCGAAAATGACGTCACGTTTCGTTTACGTTCACGTCACCCATGCTTGTAAGGTTGGGCCAACCGCCGCATCTCAGCCACCGACCGAGGTTCTGAGAGGCACAGCCATGAACGAGCAAACGATGACGATCCGCGAGATGTGCGAGGCCTTCGAGGTGACTCCCCGCACCCTGCGCTTCTACGAGGCGAAGGAGTTGCTGGCACCGATCCGGGAAGGCCAGAAGCGTCTCTTCACCCGCCGCGACCGCGCCCGCCTGAAGCTGATCCTGCGCGGCAAGCGCTTCGGCTTCAGCCTGGAGGAGATCCGCCAGCTGCTGGACCTCTACAACGCCGACGAGCAGCACGAGACGCAGCTGGTCAAGACCCACGAGCTGGGCACCGCCCACCTGAAGGACCTGCAGCGCCAGCGGGCCGAGATCGACACCGCCATCACCGAGTTGAAAGAGCAGCTGGACTGGGCCGAGAAGAAGCTGTCCGCGCTGCGCAAGAACGCCGCCTGAAACGTCGCCCGAGGAGGAACAATGCCCACCTACACCGCCCCCGTGAAGGACATGCAGTTCGTGCTGCACGAGGTCCTGGAGATCACCGGCTCCGGCATCCCCGGATACGACGAGCTTGACCGCGACTTCACCGCCGCGATCCTGGGCGAGGCCGGCAAGCTGGCCGAGAACGTGCTGGCGCCGCTGAACACGGTGGGCGACGAGGAGGGCTGCAAGCTGGAGAACGGCGTCGTGCGCACGCCGAAGGGCTTCAAGGAGGCCTATGACCAGATGCGCGAGGGCGGCTGGATCGGGCTCGACTGCGATCCCGACTTCGGCGGCCAGGGCATGCCCTACCTGCTGAATTCGGCCGTGGGCGAGATGTTCGTCTCGGCCAACATGGCGTTCAACATGTACCAGGGCCTGTCCCACGGCGCCTACAACGCGATCCACACCCACGGGTCGGACGCGCAGAAGCAGACGTACCTGCCGAAGATGGTCGAAGGCTCGTGGTCGGGCACCATGAACCTGACCGAGCCGCACTGCGGCACCGACCTCGGCCTGATCCGCACCAAGGCGGAACCGCAGGACGACGGCACCTACAGGATCACCGGCCAGAAGATCTGGATCTCGGCGGGCGAGCATGACCTGACCGACAACATCATCCACCTCGTGCTGGCCAAGATCCCCGGCGGCCCCGAGGGCGTGAAGGGCATCTCGCTCTTCATCGTGCCGAAGTTCCTGGTGAACGAGGACGGATCGCTGGGCGAGCGCAACAGCCTCTCCTGCGGCGGGCTCGAGAAGAAGATGGGCATCCACGGCAACGCCACCTGCGTGATGAACTACGACGGCGCCACGGGCTTCCTCATCGGCGAGATGCACAAGGGCATGCGCGCGATGTTCACAATGATGAACGAGGCGCGTCTGGGCGTCGGCCTGCAGGGCTATGCCCAGGGCGTCGTCGCCTACCAGAACGCGCTCGGCTTCGCGCAGGAGCGGCTCCAGGGCCGCGCGGTGACCGGGGTCGAATCGCCCGACAAGCCGGCCGACCCGATCATCGTCCACCCCGACGTGCGCCGGAACCTTCTGCACCAGAAGAGCTTCGTCGAGGGCGCGCGCGCCTTCACCTTCTGGGGCGCCTCGCTGATCGACCGGGCGCACCGGAACGAGGATGCCGAGGCCGAGGCGATGATCTCGCTCCTGACCCCTGTGCTGAAGGGCTTCCTGACCGACAAGGGCTTCGAGACCACGGTGCTGGCGCAGCAGACGCTGGGCGGCTCGGGCTTCACGAAGGAATGGGGGCTTGAGCAGTTCGTGCGCGATGCGCGGATCACCATGATCTACGAAGGCACCAACGGCATCCAGTCTCTCGACCTCGTGGGCCGCAAGCTGGGCCTGAACGGCGGCAAGACGGTGATGGCCTTCTTCGAGCTGGTGAAGGCGTTCATCAAGGAGAACGAGGACCGCGCCGACCTGAAGGCGAACTTCCTCGATCCCCTGAAGGAGGCGAGCAAGGACCTCCAGGCGGCGGCGATGTACTTCATGCAGAACATGAAGAACCCGAACGCGGCGCTGGCGGGCTCCTACGACTTCATGCACCTCTTCGGCCACGTCTGCCTGGGGCTGATGTGGGCGCGCATGGCGAAGGCGGCGATGACTGGGCTGGACGGCGGCGAGGGCGATGCCGACTTCTACCGCACCAAGATCGCCACGGGGCGCTACTACATGGCGCGCCAGCTGCCCGCCACGAAGCTGCACCTCGCCCGCATCACCAGCGGCTCGGACAGCGTGATGGAGCTGGAGGCGGCCAACTTCTGATGGACCTCCCCGGCAGGGCCGCTACCCTGCCGGGATCACACCGCACGGCCGAGGACCCATGCCCAAGCGTTTCAAGCTCACCCGCCGCTTTCCCGTCGCCATGACCGAGGACGGCTATCGCAAGCTCAGGAGCTTCGCGAAGGAGGCGGGGCTGGACGAGGGCGAGGCGCTGTCGTTCCTGTTCGAGCATTTCGACAGCGTCACCAACCACGAGAACCTGACGGCCCGCCTGAGGCTGTTCAACGCGGAGCTGGAAGAGCGGAAGCGGTGACGGAGCGAGGGCGGAAAATGCGGGACGCCTCCGGCGGGGGAGTATTTGGACAAAGAAGAAGCCAGGGTGCGCTTCACCGCCATGTCGGTCTTACCCAGTGCCCGTTTCCGGGCGGCGGTGAAGCGGCTTCTCCTTTGGCGGTCATCGACTCTCCAGCCTGTACCGCGTCCCGAGGATGGGCCGGACAGGGCTAACAGAAGGTGAAGAAACGAAGCTCTGCTTCTTCTTTGTAAAAATACTCGACGGGGGTGTGGGGGTGTCAAACCCCCACTCCGACCGCGGGAAAGGGAGGAACGATGACATTGAAGCTCTACTGCTTCGGAGAGAGCGGCAACGCCTACAAGGCGGCGCTGGCGCTGGAACTCTCGGGGCTCGACTGGGCGCCGGTGAAGGTGGATTTCTTCAACGGCGAGACCCGCGGCGAGGCCTACCGGCGCGACGTCAACGAGATGGGCGAGGCGCCGGTGCTGCTGGACGAGGCGAGCGGCTATCGCCTGAGCCAGTCCGGGGCAATCATGGACTATGTCGCCGAGACGTCCGGCAAGCTGATGCCCGAGGATCCCGTACAGCGGCGCGAGGTGCTGCGCTGGATGTTCTGGGACAACCACAAGCTCAGCGGCGTCGCGGGCATGTGCCGGTTCCTGATGAACTTCCTGCCCGAGGAGAAGCGCCCGGCCGAGGTGATCGCCTTCACGCAAGGGCGGCTCAAGGCCGCCTACCAGGTGCTCGACCGTCATCTGGAGGGCCGCGACTGGATCGTGGGCGACGCGGTCAGCCTCGCCGACCTCTGCTGCTGCGGCTACCTCTTCTATCCCGAACCTTTCGGTTTCGTGCGCGCCGACTGGCCCAACATCGACCGCTGGCTCGACGGCATCGCCGCCCTGCCCGGCTGGAAACACCCCTATGACCTGATGCCCGGCTCGCCTGCCGACCGGGCCGCAACCTGAGGCCGAACGGCCGGAGGAGATCCACATGACCGAAGCCTATATCTACGACGCCGTGCGCAGCCCGCGTGGCAAGGGCCGCGCAGACGGCTCGCTGCACGAGGTGACATCCGTCCGCCTCTCCGCCCAGGTGCTGAACGCGCTGAAGGACAGGAACGGGCTCGACGGCCACGCGGTCGAGGACGTGATCTGGGGCAACGTCACCCAGGTCGGCGAGCAGGGTGGCTGCCTCGCGCGCACCGCGGTGCTGGCGAGCGACCTCGACCAGTCGATCCCCGGCCTCGCCATCAACCGCTTCTGCGCGAGCGGCATGGAGGCGGTGAACCTCGCCGCGAACCAGGTCCGGGGCGGCGCGGGCGAGGCCTATATCGCCGGCGGTGTCGAGATGATGGGCCGGGTGCCGATGGGCAGCGACGGGGCGGCCATCGCCGTCGATCCGTCGATCGCCATGGACACCTATTTCGTGCCGCAGGGCATCTCGGCCGACATCATCGCCACCGAATACGGCTTCTCGCGCGACGACGCCGATGCGCTGGCCGTGGAATCCCAGAAGCGCGCGGCGGCGGCCTGGGCCGACAACCGCTTCGCCAGGTCGATGATCGAGATCAGGGACATCAACGGCCTGCCGATCCTGTCGCGCGACGAATACATGCGGCCGCAGACCGACATGCAGAGCCTCGGCGCGCTGAAGCCCTCGTTCAAGGACATGGGCGAGGTGATGCCGGGCTTCGACAAGATCGCGCTGATGAAGTACCCGCACCTCGAGCGGATCAACCACATCCACCACGCGGGCAACTCGTCCGGGATCGTGGACGGGGCCGCGGGGGTGCTGGTCGGCTCGAAGGAGTTCGGCGAGAAGCACGGGCTGAAGCCGCGCGCCCGGATCCGCGCGACGGCGAAGATCGGCACCGACCCGACGATCATGCTGACCGGACCCGTCCCCGTCACCGAGAAGATCCTGAAGGACAACGGCATGGAGATCGGTGACATCGACCTCTTCGAGGTCAACGAGGCCTTCGCCAGCGTGGTGCTGCGCTTCATGCAGCGCTTCGACGTCGACCCTTCCGTGGTGAACGTCAACGGCGGCGCCATCGCCATGGGTCACCCGCTGGGCGCCACGGGGGCGATCATCATCGGCACGCTTCTGGACGAGATGGAGCGGTCGGACCGCGAGACCGGTCTTGCCACCCTCTGCATCGCGAGCGGCATGGGTGCGGCGACGATCCTCGAGCGGGTCTGATGACCCCCGAGGACCACGTCCAGGAATGGCTGGATGTCACCGGGGCGCTGTCGTTGACGGACGACTACGACAGCTACCGGCAGCGCATCCTGCTGCCGCTGCGCCTGGAGACGCTCGGCGGGACGACGATGATCCGCTGCGACGCAGACCTGGCGCAGACCTTCGCGGACTGGCGGGCGATGCTGGAGCGGCTGGGCATCCGGTCGATCCGGCGCACGGTCGAGACGGTGCGCCCGCTGGGGCCGAACCGCATCTACTGCAGCTACCGGACCGTGATGGAAGGCGAAGGCGGGGCAGCCGCGCCCGCCTATCCCGGCGCCGGGGTCCTGTGCTTCGACGACGGCGTGTGGAAGGCGAACGAGATGTGGGTGGGGGTCGAGAACACCTCCTTCCCCCTGACCGATCCGCGCACCGACGAGATCCACGACGAGAGCGAGGCCTTCCGGCGCTTCGCCGAGGAGAAGAAGACATGAAGGGTCTGGACCCGGGCTCGACCCATCGAACGGGCGGACGCCCCTGATGGCCGGGGTCGCCCTGCCCCCCTTTCCCCACGCGGCCGGTCCGACCCGTCCGACCGGCGGCGCGTGCCGGCGGACCGACGCGGTTCTCGACCCGCACCGCGAACCCACCCACACGAACAACGCTGCCCGCCGCCGGACCCAAGGCAACGGCAGCCCCCGCAACGGAGGAACCACCCCATGAGCGATTTCACCTACCACGTTGGCGACGACGGCGTCGCCGTCATCACCTGGGACGCGCCGGGCAAGTCGATGAACGTGCTGACCCGCGAGGCCTTCGGGCTGGTCGAGGGCTTCATCGACGAGGCACTGGCCGACGAGGCCGTGAAGGGCATCGTCATCACCTCGGGCAAGAAGGACTTCGCCGGCGGCATGGACCTGAACGTGCTGGCGAAGATCCGGGCCGAGAGCGGCGACAACCCCGCGCAGGGGCTGTTCGACTTCACGATGAACGGCCACCGGATCCTGAGGAAGATCGAGCGCGCGGGGATGGACCCGAAGACCAACAAGGGCGGCAAGCCGATCGCCTGCGCGGTCAACGGCACCTGCGCGGGGATCGGGACCGAGATCGCGCTGGCCTGCCACCGCCGGTTCATGACCGACAACGCGAAGGCGAAGATCGGCCTGCCCGAGATCCTCGTGGGCCTGTTCCCCGGGGCGGGCGGCACCACGCGGGTCAGCCGGATGCTGGGCGCCATGGCCGCCTCTCCGATCCTGCTGGAGGGCAAGATGATGGCCCCCGCGCAGGCGAAATCCGCCGGGCTGGTGGACGAGGTCGTGGCCCATGACGAGCTCGTGGCGAAGGCGAAGGAATGGGTGCTGTCGGCGAAGGACGCGGACATCGTGAAGCCGTGGGACGTCAAGGGCTGGAAGATGCCGGGCGGCGCGCCCTATCACCCGGCGGGGTTCATGACCTTCGTCGGTGCCTCGGCCATGGTGAACGGCAAGACCCAAGGGGTGTACCCGGCAGCGAAGGCGCTGCTCTCGGCGGTCTACGAAGGCGCGATGGTGCCCTTCGACACGGCGCTGAAGATCGAGGCGCGGTATTTCACCAACGTGCTGATGAACCCCAGTTCCTCGGCCATGATCCGCAGCCTGTTCATCAACAAGCAGGCGCTGGAGAAAGGCGCGAACCGCCCCGAGGCCCCGGACCAGACGGTGAAGAAGGTCGGGGTGATGGGGGCCGGCATGATGGGTGCGGGTATCGCGCTGGTCTCGGCCCTTGCGGGGATCGAGGTGGTGCTGATCGACCAGAAGCAGGAAGCTGCGGACAAGGGCAGATCCTACTCGGCCGACTACATGGACAAGGGGATCAGCCGCAAGAAGGCGACGCCGGAGAAGAAGGAGCAGGTGCTGGGCCTCATCACCGCGACCACCGATTATGACGCGCTGAAGGGCTGCGACCTGATCGTCGAAGCCGTATTCGAGGATCCGGGCATCAAGGCCGAGGTGACGAAGGCGGTCGAGGCCGTGGTGGGCGAGGACTGCATCTTCGCCACCAACACCTCGACCCTGCCGATCAGCGACCTGGCCAAGGCCAGCGCGCGCCCGGAGCAGTTCATCGGCATCCACTTCTTCAGCCCGGTGGACAAGATGATGCTGGTCGAGATCATCAAGGGCAGGCAGACGGGCGACCGGGCGGTGGCCAAGGCGCTCGACTTCGTGCGGCAGATCAGGAAGACGCCCATCGTGGTGAACGACGCGCGCTTCTTCTACGCCAACCGCTGCATCATCCCCTACATCAACGAGGGCATCCGCATGGTGGGCGAGGGCGTGTCCCCTGCCCTGATCGAGAACGCGGCGAAGATGGTCGGCATGCCCCTCGGGCCGCTGCAACTGGTCGACGAGACCTCGATCGACCTCGGGGTGAAGATCGCCAAGGCGACGAAGGCGGCCATGGGCGATGCCTATCCGGACGGCGCGGTGGACGAGGTGCTGTTCTGGATGGCCGACCAGGGCCGGATGGGGCGGAAGTCGGCCTCGGGCTTCTATGCCTACGACGAGAAGGGCAAGCGGACCGGCATCTGGGAGGGCCTTGCCGCGAAGTACCCGGTGAGGGACGACCAGCCGGAACTGGCCGAGGTGCAGCACCGCCTGCTGTTCGCGCAGGTGCTCGAGGCCGTGCGGGCGCTGGAGGACGGCGTGCTCATGGACATCCGCGAGGGCGACGTGGGCGCGATCCTCGGCTGGGGCTTCGCGCCGTGGTCGGGCGGACCGTTCAGCTGGCTCGACATCATCGGCGCCGCGAAGGCGGTGGAACTGACCGAGGGTCTGACCGAACGCCACGGCGCGCGGTTCGAGACGCCGAAGCTCTTGCGCGAGATGGCGGCGTCGGGCGAGACCTTCTATGGCCGGTTCGCGGACTCGAAGGCCGCCGCGTGAAACCAGACGGGCGCCCCTGCGGGCGCCCGTTTCCGAAGGCCCGGGAAGATGTCAGACCTGCCGCGCCTGCCGGGCATCGCGCTCGGCCAGGGAGACCAGCGCCTCGGCGATGTCCATGGGCAGCGGCGTGTAGGGGCTGGTGATGACGGTGTCGCCGGACTGGATCAGTGTTCCGGCGTCCTGCGTGCGCACGGGGCAGAAGAACAGCGCTCCCAGATTGGCGAACACCACCTGGTCGCTCTCGAAGGAGAGGCTGACGATCTCCAGCGGATCGACCGGACGGAACCGCTCGATCCCCCGGTAGCCTTCCAAAGCCGCCGCGGGCAGCAGGGCGAAGGGATCGCCGAACAGCTCTTCGGCGCAATCGGCCTCGAAGATCACCGGCTGGTCGGGCAGCAGCACCATCTCGGCATGGTTGCCGAGCGCCTGGGGCGGCACGCGGAGCGGTTTCTGGGCGGCGGCCATCGCGCCGGTGCCGTCGAACCACACCCGCTCGACCGCCGTGACCAGCTGCAACCCCGCATCGAAGGTCAGCACCCGGTCGCCCACCGTCACCGCCTCGACCGGACGCCAGCCGGTCGCCGTGGCGACGCGGGTGCCGGCGGTCAGCCCGAAGGCGGGCATGTGCCGCGTCCTGCCGGGAGACGTCGCGCCGCTCCCCCCGTCCTTCCGCGTCTCGCCGGAAAAGACGGACTCGAAAACCCTGCTTGCCAGATTAAGCACTGCCCCGCCCCTTCAGCCTGCGGCGGTTAATCCACCGTTAACCTTTTCATTCCGGCAGCCGACGCGACCGGCAGGACGCGAGTTGGGCGCAATCCGGGCGATTTCAAGGCATTGCGCCCGGCGTGCCGGGTTGCCGCAGGCCATCCGTTCAGAACGCATAGCCGAAACGCGCGATATCCTCGGCGCAGAGTTCGGCCACCAGCGCGCGGGTCTGCGCGGTATAATGCGCGCGGTGCCCGGCCGTGCGGTCCGACCGGTTGGCGACGGGAAGCGGTGTCAGCGCGAAGCCAAGATGCGCCTCGACCGGCGCGATGTCCTCGTCGAGGTGTTCGAGCCGCAGGAACACCGCGCCCCGCTCCGCCCCGTCCGACCCGCGGACGTAGGCTCCGAAGGGCATCGCCGTGAAGGCGGCGCGGGTCTGCGGGTGGCCGACGAACCCGCCGAAGTCGCTGGACCGCGCCAGCGTCACGGCCGGATGATCGAACGTCTGGGCGCAGAGCCAGTGGTAATAGCTCACCATCCGGTCCCAGGGATTGCGCACCAGCGTGAAGACGAGGCACTCAGCCTCGACATCCGGCGGCAGGACGCCCTCGATGTCGGCCAGGGTCGAGTGCTTCCAGAGCCGCCCCCGCGCATCCAGCCGCTTCAGCCGGCCGCGCCGCCGCTTCGCCTTCGGCGTGTCGCCGATCAGGATGTCGTCCTTCATCGCCCGGGCCTCCAGCGCGAGGGACAGCGCGGTGCCGCCGGTCTTGGGAATGTGCACGAAGATGAAGCGGCGGCCGGGCGAGATGATCATGGCGCCGAGGATAGACGATCGGCCTTCGGCGGGCCAAGGCGCGTCGCGCTGCCGCCTCTCACAAAGCGCTTTTCATCCCGCGGGGCGGGCGGCAATACTGCACCCTCAGGGACGCCGACGGACCGCGGGGAGGATACGATGGGCTGGCTGCAAGACGAGACCGGGCTGGAGCGCTGCGCGGCCAATTTCGTGCCGCTCACGCCCCTTTCGCACCTGAACCGCGCCGCCGCCGTCTTCCCGGGGACCGAGGCGCTGGTCTATGGCGCCGACCGCTGGACCTATGCCGAGTACCATGCCGACGTCTCGCGCTTCGCGGGCGGCCTTGCCGCGCTTGGCGTGGCGCCCGGCGACGTGGTGGCGACGCTGATCCCGAACCTCCCCGCCCAGGCCATGGCGCATTTCGCCGTGCCGGCGGCCGGTGCGGTGCTGAACACGATCAACACGCGGCTGGAAACCGACACGGTGTCCTACATCCTCGACCATGGCGGGGCGAAGGTGCTGCTGGCCGACACCCAGTTCATCGCGCTGGCCGAGCAGGCGATCGACGCCGTCGACGGCCCCGCCCCGGTGCTGGTCGAGGTGCCCGATCCGGCGGCGGGTTTCCCGGCCACGGGGCGGCACATGACCTTCGCCGACCTGCTGACAAAGGGCGCGCCCGACACGCCCTGGATCATGCCGCAGGACGAGTGGGAGAGCCTCGCGCTGAACTATACCTCGGGCACCACCGGGCGGCCCAAGGGCGTCGTCTATCATCACCGGGGCGCCTACCTGATGACGATGGGCACCGTGGTGTCGTGGCGGATGACGCTCTATCCCCGGTTCCTCGCCATCGTGCCGCTGTTCCACTGCAACGGCTGGAACCACACCTGGATGATGCCGATGCTGGCGGGCTGCGTCGTCTGCTGCCGCGACATCACGGCGAAGGCGATCTACGACGCCATCGCCGACGAGGGGGTGCAGTATTTCGGCGGCGCGCCGATCGTGCTGAACATGATCGTCAACGCGACGCCCGACGACCGCCGCAGCTTCGACCACCGGGTCGAGGTCTTCACCGCCGGCGCGCCCCCCGCCGCCGCGACCTTGGGCAAGATCGAGAAGCTGGGCTTCAACGTCACGCAGGTCTACGGACTGACGGAAACCTACGGCCACGTCACCGAATGCGTCTGGAACGACGACGCCTGGGACGCCCTCCAAGGCGAGGAGCGGGCGGCCCTGAAGGCGCGCCAGGGCGTCGCCATGCCGATGATGGAGCACATCACCGTCGTCGACGACGCCATGGGACAGGTGCCCATGGACGGCACGACCCAGGGCGAGATCGTGATGCGCGGCAACTCGGTGATGAAGGGCTACCTGAAGAACCCCAAGGCGACCGAGGAGGCGTTCAGGGGCGGCTATTTCCACTCGGGCGACCTCGCCGTGCAGCACCCCGACGGCTATATCCAGATCGTCGACCGCGCCAAGGACATCATCATCTCGGGCGGCGAGAACATCAGCTCGGTCGAGGTCGAGGGCGCGCTGATGCACCATCCCGACGTCTCGCTCGTCGCCGTGGTGGCGAAGCCAGACGAGAAGTGGGGCGAGGTGCCCTGCGCCTTCGTCGAGCTGAAGCCGGGCGCGACGGTGCGGGAGGACGAACTGATCGCCTTCGCCCGCTCCCGCCTTGCCGGGTTCAAGACGCCGAAGCGCGTGGTCTTCCAGGAACTGCCCAAGACCTCGACCGGGAAGATCCAGAAGTTCGCGCTGCGCGATGTGGCCCGCACGGTCTGACGCCGGGTCCGCCGCGGATCGCTTCGGGGCAATGACATTGCCGCCACCCCGCCAGTGCCCTAGTGTCTGCCGGTGGAACAACGACGAGGCGGCGGAAAATGGCCGTCCGGCAGGCGGATGACAGCACTCACGGAATACCAGCGGCTTGAAGCCAGCGGCATCTGGCGCTCGGGGCCCGGCGCGCAGCGGCGGGACGTGATCGTGTCCGTCGGCAACGCGACGCTGGCAATCTACGACATGAACGAGAAGGCGCTGGCGCACTGGTCGCTTGCCGCGGTCGAGCGCTGCAATCCCGGTCAGCGCCCCGCCCTCTACATCCCCGGCCCCGATGCCGACGAGATGCTGGAGATCTCGGACGACACCATGATCGACGCCATCGGGCGGGTCGCCACCGCCATCGCCCGGCGGCGGCCGCGCACCGGGCGGCTGCGCTACTTCATCGCCGCCGCGGCGCTTGCCCTGACGGCCTTCCTCGCGGTGTTCTGGCTGCCCGGCGCGATGATCCATCACACGGTGCGCGTCGTGCCCCCGGCCAGCCGCGCCGACATCGGGGCGCGGATGCTGGAGACGATCCAGCGCATCGCCGGGCGCCCCTGCGCCAGCCCCGACGCCGAGGCGGCGCTGGACGACCTGGCCGAACAGGTGCTGCCGCGCAAGCCGGTGCGCCTCGTGGTGCTGTCCCGCGGGCTCGGCTTTGCCGAGCATCTGCCGGGCGGCTACATCCTGCTGAACCGTGCGCTGATCGAGGATTTCGACGGCCCCGGCCCGGTCGCGGGTTTCATCCTGGCCGAGGACGAGCGCGCGCGGGAGACGGATCCGCTGGAGCGGCTGCTTCGCGCCGCGGGGCCGCTTGCGGCGTTCCGGCTGCTGACCACAGGCAGCCTGCCGGAAGAGGTGCTGGACGGCTATGCCGAGGCGCTGCTGCTGAGCGATCCCGCCCCGCTCGACGAGGCGCGGCTGCTGGCCCGCTTCGCCGAGGCTGGCATCCCCTCCACCGCCTATGCCTATGCGCTCGACGCTTCCGGCGAGAAGACGCTGCCGCTGATCGAGGGCGATCCGGTCAGCCCCGAGATGGCGCGCCCGATCATGCCGGACGGCGAATGGGTGGCGCTTCAGGGGATCTGCGGGGAATAGGCGGCGTCACCGTGCCGCGTCGAGGCTGGAGCGCAGGACGACCATCCGCGTGCCGTTCACCTGCACCACCACGTGACGCCCCCCGGCCAGGTCGCGCCGCTGCTTGTCGTAGTCGGTGTAGGGATAGATCAGGTACTTGTAGTTCCGCGTGACATCCCGGCCGTTCCTCGGATCGACCAGCCGCCGCGGCACCGTCTGGGTCCAGATCAGCGCCGTCTGCAATGCCCCGGAATAAAGCTGCTTGCCGCGGTAGGGGTTCAGCCGCCCGTCCTCCCAGGCCGGACGATAGCCCTTCGGAGTCCGGAACTGCGGCCCCGGGGGCGGAACCAGCAGCGCGCCTTCGCGCGTGGCGAGGTGCTGTTGCGCGGAGGCCGGCAGGGCAAGCCCCCCCGCCAGGGCGAATGTTGCGGCAGCGAGAAGACCCCGGAGGACTGGCATGCTCTTCATCTTGTCGGTCCCCTCGTCGATTTCACCATATCTGCCCCAACCCTTCCCGTGGGTAAAGCGGATTTGCCTCACTTGGTTCCGAACATCCGGTCCCCCGCGTCGCCGAGGCCGGGCACGATGTAGCCCTGTTCGTTCAGCCGCTCGTCCAGCGCGGCGGTGACGATGGGCACGTCCGGGTGCGCCTCGGCCATCCGCTTCACCCCCTCCGGCGCCGCCAGCAGGCAGAGGAAGCGGATGTCGGTCGCCCCCGCCTTCTTCAGCAGGTCCACCGCCGCGGCCGAGGAGTTGCCGGTGGCCAGCATCGGGTCCACCGCGATCACCAGCCTCTCGCCCAGCTCGGCCGGCAGCTTGCAGTAGTATTGCACCGGCTGGAGCGTCTTCTCGTCGCGGTAGAGCCCCACGAAGCCGACCCGTGCCGAGGGCACCAGTTCGAGGATCCCGTCGAGCAGACCGTTGCCCGCCCTGAGGATCGACACCAGCGCCAGCTTGCGCCCGTCCAGCACCGGCGCGTCCATCTCGCACAGGGGCGTCTGGATGCGCCGGGTGGTCATCGCCATGTTGCGCGTGATCTCGTAGGCCAGAAGCTGGCTGATCTCGCGCAGCAGCTGGCGGAAGCCGGCGGTCGAGGTTTCCCTGTCGCGCATCAGCGTCAGCTTGTGCTGCACGAGGGGGTGGCGGACGACGGTCAGGTGCTCGGTCATCGGGTCTCCAGTCGTTTCTTCAGGGTCTCTTTGGTGGCGGCGTCGCAGAAGGCGGCGTCGAGGCTGGTCCGCTCGATCTCCTCGAACACGCCCTCGTCCCAGTCGAAGGCCTCGGCCAGGCGGTCGTATTCGCGGCTCATCGTGGTGTGGAAGAACGGCGGATCGTCGGTCGAGACCGTGACCTTCACGCCCTTCGCGCGCAGTTTCTCGACCGGGTGGTCGCGCCAGGTCGGATAGAGGCCGAGGGCGACGTTCGAGCCCGGGCAGACCTCCAGCACGATGCCGTCCTCGGCCAGCCGGTCCACCAGCGCCGGATCCTCGATCGCGCGCACGCCATGGCCGATGCGTTCGACCCGGAGGCGATCCAGAGCGTCCCGGACCGACTGCGGCCCGCCCCATTCGCCCGCGTGGGCGGTCAGCCGAAGCCCGGCCTCGCGCGCCATGTCGAAGGCCCAGGCGAAGTCCTTCAGGTGGCCCGCCTTCTCGTCCCCGCCGATGCCGAACCCGGTGATGAACTCACCGGCGGTCTCGGCGGCGCAGAGCGCGGTTTCCTTCGCCTTGTCGGGACCGAAGTGCCGGATCGGCGTGACGATGCCGCGCAGCACGATGCCGTCGCTGCGCTCGGCCGCCTCCGCCGCCTCGCGGATCGCGTGGAGATAGTCGCGCCAGGCCGAAACGTCGCGGCCGCCGCAGAAGTCGGGCGACAGGAACGTCTCGACATAGATCACGCCGTGGGCCGCGCATTCGGCCAGGACGGCAGAGGTGAGCCGGGCATAGTCCTCGGGCGTCCGCAGCACCGAGGTCGCGGCCTCGTAGACCTTCAGGAAATCCCAGAAATCGGCATAGGCATAGTGGCCCCGTTCGTCGAAGATCCCCGGGATGTCGATGGACTTCTCCTTCGCCAGCCCGCGCACGAAGGCGGGCGGCGCCGCGCCTTCGAGGTGCAGGTGCAGTTCGATCTTCGGACGGGTCGCAAGGCTCACAGCAGGCTCCTCCCGCGCTTGAGGGACAGGCCCAGGTGGGCGGCAAGGGTGGCGGCGACGTCGACGAAGGCGCAGAGGCCAAGCGCCTTCACCCCCGCCCCCTGGATCAGCACCGGCACCCGTTCGCGCGTGTGCTCGGTGCCCCGCCAGGTCGGGTCGTTGCCGTGGTCGGCGGTGATCAGCAGCAGGTCGCCCTCGCGCATCCGCGCGGTCAGCTCCGGCAGGGCGGCGTCGAACCATTCGAGGTGGCGGGCATAGCCCGAGACGTCGCGGCGGTGGCCGTAGACGCTGTCGAACTCCACGAAGTTGGCGAAGACCAGCGCCTTGTCCTCCGCCGTCTCGATCCGCCCCTTCAGCGCCTCCATAAGGTCGGCGTCCGGCCCCTTGTCCACCGTGTCGATGCCCTGCATCGAGAAGATGTCGCCGATCTTGCCCACGGCATGCACCCTGCCGCCCGCCCCCTGCACCGCGTCGCAGAGCGAGGGCTCGGGCAGGGCGATGGCATAGTCGTGGCGGTTGGCGGTGCGTCGGAAGCCCGTCTCCGGCGTGCCGAGGAACGGACGCGCGATCACCCGCCCGACCTTCATCGCGTGCAGGTGCGGCGCAAGGTCCCGGCAGAGTTTCCAGAGCCGTTCGAGGCCGAAGCGCTCTTCGTGGGCGGCGATCTGGAAGACGCTGTCGGCAGAGGTATAGCAGATGGGCCAGCCGGTCTTCATGTGCTCGGCCCCGAGGCGGGCGATGATCTCGGTCCCCGAGGCGTGACAGTCGCCGAGGATGCCGTCGGTGCCCGCGAGCCTTGCCGCCAGCGCCGACAGCTCGGGCGGGAAGGCCGGGACGGTTTCGGGGAAGGTCGTCCAGTCCCAGGGCACCGGCACGCCCGCCAGCTCCCAGTGGCCCGAGGGCGTGTCCTTGCCCTTCGACACCTCGCTGGCCGCACCCCACCCCCCCTGCGGTTCCGCCTCCAGCCCCGGCGTTGCGGCGCCCGAGGCGAGGCGGATCGCGGCGCCGAGGCCGAGGGCATCCATGTGCGGCAGGCGCAGGGGGCCCGACCGCCCCTCCTCCGCCTTGCCCGCGGCGCAGGCGGCGGCGATGTGTGCGAGCGTGTTGGCACCCGCGTCGCCGAAGGCGTCGGCGTCCGGGGCACCGCCGCAGCCGACGGAATCGAGCACGATCAGGATGGCGCGGGGCATGGGAGCACCTCGTGTATCAGCGTCCGACTTGTCTCAGGCGCCGCCTCCGCGATGCGGATGGCGCGCTGCACCGACAGGCGCGCCCGCTCGGCCGCCTCCGCCGTGGCGGCATGGACCATGGCAAGGGGCTGGCCCGCCTCGACCCTTTCGCCAAGGCGGACCACGGCGGAAAGGCCCACGGCGGGGTCGATCCTGTCGGTCTCGACCTGCCGCCCGCCGCCGAGGGCGACGACGGCCTGGCCGAGGG
>NZ_PNOS01000020.1 GCF_002869745.1 Oceaniglobus roseus
AAGAGCCGCGGCCAGCGCCCGGTCAGCCGGTGCCCGGCGTCGGCAAGGGCCGCCAGCAGCGCGGGCCGCGTGGCGACGGCCGCGCCGATCAGCGCCAGCACCGTGACCGGCACCCCACCGGCGATTCCCGTGGCCGAGAGCGACAGCGCGAGGGCCAGCAGCAGGCCCATGGCGGCCAGATCCCCGGCGCGGTCCATCAGCACCAGGGGCGCGGTGCGCTCGAAGCTCCAGCCGGTGTCGCGGTAGAGCCAGCGCATCCGCACCAGCTCGCCTACCCGGCCGGGGGTGACGGACATGGCGAAGCCGCCGAGGAAGTGCAGGAGGTTCCGCCGAAGTCCCGTGCCAAGCCCCAGCCGCCGCGCGAAGAGGTGCCAGCGCAGGCCGCGCAGCAGGTAGTTGGCGAGGCTCAGGGCCAGCAGCACGATGATCTGCCAGGGGCGGATGCGCGCGATCTGCCGGGCGACCTCGGACCAGCCCGTGGCGCTGCCGAGCCCGACGAGGCCGACCAGCATCAGCGCCAGCAGGCCGCCCAGCAGCAGGCGGTCGCGCCGGATGTTGCGCCGTCGGGGCGCGGGAGAGGGGGCTGACTCGATCATTGCCCGACCGCTAGAGGAGCATTGGGGCAATACTATGAAACTGTTTCCGGATTCGGAACGCCCCCCGGCACCCCCGGCGCTTCGGGGCCGCCCGGACCTAGCAGAGGGTGGCGTTCATCCGTTCGCCGAGCAGCCGGATCGTCTGCGCGGTGGAATGCGGGCAGTCCGCCACCAGCCGCATGTAGCAGTCGCGGTTGACGCGCAGCGCCACGACCTCGGTCTTGGCGGTGACGCTGGCGATGCGGGGGCGTTCGCACAGCAGCGCGGATTCGCCGATCACGTCCCGCTCTCCGATCAGGCCGCTGACGGTGCTGCCGACCCCGGCTGGCGCGCTGACCTCGGCTTCGCCGCAGAGGATGACATAGGCGACGCTGGACATCTCGCCTTCGCGGGCGATGGGATCGCCGGGCGCGAAATGCACCCGCTCCGACGTGAAGGCGAGCATCCGGAGCTTCTGGACGGGCATCCGCGCGAACAGCGGAACGGCCTTCAGGATCTGGACTTCGTCTTTCATGCACATCATGACGGACCCTCCTTGCGAAGACCCCGAGCGGTCAGGCCGAGGCCTCTACGCCTTCAGTCCTAGCACTTTCGCGTGAGAATGTCTCGGAATAATGATCCGAGACGACCGAGCCGTTCTCGAACCGCACGATCCGGTCGAAGCCGTCGACGTCCGCCTCGTCCGCCGTGACCCAGACGATGCCCGGCCGGTCGGGGCGTCCGGCCAGGAAATCCACCACGTCCACGCGGATTTTCCGGCGCGCCGCGGCGTCGAGCCCGGTCAGCGGCTGATTCAGGATATAGTAGTCCGAGGGCCGGATCATCGCGCGGGCCAGGTTCAGCTTCTGCCGCTGCACGGCCTGCAACCGGCGGCCGGCGGGCCCGATCCCGTAGCACAGGCCGATGGTCTGCACGTCGCGGCACAGCGCGGGGTCGCGGCCCAGAACCTCGCTCGCCACCGTGCGGACCTTGCGCTCGGCATCGCTCTGGAAGGTGTCGACCTTGCCGAACAGCAGGTTCTCCAGCAGCGTGGCCGAGCGGATGTAGCGGCCCGTCTCGTAGACCTCGATCAGCGGTTTCAGCGCATCCGGCATCCCCGCGTGGATCTTTCCGCGCACCTCGACGATCCGCCGCATCAGCGCCTCGTCCAGCACCCCGAAACGGAACCAGCGTTCGTTGTAGTAGAAGGCGAGGCGCATCAGCGCGATCCGGTCGGCATCGGCGGCGGTGGCGAAGGACTTGCCCTCCAGCCGGTGCAGCAGGGCGGTGTAATCCGGGATCTCCTCGGGGCGCATCAGCGTCATGCGCTGGAAGAAGACGTGGTCGGGCGGCATGTCGCGGAACAGGTCCACCGTGATCTCGGCGATGGCGCGGCCCATGGCGAACAGGTCCTCGCCGATGCCGTCGCTGAAGATCAGCTCGCGGAAGAAGCGGCTGCGCACGATCCGGCGCAGCGAATCCTCCTCGCCGGTCAGCTGGCCGAACAGGAGGTTCTCGCCCACCGTGGCGCCGCTGTTGTAGCAGCCCGGCCGGAACTGCGACACCATGGCGCCGAGCCCCGCCTCGCGCAGCGCCGCGGCCAGGGGCGCGCGCAGGGCGACGATCCGCTCGGCCAGGGTCTGCCGCTGCGCCTCGTCCAGCGTGGTGTGCAGCGCCATGTCCAGCACGTCGTCGGACAGGCCGACGCAGTCGAACACCGCCATCACCGAGGACAGCAGATCGGCCTCCCCGGTGTGGCGGGCGATCGCGGCCTCGTCGATCCAGCTGTCGTTCAGGTCGAAGACAGGGTTGCCCGAAAGCCCGGCCTCCATCACCTCCCAGTCGCGCAGCCTGCGCGCCCGCCCGGTATAGACGCGCGGCACCCGGGGTTCGTTCTTCAGTCCATACAGCAGGTTGTCCTCGAGCGTGCCGTCGAACAGGTGCCCCTCGCCCGAAGCATAGGAGATCTTCCGCCCCACCAGCGACTCCGGCAGGTGCAGCAGGTCGTGCTCTCCGGCGAGAATGTTGCCGGAGGTCGGCCAGACAAGCCGGCCGAGCGCCTCGGCCAATGCCCCGCCGCCGCTGCCCGAGGGGCCGAGGAAGGCCACCCGCTCGCCCGTCTCGATCTTCAGCGACACCTGGTCCAGCACCAGGCTGCCGCTGTCGTCCACCAGCGACACGTTGCGCACGCTCAGCGGATGGCCGAACGCGGCGTCGGGATCGGGCGTGGGAGACTGCAGGTCGGCGTCGATCAGCACGTCGGATTCGAACTGCTCGACCACCTGTTCATATTTCACCTGCACGTCCTGGCGGGTCAGGTCCCAGTCGATCAGCTCCTTTAGGGGGCCCGGCAGCTCCTTGTAGGCGTTGATGACCGCGACCAGCTGGCCGACGTCCAGCGTGCCCTTGATCGTCAGGTAGCCGCCGAAGCTGTAGAACAGGAACGGCGTCAACTGGGCCAGGAAGTTGTTCAGGAACTTAACGAGGAACTTCCACTGGTAGATGTCGTAGCGGATGCGGAAGATCCGGCTGAGCCTGTGGGCGATGTCCGCCCGCTCGAAGTTCGTGGTGTCGTGGGCGCGGATCGTGTCGATGCCGGTCACGATGTCGCTGACCCGGCCCGCCAGCTGGCGCGCGGTCAGCTGCCGTTCGCGGCCGAGCACGATCAGCCGCTGGCGCATCTTCGGGATCACCAGCACCTGTACCATGGCCACGCCGAAGGTCAGCATCCCGAGCCAGAAATGCTGGATGAAGATGAACAGAAGCGCCGTCAGCGCCTGCCCGCCCAGAAGCGCGGGCTGCACAAAGGCGTCGGCGGTGAAGCCGCCCAGCGGCTCGACCTCGTCCTTCACCATGCTGGAGATCTCGCCCGGTTTCAGCGCCTTAAGCCGCGCGGGCGGAAAGCGCAGGATCCGGTCCACCAGCGCGAAGCGGATGCGGCGCAGCAGCCGTTCGCCGAGGCGGCCCTTGTAGGTGTTGATGTAGAACTTGAACAGGCCGTTGACGATCACCAGCGCGAGGAAGGCCATGCTGAGTGCCAGCAGCATCGGCAGCCGTTCCAGCGGAATGCCCTGGAACAGCTCGACCTGGCCGAGCCACGGCAGGTCGAGGGTGATGTTGCCGAAGGTCTGGGTGGCGTCCGGCGTCTCGAAGCCCTCGCCCTGGATCGGGCCGTTGACGATCAGCTTGGGCAGGTTGAACGCCATGTAGTAGGGAATCATCGACGCCCCGACCACCAGCAGGATCCAGAGCTGCTGGCGCTTCGTGTTCGTCCAGATGTAGCGGGAAAGGATCGGCTCCATCGACGGCGGCCTTCAACTTGAAACTCTTCAGCACCCGCAACGCAGAGGCCGGAACGTCGTGGGGCGCAACGCGGCTATGTCATGTCATGTGGCGAGAGTTGTAAGGAGATGTGCCGATCGTGCCGCTCCGTCAAGGCGCAAACGGCCCGAAACATCTGCCGGGACGCTGTCCATCGCCTGCTGCATGGCTCGGGCCAGCGTTTCGCCGCCGATCTCGGCCTCGGGCAGCATCCGGACGCGTCCCATCGCCTGAAGCCGGGCGGCGCGCTCGGTCTGTTCCGTCTCGCCGCCGGTGGCGAAGGGCACCAGCACCGCGCGGCATCCGGCCTGGAGGATGTCGCAGACCGTGTTGTAGCCGGCCTGCGAGACCGAGAGGCGGCAGGCGGCGAGCAGGGCGGGGAAATCGGCGCGGAAGCGCACCACCTCGACCCCGTCGCGGGCCTGCGCCGAGAGGCGGGTGAAGTCCCGCTCGGGCAGGTTCGGCCCCGAGATCACGCACCACCGCTTCAGCGCGGGAAGCCGGGGCGCGGCGTCGAGCGCGGCCCCGATCAGCGCCGCCCCCACCGCGCCGCCGCCTGCCGAGACGACGACATCGTAGCGGTCGGGCGAGGGTTCGGGCGGAGGTGCCGCGACGAGACCGGTATAGGCCACCCGGTCGGCGATGGCGGCGGCGTGGGGGAAGGTGTCTTCCAGCCGCACGAAGCCGGGATCGCCGTGGACCAGCACCCGGTCGAAGTGCCGCTGCACGAGCTCCGCCGTCTCGGCGTCGCGCTCGGGCTTCCTCGCCTGGAGGATGTCGCGGACCGAGCTGACGAGGGCGGGGCGCGGTTTCGTCGCCTCGATGGCCTCGATCAGCGGCAGAAGCTCGAACCGGACCTGGCGGCGGCCGAAGGGAAAGGCCTCCAGCACCACCACGTCGGGGCGGAACCCGCGGAAGGCCTCCAGCAGGCGCGCCGCCCGGTCGCCGCGGAAGCTGTCGTCGAGCGGCTGGCCGGCCGCGTCGACCAGGGTCGAGAATCCGTCCTCGGCGATGGCGATGGGCGGCAGCGCGACGTGGCCGATCCCCTCGCCCGGGAAGCCTTTCACGGGCAGGCCGCCGGTGACCACGCAGACCTCGGCCCCCTCCGCCGCCAGCGCCCCGGCGATGCGGCTGGCCCGGGCAAGGTGGCCGATCCCCAGCAGGTGCTGGACGTAGAACAGGATCCGGGGGGCGGGGCGGGTCATGGGCGATCTCCGACGCCTTCGGCAAAGAGGTCCGCCAGTTGGCGGATGCTGTCGTGGAAGTCGAACTCCGCCCGCACCTGCGCCTCGGCCGCCTGACCCAGGGTGCGGCGGCGGGCGGGATCGCTGATCGCCTGCGCCAGCGCGGCGGACAGGGCGGCGACGTCTTCCGGCGGTACGACCCATGCGTTCTGGCCGTCGCGGAACAGGTCGCCGATGCCCGAGACGTCGGTGGTGACGCAGGCCAGCCCCTGGCTTGCCGCCTCGACCAGCACGTTGGGCAGCCCGTCGCGGTCGCCGTCGCCCGCCACCCGGCAGGCCAGCGCGAAGAGATCGGCCGCGCGATAGGCCTCCAGCACCCCCGTCTGGTCCATCGCCCCGCGCCACTCGACCCGCTCCGCGATGCCAAGTTCGTCCGCCAGCGCCTGCATCGCCTTCGCCTCGGTCCCCGCACCGATATGGACGAAGCGCCAGTTCAGCCCCTCCGGCAGCGCGGCCAGCGCCCGGAGCAGGAGGTCATACCCCTTCTTCGGCACCGCCCGCCCGACGCTCAGCACCTCCACCGGCGCGCCGGTGCCGTCCTTCGGCGGGCGCGGCGCGTCCGGGGTCGGGAAGCGGTGCAGGTCGAGACCATGGTGGCTCAGCACCACCTTGCCTGGCGCCTCCGCGAGCCCCGCGAGGTGATCCCGCCCCACGGCGGTGCAGGTGACGCACCAGGCGGCGCCGTCCAGTTTCCGCGCGAGATCCCGGTCGGGCGAGGTCCAGATGTCCTTCGCATGGGCCGAGACGGAATAGGGCACGCCGGTCATCAGGCTGGCGTATTGCGCGACCGACCCCGGCGTGTGGATGAAATGGGCGTAGATCCAGTCGCCATCCTTCGGCCACTCGGCCGCCAGCACCGACGCCTGTCCGAAGCGGCGGACGCGGTTGCGGGAAAGGTCGCGCGAAAGGTCGCCGAGGAAGGCCGACAGCGCGGCGCGGAAGCCGGGCCGCCGGAGGCTGCGCCAGAGCCCGCGCAGCACACGCAGGGGTTCGTGGTGCAGGTACTCGGGCAGGTAGGTGACGGGCGCGCGGATCTCGTCGTGGACCGGGTGGCGGCGGGTGTCGGTCGGGTGGCGCATGGAGATCAGCGACAGCGCGAAGCCCGCCCGCTCGAGCCCGTAGAGCTCCTGCGCGATGAAGGTCTCGGACAGGCGGGGATAGCCCTTGAGGATCACGACGATCCGTTTCGGCCCCCGCGGCCCCGCGTCCCCCGCCATTACTCTCCGGCCACCGCCGCGGGGCGGCTTCCGCGGGCCGAAAGCCATTCGCCGATCATCCGCGAGATGTTGTCGAGCCCGTCCATCTGCACCGCGCCCCCCGCCTGCGACGGCGGCGCGCGGAAGGGCAGGGCGCGCAGCATCCCGGCAAGGCGGGGCGCATCCCGGGCCTCGTCCGGGGTCAGCATGTCGACCAGCCCCATCGCCTCAGCCCGGCGGGTGCGGATCAGCTGCTCTTCCCGCGGGGTGACACGGGGCAGGATCAGGGCCGGCTTGTCGAAGGACAGGATCTCGCAATAGGTGTTGTAGCCGCCCATCGCCACCACCGCCTGCGCGCCCGCCATCAGCTCTTCAAGCCGGGAGTCGAAGTGGATCAGCTCGATCCGCTCCAGCCCTTCGGCCGCCTTCTCCAGCGTCGCCCGCTGTTCTGCGGGCATGTAGGGCCCCAGCACGACCAGCGCCTTGTGCGGCAGCTCCGGATCGGCGCGATAGGCCCCGAGCACCGCCGAAACCAGGTCGAACCCGTCGCCGCCGCCCCCGGTGGTGACGAGGATGTAATTGCCCTTGGGCCGGTTGTGGGAAGGGGCCGCGCTGTCGGCGCTGCGCTTGAGGAAGCCGGTATACTGCATCCGGTCGCGCACCGCCTGCGGCGCGTCGAGGCCGGTCAGCGGATCGTAGAAGTCGGGCGGGCCGTAGACCCAGACGTTGTCGTAGAAGCGGCCGATCTTGGTCAGCACGTCGTTGCGCGCCCACTCGGCCTCCAGCAGGTGCGGGGCGTCCATCACCTCGCGCAGGCCGAGGACCAGCCGCGTGCCCCGCGCCTTCAGGAAGGCGAGCGTGTCCTCGATCTCGCCCCGCAGGCCCATCGGCTCCTTGTCGGTGATGAAGATGTCGGGCTTGAAGGTCTCGGCGGTGTGGCGGATGATCGACCGGCGCATCGCCAGCGTGTCCCGGACGTCGATATGCTCGGACAGCGAGGTGTATTCGCCGTTGCGAAGCTTGATGACGCTCGGAATCTTCACGAAATCCACGCGGGCGCGATAGTCGAAGGTGCCCGCGATGCTGGCGCCCGAGACGATCAGGACGGTGACGCCGCTGAACCGCTCGACAAGGGCATGGGCGATGGTGCGGCAGCGCCTGAGATGGCCCAGCCCGAAGGTGTCGTGCGAGTACATCAGGACGCGGGCGTCGTCGAACCATGTCTTCATCGTCCGGCCTTTCGTCTCTCGTGCCGCCGGACGTGCCGGGGATCGGTTTTCGGGCTACTTATAGGGGTCGGCGGCGTCGCGCAAACCGTCACCCAGAAAGTTGAACGCAAGTATCACCAGAATCACGGGCACTATCGGAAACAGCAGCCACGGAAAGATCGCGATGACGTTCACGTTCCGCGCCTCGGTCAGCAGGATCCCCCAGCTGGTGATCGGCGGGCGCAGGCCGAGGCCGAGGAAGCTGAGCGCGGTCTCGCCGAGGATCATGCCGGGCACCGTCAGCGTGGCTGAGGCGATCAGGTGCGACATGAAGCCGGGCACGAGATGGCGCGAGATGATCCGCCCACTCTTCGCCCCCATGACCTGCGCCGCGGTGACGTAATCCTCTTCGCGGAGCGAGAACAGCTTGGATCTTACGGCCCGCGCGAGGCCGGTCCAGTCCAGGAGCCCGAGGATCATGGTGATCCCGAGATAGACGAAGATTGGGTTCCATGTGACGGGGATGATCGCCGCCATCGCCATCCAGAGCGGGATCGACGGGATCGACTGCAAGACCTCGGTGATCCGCGTCAGCGCCATGTCGATCCAGCCGCCGTGGTATCCGGCCAGCCCGCCGATCACGATCCCGAGGATGAAGCTGACCGCCACGCCGAACAGCCCGATCGTCAGCGAGATCCGCGCGCCATAGAGGATGCGCGACAGCTGGTCCCGCCCCAGCCGGTCGGTGCCGAGCAGGAACATCTCGCCGCCCTCGGCCGGGCAGACGAGGTGCAGGTCGGCGTCAATGAGCCCCCAGAACCGGTAGCGGTCGCCATGGCAGAAGAAGCGCAGCGGCTGCACCTCGCCCGGTGCGTCGGTGTAGACCCGGCGCAGCGTCTCCATGTTCAGCTCCATCGACCGGCCATAGACGAAGGGGCCGACGAACTCGCCCTCGTGGAACAGGTGGATGCGCTGCGGCGGCTCGTAGATCGCGTCGACGTTGCGGGTGTGGAGGTTGTAGGGGGCCAGGAACTCGGTGATCAGGATGCTGGCGTACATCAGCAGCAGGAACACCCCCGACACCACCGCCAGCCGGTGCCGGCGGAACTTGTACCAGATCATGTGCCATTGCGAGGTGGTCAGGACCCCGCTCGCCTCCTCGGCCTGGCGCGCGGCGGCATCGGGGTCGAACGGCGCGTCCGAGACGTAGTGCGGCAGCGGCGCGCCGGGCGGGGGCAGGGGCATGCTCATTTCCGCGCCTCCCCGCCAAGACGGATCCGCGGGTCGAGGAAGGCGAGGGCGATGTCGCTGACCAGCATCCCGATCACCGTGAGGAAGGCGAGGAACATCAGGAACGACCCGGCAAGATACATGTCCTGGCTTTGCAGCGCGTTGATCAGCATTGGCCCCGTGGTTTCAAGCGACAGCACGATCGCCGTCACCTCGGCCCCGGAGATGATCGAGGGCAGGATCGAGCCGATGTCGGAGATGAAGAAGTTCAGCGCCATCCTCAGCGGGTACTTCCGCAGCAGCGGCCCCGGCGCCATCCCCTTGGCCCGCGCCGTGGTGACGTACTGCTTGTGCAGCTCGTCCAGCAGGTTGGCGCGAAGCCGCCGGATCATCGCAGCGGTCCCGGCGGTGCCGATGATGATGACCGGGATCCAGATGTGCGACAGAATCGAGCGGAACTTCTCCCAGCTCATCGGCTCGCCCAGGAACTTCTGGTCCATCAGGTGGCCGATGGAGACGCCGAACCACTGGTTGGCGAAATACATCAGGATCACCGCCAGCATGAAGTTCGGCACCGAGATGCCGATCATCCCCACCAGCGTCAGCCCGTAGTCGCCCCAGGAATACTGGTGCGTGGCCGAGTAGATGCCGATGGGAAAGGCGATCAGCCAGGTGAAGACGATGGTGACGAAGGAGACGAGGATCGTCAGCCACAGCCGGTCGCCGACGACCTCGGACACCGGCAGGCGGTATTCGAAGGAATAGCCGAAGTCGCCGTGCAGCATCCCCCCGAGCCAGTAGAAATACCGCACCACCGCCGGTTCGTCGAAATGGTACTTGGTCCGCAGCTGCTCGATCTCGGCCAGGTCGGCGGATTCACCCATGGCCTGCAACTCGGTGATGTAGCTTTCGAAATAGTCGCCCGGCGGCAGTTCAATGATGGTGAAGACCAGCGCCGAGATCAGCAGCAGCGTCGGCACCATCACCGCCAGCCGCCAGAGGATGTAGCGCGCGAGGCTCATCCGCGCCTCCCGTCCCAGAAGGTGTCAGGCATGTAGGCCCCGAGATAGCTGGTGGGATCGTAGCCCAGCAGGCCCTCGTCCGGCACGTTCTTCAGCCAGTCCGCCCGCACCAGCGGCGCCAGCGCGCCGTTCACGGTGCCGATGGTGAACACCTGGTCGGCGCGGATCGCCAGCATCCGGTGCCAGATCTCCGCCCGCTCGTCCGTCGAGGCGCTGCGCCGCCACTGCCGGAGCAGCTGCATCAGGTCGACCACCGGCGCGAGGTCCGGTGGCACGCCGCTGCTTTCGGCCGACATGAAGAACATCCCCCAGTTCGGCCACTGGAGCTGCGCGTCGTCCGTGGGCGCCAGCTCCAGCGGCGGCATGTCCGCCGTCGGCACGGCATTGTCCAGCCCGATGCCCACCGACATCAGAAGCCCGCCGCCCATGGCGCGGCTTCTCAGCAGTTCGCGCTGCGAGGTGCGGGTGTAGATCGCCACGCCGACGTCGAAGAAGGTGTCGTGGATCAGCTCCAGGATATCGGTCTCGAGCGTGCTTTCCCCGGCCGACTCCACCACGATCTGCACCGGCCGGCCGTCCGGCAGCTTGCGCATCCCGAAGCGGTCGCGCTTGTCGAGCCCGGCGAGATCCAGCAGCGCGTTCGCCTTCTCGGGGTCGAAGGCGGCATAGGCGCTCGCATATTCCTCGCGGTAGAGCGGGCTTTCCGGCAGCACCGTGTCGGCACTCTCCCGCGCCAGCCCGAAGAACAGCGCCTTGTTGATCTCCTCGCGGTCCACGGCCAGCGACAGGCCGCGGCGGAAGTTCGCGTCCTGCAATACCGCCCGCCACACCGGATCGGCGCAGTTGAGGTTCGGCAGCAGCGCCATCTTCGAGCCCTGGGGCTGCTTCCAGAGGTCTACCTTCACCGGCTGCACCCGCTCGGCCCGCTTCAGGAGCGTGTAGTCGTTGAAGCTGAGGCCCATGTACTGCAAGTCCGCCTCGCCCGTCGCCGCCTTGGCGGGGATGATCTCGGAGGACGAGATGTTCAGCAGCACCCGGTCGATGTAGGGCAGCTGCGTGCCCGCCTCGTCGACCCGGTGGAAATAGGGGTTCCGCTCGAACACGAACTGTTCGGCCGGGGGGGAGGTGCGGGGCCGCCAGGGCTCGGTCGTGGGCAGGTCGGGGTTTTCCGGGCGGTTCTGGCGCGACTGCTTCTGGAACAGCGAGGTCCAGTCGTCGACGCGGAACTGCTCGATGTATTCCTCCAGCTTCTCCGCCGTCTGGTAGGCCGGGTGGAACTGCTTCATGTAGACGGAAGGCAGGAACAGCTTCAGCGGCGAGGGCTTGGCGAGGTTCGGCAGGAAATCCGGCACCGGCGTCGCCCAGGCATAGCGCACCGTCACCTCGTCCAGAACCTCGAACGTCGGCCCGTCGCCCGCCACCAGCATCTCGGCCGGGATGCCGCCCGGCGACAGCTCCTCGTCGTGGTAGACGTCTTCCCAGACGAAGCGGAAATCCTCGCTGGTCAACGGATTGCCGTCGGACCAGCGGTGGCCTTCGCGCAGGCGGAAGGTGAAGATGCGGCCCTCCTCCACCTCGCAGCTTTCCAGGATGTCGGGCTGCAGCACCAGGTCGGGGCCGTAGCCGACCAGCCGGGCATAGCCATTGATCGGCATGATCCGGATGTCGCGCTGCCCGCCGATCAGGGTGCGCACGGTCCCGCCCTGCACCCCCGGGGTCCGGCCGAGCGACCCCATGTCGATCACCCGCGGCACCTTCGGCAGCCGTTCGTTCACCGGCGGCAGGCGGCCCGCGGCCACGTCGGCGGCGAAGACCTCGGGCTCCTGCGGGGCGGCGCGCAAGGTGCCGGGCAGGAAGGCCGCGCCCATCAGCGCGAGGGTCCGGCGGCGGGAGATCATGCGCGCAGCTCCGCCGCGTCGGCGCCGGTCCTCGCCAGCACGAAATGCCCGTTCCCGAGATCCGCGGGCGCCAGCGTGCCGCCGTCGCCCTCGCGGAAGGCGGGCGCCCACATCTTGCGCGCCTCGCGGCTCGACAGCGCGGCGGTGGCGAAGTCGAGCGGGCGGCCGAGGTCGGGATAGGGCACTGCGGCCAGCAGGGCGCGGGTATAGGGATGGACGGGGGCCGACATCAGCACCTCGACCGGGGCCAACTCCACGATCCGTCCCGCCCACATCACCGCCACCCGGTCGGCCATGTAGTTCACCACGGCGAGGTTGTGGGAGATGAAGAGATAGGTCAGCCCGATGTCGCGCTGAAGGTCTTTCAGGAGGTTCAGCACCTGCGCCTGCACCGACACGTCCAGCGCCGACACCGGCTCGTCGCAGATGATGAGCTCGGGCGACAGCGCCAGCGCCCGCGCGATCCCGATCCGCTGCCGCTGCCCGCCCGAGAAGGAATGCGGATAGCGGCGCAGGGCGTTCTCCTCCAGCCCCACGGCCTTCAGCAGCACCCGCGCCGCCTCGACCCGCTCGGCCCTGGTGCCGAGGTCGTGGATCTCCATCGGCTCCAGCAGGATGTTGCCCACGCTCATCCGGGGCGACAGCGAGGACACCGGATCCTGGAAGATCATCTGGATCCGCCGTTGCAGGGTGCGCAGCTCCGCCCCCTCGGCGCGCAGCACGTCGATCCGCTGCGCCCCGTTGTCGAACGTCACCTCGCCCGCGTCGGCCGACACGGCCCGCATCAGCATCTTCGACACCGTCGTCTTGCCGCAGCCGGACTCGCCCACCAGCCCGAGGCACTCGCCCCGGCGGATGTCGAAGCCCACGTCGTCCACCGCGGGGGCAGGGGGCGGGGCGGAGGACAGCCAGCCGTCGCCCTTGCGGCTGCCGAAGGTCTTGGAGAGCCCGCGCACCTTCAGCAGCACCTCCGGCGCCTTGCCTGTCGGCGCAGCCACCTTCCCCGGCATCTTCGCCAGCAGTCCGCCACCCAGCGTCTCGATCTCGCGCAGGGGTTTCAGGCGTTCGGACCGGCCCATGTCGAAATGCGGGATCGCCCCGAGCAGCCCCTTCAGATAGGCGTGGGTCGGGTTGCAGAAGATCGCCTCGACCGGCCCCGCCTCCATGATCCTGCCGTGATAGATCACCACCACCTCGTCGGCGCTGTTCGCCACCACGCCAAGGTCGTGGGTGATCAGCAGCACCGCCATGCCGAGCTGTCGCTGGAGGTCGCCGAGCAGTTTCATGATCTGCGCCTGGATCGTCACGTCCAGCGCCGTCGTCGGCTCGTCCGCGATCAGCAGCGACGGGCGGCAGATCAGCGCCATGGCGATCATCGCCCGCTGCCGCATCCCGCCCGACAGTTCGAACGGATACTTGTCGAACACCTTTCCGGGCTGGTCGAAGCCGACGAGGCGCAGCATCTCCTCGGTCTCGCGGCGTCGGGCGGCGGCGGGGCCGGGTTCGTGGATCTTCAGCACCTCCGACACCTGGTCGCCGATGGTGTGCAGCGGCGAGAACGAGGTCATCGGCTCCTGGAAGATCTGGCCGATCCGGGCGCCGCGGATCGCCCGCGCCTCGATCCCGTCGCGGGGCAGCTTCAGGATGTCGACCGGCCCGGCGCCGTCGTCGAACAGGATCCGGCCGCTGACCTTCGCCGCGGCAGGGGCGAGGCCCATGATCGCCTGGCCGATCACCGACTTGCCCGACCCCGACTCGCCCACCAGCGCCGTGACCTTGCCGGGCAGGATCCGGAGGCTCGCGTCGTCCACCGCGGTCAGCATGCCGCGCATGAGGGGGAAGGTGACGCTCAGCCCCTCGATCCGCAGCAGATCCTTGCCAGCAGCCATCCGTTCTCCCGCGCGGCGCGCGCTCACCCCGTCTGTCGCGACCTTACCCATTCGGGCGGGCCTGTCCATCGCCAAGCCGCCGCAGCCGACGCGCCGCCCGCGAACTGCCGCAAGGTCGCGCAATGCGGCGTGTCGGGGGCTGCGCCCCGGGCCGCGCGGGGATATGAGGGACGGCAGGACACCGGCGCATCCGGCAGCGAGGCAGCGCGATGACACCGAAGGACGAGGCACGCGCGCGGCTCGACGCCGCGGGAGAGCTGCGCGCCGCGGGCGACCTTGCGGGGGCGCGCGCGGTGCTCGACGGGCTGCGCGGCGACGGCGCGCCGGACGCGATGGGTCCCCTGACCGCGCTCGGCCTGCCGCGCCGCCTGCACGCGGCCTACCTCAAGCTCGCCAAGGCCGAAGGCGATGCGGCCGCGCGCATCGCGCTCCAGTATTTCCTCGTCCCGCCGCCCGAGGCGCTGTCGGCGCTGGCCCGGATGCCCGACGAGGCGCGCCGCGCCTGTTCCGCGGCGGCGCGCGCGGCGGTGCCCGACGTGCTGCACCAGGTCTGGATCGGCCCCGCCCCGGTGCCCCCCGCCTGTGCCGCCTGGGCCGGGGTGGCACGGCGGAACGGCTTCGAGTACCGGCTCTGGCGGGAGGACGATCTGGAGATCGCCGGGTTCACGGACGCCCCGGCCTTCCGCGAACGGCTGGAGCGGGGCGATTATCCCGGTGCCGTGGATGCCGCCCGCTACCTGATCCTCGCGCGGGAAGGCGGCGTCTATCTCGACTGCGACTGGTACCCGGCGCGCGACGATCTGGGACTGGCGGAGGCGCTGCCGATGCTGGGCCTGGCCGCGCTGGCCGAGGACACGCCGCGCCTCACCGGGGCGGGCAGCCCGTTCCTCACCAACTCGCTGATCGCCTGTCCCCCGGCGCACCCGGTGATGGCGCACCTGAACGCCATCCTGCCCGATGTCGTCGCGACCCTGCCCGGCGGGCCTGCCTGGTGGGTGACGGGGCCGCTGATCTTCACCCTTGTCGCCGCGCAGGCGCCGGTGACGCTGGCGCCGCGCGGGCTGGTGCAGGGCAATCTGGCGAAAGGCGCGGGCGCGGCGGAGCTGGACGCGATGCGCGAGACGGCCGGAGGATTCCTGATCGGCTGGAAGCCGTGGTGAAGGGTCAGCCGGGGCAGGCGATCCGCTCGATGACGCCCTCGCCGGACAGGGCGAAGAAGGCCTCCTGCGGAATCTCCAGCCGCGCCGCCTTCAGGGGATCGAGCCCGAGGTAGATCCCGCGCAGCAGACGGCCCACCACGGCATGGCTGACGAGGATCCTCACCGGCTCGGGCCGCGCCCCTGCCGCGGCGAGCGCCCGGCCGACGCGCCGCGTGGCCGAGGCGAGGTCTTCGCCGTCCGGCGCATGGAAGAACCACATGTTGCGGGGCACGGCATCGCGCGCGCCGGGCCATCCGGCATCGATCTCGGCGGCGGTCCGCCCTTCCCAGGCGCCGAGGGACAGCTCCGTCAGATCCGGCTCGACCACGACAGGCGCGCCGCCGAGCGCTTCGCCGACGATGGCGGCGGTCTGCCGGGCGCGGGACAGGGGGCTGGACAGGATCACGCACTCGGACGCGCGGACCCGCGGCTTCAGCGCCGCCGCATAGGCAAGGGCCTGCGCGCGCCCCCGCTCCGTGAGCGAGGACTCCGCCCGGCCCTGGTAACGGCCTTCGGCGTTGTATTCGGTCTGGCCATGGCGCAGGAGATAGATCATCGGCCGGGTGGTGGCCGAGGGGCCGGGCGCTGTCAAGCCGGGCCACATCGCCGTGGCGGGGGCTTCCGGCGCGGTCTATGGAGAGGCATGCGCCGCATCGCCTTCCACGCTCCGCTGAAGAGTCCCGACCATCCCGTGCCCTCGGGCGACCGGCTGATGGCGCGCCAGCTGATGGATTGCCTCGCGCGCGGCGGCCACGATGTGACGCCGGTCTCGGACCTGCGCAGCTTCCTGCGCGATCCCGGGGACGCGGCGACGCGCGACGCCATCCTCGCGCGGGCCGAAGCCGCGCGGCGGGATCTGGCAGCGGCCTGGCGAAAGGACGGGGCGCCGGACCTGTGGATGTGCTATCATCCCTACTACAAGTCGCCGGACCTGCTTGGCCCGCCGCTCTGTGCCGCGTTCGGGGTGCCCTATGTGACCGTCGAAGCCTCGTACTCGCCGCGCCGCTCGGTCGGGCTCTGGCGGGACTGGCAGGCGCGTGCGGTCGCGGGCATCCGGCAGGCGGCGCTGAACATCTGCCTGACCCGGCGCGACCGCGACGGGCTGGCCGGGATCGTCGCGCCGGAGCGTCTGGGCTGGCTCGGGCCGTTCATCGACGCCGCGCCCTTCCTGGCGTCCGAAACCCGCCCCGCGCCGGGGCGGCTCGGGGTGGTGGCGATGATGCGGCCGGGCGACAAGCTGGAGAGCTATGCCCGGCTGGCCGCGGCGCTGGCGCTGCTGGAGGACGCGGACTGGCGGCTGGAGGGGATCGGCGACGGCCCGGCGCGGGGACAGGGGGCGGACCTGTTCGCGCGCTTCGGCGAACGGATCGACTGGGCCGGGGCGGTGGCGCGCGAGGATCTGCCCGCACGGCTTGCCCGGTTCTGGGCCCATGCCTGGCCCGGGGTGGGAGAGGCCTATGGCCTTGCCTATCTCGAGGCGCAGGCCTGCGGTGTGCCGGTCGTCGCCGAGGCGCGGGCGGGGGTGCCGGAGGTGGTGACGGACGGCGTGACGGGGCTCCTGACCGCCGAGGGCGACACGGGCGCCTATGCCGCGGCGCTGCGGCGGGTGCTGGAGGATGGCGCGCTGCGCGACCTGCTGGGCCGCGCCGCGCGCGGGACGGTGGCGCGGGAGCATGACATGGCGGGGGCCGCGGCACGGCTGAACGGGCTTTTGGCCCCGCTTCTGGAGGGACGGCGATGACGCAGGATCACGGGCTTTCCGACCTGGCCGCGGCACTGGACGCGGCGGCGGCCGAGGGGCGTCCGCTGACGTTCTGGCTGCGCGACGACGACGCGGTGGACCCGACACCGGCGCTCGACCGGCTGATCGGGCTGACGGAAGCGCATGGCATCCCCTGCCTTTTGGCGGTGATCCCGGAACGGACGGGCCCGGCGCTGGCCGCGCGGCTGGACGCGGCGCCGACGATGAGCGTCGCCCTGCACGGCTGGGCCCACGAAAGCCACGCCCCGGCGGGCGAGAAGAAGCGGGAGCTGGGGGACGATCGCCCCCTGGCCGACACCCTGGGCGAGTTGGAAGAGGGGCGGGACAGGCTGTCGGAACTGCACGGCACGCGGGCGCTGCCGATCGTCGTGCCGCCCTGGAACCGCATCGGGCCGCAGGTCGAGGCGCGGCTGGCGGCGCTGGGCTTTTCCGCGCTGTCGGTGTTCGGGCCGGAGCGGCCGGGGCCGATCCGCCGGATCAACACCCACGCCGACCTGATCGACTGGCGCGGCACCCGCGGTGGGCGGAGCGATGCCGCGATGACGGCGGACATCCTTGCCGCCGCGGAGGCGGGCGTCGGCTGCGTGGGGCTGCTGACGCATCACCTGGTGCATGACGATGCCGCCTGGGACTTTCTGGAACGCTTCCTCGCCCTGACCGCGGCGCATCCGGGGTGCGCCTGGCGCAGCGCGGGCGCGCTTCTGTCGGGGGGACAGGCGGGCTGACGGCGCTCAGACCTGGAACACGTCAGCCCATTCGGGATGGCGGCGGCGCTGGGCGTTGACGAAGGGGCAGAGGGGCACGATCTTCACCCCCTCCGCCCGTGCGTCGGCGACCAGGCGTTCCACCAGCGCCTGGCCCACGCCCCGGCCACGGAAGGCATCCGGAACGCCGGTGTGGTCGGCGATGATCAGCGTCGGCGTGGTGATGGAATAGGTCAGCTCGGCCTCGTCCCCGCCCTCGCGGAAGACGTAGCGGCCCTTGGAGCCCTGCACCTCGCGCAGGATCTTGCGCTCAGACAAGGGTGGCGTCCGTCGCGGCGCGCAGCTCGTCCTCGGACACGCCCTCGGCCGTCTCCACGATCCTCAGCCCGCCCTCGACCACGTCGAGCACGCCAAGGTTGGTGATGATCCGGTCGACGACGCCGGTTCCGGTCAGCGGCAGGGTGCATTCCTTCAGGAGCTTCGATTCGCCCGCCTTGTTGGCGTGGTCCATGACCACGATCACCCGGCCGACGCCGGCGACAAGGTCCATGGCGCCGCCCATGCCCTTCACGAGCTTGCCCGGGATCATCCAGTTCGCAAGGTCGCCCTTTTCGGACACTTCCATCGCGCCGAGGATCGCCATGGCGATCTTGCCGCCGCGGATCATGCCGAAGGAGGTGGCGCTGTCGAAATAGGCGGTCTTCGGAATCTCGGTGATGGTCTGCTTGCCCGCGTTGATGAGGTCGGGATCCTCCTCGCCCTCGATCGGGAAGGGGCCCATGCCGAGCATGCCGTTCTCGGACTGCAGCGTGACCTCGACACCTTCGGGGATGTAGTTGGACACCAGCGTCGGGATGCCGATGCCGAGGTTGACGTACATCCCGTCTTCCAGTTCCTGCGCCGCGCGGGCGGCCATCTGATTGCGGTCCCAGGCCATGGTCGATCCTCGTTTGCGTTCGGTCTCAGGTATCTATGTCAACGCTTCCGGTTGCAAGCCGGGTCTCAGTCCGTGGGCGCCGGGACGAAGCTTTCGGCGGGCACGTCCAATGTCACGACGGTGCCCGAAGCGGCGCGGGTCACGTCGAAGGTGCCGCCCAGCCCGTCGATCAGTCCCATGACGATCCGCCCGCCCAGCGAATTGGTCTCGGGCCAGTTGATGCCCTCGGGGATGCCCACCCCGTCGTCCGAGATGGTCACGCGCGCGCCGCCGCCGGTCAGCGCGGCCAGCCTGACGTCGACCACTCCCTCCTCGCGGCCGTCGAAGGCGTGCTGCATGGCATTGGTCAGCACCTCGGACAGGATCAGCCCCATCCGCGTGGCGTGGTCCACCGGCATGTCCATGGCGTCGGCGACGATGTTCACGCGGATGCCGGCGCGCCCGTCGATATGGGCGATCGCGTTGGCGACCCGCGACAGGTAGGAGCCGAGCGGGATCGTCTGCGGCCCGTTCTGGTCCGTGGGCTCGGTCAGTTCCTCGTAGAGCAGCTGCAGGCTCTCGATCCGGCGCGACAGGCTCTTGTATTCCTCGGCGGCGGTGCTTTGGCGGGCCTGCATGCGGATCATGCCGACGATCATCGACAGGTGGTTCTTCACCCGGTGCTGGATCTCGCGCAGGGCCTTGTCGGCGGTGGCCTGCATCCCCTGGGCCGAGGTCTTGTCGAGCCGGACCTGGATGCCGAGGAAATAGGAAAGCTCGTCCTCGCTGTCGAACACGGGGGTGATCAGCAGGCGGTTCATGAAGGTCGTGCCGTCGGCGCGGTAGTTCAGGATGTCGACCGAGACGTCCTGCTGTTTCTCGAGGGCGCGACGGATCTTGCGGGTGTCGTCGGGATCGGTCCGCTGGCCCTGGAGGAAGCGGCAGTTCCGCCCCACAGAGGCATCGCGCGAATAGCCGGTCAGGCGGACGAAGGCATCGTTCACGTAGACGATGGGATTGTCCTCGAACCGCGGGTTGGTGAGGACCATCGCGACGCTCGATTTCGAGAACGTGGCAAATGCCTCGTCGCTGCTGATGTCCCCGGCGCCCTTCGTCTTCTGTGTGTCCATGGCCCTGTCCAAATCGCCTGTCAGGCGGCCCGAGTGGTGCGCTGTTCGATGCGCTTCTCGTGCTCGCCCTGAATGATACGATGGACATAGATCCCCGGCAGGTGAATTCCATCGGGGTCGAGTTCGCCGCGCGGCACGATCTCTTCCACCTCGGCGACGCAGACCTTGCCGCACATCGCCGCGGGCGGGTTGAAGTTGCGGGCGGTCTTGCGGAAGACGAGGTTGCCGGTGTCGTCGGCCTTCCACGCCTTCACGATCGAAAGGTCGGCCACGATCCCGCGTTCGAGGATGTAGGTCTGGCCGTCGAACTCCTTGTGCTCCTTGCCCTCGGCGATCACCGTGCCGACGCCGGTCTTCGTGTAGAAGCCGGGGATGCCCGCCCCGCCCGCACGCATCCGTTCGGCCAGCGTGCCCTGCGGGTTGAACTCCAGCTCCAGCTCGCCGCCGAGATACTGGCGCATGAACTCCTTGTTCTCGCCGACGTAGGACGAGATCATCTTCTTCACCTGCCGCGTCTGCAGCAGGATGCCGATGCCGAAATCGTCGACGCCCGCGTTGTTCGAGGCGAAGGTCAGGTCCCTGGTCCCGGCCTCCTTGATCGCCTGCAGCAGCAGCTCGGGGATGCCGCAGAGGCCGAAACCTCCGGCGGCGATGAACATTCCGTCGAACAGCAGCCCGTCCAGCGCCTCGGCCGCCGATCCATACACCTTCTTCATCGCATCCGTTCCCGTTGTTCCGTGTCTCGGGGCCCAGCTTTCGCCGCGCCGTCCGTCCAAGTCAATCGCACCCCGGTCCGCAGGGCACGCGCGGCGGCGTCAGTCTTCGCCGTCGTCCTTCGCGGCCTTCTTCGCCTTCGCCGTCTTCGCGGTCGAGGCCTTGGCGGCGGCGGTCTTCGTCTTCGTCGCGGTTTTCGTGGTCTTTGCCGCCTTCGGCTTTGCAGCGGGCTTCTTCGCCGCCGTCTTCCTGGTCGCCGTCTTGCGCGTGCCCTTCTTCGCCGCCTTCTCGGCGATCAGCTCGACCGCCTGTTCCATCGTCACCTGTTCGGGCTCGGTGTCCTTCGGCAGCGTCGCGTTGACCTTGCCCCACTTCACGTAGGGGCCGTAACGCCCCTCCATGATGCTGACCGCGCCGCCCTCGGACGGATGTTCGCCCATCTCGCGCAGGGGTTTCGCCGCCGCGCCGCGCCCGCCGCGGCTGGCCGCCTTCTGGGCCAGCAGTTCGACCGCGCGGTTCATGCCGATGGTGAAGACGTCGTCGAGTTCGGGCAGCGGCGCGGTCGAGCCGCCCCGCCCGGTATCCTCGTTGTGCTTCAGGTAGGGCCCGTAACGGCCTATGGTCGACCAGACGTTCACCCCGTCCTCGGGATGCTGGCCGACGAGGCGGGGCAGGGCCAGCAGCTTCAGCGCCTGGGCCAGGTCCACGTCCTCGGGCGGCCATTCGCGGGGGATCGACTGGCGCGGGGGCTTCTTGTTCTCCTCCGTCGCGTCGCCGCGCTGGACATAGGGGCCGAACCGGCCCTTGAAGGCCCAGATCTTGTCGCCCTGGTCCTCGCCCAGCAGCTTGCCCTCGGGCGGGATGCCCCCCGCGTTCGGGTCGTCCGCCTCGGACGGGGGGCCGAAGGGGCGGGTATAGCGGCACTCGGGATAGTTCGAGCAGCCGATGAAGGCGCCGCCCGAGCGGGCCGTGCGCATCGACAGCGTGCCCTTCTCGCAGTTCGGGCACAGCCGCGGATCCTTGCCGTCCTCGCGCGGCGGGAACAGGTGCGGTGCCAGCACCTCGTTGATCTTCTCCAGCACCTCGCCGATGCGGAGGTCCGAGGTTTCCGCGATGGCCGCCGAGAAGTCGCGCCAGAACTGGCCCAGCACTTCCTTGTAATCGCGGCTGCCGGCCGAGACGTCGTCGAGCTCTTCCTCGAGCGCGGCGGTGAAGTCGTATTCCACGTAGCGGCGGAAGTAGTTGGTGAGGAAGGCCGTTACCAGCCGCCCCTTGTCCTCGGGGAACAGGCGGTTGCCCTCCTTGCGGACGTATTCGCGGTCCTGGATCGTGGTCACGATGCTGGCATAGGTCGAGGGCCGCCCAATCCCCAGCTCTTCCATCCGCTTCACCAGCGTCGCCTCGGTATAGCGGGGCGGGGGCTGGGTGAAGTGCTGCTCGGGCGTGACGCCGAGCTTCTTCATCGCTTCGTCCTTCGCGATCTGCGGCAGGCGCTTGTCGTCCTCGTCCTCGGTATCGTCGCGCCCTTCCTCGTAGACGCGGATGAAGCCGTCGAACAGCACCACTTGGCCGGTGGCGCGCAGCTCGACCTGGCCGTCGCGGCTGCCGATGTCGACCGTGGTGCGTTCCAGCCGGGCGGATTCCATCTGGCTCGCCAGCGTCCGCTTCCAGATCAGGTCGTAGAGCTTCCTCTGGTCGGCATCCGGGATCCTCAGCGCGGCGGCGTCCTTCGTCATGTCGGTCGGCCGGATGCACTCGTGCGCTTCCTGCGCGTTCTTCGCCTTGTTCTTGTAGATGCGCGGGCTCGCGGGAACGTACCTGTCGCCGTAGCGCTCCTTGATCGCGTCACGGGCGGCGCTGACCGCCTCGGGCGCCATGTCGATGCCGTCGGTCCGCATGTAGGTGATGTAGCCCGCCTCGTAGAGCCTCTGCGCCGCGCTCATGGTCTGGCGGGCGCCCATCCCGAACTTGCGGCTGGCCTCCTGCTGCAGCGTCGAGGTCATGAACGGGGCCGAGGGGTTGCGGCTGGCCGGTTTCGCCTCGACCGAGGTCACGGCCAGGTCGCGGCTTTCGATCGCCTGCACCGCCATTTCGGCCGCGGTGGTGTTCTCGAGGCTGAAGCGGTCCAGCTTCTTGCCGCCGAGCACCGTCAGGCGGGCCTCGAAGCTCTGGCCGCGGGGCGTTTCGAGCAGCGCCTTGACCGACCAGTATTCCCGGGCGCGGAACGCTTCGATCTCCATCTCGCGCTCGACGATCAGGCGCAGGCAGACCGATTGCACGCGGCCGGCGGATTTCGCGCCGGGCAACTTGCGCCAGAGCACGGGCGAAAGGTTGAAGCCGACGAGATAATCCAGCGCGCGGCGGGCGAGATAGGCCTGCACCAGCGGGCCGTCGACCTGGCGGGGGGCCTTCATCGCCTCGGTCACGGCCGACTTCGTGATGGCATTGAAGACGACGCGGCTGACCGGCGTGTCCTTCCTGATGGACTTCCTTTTGCGCAGTGTCTCTTCGAGGTGCCACGAGATCGCCTCGCCCTCGCGGTCGGGGTCGGTGGCGAGGATCAGCGCGTTGTCGTCGGCGAGCGCGTCGGCGATGGCCTTGACGTGCTTCCTGCTGTCCGGCGAGACCTCCCAGGTCATGTCGAAATCGTGCTCGGGATCGACCGAGCCGTCCTTCGGCGGAAGGTCGCGGACATGGCCGAAGGACGCCAGAACCGTGAAGCCGGGGCCGAGATACTTGTTTATTGTCTTGGCCTTGGCCGGGGATTCGACGACGACGACAGGCATGGGCTTCCTTCCGACTCGGGGTCTGCAAGCGACGGCGCTAGATGTGGGGTCTGCCCTTGGGTTGTCAATCGGCCTTGCCCCGGGCCCGGTCCCGCGGGCGGCACGGTTGGCGGGAGGCATGGTCCGAAACGGGTGCCGGTGTCGCGTCCGGTCGTCCGTTCGCGCGCCTGGTCCGGGCGCACTGAACGAGTCCTGCCAGGCCATGACAGCCACGAATTGTGGGTCGGACTGCATCCGGTGGCGTCGGGTGGTGCGCAATGGCGACGCGCGGAGGCCCGCGCCGGGGACCGTGCCCCGTTGGTGGGTCCGCCTGGCGGGCCGACATCGCCTCCGTCGCTGACCCGTGCCTTGCACGGATGGTTTCGCCGGACTGCGGACACGGCGCGTCCGTTCCGGGGCCGGACCGCCATGGCCGTGCCGGGCACCCGGGCTTGCGGCACCGGGCGTCTATCACGCATCGACCCCACACCGGGGAGGTTCAGCGGACAGATCGGCCCACCTGCGGGACAGCCGACCGAACGGAGGAACGGTCGTCTCGCATTGCGCATCGGCGTCGGCAGGGGCCGCTTGCGGTATGTGCGCCGGTTCCGCCTCGGCGAGGCAGACGTCGTGCAGGGGGCACGAGGGTCTGCCGGTGTGCACAGGGGGCTTCTGCCGCCCGGTCCGGCGTCAGGCGCGGCTGAGGAAGCCACCCGGCTGGCGGATGATGCGGCCCTCCAGTTCGAGGTTGACCAGCTGCGGGGCGATCTCGCCGGCGGGGACGGCAAGATCGCGGATCAGCTGATCTTCGGCGACCGGGCTGACGCCAAGTCGGTCGAGAATCTGCTGATGCAGGGCGTTGGTCTCGCGAAGGCTGCGTTTCGCCTCCTTGATTGGCCCGGCAAGCGGCAGGGCCGCGACTTTCCCGTTCCGTGCGCCGGCAACGATAGTGTCTGTAGGCCCCACCGGAACAACAGGCGCGGTACCGCGCCTTTCGCTGAGGACGTGGATCACGGCGTCGTCATCTTCGTCCGTCCGTGCCGGGCGGGCGCTGACGCCTGCCGGTCCCCTCCCTTCTGACGCAGGCGCCGGGTCGTCGGCGGCGCGGAGCGCCGTCGAAGGCGGCTTCCGGCGGGAGTGGGAGGGTTTCGCCGCGTCCGTTTCGCCGGATCCTGGCCCGGCGGTTTCGATCCGGTGCGCCCCGGGGGCCGCCGGATCATGTCTTTGCAGGGCAGCGTCCGCGACGAAGACTTCCCGCGCTTCGGCCAGGGCCGCGAGGATGTCGTCGGCGCCGCGCACGAGGAGGGCGCCGTCGCGGATCAGCATGTTGCAGCCCGAGGCGCGGGCGTCGAACGGATGACCCGGCACCGCCATCACCTCCCTACCTTGGTCCAGAGCGTCGCGGGCGGTGATGAGGCTGCCGGATTTCGCCGCGGCCTCGACCACGACGACGGCGCGCGACAGGCCCGAGACGATGCGGTTGCGGCGGGGGAAATGGCGGGCCAGCGGTTGCAGGCCCATGGGCTGTTCGGACAGGCGCAGGCCGGTTTCGGCGATCTCCTGGGCGAGGACGGCGTTCTCCGCCGGATAGACCACGTCGACCCCGCCGGCCATCACGGCGATGGTGCCGGTCTTCAGCGCGCCGAGGTGCGCGGCGGCATCGACCCCGCGGGCGAGACCCGAAACGACGACGTGGCCCGCCGCGCCAAGGTCGGCGGCCAGGCGTCGGGCCATGCGGGTGCCGAGGGAGGAGGCGTTGCGGGCGCCGACCAGCGCCACGGCCGGACGGCCGAGCAGGGCGAGGTCGCCGAGCGCCCAGAGCAGCGGCGGCGGGTCGGACAGGCCGAGGAGGGCGGCGGGATAGTCCGGCGCTCCGTAGGCGACGAGCCTGGCCCCCGCCAGGCGACCTGCGCGCAGTTCGGCGGCGGCGACGGCGGCGGGGCAGGGCTGGTAATCGTCGACGCCCGCGGCGCGGGCGATGGAAGGGAGGGCGTCCAGTGCGTCGGCGGCGCTGCCGCATTCGCGCAGGAGGCGGAAGAAGGTGCTGACGCCGACGCGGCGAGAGCGCAAGAGACGAAGCCAGACCAACCGATCTTCCTCGGAGTGGGGTGGGGTGAGGGGGGTGAGGGAAGGGATGAAATCCACCGGCCAACCTGTCTTCGTCTGCTTGCAAGGACAAGATGAGGCCGCAATGGTTAAGGGTGTATGAAGACCGAACCTTATTTTGTTCTTCGGGTCCAACCTGCTGATATAAGGGCGTATTAGTCTTCCGGCCGCGTGCGGGCCGGGTTCTTGCGCAGCAGGAGTTCGAGAATCACTCCGAATGTCAGCCCGTAGGCGCCACTGACGAGCGCCACGAAGACGGCGGCCTCCGCGCCGGTTCCGGCAATGAAGGCGGAAACCGCGCCGACGCTGCCGGCGCCGAGCGGCGGCGACCACCAGGGCAGCGCCACGCGGCGTCGGATCAGCCAGTGCAGCGCCGCGGCGGGCAGCATGAAGGTCCAGGCGAACAGCCCCGACAGCATCACCAGCCGTCCCATCAGGGCCGGGACGCTGCCCGCGTCGCCGGTGATGCCGCCCGCCAGGATCTCGGCCACGATGCCGAGGCCGGGGACGACGATCAGCGCGGCGAGCGCCGCCAGCGCGTGGGCGAGGGCCGCGTTCACGGCCTCAGGCCGCGCTGCCGCCCACGGTGAGGCCGCCGATCAGCAGGGTCGGCTGGCCGACGCCGACGGGCACCCATTGCCCCGCCTTGCCGCAGTTGCCGATGCCGGGGTCGAGGCTGAAGTCGTTGCCGACGGCGCGGATCTTCTGGAGCGCCGTGGCGCCGTCGCCGATCAGGGTCGCGCCCTTCACCGGGGCGCCGACCTTGCCGTTCTTCACGCGGTAGGCCTCGGTGCAGGAGAAGACGAACTTGCCGTTGGTGATGTCGACCTGGCCGCCGCCGAAGCCCACCGCATATATGCCGTCCTTGACGTCGGCCACGATGTCGCCCGGCGTCGCGTCGCCGTTCAGCATGTAGGTGTTGGTCATCCGCGGCATCGGCGCGTGGGCGAAGCTCTGCCGCCGCCCGTTGCCGGTGGCGGGCACGCCCATCAGGCGGGCGTTCTGGCGGTCGTGCATGTAACCGACCAGCACGCCGTCCTCGATCAGCACGTTCTTGCCCGAGGGGGTGCCCTCGTCATCGACCGAGATCGAGCCGCGGCGGTCGGGAATCGTCCCATCGTCCAGAACGGTGACGCCCTTCGCGGCGATCCGCTGGCCCATGAGGCCGGCGAAGGCCGAGGTCTTCTTGCGGTTGAAATCGCCCTCCAGCCCGTGGCCGATGGCCTCGTGCAGCAGGATGCCCGGCCAGCCCGCGCCGAGGGCCACGTCCATCACCCCGGCGGGGGCGGGTTCGGCCGAGAGGTTGACCAGCGCGATCCTCAGCGCCTCGCGGGTCACGTCCTCCCAGTGCGCGCGGTCGATCAGGCCGGTCAGGCCGAATCGCCCGCCGCCGCCCATGCCGCCCGATTCGCGGCGGCCGTTCTCCTCGACGATGACGCTGACGTTCAGGCGGGTCATCGGCCGGACGTCGCGCACCAGGTGGCCTTCGGGGCGCAGGATCTCGACCTCCTGGATCGAGGCGGCGAGGGTCGCCGTGACCTGCACCACCCGGCGGTCGAGGCCGCGGGCGAAGGCGTCGATCTCGCGCAACGTGTCGAGTTTTAAGGAGAAAACCGCGTCGGTCATCGGGTCGTTGTCGGTGTAGAGCTTCACGTTGGTATGGCGCGGCGCCTCGGCCAGGGTGCCGCCGCCGTCGCCCACGGCGAGGCGCGCCGTTTCGCAGGCACGCTTCAGAGCGGCTTCGGAAATCTCGGTGGAATGGGCATAGCCCGAGGTCTCGCCCCGGACCGCGCGCAGGCCGAAACCTTCGGCGGCATCGTAGCTTGCCTGCCGCACGCGGCCGTCGTCGAAGGACAGCACCTCGGACCGGCGGCGTTCGAGGAACAGCTCGCCGTCGTCCGCGCCGTCCACGGCGCCCCGGAGCAGCGCCAGCGCCTGGCCCTCGTCCAGCAGGGTTTCGAACGGGCGGAAGGGGGTATCGGGCATGGAGGCTCCTTCGGGCAGGGGGCAGGCGAGCGGCGCATTGCCGCAACGGTTTGGCTTGTCCAATCGGGTCTAATATGGTTTCAGGACGCAAGAACACAACGGGAGGCGCCCCGAGGGCGGCATCCCGGGACTGGGCGGCCAATCCGCCCGCAGCCGAACGGGAACGAGAGATGCGCATTCAGACCAGATTTGCGGGCCTTCTGGCCGGATTCACCGCCGCCATGGCAGGCGGTGCCGCCATGGCGCAGGAGAACATCGACGCCATCGAGGGGCTCGAGATCATCGGCAAGCCGCACCAGGGCGGAATCGGCTTCCAGCCCGCGGCGACCGAGCTGGCGGCGGACATCCACTGGCTGGACGGCATGGTGCTGGTCATCATCACCGCGATCACGCTCTTCGTCGTCGCTCTGCTGGCGCTGGTGGCGATCCTGCACAACCGCCGCCGCAATCCCGTTCCGGCGAAGTTCACCCACAACACCCCGATCGAGATCACCTGGACGGTGGTGCCGATCGTCATCCTGATCTTCATCGGCGCCTTCTCGCTGCCGGTGCTGTTCAAGCAGCAGGAGATCCCGGACGCCGACCTGACGATCAAGGTCACCGGCTACCAGTGGTACTGGAGCTACGAATATGTCGACGACGGCTTCGGCTTCGACAGCTACATGATCGGTTCGCCCGCCACCGGCGGCGACAACCGGCTGACCCCCGAGGTGGTGCAGCAGCTCGAAGCGGCCGGATATTCGGCGGACGAGTTCCGCCTGGCCACCGACACCGCCGTGGTCGTGCCCGTGAACAAGGTCGTGGTGATGCAGGTCACCGGTGCCGACGTGATCCACTCCTGGACCATCCCCGCCTTCGGCGTGAAGCAGGACGCGGTGCCCGGCCGCCTGGCCGAGCTGTGGTTCAAGGCCGAGAAGGAAGGCATCTACTTCGGCCAGTGCTCCGAGCTCTGCGGGATCAACCACGCCTACATGCCGATCACCGTCAAGGTCGTGAGCCAGGAAGAGTACGACGCATGGCTCGGCCGGGCGAAAGGGCTCTATGCCGCCGACACCTCGGTGAAGCCGACCGTGCAGGTCGCCTCGGCCGAGTGATGCGGCCGCGCGGCGCGGAGGCTCCGCGCCGCACCGACCCTTGCCGCGGCGCCCGGCGCGCCGCGCTATGCCTTTGCAGCGCGGCCCAAAGGGCGGCGCGATCCCCTGCAATGCGGGGCCCCTCAGTTCAGGGATCGACAGGATGACCGACGCCACCACGATGATCGAGACGGAGTACGAGGCCGGCTTCGGCGACTACTTCGCGCTGCTGAAGCCGCGGGTGATGTCGCTGGTGGTGTTCACGGCCTTCGCGGGCCTGATGGTCGCCCCGGTCGAGATGCATCCGCTGGTCGCCTTCTGCGCGATCCTGTTCATCGCCGTGGGCGGCGGCGCCTCGGGCGCGCTGAACATGTGGTGGGACGCCGACATTGACGCCAAGATGCGCCGCACCGCAAAGCGTCCGATCCCGGCGGGCAAGGTCACGGGGGACGAGGCGCTGGCGATCGGGCTGGCGCTGTCGGGCTTCTCGGTCGTGATGCTGGGACTGGCGACGAACTGGCTGGCCGCCGCGATCCTGGCCTTCACCATCTTCTTCTACGCCGTCGTCTATTCGATGTGGCTGAAGCGGTCGACACCGCAGAACATCGTCATCGGCGGCGCCGCGGGCGCCTTCCCGCCGCTGATCGGCTGGGTCGCGGCCACGGGTCAGGTCAGCGTCGAGGC
Organism: Oceaniglobus roseus; assembly: GCF_002869745.1. GTDB lineage: Bacteria > Pseudomonadota > Alphaproteobacteria > Rhodobacterales > Rhodobacteraceae > Oceaniglobus > Oceaniglobus roseus. Next base: position 28,623 of record NZ_PNOS01000020.1, read on the forward strand.
GCTCCTGATGTTCGGACTGATCTTCATGTGGACCCCGCCGCATTTCTGGGCGCTCGCGCTGTTCCTCAAGAAGGATTACGACACCGCGGGCGTGCCGATGCTCACCGTGACCCACGGGCGCAAGGTGACGCGGGCGCACATCCTCGTCTACACCCTGCTGCTGGCGCCGGTCGCGCTGTGGCTCGGCTTCACCCAAGTGGGCGGGCCGGTCTACCTGGCGGTCGCGGTGCTGGCGAACGGCTGGTTCGTCAAGGGCGCGATCGACATCTTCCGCCGCACCGAGGAGGTGGCCGAGGCCGACGGCTATGCCACCGAGAAGGCCTTCTTCAAGTTCTCGCTGCTTTACCTGTTCCTTCATTTCGGCGCGCTCATGGTCGACCAGGGCCTGCGCACCGCGGGAGTACTGTGACATGGCCATCCACGCCGAACACGAACTGCACAAGCGCCGCTTCTCGCGCAACCTCGGGGTCGGGCTTCTGCTCGCCGGGTTCGTCGCGCTGGTCTTCGGGCTGACCGTGGTCAAGGTCGAGCAGCTGGGCGCGGTCCAGGGCTTCGACCACGTCCTGCGGTCCGAGATGCTGCCGAAGGAGGAGGCGCCGAAGCCGTGAGGAACATGAATCCCAACACCCGCGTCGCCGTCAGCGCCCTTGCCGTGGTCGCGTTCATGGGCTCGATGGCTTGGGCGGCGATCCCGTTCTACAGCTGGTTCTGCCGCGTCACCGGCTATGGCGGCGCGACCGTCGAGGGGCAGGGGGCGTCCGAGGTGCTGGACCGCACCATGGCAATCCGCTTCGACGCCTCGACCGAGCCGGGGATGCCCTGGGAGTTCAAGCCGGTGGAGCGGCAGACCGAGATCCGCATTGGCGAGACCGGGCTTGCCTTCTACGAAGCCTACAACCCGACCGACCGCGTCGTCGCGGGCCAGGCGAGCTACAACGTCGCCCCCTACGAGGCCGGTGGTTACTTCACCAAGATCGACTGCTTCTGCTTCACCGAGCAGGTGCTGCAACCGGGCGAGCGGGTGATGATGCCCGTCACCTACTACGTCGACCCGGAAATCGTGAAGGACCGCGACGCGAAGTTTGTCAAACACATCACGTTGTCCTACACGTTCTACGAGATCCCGCTGCCGGAAAAGCAGGCCGCCCTGGATGGCGACCTGACCGACCAATAACAAGCCCGCCCCAAGGGCCCGAGACGAGAGACCAGCGACCATGGCGCACGAGAAGAACCACGACTACCACATCCTCCACCCCTCGATCTGGCCGCTGATGGGCGCCGTCGGCGGCTTCGTCATGCTGTTCGGCGCGGTGCTGTGGATGAAGGCGATCACGCCCTACATGTTCTTCATCGGCCTCGCGCTGGTGCTGTACGTCATGTACGCCTGGTGGTCCGAGGTAATCGCCGAGAGCAACCAGGGCGACCACACGCCGGTCGTGCGGATCGGCCTGCGCTACGGCTTCATCCTGTTCATCATGTCCGAGGTGATGTTCTTCGCCGCCTGGTTCTGGATGTTCTTCAAGCACGCCATGTACCCGGGCGGCCCCGAGCTTCCGGCCGAGTTCCAGACCTGGCCGCCGACCAACATCGAGGCCTTCGATCCCTGGCACCTGCCGCTGATCAACACGCTGATCCTGCTGTGCTCGGGCTGCGCGGCGACCTGGGCGCACCATGCGCTGGTGCACGAGAACAACCGCAAGGACATGGCCTGGGGCCTGATCATCGCGGTGGTCCTCGGCCTGCTGTTCACCGTCTTCCAGGCCTACGAATACAGCCACGCCGCCTTCGGCTTCTCCGGCAACATCTATGCCGCGACCTTCTTCATGGCGACGGGCTTCCACGGCGCGCACGTGATCATCGGCACGATCTTCCTGTTCGTCTGCTTCCTCCGCGTCCGTCAGGGCCATTTCACGCCCGAGAAGCATGTCGGCTTCGAGGCGGCGGCCTGGTACTGGCATTTCGTCGACGTGGTCTGGCTGTTCCTCTTCGCCGCCGTCTACATCTGGGGCAGCTGAGGCTTCGGGGGACGCGACGGACTGCGGCCGATACGCCGCTGGCGCGGCGTTGCCTTCGGCGAGGATATTTGTGAAGCAAAGATGGGGGGCGTTCGGGCGAAAGTCCGGCGCCCCTCGCGGTTTCGGGGAGTTCCATGCGATTCGTTGTTCCGGTCCTGTTCGGCATCGTCGGCTGCGCGATCCTGCTGTCCCTCGGCACCTGGCAGGTGCGCAGGCTGGCCTGGAAGGAGGGGATCCTCGCGTCGATCGAGGCGCGGATCGCGGCCGACCCCGTCGCGGTGCCGGAGACTCCCGACCCGGTGGCGGACAAGTACCTGCCGGTGACGGCGGAGGGCCGGGTGGGCAACGCGATGCTGCGGGTGCTGGTCAGCGCCCAGGGGATGGGGGCCGGGTATCGCATCATCTCGCCCTTCACGACCGACGGGGGGCGGGTGCTGCTGCTGGACCGCGGGATCGTGCCGGTGGACCAGGCGGCGCCGGTGGGTCACGCGGGCGAGGTGCGGGTGGTCGGGAACCTGCACTGGCCGGAAGAGACCGACGGCTTCACGCCCGCGCCGGACCTCGACGCCAACATCTGGTTCGCGCGGGACGTTGCCGCGATGGCAAAGGCGCTTGGCACCGAGCCGGTGCTGATCGTGCTGAGGGAGCGCAGCTTCGACGATGGCGCGGTGGTGCCGCGGCCGGTGGGCACCGAGGGAATCCCCAACGATCATTTCGGTTACGCCATCACCTGGTTTTCGCTGGCCGCCGTCTGGCTGGGGATGACAGGGGTTCTGCTCTGGCGTATGAGGCGGACCGGACGGAAGGAAACCCCATGAACTACATTTCCACCCGCGGCCGCGCGCCCGAGCTTGGCTTCGAGGACACGATGCTGGCGGGGCTGGCGCGGGACGGCGGGCTGTACGTCCCGGACGAGATCCCGCAGATGAGCGCGGACGAGATCGTGGCGCTGGCGGGGCTGCCCTACGAGGAGGCGGCCCTTCGGGTCATGCGGCCCTTCGTGGACCTGTCGGACGAGGTGCTGTCGGACCTCATCGCCAGGGCCTACGGCGGTTTCGGGCACGCGGCGCGTGCGCCCCTGAAACAGCTCGAGCCGGGGCTGTTCCTGCTGGAGCTGTTCCACGGCCCGACGCTGGCCTTCAAGGACTTCGCGATGCAGCTGATCGGTCAGCTCTTCGCCGAGTCCATGGCGCGGCGGGGGAGCCGGATCACCATCGTCGGCGCGACCTCGGGCGACACCGGGTCGGCGGCGATCGAGGCGTTCCGCGGGCTCGACAATGTCGACGTGTTCATCCTCTACCCCCATGGCCGGGTCTCCGAGGTGCAGCGGCGGCAGATGACGACGCCGGCCGAGGCGAACGTCCATGCGCTGGCGCTGGACGGCGATTTCGACGACTGCCAGGCGGCGGTCAAGGCGATGTTCAACGATTTCGAGTTCCGCGACGGCGTGGGGCTGACGGCGGTGAACTCGATCAACTGGGCGCGGGTGCTGGCGCAGGTGGTCTATTTCTTCACCTCCGCCGTGGCGCTTGGCGCGCCGCACCGCAAGGTCAGCTTCACGGTGCCCACCGGCAATTTCGGCGACATCTTCGCGGGCTACGTCGCCAAGCGGATGGGCCTGCCGATCGACCGGCTGGTGGTGGCGACGAACCGGAACGACATCCTGCACCGCACCCTGGCCGAGGGCGAGCACCGCAAGATGGGGGTCGCGCCGACGATCAGCCCGTCGATGGACATCCAAGTGTCTTCCAACTTCGAGCGGGCGCTGTTCGATGCCTACGGGCGGGATGGCGCGGCCGTGTCCCGGCTGATGGACGAGCTGTCGAAGGACGGCGGTTTCCCCGTCTCGCAGGGCGCGCTCCAGGCGCTGCGCGAGAGCTTCGATTCGGGCCGCGCCTCGGAGGAGGAGACGGTGGCGACGATCCGCGCCGTCCATGCCGCGACGGGCGAGGTGCTGTGCCCGCACTCCGCCGTGGGCGTGAAGGTGGCGCAGGAGCATCTGGACCCCGCCGTGCCGATGATCGCGTTGGCGACGGCCCATCCGGCGAAGTTCCCTGACGCCGTGGAAGGCGCCGTGGGGATGCGGCCCCCCCTTCCCAATCGCATGGCCGATCTCTATGACAGGCCGGAACGCCTGACCGAGGTGCCGAACGACCTCGACAGGCTCAAATCCCTGATCCGAGAGCGTATCGCCCCTTGACCGTACAGACCCACACGCTTGCCAACGGCCTGCGCATCGTCACCGAGAACATGCCGGGCCTCAAATCGGCCTCGGTCGGCATCTGGGTGAATGCGGGCGGGCGGCACGAGCGGCCCGAGCAGAACGGGATCGCGCATTTCCTGGAACACATGGCGTTCAAGGGGACCGAGCGGCGGACCGCCCTGCAGATCGCCGAGGCGATCGAGGACGTGGGCGGCTACATCAACGCCTATACCAGCCGCGAGATGACGGCCTATTACGCGCGGGTGCTGGAGGCGGACGTGCCGCTGGCGCTGGACGTGATCTCGGACATCGTGCTGAACCCGATCTTCGATCCGACCGAGATCGAGGTCGAGCGGGGGGTGATCCTGCAGGAGATCGGGCAGGTGCTGGACACGCCCGACGACATCGTCTTCGACTGGCTGCAGGAAGTCGCCTATCCGAACCAGCCCATGGGCCGGTCGATCCTGGGCCCGGCCGAGCGGGTTAGCGCCTTTTCCAAGGAGGACCTCTCCGGTTTCGTGAAGGAGCGCTACAGTCCGGGCGAGATGATCCTTGCCGCCGCGGGCGCGGTGGATCACGACGCGATCTGCAAGGCGGCCGAGGCGATCTTCGCGGGCATCGAGCGGCGGCCGTCCGAGCCGGTCAGCCCGGCCCTGTTCATGGGCGGCGAGCGGCGCGAGGCGCGGCCGCTGGAGCAGGTGCATTTCACGCTGGCCATGGAGGCGCCCGGATACCGCGATCCGGCGATGTACACCGCGCAGATCTATGCCTCGGCCCTCGGCGGCGGCATGTCCTCGCGGCTGTTCCAGGAGGCGCGGGAGAAGCGGGGCCTCTGCTATTCGATCTTCGCGCAGGCCGGGGCCTATGCGGACACCGGGATGCTGACGATCTATGCCGGCACCTCGGCCGCGCAGATCGCCGGGCTGGCCGAGCTGACGGTGGACGAGATGGCGCGCGCCGCGTCCGACATGACGCCGGAAGAGGTGGCGCGGGCGCGGGCGCAGATGAAGGCGGGACTTTTGATGGGGCTCGAAAGCCCGTCGAGCCGGGCCGAGCGCCTGGCGCGGCTGCTCGCCATCTGGGACCGCGTGCCGGATCTGGACGAGACCATCGCCAAGATCGACGACGTGACCACCGGCGACGTGAAGGAGTTCGCGGGCAAGGTCGCGGGCGGGCACCAGACGGCGATGGCGCTCTACGGTCCGGCCGAGAGCGCGCCGTCGCTGGAGGCCCTGACCGCGCGGCTTGCCGCCTGATGTTCCTGTCGCGGCGCCGGGTCCGGATCGAGACCGAGCGTCTGACCCTGCGCGCGCCCCAGCATGCCGATTTCCGGTCCTGGGCGGCGCTGCGCAGCTCCAGCGCCGAATTCCTGACGCCGTGGGAACCGACCTGGTCCCCCGACCACCTGAGCCGCAAGAGCTTCACCAACCGCGTCTACTGGGCCCAGCGGTCGATTTCGGGCGGCACCGCGCTGCCGCTGTTCCTGATCCGGCGGGAGGACCAGGTGCTGCTGGGGGCCGTGACGCTCGACAACATCCGCCGCGGCCCGGCGCAGGCGGGGACGGTGGGCTACTGGATCGGCGAGCCCCATGCGCGGGCGGGCTACATGCGCGAGGCGGTGACAGCGCTGATCCACCACGCCTTCACCGCGCTGGACCTGTCGCGGATCGAAAGCGCCTGCCTGCCCGAGAACGCCGCGTCGCGCGGGCTGCTGGAGAAATGCGGCTACAAGTACGAAGGCGTCGCGCAGAGCTATCTCCAGATCGACGGGCGGTGGCGCAACCATGTGCTCTACGCCAACCTTCGTGGCGACCGGCGGGGCAAGACCACCGTCGGCTGAGGCGGCGGACGGGCGGAGCGTGACACCGTCTGCCCGCGGCCTAACTGCTTCCCGAGACTTGCGCGCAAGACCCGGGAAGGACATGCCGATGCTGAAGCTCTGCCTGCTGCTGCTGGTTCTGCCCGCCGCCGCGCTCGCCGACGACTGGCAGGCGCTGGAACGGCCGGGCGTCATGGCGATCATGCGTCATGCGCTGGCTCCGGGCACGGGCGATCCGGCCGGCTTCACGCCTGGCGATTGCAGCACGCAGCGCAACCTCGACGACCGCGGCCGCTCGCAGGCGCGGGCCCTCGGCGCCGCCTTCCGCGACCGTGGAATCGCTTTCGACCGGGTGCTGGCGTCCGAGTGGTGCCGCGCGACGGAGACCGCGGCGCTGCTGGACCTCGGGCCGGTGGAGCCTGCGCCGGCGCTGAACTCCTTCTTCGCCGAGCGGCGGGACAATGCGCCCGCGCAGACGGCGGCGCTGCGCGACATCGTCACCGGGGCCGAGGGGCGGCTGATGATGGTCACGCACCAGGTGAACATCCGGGCGCTGACCGGGCGGTCCACCCGCTCGGGCGAAGTGCTGCTGATCCGCGAGGGCGAGGGCGGGATCGAGGTTGTCGGCTCGCTCCTTATCGGGCCCTGAGGCGGCATGGACGGCAGGGTTTCGCGTGGCACCGGCCCAAGGTCGGCGGGGCCGGTCCTGCGCCGGGGGGCTTGGTTGACACGCCCCATGACGCTTCGTATCCCGCTGCCCGACGCCGGGACCGCGCCGGATCGGGGCCGGATCGGGGCCGGATCGGGGCCGGGGCGATGCGGCGCAGGTGTGCATGACAGGTTCGGCGGGAACGCGCGTGCGGCGCCTCCCCCGGGATATGGTGAAGAGGACGAGGGGTTTGCGATGACGACAGGGTTTGCCAGCAGGACGCTACATCTCGCGGGGGCGCTTGCCGCCACGCTGTTCCTGGTCCTCGCCGTGGCGTTCGCCTCGTCGGCCCATGCGCAGTCGCCCCTGACGGGGGGATCCTCGGCCGCGACGGGCGAGGCGGAGGCGGAGAAATCGGCGAACGATGCGCCGCTGGCGACGCTGCTCGCGATCCTGAAGGACGACGCGGCCCGTGCCGACCTGATCGCCGAGCTGGAAAAGACCGTGGGCGAGAATCCCAAGGCCGGCGAGGAAGCAACCGCAGAGGCAGGCGATACCGCCGCCGACAACGCGCCGCTCGCGCAGCGTCTGGGCGATGCGGTCGGAGGCGACGGCGTGTCCTTCGGCCGGGCCGTCGCGCAGGTCACGCAGGAGGTTGCGCAGAACGCCGTCGCCTCGCTGACCGCGGTCTGGGAAACGCTGCGCTCGGGCGGGGCCGGGGGCGCCTTCGCGGGGCTGCGCGGTGACGAGCTGAGCGTGCTGGTCGACGCCATCCCGGGGCTTCTGGCGGTAATCGCCGTCACCGTGGCGATCTTCCTGCTGCTGCGCAGCCTGGCGAAGGGGTTCTATGCAAGGATGGGCCGCAAGGCCGAGAACAGCGGCATCGTCCGCTCGATCGGGCTGTTCCTGGGGTCCAACCTGACCGACGCGGCGATCGTCATCGTCGCATGGGCGGCCGGTTACGCGATCACCCTGCTGGTCCTCGGCAGCTATGGCCAGATCGGGATCCGCCAGACGCTGTACCTGAACGCCTTCCTGCTGGTCGAGATGTGCAAGGTGGTGATCCGCTCCTTCCTGTCGCCCATCGCCTCGGGCCTCCGGATCATCCCGGTGGGGGATGCGGCGGCGCGGGCGATGACGCGCTATCTCAGCATCGTGGTCAGCATCCTCGGCTACGGCCAGCTGCTGATCGTGCCGATCGTGAACCAGAGCATCAACTTCGCCGCCGCCAACGCCGTCTCGGCGCTGCTGTCGGCGCTGGTGGTGCTCTACCTCGCCTACATCGTGCTGCGTCGACGCCGCCAGGTGACGGCCTGGCTCCAGCGGGACGAGGGGCGGGACGTGGCGGCGGCCGAGGCATCGACCGCCGACCCCGAGGCGGTGCAGGAGGCCCGGCGCTCGTGGTCCTATCGGCTGATCCACGGGCTCGCCCGGCTCTGGCACTGGGTGGCGCTGATCTATCTGCTGGTGATGTTCGTCATCGTGCTGACGCAGGACGCCCAGACGACGCTGAACGCGCTGGTGGGATCGGCCAAGATCGTGGCCGCCCTGATCGTCGCCTCGATCGTCTCGCGCTGGCTGACCATGGCGATCCGTCGCGGCATCTCGCTGCCCGCGGACCTGAACGCGAAGCTGCCGCTGCTCGAACGTCGGATCAACGCCTTCGTGCCGCGCGCCTTCGGGGTGCTGCGGCTGGTGCTGCTGGTCTGCCTTCTGTTCTTCACGCTGGACGTGCTGGGGGTCGTGGACCTGCGCGGATGGATGAACAGCGAATTCGGGCTGGCCTTCACCGGCCGCGCGGTGTCGGTGGCGCTGATCCTCGTCGTCGCCTTCGCGATCTGGCTGGCGCTCAGCTCCTTCGTCGACTACCGGCTGAACCCGGAGTACGGCAGCGTTCCGACCTCGCGCGAGACGACGCTGCTGACGCTGCTCAGGAACGCCGCGACCATCGCGCTGGTGATCCTGACGCTGATGTTCGTGCTGTCCGAGATCGGGCTGAACATCGGGCCGCTTCTGGCCTCGGCCGGGGTGCTGGGCCTTGCCATCGGGTTCGGCGCGCAGAAGATGGTGCAGGACATCATCACCGGCGTGTTCATCCAGTTCGAGAACGTCATCAACGTGGGCGACGTCATTACCGTGGGCGGCACCACCGGCACGGTCGAGAAGCTGTCGGTGCGCTCGGTCTCGCTGCGCGACCTGCAGGGCGTCTTCCACATGATCCCGTTCTCGGGCGTGGATTCGGTCAGCAACTACAACCGCGGCTTCGCCTATGCGGTGATCGACATGGGCATCGCCTATCGCGAGAACGTGGACGACGCCAAGCAGGCGATGTTCGACGCCTTCGACATGATGATCGAGAACGAGCCTGACACGGCGGCGACGATCATCGGCGGGCTGGAGTGGTTCGGCCTGAACAGCTTCGGTGACAGCGCCGTGGTGCTGCGGGCGCGGATCAAGACCCAGCCGGGCAAGCAGTGGGGCGCCGGGCGCGTCTACAACGGCTACCTGAAGAAGGTCTTCGACGAGCGCGACATCGAGATCCCGTTCCCGCAGCAGACCCTGTGGTTCGGCGAGGCGAAGGACGGCAGCACCCAGCCGATCCGCATCGCCAACCCGAAACCGGAAAGGAAAGCGGTCGAGGGGTCGCGCCGGCACGGCGATGTCGAGGCGGGGCAGGATTTCCCCGACAGCGACGACGAGGACGGAGACGAGGGGCAGGTCTGAGCCTGCCCCAGTCCGGCGGCGGCGGGGCGGTCAGTCGCCGCCCTGGGCCGCCATCCGCTCGTGCCCCTCGCGGGACTGGACTTCGAGGAAGACACGGCGCACGACGGGGAAGCGCTCCTTGATGCGGGCCTCGGCCTCGGTCACCATCCGCTCGATCTTGCCTGCGTTCACGTTGTCGCGGAAGTCCACGCTGACCGTCACCAGAACGTCGCGCGGCCCGAAGTGGAGCGTGCGGATCTCGTTCAGGGCGATGATCTCGTCCGGGCTGCCGATGATCTCGCGCACGCCCTCGACCACATCCGGGTCGGTGCCTTCGCCGACCAGCAGCCCCTTCACCTCGATGGCGAGGAAGAAGGCGGTGCAGCCCAGCAGAATGCCGATCAGGATCGAAGCGCCCGCGTCCCAGACCGGGTTGCCGGTGAGCCAGGAGAGCGCGAGGCCGACCGCGGCGATGACGAGGCCGATGCAGGCGGCGGTGTCCTCGGCGAGGACGACGAACACCGACGGATCCTTCATGTCCTGAAGGTCGCGCAGCAGGCCGCGGTGCTTGCGGCTTTCGCGGAACTCGCGGATCGCGACGGACAGCGAATAGCCCTCGAAACACAGCGCGATGCCGAGGACGGCGAAGGGGATCCACGGGATCTCGTTGTGCTCCGACTCGCCGTGGAGCAGCGCGCGCACGCCCTCGTAGATCGACAGGCCCGAACCAAGCGCGAAGAGCATCACCGCGACGACGAAGGCCCAGAAGTAGATCTCGGCGCCATAGCCGAAGGGATGCCGGTCGTCCGCGGGCTGCTTCGCCCGCGCCATGCCGAGCAGGAGGAACCCCTGGTTGCCGGTGTCGATGACCGAGTGGATGCCCTCGGCCAGCATCGCGGAAGAGCCCGAGAAGGCCGCCGCGACGAACTTCGTCACCGCGATCCCGCAGTTGGCCGCCAGTGCGGCGATGACCGTGGCCTTGCCGTCGCCGCCGCCGTCCTTCGAGGTGTCGGATCCGCTCATGGGCTGCTGCCTCCTGTCCTGCTGTACGGTGCAGAACGCGGCGGGAGGGCGCAGGGTTCGGAATCCGTTCACGGTTTCTTCAGAATCCGTGATCGCAAGACGCGCTTCGCCCAACCCCTGACCCGCGCAAACGTGATCCGGCCGATCCCCTCGCGACGGATGACCTGCCGTCACGTCATGCTAGGCTTGGCGCGTCACAGGAAAGGATCCGCCCCATGCGCCGCCTTCTCGCCCTGCTGCTGATGCTGCCCGCCGCCGCCACGGCGCAGGACCGCCGACCCTCGCACTGCATCGCCATCGCGGACTCGACGCCGGGGCTGGAGTATGTCCAGAAGGCATCCTGGTCCGAGCCGGTGCCGGACTACGAGGTGCGGATCTCCTACCTCAACCACGCGATGTTCCTGATCCAGACGCCCGGCGGGCTTTCGGCCGTGACCGACTATACCGGGTACCTCGGGCCCGCCGATTTCGTGCCGGACGTGGCCACCATGAACCACGCCCATTCCTCGCACTGGACGGCGATGCCGGACGAGCGGATCCCGAACCTGCTGAAGGGCTGGGGCGACGGGCGGGTGCCGAACGAGCATCACGTCGATCTGGGCGAGATGCTGGTCAGGAACGTGCCGACCGACATCCGCTCTCCCTGGGACGCGGGGGTCGAGAAATACGGCAACTCGATCTTCGTGTTCGAGGTCGAGGGGCTGTGCATCGGCCATCTCGGCCACCTTCATCACGAACCCGACGACATGCAGTATGCCGCGCTCGGCCGGCTCGACGTGGTGATGGCGGCGGTGGACGGGGGGATGACGGTGGACCTGCCGACGATGATCCGGATCCTGAAGCGGCTGAAGTCGTCGGTGGTGATCCCGATGCACTGGTTCGGGCCGTCGAACCTCGAACGCTTCATCGCCGGGATGGCCGACGAGTTCGACATCGTGCGCACCGGCGAGACCAGCCTGACCGTGGGCCTGCGCAGCCTGCCCGAGCGGCCCACCGTCATGGTGCTGGACCCGAGGCCGCTCTTCGACGAGTGATCTTGCGCCTGTCCCGGTCCTCGGTATTCATGCCTTCATGCTGAATGCGATGACCGAGGCGCTGATCGCGCCGCTGACCGAACGGCTGGGGGCGAAGGCCCTGCGTCCGCTCTCCGATGCCTACCTGACCGAGCCGCGCGGCAAGTGGCGGGGCCATGCCGCCTGCGTCGTCGCCCCCGACAGCACCGAGGCGGTCGCCGAGGTGGTGCGCTTCGCCGCCGAGCACCGGGTGGGCATCGTGCCCTGGAGCGGCGGCACGGGGCTTGTGGGCGGGCAGACGGCACCCGATGGCCCGGCGCCGATCCTGCTGTCGCTCGAACGGATGACGCGGATACGCGGCGTCCACCCCGAGGAGAACGTGCTGGTGGCCGAGGCGGGCGCGATCCTTGCCGACGTGCAGGCGGCGGCGGCCGAGGCGGGGCGGCTGTTCCCGCTGTCCCTCGCCTCCGAAGGCTCCTGCCGGATCGGCGGCAACCTTGCGACCAACGCGGGCGGGGTGAACGTGCTGCGCTACGGCAATGCGCGCGAGCTGTGCCTCGGGGTAGAGGCGGTGCTGCCCGACGGCTCGATCCACCACGGCGCGCGGCGGCTGAGGAAGGACAACACCGGCTACGACCTGCGCCACCTGCTGATCGGGGCGGAGGGCACGCTTGGCATCATCACCGCGGCCAGCCTGCGGCTGTTCCCCGTCCCGGCCGAGCAGGGCGCGGCGCTGATGGTGGTCGAAAGCCCGGCGGCGGCGCTGTCGCTGCTGGCCATCGCGCAGGGGCTGACGGGCGGCGGCGTTTCAGCTTTCGAGCTGATCTCGGGCGTGGGCCTTCGTTTCCGCGCGGCGACCGGCCTTGCCCCGGCGCAGCCCTTCGAGACGGTGCCGGAGTGGCTGGTGCTTGTCGACCTCGGCCTCTCGGGCGGCGGCGATCCGGCCGAGGCGCTGGCGGCGATCTTCGAGGCGGGACTGGAGCAGGGGCTGGTCAGCGACGGGGTGATCGCCAGTTCGCTCGCGCAGCGCGACGAGTTCTGGGCGATCCGCGAGACGATCCCCGAGGCGAACAAGCGGATTGGCGCGGTGGTGTCGAACGACATCTCGCTGCCGCTGTCGGCGGTGCCGACCTTCATTGACCGCGCGAAGCAGGAAATCGCGCGGGTCGCGGATGTGCGGATCAACTGCTTCGGCCACCTTGGCGACGGCAACCTGCATTTCAACCTGTTCCCGCCCGAAGGCCGCGACAAGGTCGAGTACCGCGACCGGGAGACGGAGCTGCGGCGGGTGGTGGACGACCTCGTGGCATCGCTCGACGGCTCGTTCAGCGCCGAGCACGGGGTGGGGCGGCTGAAGGTGGGAGAACTGGAGCGCTACGGCGATCCCGCGAAGCTGGCGGCGATGCGGGCGATCAAGGCCGCGCTCGACCCACTCGGGATCATGAACCCGGGCGCTGTGCTGCGGGAGGGCTGAGGCTCAGGCCCGCCGCCAGAAGCCGAAGCCGAAGGGCGGAAGCCGTCCGTCCCCGTCGCCGAGACCCTGCGGCGCATCGGGGTCGGGGGTCCAGCCTTGGCCCGGATCGAAGCCGCACGGCCCGTTCGAGATGTTGCAGGCGACAAGGATCTCGTCCTCGCCCGCGATGCGGCGGAAGGCGAGAACCGGCGATTCGGCCTCTTCCCACTCGAGCCGCCCGAGGCGCAGCGCCTCGGAACCGCGGCGCCACTGGAACAGCCGCCGCGCCATTTGGAGGGTCGAGTCCGGCTCGGCCTCCTGCCGGTCCACGGCAAGACGCGCATGCCCCTTGCCGACCGGCATCCATGGCTGGCCCACCGAGAAGCCGAGCGCGTTCTCGTCCGCCGCCCAGGGCATCGGGGTGCGCGCCCCGTCGCGGCCGCGGTATTCCGGCCAGAAGGCCTGGCTGAACGGATCCACGATCTCGTCCTCGTGCAGGTCGCCGTCGGGCAGGCCCAGCTCCTCGCCCTGGTAGAGGCAGACCGTGCCGCGCAGGCCGGTCAGCAGCGCCAGCACCAGCCGCGCGAGGTACTGCGGCTCTCCGGCGAGGTGGTCGAGGCTGCCCCATCGGCTGATGCAGCGCTCGACGTCGTGGTTGGAGAACATCAGCGTCGGCCAGCCGTCCTGCATCCGCCGGTAGTAGCGTTCCAGCAGGTCGCGCAGCCGCTCGCCGTCGGGTACCTCGTTCAGCAGCGCGAAGGTATAGCACGAGTGCAGCCGGTCGTGGCCCTTGCTGTATTTCGCGCTGACCGCGACGCTGTCCACATCGCTGACCTCGCCCAGCAGGAAGCGTCCTTCGTAGCTGTCGGTCAGCTTGCGCAGGCGGTTCAGCAGCGGCAGGATCTGCGGCCGGTCGCGGTCGTAGATGTGGCTCTGGTAGCGGAACGGGCTGCCCGGTGCGCCGCCCTCGTTATAGCGCGGGCCCTCGGCGCCCGGCGGGTTGTCCCGCTGCTCGGGGTCGTTGACGAGCGCGGCGATCGCGTCCAGTCGCAGCCCGTCGATCCCGCGGTCAAGCCAGTGGCGGCAGATGTCGAGCATCGCGTCGACGACTTCGGGGTTGTTCCAGTTCAGCGTCGGCTGAGAGGCGAGGAAGTCGTGCAGGTAATACTGCTTGCGCACGTTGTCCCAGTTCCAGGCGGGGCCGCCGAAGGCGGAGATCCAGTTGTTCGGTGGCCCGCCCGCCTCGGCCGGGTCGGCCCAGACGTACCAGTCGCCGGTGCCGCCCTCGGGGTGGCGGCGGCTTTCCTGGAACCAGGGATGCTGGTCGGAGGTGTGGCAGAGCACCATGTCGAACATGATCCGCATGCCGCGGTCGTGGACCTCGGTGATCAGGCGGTCGAGATCCTCCTCGGTGCCGAACAGCGGGTCGATCCGGCGGTAATCGGTGATGTCGTAGCCGAAATCCTTCATCGGCGAGACGAAGACAGGGGTCAGCCAGATCGCATCTGCGCCGAGGGACTGGATATGGTCGAGCCGCGCGAGGATGCCGGGGATGTCGCCGATGCCGTCGTCGCCGCTGTCCTGGAAGCTGCGGACGTAGATCTCGTAGATCAGGGCGCCGCGCCACCAGGCGGTGCTGTCGTCGGCGGTGTCCGCTACGTGGTCGGCGGTGGCGGTGATCTTCGGCTTCTGCTTCTCGAATGTCATGTCCATCGGCTCCGGTCTTCCTCCTTCGGAGGGAAAACACGGGGGCCGGGACTGTGTTCCCGGGGCCTGGTCGCTCAGGCGCCCTCGAACGCGCAGAGGGCGTGGACATCCATGCCCATCTCCTCCAGCACCTTCCGCCCGCCAAGCTCGGGCAGGTCGACGATGAAGGCGCAGCCGACGATCTCGGCGCCCAGCCGCTCGATCAGTGCGATCCCGGCCGCGGCGGTGCCGCCGGTGGCCAGCAGGTCGTCGACAAGCAGCACCTTCTCGCCCGGTTGCAGGGCGTCGTCGTGGATCTCGACGATGGCCTCGCCGTATTCCAGCTTGTACTCTTGGCTGATCGTGGTGCCGGGCAGCTTGCCCTTCTTCCGGACCGGCACGAAGCCGGTGCCAAGCTGGTGCGCGATGGCGCCGCCCAGGATGAAGCCCCGCGCCTCCAGTCCCACGACCTTGTCGATGTCCTGCCCGGCATAGGGGTGCAGCATCTGGTCGACGCACATGCGGAAGCCGCGCGGATCGGCGAACAGGGTCGTCACGTCGCGGAACAGGATGCCTTCGTGGGGGAAGTCGACGATGGTGCGGATATAGTCGCGGACGGTCTTGGCCATGGGGCGGGCTCCGGCAAGTGCAGGGCGTCATGGCCCGGTGCCCTGCGTACAAAACCGCATCCCCGGGGACAATACGCAATGCGGGCGGCCCGTGGGGACCGCCCGCTTGCGTGACAGGTCCGGGGCCCGGTCGGGCCCCGGCGCAGGGATCAGATGTTGCCCGCCGACATCTCGCTGGCGATGTGGTCGGCCTGGCGGATCGCCAGGGCGACGATCGTCAGCGTCGGGTTCTCGGCCGCGCCGGTGGTGAACTGCGAGCCGTCCGAGACGAACAGGTTCGCGATGTCGTGGGTCTGGCCCCACTTGTTCACCACGCCGTCCTCGGGCTTCTCCGACATCCGGTTGGTGCCGAGGTTGTGGGTCGAGGGGTAGGGCGGCGTCGGCATCGTCCGCGTCGCGCCGAGGCTGTCGTAGATCTGCGAGCCGACCTTGTAGGCATAGTCGCGCATCGCCCGGTCATTGGCGTGATCCGAATAGTTCACGTTGGCGACCTTCAGCCCGTGCTGGTCCTCGACGTCCGAGAGGGTGACGCGGTTGTCCGCCTGCGGCATGTCCTCGCCGACGATCCACATGCCCGCCATGTTCTCGTACTGGTCGAGCGCCGAGGTGAACTCGCGGCCCCAGGCGCCGGGGTCGAGGAAGGCGGCCATGAACGGCAGCCCGAGGCTCAGCGTCTCGAGCTCGAACCCGCCGGAGAAGCCGCGGGAGGGGTCGTGGCGCGCTTCGTCGCGGACGATGCCGGCCATGGTCGTGCCGCGCCACATCTTCACCGGCTTGTCGAAGATGCCGTAGACCGATCCGGTGAGGTGCCGCATGTAGTTGCGCCCGACCTGGCCCGACGAGTTGGCCAGCCCGTCGGGGAACATCGACGAGGCCGAGTTCAGCAGCAGACGCGGGCTTTCCATCGAGTTGCCGGCCACGGCGACGATCCGCGCCTTCTGCATCTGCAGGTTGCCCGCCTCGTCGAAGTACTCGACGCCCGTGACCTTGCCCGCCTCGTTGTGCAGGATCCGCGCGACATGGCACTTCGAGCGCACCTCGAGGTTGCCCGTCGCCTCGCCCTCGGGGATGTCGGTGTAGGCGGCCGACCACTTGGCGCCCCACTTGCAGCCCTGGAAGCAGAAGCCGGTCTGCTGGCAGGACATCCGGTCGGTGTTGTCACGGCTGTTGATCGCCATGTTGCCGGTGTGGACTTCCTTGTAGCCTAGCTTCTTCGCGCCGGCCTCGAACACCTTGAAGTTGTTGTTTCCGGGCAGGCCGGGGTTGCCGTTGGTTCGGGTGACGTTCAGCTTCTTCTCGGCCTTGTCGTACCACGGCGCCATCTCGGCGTCGTCGATCGGCCAGTCGATCAGGCTTGCGCCGTCGATCGCGCCGTAGGTCGTCAGCGCCTTCCACTCGTGAGGCTGGAAGCGGAGCGAGGCGCCGGCCCAGTGGATCGTGGTGCCGCCCACGGCCTTGACGATCCAGGCGGGCAGGCCGGAGAAGTCCTTGGCCACCCGCCAGTCGCCCGACGTGGTGCGCGGGTCGGTCCAGGCCAGCTGGCCGAAACTGTCCCACTCGTCGTTGATGTAGTCCTCGGGCAGGTACCGCCCGCCCGCTTCCAGCGCGACCACCGAGACGCCCTTCTGGGCCAGTTCGTTGGCCAGGACACCGCCGCCCGCGCCGGTGCCGATGATGACGACGACGCTGTCGTCGTTCCTGTCGAAAGGTGCAGCCATCTTGTCGTCCTCCCTCAGCCTACCCAGGTGATGTCGTCGAAGCCGCGGTTGATGTAACCGCCCTGCGAGTAGGACTCGCCCTCGTAGCCGAAGATCGGCCAGATCGCCTTCTGGTTATAAAGTCCAGTCACCAGCCCGCCGCGGACGGTCTGGAAGAAGGCGTCGTCCTCCATCGAGCGTAGCACGTCCACGCGGTCGCGCTCCCAGCCGATGTTCAGGTAATCGTCGCCCTTCATCTCCATCGCCCTGGCGTTCAGCGCGGCGATGCCCTGCTCGGCCATCTCGGCCTTGTCCTGGGTGTCGTACCCCTTGACCGCGGCGGCATAGTATTCGTCGGCCACCCGGTCGTGGGGATAGATGTCGCGGGCCATCTGCACGAGCGTGGCGAAGCCCTCGGGGCTCATCGCCTGCATCTCGGTCGCCCAGGCGGCGTTCGATCCGGCGACATAGCCCGATCCGATGACGAAGGCGCCCATGGCGGTGGCCCCCGTCAGAAGCTGCCGCCGGGTCATGCCCCGCAGCGGTTTGGTGTGGGTGTTCACAACAGTCTCCTCCCTGTTTGTTGCTGGACCCGGCCCCGGCGCCCGGGGCCGGGCGCCCTACTTGAAGCGGCCCGACCGCTCCAGCACCTCGATCTGGTAGCCGTCGGGATCGGCGATGAAGAAGAACCGCCCGACGAGCTTTCCGTCCGGGGCGAACTCGACGATCTTGCGCGGGGAAAGCCCGGCCTCGGTCAGCCGGGCATGCTCGGCATCGAGGTCGGCGACCGAGACGGCGAGATGGCCATAGCCGTCGCCGAGGTCATAGGGCTCGGTCCGGCCCTTGTTCACGGTGAACTCGACCTCGAAATCGCTCTCGCCGTTCGACATGTAGACGAGGGTGAAGTCGCTGAAATCCAGCCTGTCCGCGATCTCCAGCCCGAAGGCGGTGCGGTAGAACGAGACCGCACGATCCTCGTCCAGCACCCGGATCATGCTGTGAATGGTTTTTGCCATGGGTCCTTCCTGTCTTCCGATGACAGGCAGGATAGGCCGGATTCGCGCGGCGGTGGTGGTAGCGGGTTACTACGCGGCGACGGATCCGCTGCGACCTTGGTCGTGGTTCTCGAGGAAGATCAGGCAGGAGGCGCGCAGGATCGAGGAGAAGTTCATCGGCCCCTCGCGCCGCGACTCGACCTCGCGGTGCAGTTCGGCGATCAGGTCGCTCAGCGCGCGCCCCTCGCTCGCCGCCATGCGTTCCAGCACCTCCCAGAAGGCGTTCTCCAGCCGGATGCTGGTCGAATAGCCCTCAAGCCGCAGGCTGCGCGTGGTCAGCGCATAGCGGTCCGGATCCTGACGGGAATAGATGCTGCACATGGGGCCCTCCGCGCACGGTTCTCTGGGTGCCTGACGAACAGGCTAACCGCACAGATCCTGCGAGTCCACATAACACCTGCGTGTCCCGTGGCCCCTTCGGGCCTCAGGCCAGCATCCGTCCCGCCACCGCGCCGAGCTTCGCCACCAGGTCCGGGTCGCGCTTGTCCGGCGCGGTCATCAGCGCGTAGTCGAGCGCGCGGTCGCAGCCATGGGGGCAGGGCGCGCGATCCTTGCCCAGAAGCCCCGGCAGGCGGGCGACGAGCGCCCGCGCCTTGGCGGCGTTCCCCTGGAGCGTCTCGATGATCTGGGTGATCGCGACCTCGCCGTGGTCGGGGTGCCAGCTGTCGTAGTCGGTGATCATGGCGACGGAGGCATAGCAGAGCTCGGCCTCGCGGGCGAGCTTGGCCTCGGGCATGTTGGTCATGCCGATCACGTCGCAGCCCCAGACCTCGCGATAGAGCCTGCTCTCCGCCAGGGTCGAGAACTGCGGCCCCTCCATCGCGAGGTAGGTGCCGCCGTCGTGCACGGTGATGCCCTCGGCCCGCGCCGCCTCGAGCGCGGCCCTGCCGAGGCGCGGGCAGGTCGGGTGCGCGACCGAGACATGGGCGACGCAGCCCTCTCCGAAGAACGACTTCTCCCGCGCGAAGGTGCGGTCGACGAACTGGTCGACGACCACGAAATCGCCCGGCGCCATCTCCTCGCGGAACGAGCCGCAGGCGGAGACCGAGAAGACGTCGGTCACGCCCAGCCGCTTCAGCGCGTCGATGTTGGCGCGGTAGGGAACGGTCGAGGGCGAATGGACGTGGCCGCGGCCGTGGCGCGGCAGGAAGGCCATCGCCACCCCGTCGAGCGTGCCGGTCAGGATCCTGTCCGAGGGCGTGCCGAAGGGGCTGTCGACGGCCACCCACTCCGCCCCCTCCAGCCCCTCGATGTCATAGATCCCCGATCCGCCGATGATCCCGATCCTCGTCGCCGACATGCTGTAACCCCGCGTTGTTGCGCCGGGATACTTGCCGCTCGCCGGGGAAGTTTCAACCGCGCGCCGTCAGATCACGAAGGTCTTCGCCGCCGCGCCAAGCTTGTAGCACTCCTGAAGCGTCGTGCCGACGGCGATGAGCGTGTTCGCATGGGCCGCCGTTTCGCCGAGCGTGCCGGCGATGAAGGCCGGCCCGCCGAACTGCGAGCAGGTGATGTCGCAGATCACGGTCTGGTTGTCCCGCTTCGCCACGACGAAATAGTGATCGCCCGGGTTGGCGATGCGCACCACCCGCGACTCGTAGAAATGGGCGCGGTGACGCATGAACTTGGCCGCGACGACCGAGGCGTAGATGCACCAGCCCTTCAGCCCCTGGGCCGGCTTCTTGATGCCCATCGGGCTGCCCTTCCGGTCGGTCAGGTCGATCAGGGCCGCGGCCACGGTGTTGCTCATCCCGTAGGGGCCGCCCGCGGCGTCGGGCAATTCCGCGGCCCCGACGGCATTGTAGAGGTCGCAACAGAACTGGATGAAAAGGTTGTCTGGATTAAGGACTTCGGCCATGGCTCAATTCTCCGGGTCGCGGCACCAATTGCCGCACATCCGAGGCTGACGCAGGGTCAGTGCCGTGGCAAGCGGGCCGGAGGCAGGGTTTTCCGCCATTGCCGGGCCTGCGGCGATTGGCGGTGGCGTCCTGGGGGCGAGCCTGCTAGGGGATGCCGCACAGCAGAAAATCCTGATTTCCGGACGAGGTCATTCCCGTGGCAAAGACGCTTTTGGCAACCTTCGGCGATGCGCTGAACCTGAAACCCCAGTCGGTCGAACTCTCGCCCG
The DNA here is from genome assembly GCF_002869745.1 of Oceaniglobus roseus. Lineage (GTDB taxonomy): Bacteria > Pseudomonadota > Alphaproteobacteria > Rhodobacterales > Rhodobacteraceae > Oceaniglobus > Oceaniglobus roseus. The sequence continues at coordinate 48,696 of NZ_PNOS01000020.1, forward strand.
CGCGGCTGAAGACCGAGATCCTGTCGGGCCTCACGGTGGCGCTCGCGTTGGTCCCCGAGGCGGTGGCCTTCGCCTTCGTCGCCGGGGTGAACCCGCTGGTCGGTCTTTACGCCGCTTTCATCGTTGGGCTGATCACCGCGCTGATCGGCGGCCGGCCCGGCATGATCTCGGGTGCGACGGGGGCGCTGGCGGTGGTGATGGTCAGCCTCGTCGCGCAGCACGGGGTCGAGTACCTGTTCGCCACGGTTGTGCTGATGGGGCTGATCCAGATCTTCGCGGGCGTCATGCGGTGGGGCAAGTTCATCCGGCTGGTGCCGCATCCGGTGATGCTGGGCTTCGTCAACGGGCTGGCCATCGTGATCTTCCTCGCCCAGCTCGGCCAGTTCCAGGTGCCGGGCACCGCCACGGGCGGCGGCCACGGCGTGGCGAGCGGGCAGTGGCTGAGCGGCGTGCCTCTGTACCTGATGCTGGCGCTGACGGCGCTGACCATGGCGATCATCTGGGCCACGCCGAAGCTGACCACGGCCATTCCCGCGCCGCTCGCGGGCATCGCGATCACGGCGGTTCTCGTGATCGCCCTCGGAATCGAAGTGCCGCGGGTGGGCGATCTCGCCTCCATCCAGGGCGGGTTGCCGACGTTCCACATCCCGATGGTGCCTCTCACGCTCGAAACGCTCGAGATCGTCCTGCCCTACGCGCTGATCCTCGCCGCGATCGGGCTGATCGAGTCGCTGTTGACGCTGAACCTCGTGGGCGAGATCACGGGCGAGCGCGGCGGCGCTTCGCAGGAGTGCATCGCGCAGGGGGCGGCGAACACCGTCACCGGCTTCTTCGGCGGCATGGGCGGCTGCGCAATGATCGGCCAGTCGATGATCAACGTGAAATCCGGCGGGCGCACCCGCATAGCCGGGGCCGCCGCCGCGCTGTTCCTGCTGGTGTTCATCGTCGTCGCCGCGCCGCTGATCGAGCAGATCCCGCTCGCCGCGCTCGTCGGCGTGATGTTCATGGTGGTGATCGGCACCTTCGCCTGGAATTCGATCAGGATCCTGAGGAAGGTGCCGCTGACCGATGCCTTCGTGATCGTGCTGGTCACGGTGGTGACGGTGATGACCGACCTTGCGACCGCCGTGGTCGTCGGCGTCATCGTCTCCGCCCTGGCCTATGCCTGGCAGAACGCGACACGGATCGCCGCCAGCACCTATCGCACGCCGGAGGGGGCGAAGGTCTACAAGGTCACGGGGCCGCTGTTCTTCGGCTCGGCCGACGGCTTTGCCGAGCTGTTCGATCCGGCGAACGATCCGCAGACGGTGATCGTCGATTTCGAGGGCAGCCGCGTCGCCGACCAGTCGGCGCTGTCCGCGATCGAAAGCGTCGCCGCGAAGTACGAGGCGGCGGGCAAGCGGCTGCAACTGCGCCACCTGAGCCGCGACTGCCACTACCTGCTGAAGAAGGCGGGCCAGCTTGTCGTCGACAGCGACGACGACCCCGACTACCAGATCGCGACCGACTACGGCGTGCGGACGGGCCAGCTCGGCGGGCACTGAGGCCCGCCGCTTCGGCGCTCAGCCGCGGCCGATGAAGGGCATGTTGGTGGCCATGATGGTCATGAACTGGACGTTGGCCTCCAGCGGAAGCTGCGCCATGTGGACCACGGCGTTGGCGACATGGGTCACGTCCATCACCGGCTCGGGCTTAATCGACAGGTCCGCCTGGGGGACGCCCCCGCCCATGCGGCTGGTCATCTCCGACGCCGCGTTGCCGATGTCGATCTGACCGCAGGCGATGTTGTAGGGCCGCCCGTCCAGCGACAGCGTGCGGGTCAGCCCGCTGATCGCGTGCTTCGAGGCGGTGTAGGGGGCCGAGCCGGGGCGCGGGACATGGGCCGAGATCGAGCCGTTGTTGATGATCCGCCCGCCCTGGGGATCCTGCTTGCGCATCAGGATGAAGGCCGCGCGGGCGACGATGAAGGCGCCGTTGAGGTTGACGTTGATCGTGTGCAGCCAGTCCTTCACCGGCACGTCGCCCACCGGCGCGGCGGGCACGTTCACGCCCGCGTTGTTGAACAGCACGTCGAGGCGGCCGTGGTCCTTCTCGATCCGCGCGAACAGCGCATCGGTGGCCTCGGGATCGGTGACATCGCAGGAGATCGCGCTGGCGCGGCCCTCGCCGATCATCGCCACCGTCTCTTCCAGCGCGTCCATGCGCCGCCCGGTGACGACGGTGTGGAACCCGGCCTCGGCCAGGGCCTTCGCGCAGGCCCGGCCCACGCCGGAGCCGCCGCCGGTCACGAGTGCGATCTGTGTCATTGGAGTGTCCCTTCCGTTTCGCCGCGCCTGTCGTCGGCGTTCGGCGGCACTGTTGCCGCGGGGTGCCGGGGCGTCAAGGGAAGGGGAGGGGCCGGAGGCGGGCGTGCCGCCCCCGGCCGGGGTCTCAGGCGTGCAGGTCGAAACGGTCGAGGTCCATGACCTTGACCCAGGCCTTCACGAAGTCGCGCACGAACTTCTCGCCCGCGTCGTCCTGGGCATAGACCTCGGACAGGGCGCGCAGCTGCGAGTTGGAGCCGAACACCAGGTCGACGCGGGTGCCGGTCCACTTCGCCTCGCCGCTGGCGCGGTCGCGACCCTCGTAGGTGCCGTCGCCCTTGGCCTTCCACTCGGTCCGCATGTCCATGAGGTTGCGGAAGAAGTCGTTGGTCAGGACGCCCGGCCGGTCGGTCAGCACGCCGTGCCGCACGCCGCCCGCGTTCGCGTCAAGCGCGCGCAGCCCGCCCACCAGCACCGTCATCTCGGGCGCGGTCAGGGTCAGCTGCTGGGCCTTGTCGATCAGCAGCTCCTCGGGCGAGGCGGTGTAGTCCGTCGCCTGGTAGTTGCGGAAGCCGTCGGCCGTGGGCTCGAGCGGTTCGAAGCTCTCGGCGTCGGTCTGCTCCTCGGTCGCGTCGGTGCGGCCCGGGTGGAACGGCACCTCGATGGCGTGGCCCGCGGCCTTCGCCGCCGCTTCCACAGCCGCGGTGCCGCCCAGCACGATCAGGTCGGCCAGGCTGACCTTCTTCGCGCCGTTCGCGCCGTCGAACTCGGCCTTGATGCCTTCCAGCACGCCCAGCACCTTGCCGAGCTGCGCGGGACGGTTGGCTTCCCAGTCCTTCTGCGGCGCAAGGCGGATGCGCGCGCCGTTGGCGCCGCCCCGCTTGTCCGAGCCGCGGAAGGTCGAGGCCGAGGCCCAGGCGGTCTGGATCAGCTCGGACGGCGTCAGGCCGCTGTTCAGGAGCTTGTCCTTCAGCGCGGCGATGTCGGCAGCGTCGATCTGCTCGTAATCCGCCGCCGGGATCGGATCCTGCCAGATCAGGTCCTCGGCCGGGACTTCCTCGCCCAGATAGCGGATCTTCGGGCCCATGTCGCGGTGGGTCAGCTTGAACCAGGCGCGGGCATAGGCATCGGCGAACTTCTCGGGGTTGGCGAGGTAGTCGGCCGAGATCCGGGCATAGTCCGGGTCCATCTTCAGCGCCATGTCGGCGGTCGACATCATCGGCGCGTGGCGTTTCGACGGATCGTGCGCGTCCGGCACGGCATCGGCCATGGCGTCGCCCTTCGGTTTCCACTGGTGCGCGCCGGCGGGGGATTTCGTCAGCTCCCACTCGTTGTTCAGGAGCGTCTCGAAATAGCTCATGTCCCACTTGGTCGGCGTCGGCGTCCAGGCGCCCTCGAGCCCGGAGGTGATGGTGTGGGCGCCGTGGCCGGTCTCGAACGTGTTCTTCCAGCCGAAGCCCATGTCCTCGATCGCGCCGCCCTCGGGCTCGGCCCCGACCTGCGAGGCGTCTCCCGCGCCGTGGCACTTGCCGAAGGTGTGGCCGCCCGCGACCAGCGCGACGGTTTCCTCGTCGTTCATCGCCATGCGGGCGAAGGTGTCGCGGATGTCATAGGCCGACTTCAGCGGATCGGGATTGCCGTCGGGCCCTTCCGGGTTGACGTAGATCAGGCCCATCTGCACGGCGGCCAGCGGGTTCTCCAGGAACCGGCCCTGGCCGTCCTCGCCCGCGTCGTAGCGCGAGTTCTTGCCGCCCGAGACTTCCAGCCAGGTGTCCTCGGCGCCCCAGTAGATGTCTTCCTCGGGCTCGTAGATGTCGACGCGGCCGCCGCCGAAGCCGAAGGTCTTGAAGCCCATGGTTTCCATCGCGACGTTGCCGGTCAGGATGAAGAGGTCGGCCCAGCTGATCGCGTTGCCGTACTTCTGCTTGATCGGCCACAGGAGGCGGCGGGCCTTGTCGAGGTTGCCGTTGTCCGGCCAAGAGTTCAGCGGCGCGAAGCGCTGGCTGCCCGAGGACGAGCCGCCGCGCCCGTCGGCGGTGCGGTAGGTCCCGGCCGAGTGCCAGGCCATGCGGATGAAGAACGGCCCGTAGTGGCCATAGTCGGCCGGCCACCAGGGCTGGCTGTCGGTCATCAGGTCGGCCAGGTCCTTCTTCAGGGCCTTCAGGTCGAGCTTCCCGAATTCCTCGGCATAGTTGAACTCGGCCCCGTTCGGATCGGTCTGCGGCAGGTTCTGGTGCAGGATCTTCAGGTTCAGCTGGTTCGGCCACCAGTCCTTGTTCGACCGCGAGCGGTGCGTGGTGTGCAGCGTCGCGCCGTGGATGACCGGGCATTTGCCTGCGGCTTGGTCGTTCCCGTCCATGATCTTCTCCCTGGATTGCGCCGCCCGCGTCCCGGTGTCGGGGTCGCGGCGGCCGGAATCTGCGATTGTGCGGCGGCTGTACCACGGGGCCGCCATAGACAAAAGTTGCATTTGGCTATGTCTGCGATAACTTCCCCTTATGGCAAACATTACCCTGAAACAGCTGCGCTATTTCGAGGCGCTCGCCCGTCATGGCCATTTCGGCCGCGCGGCCGAGGCTTCGTCGATCTCGCAGCCGGCGCTCTCGACACAGATCCGCGAGCTGGAGGCGAACCTTGGCGTGCTGCTGTTCGAACGCGGCCCCCGGCAGGTGCGGCTGACGCCCTTCGGCGAGGATTTCGCGATCCGGGTGCGCGACATCCTGCAACGGGTGGACGAGCTGGACGACCTCGCCCGCATCGCGCAGGGCGGGCTGTCGGGGCGGCTCAGGATCGGGGTGATCCCCACCGTCGCGCCCTATCTCGTCACGACGATGATCGCGAGCCTGACCGGCGCCTGGCCCGGGCTCGACGTCCATGTCCGCGAGACGATGACCCCCCGCCTGATCGACGAGATCGCGCGCGGCAGTCTCGACACCGCCATCGTCGCGCTGCCGGTGTCCGAGCCGGCGCTGGTGGAGACGCCGCTGTTCACCGAACCCTTCGTGCTGGTGCGCCCGGAGGCCGAGCGGGGCCGCCCGATGCCCGAGCGCGAGCGGCTGCACGAGATGCGGCTGCTGCTGCTGGAAGAGGGGCACTGCTTCCGCGATCAGGCGCTGTCGTTCTGCGACATGCCCGCGGCGGCCGGGCGGCACGGGCTCGACGCGTCGACCCTGTCGACGCTGGTCCGCATGGTGGGGGCGGGGATCGGCGTGACGCTGCTGCCCGAGATGGCGGTTGCGGCGGAAACCCGCGGTGCGCCGGTGGTGGTGGGCCGCTTTCCCGCGCCCGAACCCGAGCGCACGCTGGGGTTGGTATGGCGGCGGACGACACCGCTGGCCGCGCAGCTTCAGAGGGTGGCCGAGGTGCTGGGGGCGGCGATGGGTGCGCGTGGCCGGGCGGAAACCTAGCCGCTCAGGCGGGCTCCGGCTCTCCGCCGCCGCCGAGGGGGCAGTGGCTGCGGCCGGTACCCCAGTCGATCTCGACCGTGGCGTGCTCGATCCCGTTCTCCTCGGCCAGCCGCCGCTTCAGCGCCTGCACCGTGACGGCGGGATCCGCGCCCTCGGCCAGCCGCACCTCCATCGTCGCCGCGGGCTGGCCCGAGGTGATGGACCAGACGTGGAGGTGGTGCAGGTCCGCGACGCCCGGAACGCCGCGCCGCAGGTCGCGGCGCATCTCTTCCAGGTCGATGCCCTTGGGTGTCCCCTCCATCAGGATGTTCAGCGAGTCCCGCAGCAGGCTCCAGGCGGAACGCAGGATCAGCGCCGAGAGCAGGACCGACAGGATCGGGTCGATCGGCGTCCAGCCGGTGAACCAGATCACGATCGCCGCGACGATGGCCGCGACCGAGCCCAGCAGGTCGCCGAGGACGTGCAGCAGCGCGCCGCGGATATTGACGTGGTCGCGGTCGCCCTGGCGCAGCATGAAGAAAACGCCGACGTTGACGAGAAGGCCCAGCACCGCCACCCAGAACATCGGCCCCGCCAGCACCGGGTCGGGGTCGGCCAGCCGCAGCACCGCCTCGTAGGCGATCCAGAGGACGAGGCCGATCAGAACGATCGCGTTGACGAAACCGGCCAGGATCTCGAACCGCATGTAGCCGAAGGTGCGCTTGGCGTCGCGGCCCCTCCGGCCGAAGCGGAACGCGGCCCAGGCCAGCGCCAGAGCCGCGGCGTCCGTCAGCATGTGACCGGAGTCGGCGATCAGGGCGAGCGATCCCGACAGAAGCCCGCCGACCAGTTCCGCCAGCATGAAACCGAAGGTCAGGAGCATCGCGTAGAAGACGACCTGCGCGTTGCTCCGGCCCACCTCGGGGGCGTGGCTGTGGTGCCCGTCGTCGTGGGAGTGGCCGTGCCCGTGATCGTGGCCGTCGTGATCGCTCATCTCGCCTCGCAGTCTGTCGGATAGGCGGAGCGGCGGCTCCGCCTGGACACTACATAAGGCATGCGGCGCCGGGGTCTAGCCGTGCAGGGCGCCGCCGAGGGGTGTCAGCCCGCCTTGCAATAGGGCTGCTCGCGGGTCCAGGCCTGCATCTCGGCACGCTTCTGGGCCGAGTGGAACGGACCCCAGTCGCGCATCCCGGTGCTGACCGTGCCGCGCTTCGTCACCTGGGCCGAGGCGATCCTAACCGCGCAGCGCAGGTTCGCCGCGCCGTCCTTCAGGGCCGAGCCGGTCCTGGCCGCGCAGCCATAGCCGCGGGCGGTGCGCGGGTCGATCTGGACGAGCCCGTACCACAGCCCGCCGCCGCCGACCGCGGCGGGGTTCCAGGTGCTCTCGTGCTTGGCCAGGGCGCTCAGGAGGCCTGCCCAGAACGCCGCCCGGTTCTGTTCGGAAGCCTCGGCGTATCCGGGGCAATAGGCGGCGATGTCGGCAGGCACGAAGGAGGGGAGCATGGCGCCGTGGTCCTCGAGGGCCGTCAGGGTGGCGGCGGTCCACAGCTTCGCTTCGGGGCGGTGATCCCAGCGCATGGCGGGAAGGGTGGCGGCTTCGTCGGGCTTCGGCGCGACGGTGGCGCAGGCGGCAAGCGACATCATTAGCGCAAGCGCAGCAGCAAACGATCGTTTCATGTCTTCTCTATTGGCAGCGCCGGAAATCCCCACCGGCGGCACGGGTTATACGGCAGGTCCGAATTCCATCAACCCGGCCGCCGGCGGATCGGCGGAAATCCACCCGTTCCGATGGAGCGGCCTTCGGAAAACGCTCGATTTTGTGCCGCTTTTCGTGGAGGCCACAACGGAGTGTCCGGCGAAAGTCCGGCGCCTTCGGCGGAATCGGCGGACACCCGCTGCTGCGCGGAATGCGGGGGGCTCGCGGGCCCGGGTCATTCCCCCGCGAACGAATCTCCGACAGCGCAACCAGGCCGTGCATCGCCGCGGTCCCCGGAACGCACCGTCGCCACCGGGGCAACGCCACTTGCCGCGGTGCGGCCCCTGTCCTAAAACCGCACCGCTCATCCGGAGGACGTCACCCATGCTCGATCTCACTTACGAGGCCCCGAAACCCAAGGTCATCCAGGGTGCGAAGCACGACTGGGAGCTGGTGATCGGGCTCGAGGTCCACGCCCAGGTCGCGAGCCGGGCCAAGCTGTTCTCCGGCGCCTCGACCCAGTTCGGGGCCGAGCCGAACTCGAACGTCGCCTTCGTGGACGCGGGGATGCCGGGGATGCTGCCGGTCATCAACGAGGGCTGCGTGGCGCTGGCGGTGAAGACGGGGCTGGGGCTGAAGGCGAAGATCAACCTCGTCTCGGCCTTCGACCGGAAGAACTATTTCTACCCGGACCTGCCGCAGGGCTACCAGATTTCGCAGCTCTACCATCCCATCGTGGGCGAGGGCGAGGTGCTGGTCGATATGGCGCCCGGCATCGCGCGGCTGGTGCGGATCGAGCGGATCCACCTCGAGCAGGACGCGGGCAAGTCGATCCACGACATGGATCCGAACATGTCCTTCGTCGACCTGAACCGCACCGGCGTCGCGTTGATGGAGATCGTCAGCCGCCCCGACATCCGCGGCCCGGAAGAGGCGGCGGCCTATGTCGGCAAGCTGCGCCAGATCATGCGCTATCTAGGCACCTGCGACGGCAACATGCAGAACGGGAACCTGCGCGCCGACGTGAACGTGTCGGTCTGCCGTCCCGGCGACTACGAGAAATACCAGGAGACCCAGGACTTCTCGCACCTCGGGACGCGCTGCGAGATCAAGAACATGAACTCCATGCGGTTCATCCAGCAGGCCATCGAGGTCGAGGCGCGGCGGCAGATCGCGATCCTCGAGGACGGCGGCACCGTGGTGCAGGAAACACGCCTCTACGACCCCGACAAGGGCGAGACGCGGAGCATGCGCAGCAAGGAAGAGGCGCACGATTACCGCTACTTCCCCTGTCCCGACCTGCTGCCGCTGGAGATCGAGCAGGACTTCGTCGACGGCATCGCCGCCGGTCTGCCGGAACTGCCCGACGAGAAGAAGGCGCGCTTCGTGCTGGACTACGGGATGACCGAGTACGACGCAGGCGTCCTGACGGCGGACGTCGAGAACGCCGTCTACTTCGAGGAGGTCGCCCGCGGCCGCGACGGCAAGCTGGCCGCGAACTGGGTCATCAACGAGCTGTTCGGACGCCTGAAGAAGGACGAGAAGACGATCGGCGAGTCGCCGGTCTCGCCGCAGCAGCTGGGCGGGATCATCGAGCTGATCGGCAAGGGCGACATCTCGGGCAAGATCGCCAAGGACCTGTTCGAGATCGTCTATGTCGAGGGTGGCGATCCCGCCGAAATCGTCGAGAGCCGGGGCATGAGACAGGTCACGGACACCGGCGCCATCGAGGCCGCCGTGGACCAGATCATCGCCGACAACCCCGCGCAGGTCGAGAAGGCCAAGGTGAACCCGAAGCTCGCCGGCTGGTTCGTGGGCCAGGTGATGAAGGCCACCGGCGGCAAGGCGAACCCGGCGGCGGTGAACCAGATCGTGGCGGCGAAGCTGGGATTGTGATCCCGGGGCAGGGGGGGGTGACATCACCCATCCCGCGCTCAACATTCCCGTATGCACGGCGGGCAGGAGGCCATGGGACGGATCCGCGACGACCTTGTGGTGTTCAACGAGCGGGTGAAGCTGGTCGCCAACCTGTTCCACACGACGGCCTTGGGGCTGATCGGCTTCGCCGTGCTGCAACCCATGGTGCGCGACGGCATGGCGCTGGAGTGGCAGGCGCTGTGGTGGGGACTCGGCGGACTCGCTTTTCACCTCGCGGCGCACTATATTCTGGGTACGCTGCGAAAGGAGCATGCCGATGACCCTGTATGAGTTCGCGGTGCCGCTGGTCCTGTTCGCGGTGATGAGCCCGCTCATCCTGTGGCTGCGCCACGAGGGTCACAAGCTGGACCAGCGCATCGAGGCCGAACGCAAGCGCCGCCACCACCCGGCGGAGTGACGCCGGCGGACGAGACTGCCCAAAGGCTCTTCGCCCGACCCGGTGCACGGCCGCAGCCTGAATGGCTCGGGAAACGCCCTCGATCACTTTCCTCCATTTCCGGGGTTCGCACGCGCTGCCCTGGACCGGGCAGCCGGAGCGCGACCCTGTTGTCCCGTTCGCCTCGGCACATCTTCCCTGTCTGCACGTCCGGCGGAGACTGCACGGGCTCGAGGCGCTTTGTTGCCGGTGGCGGGGCGGATCGCTTGGACAAGCCCCCGGCGGTTTGATAGTGTCGCGCGGCGCTTGATACGAGGAGCCCCAGATGACGTATGAATATGTGGTCGTGCCGGCCCCGAAGAAGGCGCCGAAGGTGAAGGGGGAGAAGACCTCGGAAGGTCGCTTCGCCCGCGCCCTGACCGAGGTGATGAACGCCTACGGCGCCGAGGGCTGGGAGTACCTGCGCTCGGACACGCTGCCCTGCGAGGAGCGTGCGGGGCTGACCGGAACCAGGACGGTGTTCCAGAACCTGCTGGTGTTCCGCCGGGCGCTCGTCGACGAGAGCTATGACATGCCCGCGCCCGAAACGGTGGCGACGCCCGAGGAACTGGCGGCGGAACTGGCCCCCGTGCCCGGTCCTGCCCCCGTCTCCGCCCCCGCCCCGGTCGCCGCGCCGAAGCCGCAGGTGATGCCGCGGCTCGGCTCCAGCCGGGACGCGGGCCACCCCCAGGCGCCGCGGCTTGGGCCCGCCAGCGCCGATCCGGGCCGCGTGACGCCGTTCCCGCTGGCCGGGGCCGAACGCTTCGACCGCGGCTCGGGGGACTGACCTCAGCCCTCGACCTGAAGGGCGAGAGCGTGGATCCGGCCCATGATCGCGGGGCCGAGGGCGGCGTGGATGGCGCGGTGACGCTCGATCCGGCTCATTCCCGCGAAGGTCTCGGCGGCGATGGCGACGCGGAAGTGCGACTCGCCCGTGCCGGGGCTTCCGGCATGGCCCGCGTGGGCGTCGCTCTCGTTCACCACTTCCAGCCGGGCGGGGGAAAAGGCGGCTTCGAGCTTCTGTCGCATTTCATCTGCTACGGCCATTTTTATCGCTTCCCTGCTTCACTTCCTCACCCCCGGGTCTAAACTCCGTGGTCCGAGTCGGAAAGGTGCTTCACATGGCAAAGAACGATCCCTTCGGTTTCGACATCCGCGTCAGCGCGGCGAAGAAGAAGAACCCCCGGGGCAAGCGCGGCATGTCGGGCGCCTTCGAGACCTCGATGCGGGTGTGCGAGCATCCCGGCTGCGAGGAGCAGGGACAGTACCGCGCGCCGAAATCCCCCGACCACCTGGACGAATACCTGTGGTTCTGCCGCGAGCATGTGCGCGAGTACAATCTGAAGTGGAACTTCTTCAACGGCACCACGGAGGAAGAGTTCGAGGCGCAGATCGACAAGGACCGCGTCTGGGGCCGCGAGACGAAGCCGTTCAAGAAGTCCGAGGAGCAGCGCGCCTGGTCGCGCCTCGGCGTCGACGATCCGCACCAGGTGCTGGGCGGCAATGCCACGCGCAACCCCGGCAAGGCGGTCACGGGCACCCGGCGGCTGCCGCCGACCGAGCGGCGCGCGCTCGACATCCTCGATGCCAAGGACCACTGGACGAAGCCCGAGATCCGCAAGGCCTACAAGTCGCTGATCAAGGTGCTGCACCCCGACATGAACGGCGGCGACCGCGGCCACGAGGAGCAGTTGCAGGAGGTCGTCTGGGCCTGGGACCAGATCAAGGACTCGCGCAACTTCACGGGGTGACGGTGCGCTGCTTCCCGCGCGCGGTGCGGGAAGCAGGAGATCGAGGGTTACGGGTGCCGCGCCGGGTGGGCCGATTCCTGACAGGATCGGACGCCGGCCTCGGCGGATTGCCGCGCCGGGACCGAACCCCGTGGACCCGGTGCGCAGCGGGCGCGTTCCACCGCCACACGAACTGGAGGAGCGATCCCATGAAACTCGGTCATTTTTGCGCTGTAGGGGCCACGTCGGCCATCCTGATGGCAGGCGCCGCCGGCGCACAGCAGGCGACCGCGGCATTTTCCGACATCGACACCGACGCCTCCGGCAGCATCAGCTTCGAGGAGGCCGCGGCCGTCTTCGGGCCGCGCGGCGCGGAAGGGCTTTTCCGCAATGACATCGACGGCGACGGCGAACTCGGCGTCGCCGAGGTGGTGGAGGGCGGCCGCGCGATCGACAGCGACGGGAACGTCGTGGATGCCGACGACAACGTGATCGACGAGGCGTCCATCGACTACGAGGACATCGACCGGGGCCACGGCAACGACCCCGACGGGTTCGACGACGACAACCCCGGCCGCGGCCACGACTCCGCCAACGGCGAGCGTGGGGGCGGCCACGGCAACTCCGGGGGCAACGGCAACTCGGGTGGCAAGGGCAGGAACGGCTGACCCGGTGACGGAACTTCGCTCCCGCCCGTGATAGGCGGGAGCGACCCCTTGCGGGGCGGGGTGTCCCGCCCCGCGCGTTGTCTGGCCTCCGGCCTCGTGCCCCGGTGCGGGCGCCGCGCGGAAGACAAACGATCTCCTCGCATGGCGCCGGGTCCGGTCGAGTAGTTTGCGGTCAGAGTCCTGTCGCGCTCCCCGTCCGGTCGCCGAGAGCAGGGGGCGTCGGCCGCGCATTCGGAGTCCGCGCGAACCACACACCCACCAGCGCGAGGGCCGTCAGGCCCGCCATCATCGCCCAGGCCTCGTTGATCGCCAGCGTCGTCGCGCCCTTCTCCAGGAGCGGGGCGAGCATGGCGCGGGTGCTTTCCGAGGGCGGCGCCGAGAGCAGGGCAGGCGGGATCCCGAGGAAGTCGGCGGCGGCGGTGTCGCCCGCCCGCAACCGCTCCAGAAGGGCGTCGGCATGGTGCGGGGTGCGGCCGTAGATCACCGTGTCGACCAGGGCGAGGCCGATGGCCCCGCCGAGGTTGCGCATCAGGTTGAACAGGCCCGAGGCGTCGGGCACCTCCGCCTCGGGCAGGTGGCCGAGCGCCATGCGGGTGGGCGGCAGCAGGCAGAACATGATCGCCGCGCCGCGGATCGCCTGCGGCCAGAACATGCCCGCGAAGTCGGTGCGCGGCGTCTGGTCGTAGCTGAGGGCGAGGCCGAGGGCGAAGAGGGCGAAGCCGACCGCGGTCAGGAGCCGCGCGTTCAGCCGCTGTTCCAGCGCGACGGCCAGCGGCGCGGTCAGCAGCTGCGCGCATCCGGTGACGAGCATGATCTCCCCGATCCCGAGCGCGTCGTGGCCGCGCACGAAGGCCAGGAACACCGGCATCAGGTAGGTCGAGCCGAACAGGCCGATCCCGAGCACGAAGCTCAGCAGACAGCCGATGGTGAAGTTGCGGTCGGCGAAGCTGGCCAGCGCCACCACCGGTGTCGCGCGGTGCAGGGTGCGGCGCACGAAGCCCGCTGCAGAGACGAGGCTGAGGGCGAGAAGGCCGAGGACGAGGGGTGCGGCCCAGCCCCGGTCCGGCGCCTCCTTCAGCGCGATCTCGAGCGTGGCGAGGGCCAGGGCCAGGGCGGCGAGGGACAGCCAGTCGAGGCGGCGGAGTTCGGCGGGCCGGGCGGCATCGCGGGGCAGGAGGCCCGCGCCGAGCAGCACGGCGACGATACCCGGCGCGACGTTGACGAGGAACAGCCAGTGCCAGGAGAAGGTCGAGGTGATCCAGCCCCCCGCGACCGGCCCCACCGTCGGCGCGAGCACGGCAAGGACGCCGGCGAGCGTGGTGGCCAGCCCCTGCCGGGAGGTCGGGAACAGGAGGAAGACGGCGGCGAAGACCGCCGGGATCAGCGAGCCGCCGGAGAAGCCCTGCAGGATCCGCCAGGCGACGAGTTCGCCGAAGCCCGATGACGACGCACAGCTGATGGAGGCCAGCGTGAACAGCGTCGTGGCCCCGGTGAAGAGCCAGCGCATGGAGAGCGCCCGCATCAGCACGCCGGTCAGCGGGATCGCGATGACCTCGGCGATCAGGTAGGCGGTCTGGACCCAGGACATCGCCTCGGGGGACATGGCCAGGGCGTCGCGGATCTCGGGCAGGGAGGTGGCGACGATCTGCACGTCGAGCACCGCCATGAACATGCCAAGACCCATGGCCGCGAAACCGATCCAAGTGGCGGCGGCGGTCGGGCGGGCGGTGTCTGGCATGGAAGGGCGTCCGGCTGGGGCTCTGGCGTTCCCGAAAGATAAGGCCGCGGCGGATTAGGCAAGGCGGGGCGACGCCCGCAAGGCACGGCGGCGGGCCTCACGCCCCGGCAATGATTCGTTGTCAGCGGCGCCCCGGGGGCGTAGCCTTGGGCCGCGTGGCATCGGGAGACGGCATGGGACGCGGACTCTTCAGCCTGGCGGTGGCGTTGGGCCTGCTGCTGGTCACGCTTGCCGGGGCCGGCCGCGGACTGGCGCAGGTTCTTCCGGAGGCGTCGACGCAGGCCCCGGCCGCGCCGAAGGTCGCGCTGCCCGACCCGCTGACGCCGGGTGCGGTGGAGGCGCTGGTGTCGCGCCTCTCCGACACCGAGGTGCGGGCGCTGCTGCTGGACCAGCTCGATGCGAAGGCCACCGCCGCGGCGGCGCCCGCCGCCAGCGGGGAGTCGCTCGGCGCGCTTCTGGGCGAGACGGCGCGGAAGGTGTCCGAGGCCTTCGTCTACAACCTGACCCATCTGCCGGATTTCCTCGCCGCCGAGGCGGAAGTGTTCCGCAGGTTCAACGCCCGCTCGGGGTCGGACGGGATGTGGGAGCTGCTGTTCGCCATGGCGGCGGCGATCGCGGCGGGGCTGGCGGCGGAGCGGGCGGTGGGGTGGCTGCTGTTCCGCAAGGCGCGCGCGCACGCGGCCCCTGCGCCGACGCAGGACCTTGTGCGGACGCTGCGGCGTGCCGGGGCGCGGCTGTTCTTCGAGGTCGTCGGCGCCACGATCTTCGCCGCCACGGCCTTCGTCGTGCTCCATCTCCTGAAACCGGACGAGCCGGTGCCGGTCGCGGCGCGGCTGCTGTTCTGGCTGGTCTTCATGCCGCGCTTCGCCATCGCGCTGCTGCGCTTCTTCTTCGCGCGCACGCCGACGCAGCCGCGGCTGCTCAGCGTCGGCGACCGGATGGCCGGCGTGATCTACTGGAACTTCGTCGGCATCGCCTACGGCCTGGGCCTGACCTTCGCCATGGTGACGCTGAACCGCACCTTCGGCGGCGCGGCGGGGTTCTGGTTCTGGTTCAACCTCGTCTTCTTCGGCTGGATGGCGCTCCTGTTCTGGTTCACCCGCGACGGCTGGCGGTCGATCATGGCCGGGGGGCGGGTCGAGCTGACGGGCTTCGACGCCTGGGCGGTGCGCACCTATCCCTGGCTCGCGGTGTTCACGATCCTCGCGACCTGGCTCTTCTGCGTCTCGGTCAGCGTCATGAACATCGGCGGCGTGCTGGCGGGGGGGCGGCACTTCGTCAGCATGGTGATCGTTCTGGTCGCGCCGCTGCTCGACACGCTGATCCACGCCGTCGTGCGCCACTTCATGGGCGACATGGAGGGCGAGGGGCCGGTGGCGCGGGCCGCCTTCGCGGCCAGCCGCCGCGCCTATATCCGGATCGGCCGGGTGCTGGTGTTCGGTGCGGTGCTGCTGGCGACGGCGCGGCTCTGGCACGTCACGCCGGTCGGCATGGCCATGGCGGGGGTGGGCGAGCAGCTGGCCTCGGGCGCGGTCCGCGTCGCGCTGATCCTCGTCGCGGGCTACCTGCTGTGGGAGGTGGTGCGGCTTGCCATCAACCTGCGGCTCGCGAAGGAGCAGTCGGCGATGCCCGCCGAGGCGATGCACGGAGAGGGCGAGGGCGGCACCGCGCCCGCCGTGTCGCGGCTCGGGACGATCCTGCCCTCGATCAGCAAGGCGCTGCAGGTGGTGGTCGTGTCGATCACCGCGCTCATGGTTCTCAGCAACGTGGGCGTCGACGTGACCGCGCTGCTGGCCGGTGCGGGGATCGTCGGCATCGCCATCGGCTTCGGCTCGCAGAAGCTGGTGGCAGACGTGATCTCGGGGATGTTCTTCCTGATCGACGACGCCTTCCGGCTGAACGAATACATCGACACCGGCGGGCAGATCGGCACGGTCGAGAAGATCTCGCTGCGCTCGCTGCGGCTTCGGGATTCCAAGGGGCCGGTCCTCATCATCCCCTACAGCAACATCCACACCGTCACGAACTTCGGCCGCGACTGGGGGATCATGAAGCTGCGCTTCACCGTGCCCTTCGACACCGACATCGAGAAGGTTAGGAAGATGTTCAAGAAGATCGGCCAGGAACTGCTGGAGGATCCGGTGCTGGGCCCGGGGTTCATCGAGCCGTTCAAGAGCCAGGGCGTGTACGAGTACAACGACCACGGCATCGTCATCCGCGGCAAGTTCACTCACAAGCCAGGCAAGCAGTTCGAGATTCGCAAGAAGGTCTATGTCCGGGTGAAGGAGGAGTTCGAGAAGGCCGGCATCCAGTTCGCCCGCCGCGAGGTCCGCGTGAACCTGGACGGGCGCGCGCCGGAGGATCTGAGCGAGGCCGACCGCCTGAAGATCAGCGCCGCCGCCGCCGAGCACAGCGCCGAGGCCGACCGCGCGCTGGAGGCGGCGAACGGCGCCGCCGCGGCGCCGCGCGACGACCGCTGAGGCAAAAGGCGGCGCCCGTGGCTGCCTTGGGGCACGAGCATCTGGGGCACGAAAGACCCATTGGCTTCTTCTTCTTTGCCCAAATACTCCCGCCGGAGGCGTCCCGCCCGTGCCGCCGCCGCGACCTCGGGTCCGGGGCGGTAAGGGCCTAATGCCCCGGGCGGCGGATCGGGAAGACCTCGGTCACGCGGGCGTAGTCCATGTAGCCGAGCCGCGCGAGGGGCTGGAAGATGGTGACGTCGAAGGTGCCGTCCCGAAGGCAGTCGTCGCGCATGTGGACGCCCGTGACCTCGCCGAAGACGGCGAAGTTCGTGGCGCCCGGAAGCTGCACGATCTGGGTCAGCCTGCATTCGAGGTTCGCCGGCGCGGCGGCGACGCGGGGGCAGTCGATGGTCTCGCACTGCGCCTTCTCCAGCCCCGCCTCGGCGAATTCGTCGGTGCCCGCGGGCAGGGCGGCGGAGGTGGCGTTCATCGCGTCGCGCATGGCGTATTCCACGATGTTGACGCAGAAGACGCCGGTCTCGCGGATCTGTGCGACGCTGTCCTTGGTGTCGCCGCGGTCCTCCTTCGCCGAGGTGCTGGCGAACATCACCTGCGGCGGGACATAGGCGACGGCGTTGAAGAAGGAATAGGGGGCGAGGTTGTCGCGTCCGTCGCGGCCCCGGGTGCTGATCCAGCCGATGGGGCGGGGCGTGACGATGGCGTTGAACGGGTTGTGCGGCAGGCCGTGGCCGTCCTCGGGGCGGTAGAACATGGGCGCGTCATCCTCCGGTCTCGGTTTGAACGTGACCTAGCCCCATGCTAGGGGCGTTGCCAGCGGTTTTGCCGGAACGCCTGCGGGCAAGTGTGACGAGGGACTTGGTGGCGTGATCAGGCTCGACGAGGAACGGCCGGACGACTTCTGGGAGGTCGAGGCGCTGTACGATCTCTGCTTCGCCCCCGGCCGCACGCTCCTGTCCTCCTACCGCCTGCGCGAGGGCGTGGATCCCGTGCGCCCGCTCTGCCTGCTGGCGCGCGACGCCGATGGAACGCTGGCGGCGGTGATCCGCCAGTGGCCGGTGAAGGTCGGCGGCGCCGACGTGCTGCTGCTGGGCCCCGTGGCGGTGCACCCGACGCGCCAGGGCGAGGGGCTGGGGGGACTCGTGATCCTCGAGAGCCTGCGGCGCGCCGCCGCGCTCGGCTGGACGCGGGAGCTTCTGGTGGGGGACGAGCCCTATTACCGCCGCTTCGGCTTCACGAAGCTCGAAGGGGTCGAGATGCCGCCGCCGACCAACCCCGAGCGGGTACTGGGGCTCGAGCTGGTGGAGGGCGCCTGGGCGGGCGTCGCCGGCGAAGTGCAGCGCTGGGACGGCGCCACGGTGTGATCGCCCTTGCCAAGGGGCGGGGGGCGGCCCATTTCCCTGTCATGGATCGCGACGACATCACCTCCGAACAGACGACCGGCCTGCCCGACACGCAGGAGCTGGACCAGGCCACCCGTGACGCGCTGGAAGCCCTGGTGCGCCGATTCCGCAGCGCCGACGGGATCGGCATGCAGGTGCTGGGCCTGGTCGGAGGACAGGCGGAGAACCTCTTGGAGCGGCTGCCGATGGCGGTGCGCCAGCGGCTCGACGGGGCCACCCGCGCCGCGCTGGAGGTGGCCTTCGACGCGGCCCACCGCTCGCGCCGCTCGGTCGCGGACCGGCCCGACTGGCTGAACACCGCGGTGACGACGGCGATGGGCGCCGCCGGCGGTGCCGGGGGGCTGCCGACGGCCCTTGCCGAGCTGCCGGTGACCACGACGGTGCTGCTGCGCGCGATCCAGGGGATCGCGGCGGACGAGGGGTTCGACGTGTCGGACCCGAAGGTGCGGCTCCAGTGCCTCCAGGTCTTCGCCGCCTCGGGGCCCTTGTCGCGGGACGACGGCACCGACATCGCCTTCCTGACGACACGGATCACGCTCACCGGCGCGGCGGTGCACGGGCTGATCGCCCGCATCGCGCCGCGGCTGGCCACGGTGATGGGCCAGAAGCTCGCCACTCAGACGGTGCCGGTGCTGGGTGCCGTGGCGGGGGCGGCGACGAACTATGCCTTCACGAGCTACTACCAGGAAATGGCGCGGGTCTATTTCGGCCTCCGTGCCCTGGCGCGGGACGGGTCGGTGGATGTCGAGACACTGATGCGCGAGTTCCGCCTGCTGCTGCACCCGCCGAAGGCGCTGCGGTAAGGGCGCGCCGCGCCGACTTTCAGCATCTGCACCGCACGACCCGTTCCGGTGACGACACGCTGGCGCCCCCGGAACGGCCCGGCTCTACCCCCGGCCATGCGGTTCCTCCCAGTCGATCACAGGGTTGATGGGGATGATCCGGTGCGGATTGATGGTGTCGTGGCTGTAGTGATAGTGGCGCACGAAGTGGTCGAAATGCACCGTCCCGGCGATCCCCGGCCACTGGTAGAGTTCGCGCGTATAGGCCCAGAGGTTAGGATATTCGCGGATCCAGGCGCGGTTGCACTTGAAATGCGTGTGGTACACCAGGTCGAAGCGCACGAGGGTCGAGAACAGCCGCCAGTCCGCCTCGGTGATCCGCTCGCCCATGAGGTAGCGGTTCTGCGCAAGGATCCCCTCCAGCCACTCGAGGCTGTCGAACAGCGGATGCACCGCCTCGTCATAGGCCCGTTGCGACGTCGCGAACCCCGCCTTGTAGACGCCGTTGTTGACCGTGTCGTAGACCCGGGCGTTCACCGGCTCGATCGCCTCGCGCAGATCCTCGGGCCAGTAGTCGTCGGTATTGCCGGTGATCCCGTCGAAGGCCGAGTTCATCATCCGGATGATCTCGGAGCTTTCGTTGCTGACGATCCTGCCCCTCTCCCTGTCCCAGAGCACCGGCACCGTGACCCGTCCGGTCATGTCGGGGGTGTCCTTCAGGTAGACCTCGCGCAGGAAGTCGAAACCGAACAGCCGGTCGCCCGTGGTGCCGGGAAAGTCGGTGGCGAAGGTCCAGCCGTCCTCCAGCATCTCCGGATGCACGACGGAGACATCGATGATCTCCTGAAGCCCCTTCAGCACCCGGAAGAACAGCGCCCGGTTGGCCCAGGGGCAGGCGTAGGAGACGTAGAGGTGATAGCGGCCCGCCTCGGCCCTGAAGCCGCCCTCGCCGGTGGGGCCGGGGGATCCGTCGGCCGTCACCCAGTTGCGGAAGGTCGACTCGTGACGCTCGAACTTTCCGCCGGTGCTGTCGGTGTCGTACCACTTGTCGACCCATTCGCCGTTCTGCAGCAGGCCCATGTTCTCTCTCCCGTGAAATGCCGTTCCTTCGCAACCTAGGGCGCGGGGCCGTCTTCGCACACCGGCACCGCCACAGGGCGTCTTGCGCAGAAACGCACAGGTCGCGCCCGGGCGGCGCCCTGCCGCATCGCGCATTGCAACGCCGGAACGTGGCTCCTATACGTCAGGGCGACGACGCCCCTTGCGAGGGGCCGGAGAGGTGACCGTGACCGGGCCGACCCATGCAGGGGGCCGGGAGGCGGTATCGTCGGGGACCCGTTCGCGCGGTGCCTTGCCGCTTTCCGGCCGCCTCGCGCAGACCCGGAAAGGAAGCCCATGACCCTTGCCCGTTGCACCGCCCTTCTTGCCCTTCTTGCACCGGGGGCGGCCCTGGCGCATCCGGGCCACCTGGCCGGGCTGGCCGGGCACGACCACTGGGTCGCGGGCGCGGCCATCGGGACGGCCATCGCGCTCGGCCTCTGGGCGGGGCTGAAGGAGCGCGGCAAGCGGCGCAAGCGGGAAGAGACCGAGGACGCCACCGAAGAGCAGTCGGCATGAGCGCGGAGGCGAAGACGGCCCCGAAGACGGCACCGAAGGCTGCCCCCAAGACCGGCGTGATGATCTGCGGCCACGGCTCGCGCAGCCAGTCCGCGGTGGACGAATTTGCGGTGCTGGCCGAAAAGCTGCCGGCCTTCCTGCCGCCCGACTGGCCGGTGGACTACGGCTATCTCGAATTCGCCAACCCGGTGATCCGCGACGGGCTCGACCGGCTGCGCGAGGCGGGCTGCGAGCGGATCCTCGCGGTGCCGGGCATGCTCTTCGCGGCGATGCACGCGAAGAACGACATCCCGACGGTGCTGAACACCTACGCCGCGAAGCACGGGATCGAGGTGCGCTACGGCCGCGAGCTGGGCGTCGATCCGAAGATGATCGCCGCCGCCGGCGCGCGGGTGATGGAGGCGGTGGCGAAGGCCGATGCCGAACACGGCACCGTGGACCTCCACGACACCTGCCTCGTGGTGATCGGCCGCGGCGCCTCGGACCCCGACGCCAACGGCAACGTGGCCAAGATCGCGCGCATGCTCTGCGAGGGACTGGGCTTCGGCTGGGTCGAGACGGGCTATTCCGGCGTGACCTTCCCGCTGGTCGAACCCTGCCTCGACCACGCGGTCCGGCTCGGCTACCGCCGGATCGTCGTGTTCCCGTACTTCCTGTTCTCGGGCATCCTGATCGACCGGATCTACGGCTTCACCGACCGCGTCGCGGCGGCGCACCCGGAGATCCAGATGGTCAAGGCGGGCTATCTGAACGACCACCCGAAGGTGCTGGAAACCTTCGCCGAACGGATCACCGAGCAGGTGGGCGAGGTGCCGCCGCCGAACTGCGCGATGTGCAAGTACCGCACCCAGGTGCTGGGCTTCGAGGCCGAGGTCGGCGCCGTCCAAGAAAGCCACCATCACCACGTCGAGGGGCAGGGTGCCTCGGCGCCGGGATCGAACGTGGCGGACTGCACGCTCTGCGAGGACTTCTGCACCGGCCTCTGCCGGCTCGAGGCCGCTGACGCGCACGACCACCATCACCACGACCATGCCCACCCCCACGAGCACCGTCATCCGCACGATCACGCCCATGGCCACGATCACGCCCATGAACACGGGCACGATCACGGTCACCACCATGACCACGACCACGGGCACAACCACCACCATCACGCCCCCTATCCCCACGCGAAGCACCCGCTCGGCCCCGAAAGCGTGCGGCGCAAGACCTGACATCTTTGCTTCCCAAATATCCCCGCCGGAGGCTCCCGTCCTCCGGACCCTCCCGAACGGATCCAGCGACGTGCGCCCCTACGAGAAAGACTCGAAGGCGATCTACGCCCGAAGCTTCGCCACGGTGCGCGCCGAGGCGCGGCTCGACCGGTTCTCCCCGGCGATGGAAGCCGTGGCGATCCGCCTGATCCACGCCTGCGGCATGGTCGAGGTCGCCGACCGGCTCGCCTTCTCCGCCGGCGCGGCCGAAGCCGGAGCGGAGGCGCTGCGGCGGGGCGCGGCGGTGCTCTGCGACTGCGAGATGGTGGCGGCGGGGATCGTCCGGCAGCACCTGCCGGCGGACAACGAGGTGGTCTGCACCCTGAACGGCGACGGCGTGGCGGAGCGTGCGCGGGCGATCGGCAACACCCGCTCGGCTGCCGCGGTGGAGGACTGGCGCGAGAGGATCGAGGGCGCCGTCGTCGCCATCGGCAATGCGCCCACGGCCCTGTTCCACCTGCTCGAACTGATCGAGGGCGGCTGGCCGAAACCGGCGCTGATCCTCGGCTTTCCCGTGGGCTTCGTCGGCGCGGCCGAGAGCAAGGCGGAGCTTGCCGCCGATCCCAGAGGCTCGGCCTTCATCGCGCTGCGCGGGCGGCGCGGCGGCTCGGCCATGGCAAGCGCGGCGGTCAACGCGCTGGCGGCGGGACTGTCGGTCGCGGGACAGGCGCGATGAGCGGGGCAGATTTCCTGAAGGAAATCTGGCAAAAGTCCTTCAGGACTTTTGTCCGCGGCCGGAGCGCAGAGCTTGCCGCAGGCGCAAATTTCCTGAAGGAAATTTGCCAAAAGTCCTCGAGGACTTTTGGTCCGGCGCGGATCGGCGGCGATACGGGCAGGGGGGCGGCAAATTTCCTGAAGGAAATTTGGCAAAAGTCCTGCAGGACTTTTGGAGGCGCGGATGGCTGAACCCTGGCTGCATATCGTCGGCATCGGCGAGGACGGAATGGCGGGGCTCGCCCCCGCGACGCGCGCGATCCTGGAGGCCGCCGAGGTGATCGTCGGCGGCGACCGGCACCATGTCCTGTCCGACGGCGTGACGGCCGAGCGGGTGGCCTGGCCCTCGCCCTTCGATGCGCTGATCGGCCTGCTGCGCTCGTTCAAGGGGCGGCGGGTGGTGGTGCTGGCCACGGGGGATCCGCTATGGTTCTCCGTCGGCGCGCGGATCGGGCGGGCGATCCCGCCCTCCGAGATCGTCTACCACCCGCAGCTGTCGGCCTTCCAGCTGGCGGCGGCGCGGATGGGCTGGTCGATGGCCGATGTCGAGACGCTGACGGTCCACGGCCGCCCCGTCGAGCAGATGATCGCCTTCATCCAGCCCGACGCGCGCCTGCTGATCCTGACCACCGGCGAGAAGACCCCGGCCCAGATCGCGGGCTTCCTGACCGAGCGCGGCTTCGGCAGGAGCCCGATGACCGTGCTCGCCGCCATGGGCGGCGCCGGGGAGCAGCGCTTCGACGGGATCGCCGAAAGCTGGGACCACGCCGTGCCCGCCTTCAACACGCTGGCGGTCGACTGCGTCGCCGCGCCCGACGCGGCGCTTTTGCCGCGGGTGCCGGGGCTGGCGGACGATCTGTTCCGCCACGACGGCACCATGACCAAGCAGGAGGTTCGCGCGGCCACGCTGGCGAAGCTGATGCCGATGCGCGGCGCGCTGCTCTGGGACATCGGCTGCGGCTCGGGGTCCGTCTCGGTCGAGTGGATGCGCGCGGCCCGCTATGCCCGGGCCATCGGCATCGAGCCCCGTGCCGACCGGCGGGCGATGGCGGCCGCGAATGCGCTGGCGCTCGGCACGCCGCGGCTCGAGATCGTCGAGGGCGAGGCGCCGGGCGCTCTCGCGGGGCTCGCGGCGCCGGATGCCATCTTCATCGGCGGCGGGCTGTCGGACGAGGTCTTCGCCGCCGCCTGGGCCGCGCTGAAGCCGCTGGGCCGCCTGGTCGCCAACGCCGTCACGCTGGAGAGCGAGGCGGCGCTGATCGCGCTCCAGTCCGCACATGGCGGGGATCTGGTGAAGATCCAGACCCACAGGGCCGAGCCGGTGGGGCCCTATCGCGGCTGGCGGCCGTCGATGCCGGTGACGCAGTGGAGCCTGATCAAGCGATGACGCGGGCGGCGATGCCGGGACGCCTCCGGCGGGAGTATTTGTGCAAAGAAGAAGCGGGGGGCGTTCGCCCCCCGTCGGCGGCGCGCCGGTCGACCCCTGTGCCGGCGGGCGTCGGGGATGTCGTCGCGTGACCGGCACGCTTTACGGTATCGGGGGGGGGCCGGGGGATCCCGAGCTGGTCACGCTGAAGGCGGCGCGGCTGATCGCGGCCTGTCCCGTGGTCGCCTATCCCGCGCTCGCCGGGGCGGAGAGTTTCGCGAAGGGGATCGTGGCGGGGCTGATGGCGCCGGGGGTCGAGGAGATCGTCATGGAGGTGCCGATGACCCTCGCGCGGGAACCGGCGCAGGCGGCCTATGACGCGGGCGCGGCGCGGATCGCGGCGGCGCTGGAGGCGGGGCGCGACGTGGCCTGCCTCTGCGAGGGGGATCCGTTCTTCTATGGCTCGTTCATGTATCTCCATGCCCGGCTCTCCGCGCGGTTTTCTTGCGAGGTGGTGCCCGGCGTCAGCTCCCTGGCCGCCTGCGCGGCGGCGGCGCGCCGTCCCCTGGCCGCGCGCAACGAGCGGGTTACGGTGCTGCCGGGACCCCTGCCCGACGCGGAGCTGCGCACCCGGATCGGCGGGGCGGAGAGCGTCGCGATCCTGAAGGTCGGGCGGCACCTGGCGCGGATCCGGGCGGTGATCGAGGGGCTGGGGCTGCTCGGTCAGGCGGTCTTCGTCGCCCGCGCCTCGCTGCCCGGAGAGGTGGTCTGCCCGCTGGCGGAGGCGCCCGATCCCGCGCCCTATTTCTCGATGATCCTTTTGACGAAGGGAGCCGATCCATGGCTGTAGATCCCGTGGTCCTGTGTCTTTCGGCCTCGGGCGAGGCGGTGGCCCACCGGATCGCCGCCGCGCTCGGCTGTGCGGTGCACGGGCGCGAGGGGCGGGTTGCGCGGGCGGATCTGTTCTTCGGCCATGCGCTCGACCATGCGCGGGACCTGTTCGCCGCGGGCGTGCCGGTGATCGGGGTCTGCGCGAGCGGGATCCTGATCCGGGGCGTCGCGCCAATGCTCGCGGACAAGCGGGCGGAGCCGCCGGTGATCTCGGTCAGCGACGACGGGCGCGTCGTGGTGCCGCTTCTGGGCGGGCACCGGGGCGCGAACCGGCTGGCGCGGCGCATCGCGGCGGCCCTGGACGGCACGGCGGCGGTGACGACGGCGGGCGACGTGTCCCTGGGCGTAGCGCTCGACGAGCCGCCCGCGGGCTGGAGGCTGGGGACGCCGGAGCTGGCGCAGGACGCCATGGCGCGGCTTCTGTCGGGCGCCGGGGCGGTCCTGTCGGGCGAGGCGGCGAAGGACGCCGGGTGGCTTGCGGGGCTGCCTTCGAGGGGCGAGGGCGCCCCGGTCGAGATCGCGGCGACGGGGGCGCCCGCGGCGCCGGGGGGACTGACCTTCCATCCGCAGCGCTTCGCCCTTGGCGTCGGCTGCGCGCGCGACTGTCCGCCGGAGGAGCTGGAGGCGCTGGTCCTCGGCGAACTCGCCGCGGCGGGTGTGGCGGCGGGGGCGCTGAGGGCGCTCTTCACGCTGGATCTGAAGGCGGACGAGCCCGCGGTGATCGCGCTGGCAGCGAAGCTGGGCCTGCCGCTGCGCATCTTCACGGCGGCGGAGCTGGAGGCGAAGGCGGCCCGGCTTGCCACGCCCTCGGAGGTGGTCTTTGCCGAGGTGGGCTGTCACGGCGTCTGCGAAGGCGCGGCACTGGCCGGGGCGGGGCCGGGGGCGGTGCTGGCGCGCCGGAAGGCGAAGACGGCGATGGCAACCTGCGCGCTCGCCGAGGCGGCGGCGCCGATCGTTCCGCTCGGGGGCCGGGCGCGGGGACGGCTGTCGGTGGTCGGGATCGGTCCCGGGCAGGCGGGCTGGCGCACGCCCGAGGTGTCGCGCCTGGTCGCCGAGGCCGAGGAACTGGTGGGCTACGGCCTTTACATCGACCTGCTGGGACCGCTGGCGGCGGGCAAGGCGCGGGCCGACTTTCCGCTCGGCGGAGAGGAGGCGCGCTGCCGCCATGCCCTCGAGCGGGCCGGGGAGGGGCGCAACGTGGCGCTGGTCTGCTCGGGCGACGCCGGGATCTATGCCATGGGCGCGCTGGTGTTCGAGCTTCTGGACCGGGCGGAGGACGCGGGCGGCGTGAGC
>NZ_PNOS01000021.1 GCF_002869745.1 Oceaniglobus roseus
GGCCTCGCGGGCGCCACCGGCGGCGCGGCCGGAGCGAGGAAGATGCAGGGGCTGCTCGACACCACGAAGCCCGTGGCCTCGGAAGCCGAGGCGGGCCTCGTGATCCGCGCCATGGTGATGGCGGCCAAGGCCGACGGCGAGATCGACGCGAACGAGCGCGAGGCGCTGTTCGAGGTGCTGGACGAGACCGACCCTTCCGACCGCGCCTTCCTGGAGCAGGCCATGGCCGCGCCCGTGGACGTGGAGGCGCTGGCCCGCGACGTGCCCGGCGGCATGGAGGTCGAGATCTACGCCGCCGCCCTGATGGCGATCGACCCCGACAACCGCGCGGAGGCCGAGTTCCTGGACCGCCTCGCCCAGCGGCTGAACGTGTCCCGCGCCCATGTGAACGACATCCACGAGGCCCAGGGCAAGCCGCCGCTCTACACGCTGTAGGGCGGAACGGGTACCGTCCGGCAGATCGGCGTTGCATCCGGCTGCGCGGTCGGGTCTGAGTGTCTCCGGCAGGGAACAGACAGGACTTGCCGACGGAAGCCGCGACCGCAAAGGACCGGACAGGATGACCGATTACCGCGTCTACGACGTGTTCACCTCCGAAGCCTTCGGCGGCAACCCGCTCGCGGTCATCACCGACGCGCGGGGGCTGGCGGAGGATCAGCTTCAGAGGATCGCGCGGGAGTTCAATTTCTCCGAGACGACCTTCGTCTTTCCGCCGGAAGACCCCGCGCACACCGCGCGGGTTCGGATCTTCACCCCGACCACGGAGATCCCCTTTGCCGGCCATCCCCTGATCGGCACCGCAACCGCGCTGCACGACCTCGGGCGCGGAAGCGAGCTGGTGCTGGAGGTCGGCGTCGGGCCGATCCCCTGCGCGATCGAGGAGGGCGAGGCGCGCTTCACCACCAGCCGCCCCCTGGTGGTCGATGCCCACCCGGACCTCGCGGATGTCGCGGCCTGCGGCGGGCTTCTCGCCGGGCAGATCCGCACCGACCGCCACCTGCCGGTGCAGGCCGGGCTTGGCCTGCCCTTCGTGCTGGCGGAACTGACAGATGCCGATGCCCTGGCCGCCATCTCCCCCGATGCCGAGGCGTTCCGGAGGGGCGCCGCGGCCTATCCGGCGGAACTGCATTTCGCCGTGCTCTACTACGTCCGCGACGGCGCGGCGGTGAAGGCGCGGATGTTCGCGCCGCTCGACAACATCATCGAGGATCCCGCCACCGGCAGCGCCGCCGCCGCCCTTGGCGCCTACCTGACGCAGCTCGAGGGGCAGAGCCTGACCCTGCTGATCGACCAGGGGGTCGAGATGGGCCGGCCCAGCCGGATCCGCGTCGACACCGAGGTGGTGGACGGGCTTTGCCGCTCTGTCCGCATCTCGGGGCGGGCGGTGAAGGTGATGGAGGGGCGGCTGACGCTCTGACGGCGGAGCGCGGCGGATGGCCGGGCAGATTTGGGTGGAGCGGGCGCGCCGTATCCGCTAGACCCTTCGGACACGGAACCTCCGCCGGAACGCGCCATGGGCGACACCATCATAGACCGCTGCGAGGGCAAGGGCCTGCGCATGACGGAACAGCGGCGCACCATCGCGTCGGTGCTGGAGGATTCGGCCGACCACCCCGATGTCGAAGTCCTCTACGCCCGCGCGTCCGAGCGGGATCCGCGCATCTCGCTCGCCACGGTCTACCGCACGGTGAAGCTGTTCGAGGAGGCGGGCATCCTCGAGAAGCTGGAGTTCGGCGACGGGCGCGCCCGCTACGAGGATGCCGAGCGCGACCACCACGACCACCTGATCGACCTGACCACCGGCGCGGTGATCGAGTTCGTCGATCCCGAGATCGAGGCCCTGCAGGAGAAGATCGCGGCGAAGCTCGGCTATGACCTCAAGGGCCACCGGATGGAGCTGTTCGGCGTGCCGAAGAAGCGCGGCTAGCCGCCGTTCGCCTGCCAGCCCGCGGGCCCGAGCCGGAAGGCCGCGGCGCGCTGCGGGACATAGTCGCGCCCTTCCGCATCGGCGACGAAGCGTTCGACCCGCACCATGCCGGATTTCAGCGTCAGCAGGTTGAAATCGTTCTCCTCGCCCCTGACCCGCGTCGACAGGCCGGTGCCCGCCTGCACCTGGAGCATCGAGTGGCGGTCCGTCACCTCGGCATAGGGCGCGGCGGACCAGCTGTGCAGGTGGCCCGAGAGCACGATGTCGGTGCCGCAGGAGGCCAGCGCCTCCAGCGCCTCGGCCGAGCCCTTCATCAGCTGCTTGCTTTCCCCGGGCAGGTGTTCCAGCGGATGGTGCACGACGAGGATGCGGATGCGGCTCTTGTCGCCCTCGAAACTGGCGCGCACCCTCCGGATGTCGCTCTTGGTGAACCAGCCCCGCTGCCAGTTGAAGCGGTTCACCGTGTTGATGCCGATGATCATCACCTCGTCGTCGACATGCGCGGGCTCCAGCTCCTGCGCGATCCAGCGGCGATAGCGGCGCCAGGGCGCGACGAGGCGCATGTAGAGGTTGTCGAGCGGCACGTCGTGATTGCCCGGCACCGACAGCACCGGCGGCGCCAGCATGTCGATGAAGGCGCGTGCCGCCTCGAACTGGCTGTTCCGCGCCCGCTGGGTCAGATCGCCCGAGATCGCCACCATGTCGGGGGCGAGGTCGTTGATCCGGTGCGCGAGGGCCTTCACCAGCTCGGGACGGTCGCGCCCGAAGTGGAGGTCGGACAGGTGGACGAGTCGCTTCATCGGATCTCCAGGTCGAGTTCGGGCGGAACCATCACCTGCAACGCGTCGAGATGCGCCTCGATCTTCAGCGGCGAGTCGAGCCGCAGCCGCTCGCCGTCGAGCGCGACCTTCTGGCTGCGGCGGCGGCAGCGGATCTCGAAGGATGTCGCGGTCAGCAGGATGAAATCGCGCTTCTCCTCGGCCATGCCCATGGCGATGGCCAGCGCCTGGCGGATCAGTCCCCAGCGTCCGGCATCGGGCGAGAGGTACATGGCGAGCTTCCCCTCCTTCAGCGCCTCGACACCCTTCAGCCCCTGCTGCTCCATCTGGAAGGCGTTGTTCAGCACGAAGACGAGCGGCGTGCGGAGGGTCGTCCTCTCGCCGTCGGCGTCGATCGTCAGCGACAGCGGGCGGCGCAGGGTCAGCAGCACCTTCAGCACCGACCAGTAGGCGGCGATGCGCGAGCGGCCCCACTTCTTGTAGACGCCCTCGCGCGTCTCCAGGATCTCGGGATAGCGGCCGATGGAGGTGTTGTTCAGGAACAGCCGCCCGTTGATCGTCCCGGTGCGCACCTTCGACGCCCGGCCGTTGACGATCACCTCGACCGCCTGCTCCAGCTCTTCCGGGATATCCAGCGACCGGGCGAAGTAGTTGAAGGTGCCAAGCGGCAGCACGCCCATGGGCACGCCGGTGTCCGCCAGCCCCTCGGCCACGCCGCAGATGGTGCCGTCGCCGCCGCCCGCCACCACGATGGCGGCGCCGTCCTCGACCGCGCTGCGGACCCGGCCCGGAAGGTCGTCGCCCTTGCGCAGCGTGCGGATGTCGGCCTCGACGCCCCGGTCGCGGAACAGCCCGGCGAGTTCCTCGGAGATCGCGCCGCCTCTCTCCTTGCCGGAATTGGGGTTGAGGAGGACCACGATCTTGCCCTCTGCCATGGTCTGTCCTGCCCTCGTTCCTGTCGATCCAAGTCGCCGCCATAACGCCGCAGGCGGGGCAGAAGTTGCATCGCGCCGCGCCGCCATGCCGGTTCCTTCCCGTCGGCCGCCCTGCTATAGAGGCGCCGACGCCCAAACAGCGCTGGAGCAAGACATGAGCACCATTATCGACATCATCGGCCGCGAGATCCTCGACAGCCGGGGCAATCCCACGGTCGAGGTCGACGTGATCCTCGAGGATGGCACCATGGGCCGCGCCGCCGTGCCCTCGGGCGCATCCACCGGCGCCCACGAGGCGGTCGAGCGGCGGGATGGCGACAAGGGCCGCTACATGGGCAAGGGCGTGCTGGGCGCCGTCGCCGCCGTGAACGGCGAGCTGGCCGAAGGCCTCATCGGCATGGACGCGACCGAGCAGGAAGCGATCGACGCCACGATGATCGAGATCGACGGGTCGGACAACAAGGGCCGCCTCGGCGCCAACGCGATCCTCGGCGTCTCGCTCGCCTGCGCCAAGGCGGCGGCCGATTTCACCTCGCAGCCCCTGTTCCGCTACGTCGGCGGCACCGCGGCCCGCACCCTGCCGGTGCCGATGATGAACATCATCAACGGCGGCGAACACGCCGACAACCCGATCGACATCCAGGAATTCATGATCATGCCGGTCGCGGCCGAGGACATCCGCGAGGCGGTGCGCATGGGCTCGGAAGTGTTCCACACCCTGAAGAAGGAGCTGTCGGCGGCGGGCATGTCCACCGGCCTCGGCGACGAGGGCGGCTTCGCGCCGGAACTCCAGAGCACCCGCGACGCGCTCGACTTCATCCTGAAGTCCATCGAGAAGGCGGGCTACACCCCGGGCCAGGACATCTACCTCGCCATGGATTGCGCGGCGACCGAGTACTACCGTGATGGAAAGTACGAGATGAAGGGCGAAGGCGCCTCGCTCTCCTCGGAAGAGAACGTCGCCTATCTCGCGAAGCTCGTCGCGGACTATCCGATCATCAGCATCGAGGACGGCATGTCCGAGGACGACTGGGACGGCTGGAGGATGCTGACCGACGAACTGGGCGCGAAGGTGCAGCTGGTGGGCGACGACCTGTTCGTGACCAACCCGAAGCGGCTGGCCGAGGGGATCAGGGCGGGCTGCGCGAACTCGATGCTGGTGAAGGTCAACCAGATCGGCACGCTGTCGGAGACGCTCAAGGCCGTCGATATGGCGCACCGCGCGCGCTATACCAACGTGATGTCCCACCGCTCGGGCGAGACGGAGGATGCGACCATCGCCGACCTCGCCGTGGCGACGAACTGCGGCCAGATCAAGACCGGCTCGCTGGCCCGCTCCGACCGGCTGGCGAAGTACAACCAGCTGATCCGGATCGAGGAGATGCTGGGCGAGACCGCCGTCTTCGCCGGCACCTCGATCCTGCGTGGCTGAGGACCTCGGGCCGACCCTCGGGCGCCGGGCCGCGACGTAGGATGGGTGATATCACCCATCCTACCCGGCCCTGGCCCAGGATCGTTCGCACGAACCGACATTGAGGATGCAGTGCGGACACGCGCGGACGGCGACGACGGAAGCGACGAGGGAGGAGGATGTGCCGCCTGCCATGCCGTGCCGCCGCTCTGGCGACGCTCCTGCTCCTGGCGGGTTGCGCGGTCGTTACCCTGCCCGTGAAGGTCGTGACGACGGCGACGGGCGCGGCGGTCGGCGCGGTGACGCAGGACGCGTTCCGTCCACGCTGAGGAGTATCCGCGAGAATGCGCAGGGTCGTTTGACTGCCCCAAGAGCGTTTCCGGACGTAGGATGGGTGATATCACCCATCCTACCGGCGGCGGCAACCGTCAGTCTTCCCACATCGTGTCGTCGACCTTCGGCAGCGCCTTCAGCTGGTCCTCGGACATCCGGGTGAGGAAATAGAGCGCGTTGCCGACACGGACCGAGCGCACTTCCTGCGCGGGCACCAGAACCACGGTGCGGCCGATCCCGAGGAAACCGCCGACTTCCACCACCAGCCCTTCCAGCTGGCCGTTCGGGTTCAGCGCCAGGTCCTCGATCTCGCCCACGTCCTTCCACTCGGCCGGGACGTCCAGCAGCGGCTCGCCCACGGTCCAGTCGGTGGCGTTGCCGTCGGCGTCCTGCGAGACGTAGACGTTGCCGTCCAGGAGGCTCGTCGCGCGCACGAGGCCGGAGACCATCGGCGTGTCCGCGCCGGGGCTGGCGGGCGCGGTCGAGGTACCGGCGGCCGGTTCCGTGGTCGCCGCCTGCGAGCCGGTGGAGGGCGTCGCGCTGTCGCTGCCGGATGCGGTCGCGGAGGTGTCGCCGGTCGCGTTCTGGTCGGCGGTGCCGGTCGCGGAGGAGGTGTCGCCGGACGCGCTGCCGCTGTCGCCCGCGCTCGGCGGATCGGCCTGGATGGTGGCGGTGGTCTGGTCGTTGACCTGGTCGCCCGTCGAGCTGTCGGTCGTCTGCTGCGCCCCGGCAGGCAGCGCCACGCAGAGGGCCAGGCCGAGGGCGGCGGGGAAGCGGAATGTCATCGCGGTATCCTTTGCAAAGCGTTCGGTTCTTTGACGTCACAAGCCCGTGACGCGCCCCGCGGTTCCCCGCCCCGCCTTGACTTTTGCCGCCGCGAAACTCCCTTCCGCCCTGTAACGTGCCTGTCCGCGATGCCGTTCCCGAAAGGAATTCCGATGCGCGCCCTGCTCTTCGCCCTTGCCCCCGTCTTTGCCGCTTTCGTCGCCGCCCCTGCCCTCGCGGCCAGTCCGGACCGCGATGCGCCATTCGTCTCGATCGACGGCGGCACGCTGTCGCTCGCGCAATGGAGCGGGCAGCCGGTGCTCGTGGTCAACACCGCCTCGCGTTGCGGCTATACCCCGCAGTACGAGGGGCTGCAGACCCTCTACGACACCTACCGCGACAAGGGACTGGTGGTGCTGGCAGTCCCCTCGGACGACTTCAACCAGGAACTCGCCACCGCCGAGGAGGTGAAGGACTTCTGCGCGATCAACTACGACCTCACCCTGCCGATGACCGACATCACCCCGGTGAAGGGGGCCAAGGCGCATCCCTTCTACCAGTGGGTGCGGCAGAACACCGATTTCCAGCCGCGTTGGAACTTCAACAAGGTGCTGGTCGGCCGCGACGGCCGGGTCCTGGCGACCTTCGGGTCCAACACCGAGCCGATGTCGGCCGAGATGACGCGCCAGGTGGAAGCCGCGCTGAAGGGATGACCGCGGACGAGATCATCACCCTCCTCGACCTCGCCCCCCACCCCGAGGGGGGTTGGTACCGCGAGACCTGGAGCGAGGGCGGCACGCCCCGACCTTCCGGAACCTGCATCTACTTCCTGCTGACCGCCGACCAGACCAGCCACTGGCACCGGGTCGACGCCGCCGAGATCTGGCACTTCCACGCGGGCGACCCGCTTGCCCTGCGCATCGCGGCGGACGAGGCGGGGCCGGCGGAGACGCGTCTTCTCGGCCCCGACCTTGCGCGGGGGGAGCGGCCGCAGGTCGTGGTCCCGGCGCACCACTGGCAATCGGCGAGGACCCGGGGCGCCTGGACCCTCGTCGGGTGCACTGTCTCTCCGGGCTTCCGGTTCGAGGGGTTCGAACTGGCGCCCCGGGGCTTCGACATTCCCGGCTGAGCCCGGTCAGTCCTGCCGGATCGCCTCGAACTCCAGCATGATCTCCACCGCGTCGCCGACGAAGACCGGCAGCGCATAGGTGCTGCCGAAATCGCTGCGGTTGATCGTGGTCCTGGCCGAGGCGCCGATGGTCTCCTTGCCGTGGCAGCAGGGATAGTCGGCCAGCTGGTTCAGCGTCACCTCCAGCGTCACCGGCCGGCTGACCCCGCGGATCGTCAGCTCGCCCTCGACCGTGCCGGTGGTGTCCGAGGTCGGCGTGCCGCCGTCGGCGGTGAAGGTGATGTCGGGATTTGCCCCTGCGTCCAGGAAGTCGGCCGAGCGCACATGCTCGTCCCGCGCGGCATTGAAGGTGTCGACGCTGGCCGCGTCGATCTTCACCGACACGTCGGACAGGGTCTTCGTCTCGGGATCGTAGGTGAAGCCGCCCTCGACGTCCGCGAAGCGCCCCAGCACCTTGGCGTAACCCGCGTGCATCACGGTGAAGGCCACCACCATGTGCTCGGGGTCGAGCGCATAGCGGGCGGGTTCGGCGGCGGCGGGCAGCGGCGCGGCCAGCGCGGCGGCAAGGCACAGCGGTGCGGCGAGGTGTCTCTTCATGGCGTCTCTCCCTCTCAAATGGCGTTCAGGGCGGGCACCGGCGGGGGCGACGCCGGGTGGCGGTCTTCGGGAATGTCGAACAGGCCCCTGTCGATCGACCAGCGGCTGAGGCCCGGTGCCGTGGTCAGCACGGCGATCGGGACCGCGAGGAGCAGCGACAGCAGGATCGGCGCGGCAAAGACCATGGCCCAGGGTGCCATGAGGCCGAGCCACAGGGCAAGCGCGGCGCCCGCCAGCGTCTGCGGCCAGAGCACGCGCGCCGCCTCGCCCCATTCCAGCCGGGCGCGGCTTCGCTGCTGGGCGTCCCAGCCGATGCGCCGCCCGAAGGCGAGGCCGACCAGGAAGCGGGTCAGCGCGAAGGCGACGATCGGCGCCATCAGCATCGAGACCAGGATCTCGGCAAGCCCGCCCCGGATCCCCTGCCCGCGCCCGCCATAGGCCGCGGCGCGCGACCGCTCTGCCAGGATCTGCCCGAGGCCCATGAGCTTCGGCATCAGGTTCAGCACCATCAGCGCCGCGAACAGCCCGAGCGCGGCCCAGAGCGGCGTGCCCTCCACCTGTGCCCCGGACGCTGCCAGCCAGGCGCCGAGGCCGATGAACACCATCCAGGCGGGTGCCGCCAGATACATCTGGACGGCGAGATACAGCTGGATCCGGCTGACCGGCTTCAGCCCCGGCATACCCAGAAGCCTCAGGTACTGCATGTTGCCGTTGCACCAGCGCAGCTCGCGGCGGATGAAGTCGGCCAGGCTCGGCGGGTTCTCCTCGTAGCTCTCGCTCTCTTCGGCCAGCCCCCGCACCTCGTAGCCCGCCCGCCGCATCATCGCCGCCTCGAGCTGGTCGTGGCTCAGGATGTCGCCCGAAAGCGGCCCCCGGCCCGGCAGGACCGGCAGCATGCAATGTTCGCGGAAGGGCGCGGTGCGGATCAGGACGTTGTGCCCCCAGTTCGGCCCGCAATCCGCCTGCCACCAGGCAGAGCCGAGCGTATAGGAGCGCATCCCGTGGCGCATCCCGAACTGGAAGGCGCGGGTGAAGAAGGTCTTCGAGGGCATCCCGGCGACGAGGCTTTGCAGCATCCCGAGCTCCGGCGCCGCCTGCATCACCCGCACCAGCCGCAGCACCGTCGCCGCGCCCATGACGCTGTCGGCGTCGAGCGGCAGTAAGAAGTCGTAGTCGTCGCCGCGCCGCTGCAAGAACTCGGCGATGTTGCCGGCCTTGTAGCCGCGGTTGTCGCTGCGGCGTCGATAGACGATGCGGCTCGCCGCCGGGCCCGCACGCAGGGCGGCGACGGCCGCCTCCTCGGCCGCGGCCACGGCGGGGCGGTCGGTGTCGCTCAGGACGTGGAAATCGAAGCACGCGCCCCAGGGCGTCGCCGCCAGCGCCCGCTCCAGCCCGTGAAGGCGACGGAGCGACTCGGCCGGATCCTCGTTCCGCAGCGGCATGACGATGGCGGTGCGCATCACCACCGGCTCGCTCCCCGCGATCCGCCCCAGCACCGGCGCGACATGGACGGCGGCCCGCGGCCCGTACCGGCGGTCGAGCGCGAAGCCGATCACGCTGTTCCAGAGCCCGATGGAAAGCCAGGGCAGCGTCACGGAATAGGCCAGCAGCATCGCCCATTCCGACGCCATGATCCCCTCGAACGAGAGCAGCCCCAGCATCGCCGCGAACAGGACCGCGCAGGTCGCGACGTTCAGCGCCAGGATCAGGCGACGGCGGCGGGCGATTTCGGAGGGGGCGGTGTCGGAGGGGGCGGTCGCGGGCACGAACCGCGCGTCCTGCGCCCCGACCCCGTCGAAATCCGCCATCGTGTCGCGGACTTGTCCTGAACCGTCCGGCATCGTAACCCTCCCCTGAGTCCGCCCACGATGTGTAGTGCGAAGGCGCCCCGGTCCAATGACATTCCCGTTCTTTTTGTTACCATGCGTCAGCTTGCCCACCCCGGCGCGCGGAGGTGCCCAGGAATGAGGCAGAGCGCCACCTTCGCCATCCCGGGGGACATCGACACCCTGACCGGCGGCTACATCTACGAGAAGCAGCTGCTGCTGGCCCTGCGCCGGATCGGCTGGGACGTGACCCACCTGCCCCTGCCCGCAGGCTTCCCCGAACCATCGCCGCAGGATGTCGCCGCGACCGCCGCCGCCCTCGCCGCCGTGCCTGCGGACCGGCCCCTGATCCTCGACGGCTTCCTGCCCGGCGCCAGCCCGCCCGAGGTTCTGGCGGGGGTGCGCGCGCCGATGATCTCCGTCACACACCATCCCCTCGCCTACGAGACCGGGCTGGCCCCCGACCGCGCGGCCTGGCTGAAGCGGACCGAGCAGGCGAACCTCGCCCGCATGTCCCACGTGATCGTGCCGAGCCGGCACACCGCGCAGATGCTGATCGACGATTTCGCCGTGCCCGGGGAGCGGATCACCGTGGCGAGCCCGGGCATCCTGCGCCCCGCGCGCTCGACCGCGCCGAAGCCGCAGCCGCCGCGGATCCTGTCCGTCGGCCAGCTGGTCCCGCGCAAGGGCCACGACATCCTGCTGCGCGCCCTCGCCACGCTGACCGACCTCGACTGGCAGGCCGAGATCGTCGGCGGCGCCACCGATCCCGCCTGCGCCCGCGACCTCGAGCGGCTTTGCG
Source organism: Oceaniglobus roseus (assembly GCF_002869745.1). Lineage (GTDB taxonomy): Bacteria > Pseudomonadota > Alphaproteobacteria > Rhodobacterales > Rhodobacteraceae > Oceaniglobus > Oceaniglobus roseus. The sequence continues at coordinate 10,505 of NZ_PNOS01000021.1, forward strand.
ACGACCTCGGCCTCTCGGACCGCGTCGCCTTCACCGGCAGTCTTTCCCCCGAGACGCTCGCCGCGCGCTATGCCGCTGCCACGCTCTTTGCCCTCGCCACCCGCTACGAGGGCTACGGCATGGTCTTCGCCGAGGCGCTGGCGGCGGGCCTGCCCATCGTCACCTGCGCCGCGGGCGCCGTGCCCGACACCGTGCCGGAGGGCACCGGCCTGCTGGTCCCGCCCGACGACGCCGACGCCTTCGCCGAGGCGCTGCGCCGCCTGCTCAGCGATCGCGAAAGCCGCACCGCCTTCGCCGCCGCGGCCGACGCCGCAGGCCACGCCCTGCCGACATGGGAGGACACCGCCCGCCTCGTCGCGCGCCAGCTCGCCCGCCTCGCCTAGCGGCGCAGCTGCTCGGGCGCGTAGCGGGCGAAGACCGCCCGCTCTGCCAGCGCCACTGCGCCGTGGGCCAGCACCGCGACCAGCGTCAGCACCGCCACCGCGCTCCACAGCATGTTGTAGTCGGAGGTGGAGGAGGACAGCGCCATCAGGTTGCCGATCCCCGTGCCCGTCGCCAGCCACTCCGCCACCGTCGCGGCAAGGATCGCCGCGGGCACCGTCATCCGCGCCGAGGCGAAGAAGGCCGGAAGCGCCGCGGGCAGCCGGGCATGGACCAGCGTCCGCCAGCGCCCCGCGGCATAGGTCTCGAACACGTCGATCACCGGGCGCGGCACCAGCCGCAACCCGTGCAGGCAGGCGATCAGCGTCGGGAAGAAGATCATCACCGCGACGATGGTGACGACTCCCGCCGCCCCCCGCCCGAGCGCCAGCACGATCAGCGGCGCCGTCGTCACGATCGGCACCGCCCGCAGCGTCACCGCCACCGGCAGCACGGCCCCCGCCGCCCGCGGCGCCAGCACGCAGAGCGCGGCCAGCACGGCCCCGGCCGCGAGCCCCGCGACGTAGCCTGGCCCGGCCATGGCCAGCGTCTGCCCGAGCGCCGCAAACAGCACCTCCCGGTGCTCTGCCGCCCCCGCCCCGGTGACGAGGAAGGCCCAGACGTCGCCGGGCCGCTTGGCGAAGAAGGCGTTCAGCCCGAAAAGCTCCATCGTGCCGTGCCAGACCAGCAGCACCGCCGCCGCCAGCGCCAGCCACAGCGCGAAAGTCACCCAAGGCGCCCTCCGCCGCTCGACCACGGGCGCCACCAGCAGCACCGGGGGCGCACCGGGCCAGAGCAGCCGGCCAAGCCGCCCCGCGCCCTCGTAGGCCAGGATCGACACCGCCGCCGCCAGCGCCGCCAGCGCCCAGGTCGCCTCCACGTCGAGGCTGCGCATGGCCCTCAACGCCAGCACCCCCACTCCCCGCTCGGCCCCCGTGAACTCGCCGATCATCGCGCCGAGGAACGCCGCGGGCGCCGCGATCTGGAGCCCCGCCACGAGATAGGGCACCGCCGCCATCCCGCGGACGTGCCGGAGCGCCGCCCATCGGCCCCGCCCGTAGCTGTCGACGAGATCCAGCCAGACCTGCGGCGCGGCGCGCAGCCCCGCCAGCAGGGGTACGAGGGTGGTGTAGAAGACCCCGAGCGCCGACAGCGTGACCTGCGGCCCGATGCCGGGTCCGTAGAGCACCCGCAGGATCGGCCCCGTCGCGATCAGCGGCAGGCAGAAGACGGCAAGCGAGAACAGGCGCACCGCACGCTCGGACACCGGCAGCAGCAGCGCCAGCGCGGCCAGCGCCACGGCGGCGAGGTTGCCGCAGAGATAGCCCAGAAGCGCGCTCTGGAACGTCGCCCACAGCGCCCGGCCCAGGAGCCCGGCATGCCCGGCCATGTACCCGGCGATCCCGACCGGACCGGCGAGGATGTAGCGCCCGTCCAGCGCCAGCGCCGCGAGTTCCCACATCCCAAGGACAGCACAGAGCCAGAGCACCGCCCGCAGCCATCGCCGATCGCGGCGCGCGGGCGTCATTCCGCCGCCAGACCGCCTTCGCGCCGCGCCTCGCCCTCGGCCAAGGCGCCCTCTACCGCGCGCACCGCGGCGCGGAAGGCGTCGGCATCCCGCATCGCGCCCTTGCGCGGCCGCGGCAGGTCCACGGCGACGTCGCGGATGACCCGGGCGGGGCGCGGCGACAGGACCACCACGCGGTCGGCCAGCAGCACCGCCTCGACGACCGAATGCGTGACCAGCAGCACCGTCGCCCGCGCCTCGGCCCAGATCGGCGGCAGCTCCAGGTTCAGCCGCCGCCGCGTCAGCTCGTCCACGGCACCGAAGGGCTCGTCCAGCAGCAGCGCCCGCGGCGCCGTGGCAAGGCAGCGCGCGATCGCCGCCCGCTGCCGCATGCCCCCCGACAGCTCCGCCGGGCGACGCCGCTCGAACCCGGCGAGCCCCACCCGCTCGACCAGCCGGTTCACCAGTTCGGGATCGGACGGCATCCGCGCCAGCACACGCGCCAGCGCGACGTTGCCCGCAAGCGTCCGCCACGGCAGCAGCGCGTCGTCCTGGAAGGCCACGGCCAGCTCGCCCCGCTGCCGCCGCGCCTGCGGGCTCTCGCCGCCGAGCGTCACCTCCCCGGCGTCGGCACGCTCCAGCCCCGCCGCGATCCTGAGCAGCGTGGACTTGCCGCAGCCCGAAGGCCCGACCAGCGCCACGGTGCTGCCGCCCGGCACGTCCAGGTCAACACCGTCGACCACGGCCACCACCTCGCCCCGCGGCCCCGCGAAGCGCTTCGATATCCCCGCCAGCCGGAGATCGACCGTCGCACCGTCAGAAGGGGTGTCAGGCCCCGCCATGGACCTCTTCCAGGATCGACCGGTCCCAGAGGTCCGGGCTCACCTGCCGCCCGAGCAGCGCCAGAGTCTCGACATTGGCCGCCACCGTCTCGTCGGTGAACCAGCCGAAGCCGTTCTGCTCGGTCAGGTCGGTGAACATCAGCGGCAGCTGCCTCTCGGCCTGGAGCTTCTGGGTCGCAAGGTCCAGCCCCGCGTCGGGGAACATCTTCACCGTCAGTTCCGCGGCGGCGTCGGTATCGGCGTGGTAATCGGTCCAGCCCATGACCTCGCCCTTCAGCAGCGCCACGAGGTCGGCCCGCCGGTTGGCGATGGAGTCCTCGGTCGCGATGTAGGTCTGCGAATGGACCGCATAACCGTGGTCGGCCAGCAGCATCACCACGGGATCGGCCCCCTTCATCGCCATCGCCACCGGAAGATCCGTGGCCCAGGACAGGAGGCAATCCACCTGCCCGGCCAGCAGAGGGGCGCCGTCGTACTGCGTCGGCACCACCTCGATCCTGCCGATGTCGACGTCGTTCAGGGTGCACAGCGCCTCCAGCACCGGCGTGTTCGCCGTCGCCATGCCGATCGACTTGCCCTCCAGGTCCTTCGGCACGTTCACCGGATTGTCCGGCAGCGAGGAGATGGCGAAGGGGTTCTTCTGCATCGCCACGGCAAGGATCCTGAACGGCGCGCCGTTCTCGACCGCGGCAGCGGTGTAGTCGGCCGCCGAGATCCCCAACAGGGCGGTGCCCGCCACCACCGGCGGCTCGACCGGCGCGTTCGGCCCGCCAGGCGCCAGCGCCACGTCAAGCCCGAGGTCGGACCAGTAGCCCTTCGACTGCGCGATGTAGCTGCCGCCGAACTGCACCGAGTGCAGCCACGAGAGCTGGAAGGTCACCGGCGTCGCCGCCCGCGCCGCGCGCGGCGCGAAGGGCGAGAGGGCAGCGGCCCCGAGGGCGGCACCCCCCATCTGCAGAAGACGGCGGCGGGGCAGGACGGTCTGCGGCTGGCGTGTCATCGGATCGGCATTCCCTCGGCTCGGACGCTGCAACCCCGGCGCGACCGCGCCGGTTGCTCCGATCATAGGGCGCCCGCGCCCCAAGGCCATAGACACGCGGACCAGCGTCATACTGCCCCGAGCACGCCCTTAAGGTCGGAGCGCGCACGCTCCCCCATCTTTGCTTCACAAATATCCCGGGGTCCGGGGCAGAGCCCCGGTCCCGCACCCTCGACCAACGCAACGCCGCAGTACCGAAGAAAACCTCGGATCCTACCCCGCCCCCACCACCCGCTCAACGGCGGCGACGAAGGCCTCGCCGCGCTTCTCGAAGTTCGGGAACTGGTCGAAACTCGCCGCCGCGGGCGCCAGCAGCACGGTATCCCCCGGCTGCGCCTCTTCCGCCGCGCGCGCCACGGCGGTGTCGATGTCGCCGCAAAGCTCGTGGTCGGTGTCGCCGAGCTGCAGCGCGAAGTCCCGCGCCGAATGGCCGATCAGGTAGGCCTTCCGGACCGACCCGAGGAAGGGCGCCAGCGCCGCGATGCCGCCGTCCTTGCCGAGCCCGCCGGCGATCCAGCGGATGTTGGCGAAGGCTTTCAGCGCCTGCTCGGCACTGTCGACGTTGGTCGCCTTGCTGTCGTTGACGAAGCGCACGCCGTCCTTCTCGGCCACCAGCTGGCTTCTGTGCGGCAGGCCCGCGAAGCTGGCCAGCGCGGCCTCGATCGTGCGCGGCGACAGGCCCAGCGTGCGCGCCACGGCATAGGCGGCGCAGGCGTTCTGGTGGTTGTGGGTGCCGGGCAGGCCCTTGATGTCGCGCAAATCCAGGCTCGCCACCTGCCGCCCCTTGCGCCACTCGGTCAGGAAGCCTTTCCGCGCCTGCACCGACCAGCCGGGCCCCGCCAGCTTCCGCTCGACCGAGATCCGGATCAGCCGGTCGTCCCCCGGCGCCTCGGCCAGCTGGTTCGCGAGGTACTGGCCTTCGGGCTCGTCCACGCCGATCACCGCCCGGTCCGGCCCGCCCTCGGCGAACAGCCGACGCTTGGCCGCGAAATAGCCGCCGAGCCCGCCGTGACGGTCCAGGTGGTCGGGGCTGATGTTGGTCAGCACGGCGATGTCGGGCGTCAGCGCGCGGGCGAGGTCGGTCTGGTAGCTCGACAGCTCCAGCACCACGACGCCCCCCTCCCCCGGCGGCGCGATGTCCAGAACGCCGCGGCCGATGTTGCCGGCCAGCTGGCTCGGCCGGCCGCCCTCGGTCAGGATGTGGTGGATCAGGGCCGAGGTGGTGGACTTGCCGTTGCTCCCCGTGACGGCCACCACCTTCGGCGGCGTGTCGAACTGGTCCCACTCCCCGGCGGCGAGCGAGCGGAAGAACAGGCCGATGTCGTTGTCGACGGGCACCCCCGCCTCCCAGGCGCGGGCGATCACCGGGTTCGGCGCGGGATAGAGATGCGGGATCCCGGGCGAGACGACCAGGGCCGAGACGCCCTCGAAGGCATTGGCCCGGGTCAGGTCGTGCAGCGTCAGCCCCGCAGCCTCCGCCGCCGCGCGCGACTCCGCGCTGTCGTCCCAGCAGAGCGCCTCCGCCCCCCCCGCCGCCAGCGCCCGCGCCGTGGCCAGCCCCGAGCGGCCAAGGCCCAGCACGGCGACCTTCGCACCATCATATCCGCGGACCGGGATCATGGATCAGCTCCTCTGCCAGATGCGACGCCATGGCTAGCGCCCTTCGCGGCAAAGGACCAGAGGAGGCGGGTGTGGGGCGGGGGCGGTTGCCGGAATGGCCGTCGGATAGCCTACCAAGCTGAGGGTCTGCTTGCGGCCCGGAACCGACGTTCAAGCCTAGCGCGATTGCCGCGGCGAAGAAAGTCAATCCGGAGTTTCCGGCATCTGGCCGGAAACCGGAGCTGCTTGCCGGAGGGCCTTGTGGGGAAGTTCCGCCGAAAGCTTCGGAAAACCCTGCAACGGCTTGTCGAAAGACCGGCGGTCAGTATAAATGAAAAGACCTCGGCGACCCAAATCGCCGAGGCATTGCTGCTGAAATACGAGGCACACCACCACTCACGGACCAGTGCCTTGGGGACGCTACCACGGAGCAGCTTGGACGCCAAGACTTTATCATATTGATAATCTGCTCCGTGGCCGTCTTCCGGGGTGCGTTGCGCGGCTTGTGAAAAGGACATAGGGTGTCTCGCATGGGCACGCTCGGATCAATTTTCGAACTCAGGACAATGCTGAGGGAACTCGAGCGGGATATGGGGTTCGACGGTCTGAACCGGACCGAACGGGACGTCATCCTTGCCGCGCACAGCCTCTCCCGCAGGCCGGGTGACATCGTCAGTTCCGATGTCCTGCGCTCCCATACGCTCCTCGAGCCGGTTGCACAGGCCACGTTCTATCGCGCCGTTGGCAAACTCGTCGGGCTCGGTCTGCTGGTCAGAGCCGAGAATACCAAGGCCAAGTCCTATGTCCTGCGCAGAGACCTCTTCGACAGCGGTCAGGCCAACCCCTGAACAGGCAATCCGCCATCCAGATCGCTTCCGGAGACAGTATGGAGCTTCGGGCCGAAAACCGGACTTGTTTTCCGTGAAATGTCTTCAAAGCTTTCTGATGGTCGTCCTGGCTTATGTTCTCGCGCATGGCCTGACTGCACTTCTGGTCACGCCGCTGCAGTCGCGGCTGATCCCGGAGATCACGCCATTCGCCAGTCTGGTCTATCTTCCCCACGGCGTTCGCGTTCTGTCGGCGTGGCTCCTCGGACGGTTTGCATTCTTTCCACTCTTCGCCGGAGCAGTGCTTTCGGAGGCCCTGTTCACGCCCGCCGGCACAATCCATGCGCTGAGCCCGGTGATCCTGATCTCGGTTGCCGTCGGTGCCTCTTCGGCAGTTCTGGCATTCGGGATCGTGAAGCTGTTGGGGCACGACTTTCTGGCAAGCAGAACGCGTCGCGTACGTTGGAACAAGTTGCTCATCGTCGGTGTCCTGGCCTCTTTCATCAATTCGCTGGGCCAGTCCTTCACCTTCTCCGGGGTGATCGTGCCGGATCAATCGCTCGCAGTGCTCGTGACCTACGCCATTGGCGACCTGATCGGGCTTATCGTGACGACACTGGCCCTCATGCTCATTTTCAGATGGATGCGCCTGCGCGCGAAATGATTGGCCTCGTTGCCGCGAACGGCCCATCCTCGACCTCGCCGAACGCCGCAGCCAAGGCCCGCTCCCCCTTCCGTCAAATCGCCCTGCACGCCCACCGCCCCCTCGCCGCCCCCTCCGGCCCTTGCGCGCGCGCGCGGCATCGGAGACAACGGAGGTGGACCAGGAGAGGTGGCGATGGCCCTGCCCGTGCGCGAACAGATGAAGTACTGGGGCATCGCCGCGGCGGTGCTTCTTCTGCTTCTGTGGTGGCTCGGCAACGTCATCCTGCCCTTCCTGCTGGGCGGCGGCATCGCCTACATGCTCGACCCGCTCGCCGACCGGCTGGAGCGGCTCGGGCTCGGGCGCGCGGCGGCGACGACGGTGATCACGGTGGTCGCGCTGCTGCTCTTCGTGGTGCTGGCGCTGCTCGTCATCCCCACCCTCGTCTCGCAGGCGGCGGGGCTGATCGAATCCGCGCCGAAGATCGCCGCCAACCTCCAGCGCTTCCTGACCGAACGCTTCCCCGACCTGGTCGAGGAAGGCTCGACCGTGCGCCGCTCGCTCGCCGGGATCGGCGAGACGATCCAGTCGAAGGGGGGCGAGCTCCTGAACACCGTGCTGGCCTCGGTCAGCGGGCTCGTCAACATCGTCGTGCTGTTCGTCATCGTCCCCGTCGTCGCCTTCTACCTGCTGCTCGACTGGGACAACATGGTGGCCAAGGTCGACGCGCTGCTGCCGCGCGACCACGCGCCGACGATCCGCCGCCTCGCCTCCGAGATCGACGACACCCTCGCCGCCTTCGTGCGCGGCCAGGGCACGGTCTGCCTGATCCTCGGCGTCTACTACGCGGGCGCGCTGATGCTCGCCGGGCTCCAGTTCGGGCTGGTCGTGGGCGCCATCGCGGGCTTCCTGACCTTCATTCCCTACGTCGGCGCGCTGGTGGGCGGCGGGCTTGCCATAGGGCTGGCGCTGTTCCAGTTCTGGGGCGATTGGTGGTGGATCCTGCTGGTCTGGGCGATCTTCCAGTCCGGCCAGTTCATCGAGGGCAACATCCTGACCCCGAAGCTCGTCGGCGATTCCGTCGGCCTGCACCCGGTCTGGCTGCTCTTCGCGCTCTCGGCCTTCGGCACGGTCTTCGGCTTCGTAGGGCTGCTGGTGGCGGTGCCGCTGGCGGCGGCGCTTGGCGTGATCGTGCGCTACGGGCTCCAGCAGTACCGGCACAGCACGCTCTACCGCGGTGCGACCGAGGATCCCGACGATCCCGACGGCGGGACGATCTGAGCGCATGGCACGGCAGCTCGCCTTCGACCTTCCGACCGTCACCGCGCTCGGGCGCGAGGATTTCTTCGTGGCGCCCTCCAACACGCTGGCGCTGGCCGCGCTCGACGGCTGGCGCGACTGGCCGCAGAGCAAGCTGGTGCTCAGCGGCGACGAGGGGTCGGGCAAGACCCACCTCGCCCACGTCTTCGCGGCGGCGACCGGGGCCCGGATCGTCCCGGCCCGCGACCTGGCCGCGGCCGACATCCCCGACCTCGCCCCCCGTGTCCTCGCGGTCGAGGACGTGCCCGCCATCGCCGGCGATCCGGAGGCCGAGCGGGCGCTGTTCCACCTGCACAACCTCTGTCTGGCCGAGGGCGGCACGCTGCTGATGACCGGCGCCGGGGCGCCCATGCGCTGGCGCATCGCCCTGCCCGACCTCGCGAGCCGCCTGCAGGGCACGCCCATGGTGACGCTGAACGCGCCGGACGACACGCTGCTGGCCGCGGTGATCGCCAAGCTGTTCGCCGACCGCCAGCTTGCGGTCGAGCCGCACGTCATCTCCTATCTGGTGCTGCGCATCGACCGCTCCTTCGCCGCCGCCCGCGAGGTGGTCACGCAGATCGACGCGCTGTCGCTGGCGGAGAAGCGGCAGATCACCCGGCCCTTCGCCGCGCGCGTCCTTGACTTGATCGAGCAGGGTACGCTGTGACTGTCATCATACCGTCATCCGGAGCGCCCAGAAGGCAGCCATGAACCTGACCGATTTCCTCGAAGCGCCCTTCCCCGACCCCGTTCCCCTCGACGGGGAGGACCTGAGCGGCCCCGCACGCTTCTTCAACCGCGAGCTCAGCTGGCTCCAGTTCAACTGGCGCGTCCTGGAAGAGGCGGGCAATCCGCGGGTGCCGCTGCTGGAGCGGCTGCGCTTCCTGTCGATCAGCGCGACCAACCTCGACGAGTTCTACACCGTGCGTGTCGCGGGCCTGCGCGAGCTGGCGCAGGCGGGCAACACCACCCCCGCCGCCGACGGCCGCACCCCGGCCGAGCAGCTGGCGCTGATCAACGTCGACGCCCGCCGCCTGATGGAGCGCCAGCAGGCCGCCTATGTCGAGCTGAAGGCGATGCTGGAGCAGGAGAACATCCACCTGCTGACCCGCCACGGACTCGACAGGGCCGACCGGGAGTTCCTCGAGGAGGTGTTCCTGGACCAGGTGTTCCCGATCCTGTCGCCGCTGGCCATCGACCCGGCGCACCCGTTCCCGTTCATCCCGAACACCGGCTATTCGCTGGCGCTCCAGCTCGAACGCACCGCCGACAAGCGCAAGCTGCGCGCGCTCCTGCCGATCCCGCAGCAGATCGACCGCTTCATCCGCCTCCCCGCCCCGCCGGGCGCGCAACGCTTCCTGCCGCTGGAAGAGCTGCTGCTCCTCAGGATCTCCTCGCTCTATCCGGGCTATGCCGAGAAGGACAGCTGCACCTTCCGCGTCCTGCGCGACAGCGATCTCGAGGTCGAGGACGAGGCCGAGGACCTGGTGCGCGAGTTCGAGGTGGCGCTGAAACGGCGTCGGCGGGGCGAGGTGGTGCGCCTGACGATCTCGGCCGGGGCGCCCGCCGCGCTGCGCCGGATCATCATGGACGAACTGCCCGTGCGCGAGGACGAGGTGGTCGAGATCGACGGCATGATCGGCATGTCGGACCTGAAGGAGCTGGTGCTGGACGAACGCCCCGACCTGCTCTGGCCCTCCTTCACGCCACGGGTGCCCGAGCGGGTGCAGGACCACGACGGCGACATGTTCGCGGCGATCCGCCAGAAGGACATGCTGCTGCACCACCCCTACGAGACCTTCGACATGGTGATCCGCTTCCTCGCGCAGGCGGCGAACGATCCCGATGTCGTCGCGATCAAGCAGACCCTCTATCGCACCTCGCGCAACTCGCCCATCGTGCAGGCGCTGTGCGACGCGGCCGAGCAGGGCAAGTCGGTCACCGCGCTGGTGGAGCTGAAGGCCCGCTTCGACGAGGCCGCCAACATCGCCCAGTCGCGGCGGCTGGAGCGGGCGGGCGCCCATGTCGTCTACGGCTTCCTGAACTACAAGACCCATGCCAAGATCTCGACCGTGGTGCGGCGCGAGGGCTCGAAGCTCGTCACCTATACCCACTACGGCACCGGCAACTATCACCCGATCACCGCCCGCATCTACACCGACCTGTCGCTGTTCACCTGCGACCCCGCCCTCGGGCGCGACGCGACGCGGGTGTTCAACTATCTCTCGGGCTATGCCCAGCCCGACACGCTGGAAAACCTCGCGATCTCGCCCCTGACGCTGAAGTCTTCGCTGATCGAGCGCATCGGCCAGGAGGCGGAGCACGCCAGGAACGGCAAGCCCGCGGCGATCTGGGCGAAGATGAACTCGCTGGTGGACGCCGACGTGATCGACGCGCTCTATGCCGCGTCGCAGGCGGGGGTGAAGATCAGCCTCGTGGTGCGCGGCATCTGCGGGCTGCGTCCCGGGGTGAAGGGCCTGTCCGAGAACATCCGCGTCAAGTCCATCGTCGGCCGGTTCCTCGAACACTCGCGCATCGTCTGCTTCGGCAACGGCCATGCGCTGCCCTCGAAGAAGGCGCGGGTCTTCATCTCGTCCGCCGACTGGATGGGACGGAACCTGGTGCGCCGGGTCGAGACGCTGGTGGAATGCACCAATCCCACCGTGAAGGCGCAGATCGTGAGCCAGATCATGGCGGCGAACATGGCCGACACGGCGCAGAGCTGGCTGATCGCCGCCGACGGCACCGCCGCCCGCCTTCCCTTCGAGGGCGAGGGCACGCCGTTCAGCTGCCACCGCTTCTTCATGGAGAACCCCTCGCTCTCGGGCCGCGGCTCGGCCGGGGCGAGCGACGTGCCGGCCCTGACCCACTCCGAGGACTGAACCGGCATCCCCCGACCTTGACCCCGCCCGCCCGGACCGGGATGCTCGGATGCAAACGGGGGAGAGGGCGATGAAGGCCGTCAGGCTGTTCGGCACCGGGAATCTCGGGTGCGTGGAGGTGGAGCCGCCCGTTCCGGGGCCAGGCGAGGTGCTGGTCAGGGTCGAGGCCGCGGGCATCTGCGGCACCGACCGTCACCTTTTCAGGGGAGAGTTTCCCTGCACCCCGCCCGTCACCCTCGGCCACGAGTTCTGCGGCACCGTCACCGCGCTCGGCCCCGGCGCGGGCGGCATCGCGGTCGGCGACCGGATCACCTGCGACCCGAACATCGCCTGCGGCACCTGCGAACAGTGCGCCCGGGGGCGCGTCAACCTGTGCGAGCGCCTCGTCGCCATCGGCATCCACCGCGACGGCGGTTTCGCCGAGCGGGTGGCGATCCCCGCCCACCGCGCCTTCGTCCTGCCCGCGGACCTCGATCCCACTCACGGCGCCATGGCCGAACCGCTGGCCTGCTGCCTGCACGGCATCGACCGCGGCGCGCCCCGGGCGGGCGAGAGGGTGCTGGTGATGGGTGGCGGGGTGATCGGTCTTCTGTGCCAGCAACTCGCCCGGCTTGCGGGCGCCGACGTCACCGTGCTTACCCGCAGCGCCGAGAAGCAGACGCTGGCGGAGGCCCTCGGCGGCAGGGTCGCCGGAACGCCCGAGGCGGCGCTGGCGGCCGCGCCGAAGGGTTATGACCTGGTGCTGGAATGCGCGGGCGTGCCCGACACCGTCGCCGCCGCGCCGGCGCTGACCCGGAACGGCGGGCGGATCGTGATCCTCGGCGTGCTGCCGCAGGGCGCGAGGGTGCAACTCGAACCCTTCGACCTCCTGTTCCGCGAGATCGACGTGATGACGAGCTTCCTGAACCCCTTCACCCAGGGCCGGGCCGCCGCGCTGATCGCCTCGGGCCGCCTCAACCTCGCGCCGCTGGTCAGCCGGACGATCACGCTGGAGGACGCCCCGGCCGCCATCACGAACCCGCCCGCGCGCGGCGAGATCCGCACGATGATCGTCCCCGCCTGACCCTCAGGCCGCCGGGAACCCGGTGTCGAGCCCGTCGATGCTCCGGCCGTTCTTCTCGGCCCAGTAGGCGCGCAGGCCCTCCTCGCCCTTGTTCTCGTGCCAGTTCTCCAGCGACGGCCGCTCGCCTGCGTATTCGAACAGCGGCACGCCGTAGCCGCAGGAGGTCTGCACCAGGTCGATGTCGAGCCGCACGATCTGCCGCGTGCCCAGCGGCGCCTCGCCGTAATGCGCCGTGATCATCGCGTCGAAGGCATCGGTCCCGACGAACAGCGAGGTTCCGCGCCCGTACATGCGCAGGATCAGCGGCGGCCCCTCCACGGCGCAAAGCATCAGCGTCAGCCGCCCGTCCGCCCTCAGGTGCGCCGCCGTCTCCATCCCGCTGCCGGTGCGGTCGAGGTAGATCGCCGTCTTCCCGTCCACGATCCGGAGCGCCGCGCCCTCGCGCGGCGAGATGTTGACCCGCGTGCCGGGCGCCGCGGAGGCGGCGAAGAAGATCTTCTGCTGCGCGATGAAGGCGCGATGCGCCTCGGTCAGGGCATCGAATTGCTTGGCCACGGCTTTCTCCTGTCGGACTCTCTGCGCGCCCACCATGGCAAGGATCGCCGCCCGCCGGAAGGCCCCGGCCACCCCCATGCCGACCCGCTGCATTGACCTCGCCCCCCTCCCGAGTCAGTGTCCGGGGTGCAATCCGCGACCGCCAGGGGGAATGTCGATGGACGACGGCATGCAGGAACCGGCCGAGGACTGGGGGCCGTTCGGTCGGCCGCTGTTCAATGACGAGACCCGCCGCGCCCTCAGCCGGGTCGGAGTCGTCGACGTCGGCTCGAACTCCGTCCGCATGGTGGTGTTCGACGGCGCCGCCCGCTCCCCCGCCTATTTCTTCAACGAGAAGGTGATGGCCGGCCTTGGTGCGGGCTTCACCGAAACCGGCAAGCTGAACCCCGAGGGCCGCCGCCGCGCCATGGCCGCGCTGAAACGCTTCCGCCGCCTTGCCGAAGACATGGGCGCCATGCCGCTGACCGTCGTCGCCACCGCGGCGATGCGCGAGGCGGCGGACGGCCCCGCCTTCCGGGCCGAGGTCGAGGCGGAAACCGGCCTCAAGATGTGGGTGGTCGACGGGCGCGAGGAGGCGCGGCTCTCGGCCCAGGGCGTGCTTCTCGGCTGGCCCGGCGCCTACGGCATGGTCTGCGACATCGGCGGATCATCGATGGAGCTGGCCCAGATCGCCGAGGGCCGCGTCGGCAAGCGCTTCACCTCCGCCCTCGGGCCACTGCGCCTGCAGGGCATCGAAGGCGGCAAGAAGGCGGTGAAGGCCGAGATCGCGGACACCATCGACCGCCTCGCCACCGAGATGGGGGTGGACCACAAGCGGATGTTCCTCGTCGGCGGCTCATGGCGCGCCATCGGGCGGCTCGACATGGAGCGGCGGAAGTACCCGCTGCACGTCCAGCACGAATACCGCATGACCCCGCAGGGCATCGCCGACACGCTGAAGTACATCGAGGAAACGCCGCTCGACTCCCTACGCGCCATGACCGGCATCGGCGAGGCGCGGATGTCCCTCGTCCCCCTCGCCGCCATGGTGCTGAAGCAGATGGTGCGCCGCTTCAAGCCGCGCGACATCGCCATCTCCAGCTACGGCATCCGCGAGGGAATGCTCTACGAACAGATGCCCCGCGCCCTTCGTGAACGCGACCCGCTGATCGAGGCCTGCCGCTTCGCCGAGCAGAAGGACGCCCGTTTCCCGGGCTTCGGCCGCTCGCTCTACAAGTTCCTGCTGCCGCTGTTCAAGTCCGAGCCGGAAAGCCGTCTCCGGATCATCCGCGCCGCCTGCCTGCTGCACGACGTCAGCTGGCGCGCCCACCCCGACTACCGCCACGAGGCCTGCTTCGACAACGCCACCCGCGCCAACCTCGGCGGCCTCACCCATTCCGAGCGGGTGTTCCTCGGCCTCGCGCTGCTCCACCGCTACAAGTCCTCGCGCAGCGGCTCGCGCTTCGAGCCGATGATCGAGCTGCTGGACCCGAAGGAGATCGCACAGGCCGAGGTCCTGGGGCGCGCCATGCGCTTCGGCGCCATGTTCTCGGCCGATCAGCCCGGCTCGCTCGGGGAACTGCGCTGGTTCCCGAAGAAGAAGGTGCTGGAACTCTGGCTGAACGACCACGCCCACGACCTGTTCGGCGAAGTCGCCCGCGCCCGGTTCAACAGCCTCGTCAGCGCGCTCGGCGCCCAGAGCGAGATCAAGCGCCAGCGCTTCCGCGCCGCCTGAGAGCGGGCTGAGACTGGCCTGAGCCTGGCCTCGGATTGGCCCGAGCCTCAGAGGTCGATCTCGGGGTTCTCGTCCGGGCTGACGGTGACCTTCGGTTCCTTCCGCCGCAGCAGGATGTCGCCGTTCTCCAGCACCTCGGGCGCCTCGTAGTTGCTGAGATCGCCGATCGAGACGCCGTTCCACTCGAGGTCGCGAAGCTGCTGCGCCAGCTCGCGCATCGACGGTCCGAACTCCTCCATCAGCCCCCGAAGGAAGGTCTTCGCCCCCTCGCCCAGCAGGTCCAGCCCCTCGCCCATGCCGCCCTGGGGCGCATCGTCCTGCGCCGGGGCGGCCAGGGGGGACAGCGCCAGCAGCGCGGCGAGAAGAGGGATCGAAAGGCGTTTCATCGCCCGGAGGCTAGCACCCGGCCCGACGAGTCGGAAGCTCATATGTCGATGTCGAGCGTCACGGGGAAGTGATCCGAAGCGGTCAGCAACGCCTCGCGCAGGGCGCTGTCGCGGAAACAGGCCGCGTCCTCGAACGGGTGCCAGATCCGCCAGCGCGGATCGTGCGCCATGAGGTCCGGCGAGACCATGACGTAATCGAGCAGCGCCTGCAGCCACCGCTCCTCCTCGCGGATCCAGAAGCGCGCCGAGGTCGGCGCCGCCCCGCCGCGCCGCGCGAGGATCGCATGGGCGTGCGGATCGAACAGCCGCGCCGCGCCGTTCTCCCCCAGCACGATCTCGACCCCTGAGCGGCCGAACAGCTTCTCGTATTCGTCAAGCCCGGGACCGTCGTTGAAATCCCCGAGCACGATCAGCGGCTCGCCCGCCGCCAGGTGCCGGTCCACCCGCGCGCGAAGCCAGATGCACTGCGCCAGCCCCTTCCTGCGGTTGGCGATCGCGTCGCGCAGCGCCGCCTCGGGGGTCGGGGCGTCGCGGGGCGCCTTGCTCTTGGCATGGACCCCGATCAGCCGCAGCTCCTTCCCCGCCGCAGAGCGCAGCGCCACCTCCAGCGGCGGCTTCGACCAGACCACCGCCTCGGGCCGAGCATCGGTGTCGAGGTCCAGCAGGAAGCTCGTGTCGAACCGCGGCACGTCGGGCGCGGCCTGCGGATCGTGCCGCGCCTCCAGCACGTCGGGATCGTACATCAGCGCGATCTCCTGCTGGGTGTCGTTCGGGAAGCCGATCAGCGCCTTCCTCGCCCGGAGGCGGAAGCGCGCCGCGAACCGCTCCAGCGCCCGGACGGTCGAGCGGCGCCGCCCGTGGTCCGGCGCCTCGATCACCATCACCGCGTCGGCGTCGAGCGTGGCGAAGACCACGCCCAGCGCCATCGCCTGCGCCCGCCGGGTCACGTTCCAGCGCGCCGACCAAGCGTTGTCCTCGATCAGCCGGTCATGCCGGTCGAACAGGCTGTCGAACCACTCGACGTTGTAGGTCGCGATCCGCACTCAGCCGGGGTGTCCGCTGCTGATCTCCTCCCAGGCGCGGTTGACCGCGATCAGCCGCTTCTCGGCCAGGCGCACCGCCTCCTCCGGCACGCCGCGGGCCAGCATCCGGTCCGGGTGGCTCTCGCGCACCAGCTGCCGCCAGGCCGCCTTCACCTCGTCGAGCGGCGCATCGGGCGCAACCCCCAGCACGTCCCAGGGATCGGGCCGCGCATCCGGGACGAAACGCGCCCGGACGGCGCGGAACTCCCGCTCGCCCAGCCCGAAGATCCCCGCCACCCGCTGCAGGAACTCGTCCTCGGCCGGGTGATAGCGGCCATCGGCCACGGCGATGTGGAACAGCCCCTCGATCAGGTCTGTCAGCGCCGCCCGCCCCGCGGGATCGCGGAACATCCGGCTGATCCGGCGCGCGTATTCCTCGAACCCTGCCACGTCCTGCCGGGCCAGGTTGAACACCCGCGCGGCGTTCGCCTCCTCCGCCTCGGGGATGTGGAACACCTCGCGGAAGGCCGTCACCTCGCTGCGCGTCACGGTGCCGTCGGCCTTGGCCATCTTCGCGCCGAGCGCGATCACCGCGATGGTGAAGACCACCGAGCGTTCGGGGGGCGCCCGCAGCCTCTCGAACACGGAACTGAGGCCCTCGCCGCTGGCAAGGGCCGAAACCGCGTCCGCTATCCTGCGCCAGATCGACATGGCCGCCACCCTATCCCGCCCGTCCCCGGCTGTCAGGAGAAAACCGTGCCATGACAACAATCTGTGCGAAGAGTCGCAGCCCGCCGGACCGGCCCGCCCCCGGCCCGGCACGACCATGCCGCCCGAGGCCCCGGCCACCCGCCTCAGTCCAGCACGACGCGCCCCTTCGGCGTGGCGAACCGCGCGCGAAGCCCCGCCGGTCCGTCGGTGAAGGACACGCCCGCCACATCCCCGAAGACCTCCGCCAGGGCGGAGGCCCGCGGATGGCGCACCTCCAGCCCTTCCAGCCGACAGCCCGCCTCGGGCAGCCGGGCCGCGGGATGGGCGGCGCCCTCCCACTGGATCAGCGCGGGAGCAAGGTCGTCGAAGGGCAGCACGCCGCGCGCTGGCACCGCCATGCGCCAGGCCAGGTCGCCCCGCCTCAGCGCCATGATCTCCCCGGTCCCTCGGGGGGCCCGCGCCAGCCCCGCCGCGAGGTCGTCGCAGCGCAGGATCCAGTTCGTCAGCCGCGGCGGGCCCTCGAACCGGTCGAGGTCGAACCACCGCGGCCGCCCGGGATCCCGCCCGGCGGGATCGACGGCGATCACTTCCAGGTAAAGCCCCGGCCCCAGCGACAGCAGCCGGTTGTGCGTGCCCATCGCCTCGTGCACCCCGCCCGGCGCGAGCGTCACGCCGAGGGCCGCCTCCACGAAGGCCACCCCATCCGCCAGGCTCGCCGCCGACACCGCCAGGTGATCCAGTTCGAACATCCGCATCCTCTCTCCGCTCCGCCGGTCCGGAAGGCACGACAAGTCCCCCCGCCCCCCATCTTTGCTTTCCAAATATCCTCGGGGGGAATTGCCGAAGGCAAGGGGGGCGGAAGCCCCCTGCGGCGCTTCAGCCCCGCGCCGCCCGGATCAGGTCCAGAACCTCGCGCGCCGCCGCGGGGATGTTGGTGCCGGGCCCGAAGATCGCCTTAACCCCCGCCTCCTTCAGGAAGGCATAGTCCTGCTGCGGGATCACCCCGCCGCAGACGACCAGGATCTCGCCTGCCCCCGCCGCCTCCAGCGCCTGCACCAGCTTCGGCGCCAGCGTCCGGTGCCCCGCCGCCTGGGACGAGATGCCGATCACGTGCACGTCGTTGTCCACAGCGTCCTGCGCCGCCTCTTCAGGCGTCTGGAACAGCGGCCCCACGTCGACGTCGAAGCCGATGTCGGCGAAGGCGGTGGCGATCACCTTCGCCCCCCGGTCGTGGCCGTCCTGGCCCATCTTGACGACCAGCATCCGCGGCCGCCGTCCCTCTTCCTCGGCGAAGGCTTCCACGTCCTTCTGGATCGCCGCGAATCCCTCGTCGCCCTCGTAGGCCGAGCCGTAGACGCCTGCCAATGTCTTCACCTCCGCCCGGTGCCGCCCAAAAGCCCGCTCCATCGCCTCCGAGATCTCGCCGACCGTCGCCCGCGCCCGCGCGGCCTCCACCGCCAGCGCCAGCAGGTTGCCGGTGCCCGACCGCGCGCCCTCCTCCAGCGCCTTCAGCGCCGCGTCGCAGGCGGCGGCGTCGCGGGTCGCGCGGATCTTCTCCAGCCGCGCCACCTGGGAGGCCCGCACGCCCGCGTTGTCGATCACGCGGACGTCGAGGTCGTCCTCCTTCTCCAGCCGGAACCGGTTCACGCCGACGATCACCTCGTCGCCGCGGTCGATCGCCGCCTGCTTGCGCGCCGCCGCCTCCTCGATCCGGAGCTTCGGCATGCCCGAGGCCACCGCCTTCGTCATCCCGCCCATCTCGTCCACCTCCGCGATCAGCTTCTCGGCCTCGGCGATCAGGTCCGCCGTCAGCTTCTCGACGTAATACGAGCCTGCCAGCGGATCGACGACCTTGGTCACCCCCGTCTCGTGCTGCAGGATCAGCTGCGTGTTCCGGGCAATCCGGGCCGAGAAATCCGTCGGCAGGGCAATGGCTTCGTCGAAGGAGTTCGTGTGCAGCGACTGGGTACCGCCCAATACCGCGCTCATCGCCTCGTAGGCCGTGCGCACGATGTTGTTGTAGGGATCCTGTTCGGCGAGGCTCACCCCCGACGTCTGGCAATGGGTGCGCAGCACCGACGAGCCCGGCTTCTTCGGCGAAAACTCCTGCATGATCTTGTGCCACAGGAACCGTGCCGCACGAAGCTTCGCCGCCTCCATGAAGAAGTTCATGCCGATGGCGAAGAAGAACGACAGCCGCCCGGCGAAGTCGTCCACGTCCATGCCGCGCTCCACCGCCGCCTTCACGTATTCCTTGCCGTCTGCGAGGGTGAAGGCCAGCTCCTGCACGAGGTTCGCGCCGGCCTCCTGCATGTGGTAGCCCGAGATCGAGATCGAGTTGAACCGCGGCATCTCCTTCGCGGTGAATTCAATGATGTCGGCGACGATCCGCATGCTCGGCTCGGGCGGATAGATATAGGTGTTCCGGACCATGAACTCCTTCAGGATGTCGTTCTGGATCGTCCCCGACAGGGCCGAGCGGTCCACCCCCTGCTCCTCACCGGCGACGATGAAGGAGGCCAGCACCGGGATCACCGCGCCGTTCATGGTCATCGACACGGAGATTTCACCCAGCGGGATGCCGTCGAACAGGATCTTCATGTCCTCGACCGAGTCGATGGCGACCCCCGCCTTGCCCACGTCCCCTTCGACCCGGGGGTGATCGCTGTCGTAGCCGCGGTGCGTCGCCAGATCGAAGGCGACGGAAACCCCCTGCTGCCCCGCGGCGAGGTTCCGGCGGTAGAAGGCGTTGCTCTCCTCGGCGGTGGAGAAGCCTGCATACTGGCGGATCGTCCAGGGCCGCCCGGCATACATCGTCGCCTTCGGACCGCGGGTGTAGGGCGGCAGGCCGGGCATGGAGCCGGTGTGCGCGAGCCCTTCCAGCGCCTCGGGGCCGTGGACCGGCGCCACGGCGATGCCTTCCGCCGTGTGCCAGGTCAGATCCTCCAGCGGCCGCCCCCTGAGCTCCTTCTCCGCCGTCTTCTTCCAGTCGCTCATGCCACTCCCCTTTTCTCGCCGAAGGTCGCCGCGGCGCGGGAACGCAGGCGCGCCCCGCTGCCGCAGAACCCTGTGTTTTCGTGTCCGTCCGTCCTATATTCTCCGCGAAGAGGAGAGACGATGCGCCCGAAGCTGTTCCCCATGGTCCTTGCGGCCCTCGCCGCCCTGCCCGGCCTTCCCGCCGTCGCCCAGACCGTGCCCGCGTCCCAGACCCAGGAGAGTGCCGTGGAGGATCCCGTCGCCCGCTGGCAAGCCGACCCGACCACCGAGTTCAGCGGCGCCGAGGTCGACCTTGCCGCCTTCCAGTGGGTCGCCCGACCGGTGATCGTCTTCGCCAATTCCGACGCCGACCCGGCCTTCCAGGACCAGATGACGCTGCTGCGCGCCCGCCCCGAGGCGCTGGTCGAGCGCGATATCGTCGTCATAACCGACACCGATCCGGCCAACCCGTCCGAGGTGCGCAGGAAGCTGCGTCCGCGCGGCTTCATGCTGGCGCTGCTCGGCAAGGACGGCGATATCAAGCTCAGGAAACCGCTGCCCTGGGACGTGCGCGAGCTGACGCGGGTGATCGACAAGATGCCCATGCGCCAACGCGAGATGAACCAGCGTCCGTTGCACGACTGAGCGCGGCCGCGCTTGATTCCGCGCCCCCGCGCGCCTATCTTCAGGGCACGCAAGGAAGGGGTTTTCCATGTCCGACACGCGCCAGAAACCCGTCCCGATCGCCGGTCAGACAGGCCCGCGCCCGGGATACTGATCTGGATACCGAACCGCGACAGGTCAGCCATCGGCCGGCCCCAGCGACGCCTCTATGCTCTCCACCGCCGCACGGCCCAGCTTCAGGGCCTGGATCTTCATGCTGATGTAGTCGGCATAGATCGCCTCCCGCCGCTCCGCAGACAGGGCCCGGAACGCCTCCGAGCGCAGGTCGCCGATGATCGCCTCGATGGCGAACAGCTGCGAATAGTACCGCACGACCGGCCGGATCACCGGTTCTGGCAGGATGTGGATGTCCGGCAGGATTGCGCGGAACACGGTGTCGTTGCGCTCGGTCGGGACCAGCGGCACGAAGCCTTCGTCGGCGCGCATCCGGTCCACCGTGCGGCTCAGGTGATCCGTCAGGTCGAACAGCTCCAGCGCGTCCATGTAGGGCAGGATTTCCGCCGCCAGCGCGCTTTGGACGTCGCGCATCCGCTCGCGCCTCAGCCGCGACTCCCGCGCCCGCTCCCGCTGGCTGTTGACGAACCAGCCGCCGACGCTGACCGCGGCCCCGATGAAGGCCGCGATGATGGCAGGCCCGATCCAGCCCTGCCCGCCCACGGGCTCACTCGAATTCCATGATGACATCGTCGACCGCCAGGTTGTCGCCCTCCGCCGCGTTGATCTTGCTGACGCGGCCCTTCCGCTCGGCCCTGAGGATGTTCTCCATCTTCATCGCCTCGACGGTGCAAAGCGCCTGCCCCTCCTGCACCTCGTCGCCCTCGGCCACGTTGACCTTCACGATCAGCCCCGGCATCGGGCAGAGCAGCAGCTTCGACGTGTCCGCCTCGGCCTTCACCGGCATCAGCGCGGCCAGCTCGGCCTGGCGCGGGCTCATCACCCGCACATCCAGGTCGGCGCCGCGCGTCCGCAGCCGGAATCCCCCGGTGATCTTGCCGACCTTCATCACCAGCGGCGTCCCGTCCACGTCGAGCCGCGCCAGCTGGTCCCCCGGCGTCCAGTCCGAGGCGACGCGATGCTCGGCCCCGTCGGCAAAGGCGATCGTCGCCCCCGCCCGGTCCGCCTTCACCGTCACCGGGAACTGCACGCCCTGAAGGTCCACCACCCAGTCGCTGCCCACCTTCCGCTCGTGGTTGTCGAGCCGCCCCGAGACCCGCGTGCGCCGGATCTCGGCCACCCGGTACATCGCCGCCGCCGCCGCCGCGACGCGCCGCAGCTGGGCCTCCGGCAACTCGACCCCGTTGAACCCCTCCGGGTACTCCTCGGCGATGAAGGCCGTGGTGATGTCGCCCGAGGTGAACTTCGGATGGTCCATCACCGCCGACAGGAACGGCAGGTTGTGCCCGATCCCCTCGACCTCGAAACTGTCCAGCGCCACGCGCATCGCCTCGATGGCCGCCGCCCGGTCCGGCCCCCAGGTGCAGAGCTTGGCGATCATCGGGTCGTAGTACATCGAGATCTCGCCGCCCTCGAACACGCCCGTGTCGTTCCGGACCGCATGATCCGCCTCCGCCACCTCCTCCGGGGGCCGATACCGCGTCAGCCGTCCGATGGAGGGCAGGAACCCGCGGTACGGATCCTCGGCATAGAGCCTGCTCTCCATCGCCCAGCCGTTGATCCCGATGTCGCCTTGCGTGATCGACAGCGTCTCGCCGTTCGCCACCCGGATCATCTGCTCGACCAGGTCGATGCCGGTGATCAGTTCCGTCACCGGATGCTCAACCTGAAGCCGCGTGTTCATCTCCAGAAAGTAGAAGTTGCGCTCCCCGTCGACAATGAACTCCACCGTCCCGGCCGAGGTGTATCCCACGGCGGAGGCCAGCGCGCAGGCCTGCTCTCCCATCGCCTTGCGCGTCGCCTCGTCGAGGAACGGCGACGGCGCCTCCTCGATCACCTTCTGGTTCCGCCGCTGGATCGAGCACTCCCGCTCGTTCAGGTAGACCGTGTTGCCATGGGCATCGGCCAGCACCTGGATCTCGATGTGCCGGGGCTGGGTCACGAACTTCTCGATGAAGATCCGGTCGTCGCCGAAACTGCTCGCCGCCTCGTTCTTCGAGGACTGGAAGCCGTCGCGCACCTCGTCTTCCTTCCAGGCGATGCGCATCCCCTTGCCGCCGCCCCCGGCGCTGGCCTTGATCATCACCGGATAGCCGATCTCGCCCGAGATCCGCACCGCCTCGTCCGCGTCCGCGATCAGCCCCATGTAGCCGGGCACGGTCGACACCCCGGCCTCCGCCGCCAGCCTCTTCGAGGTGATCTTGTCGCCCATCGCCTCGATCGCCTTCGCGGGCGGCCCGATGAACGCAACGTCAGCCTCCGCCAGCGCCTCGGCGAACTTCGGGTTCTCCGACAGGAACCCGTATCCCGGATGCACCGCCTCGGCCCCCGTCTCGCGGATCGCCGCCATGATCCTGTCGATCACGATGTAGGACCGGTTGGCGGGCGCCGGGCCGATGTGCACCGCCTCGTCCGCCATCCGCACGTGCAGCGCGTTGCGGTCGGCGTCGGAATAGACGGCCACCGTGGCGATCCCCATGCGCCGCGCGGTCTTGATGACCCGGCAGGCGATCTCGCCCCGGTTGGCGATCAGGATCTTCTTGAACATCGGCAGGTCCTTTCCGGCGCCCTTTCGCGGGCGCTCTCGACGGGGGGGCGGAAACGAAGAACGCCACCCGGGCACGCGGCCCGGATGGCGTTCGAAACGACTGCGGTCCGCGGCGCGATGGCCGCGAGGGTCGCGTCAGCGGGGGCAGAGCTCCGGCACGACATCGTCGCACAGCGCGCCGCCCGCGGCGCCGATGGCGACAGCGGTGCCGACGTTGTTGTTGGTGAGCGCCGCCGCGGCACCCAGACCGGCACCACCGATCGCGGCGCGGTTGAGGTCGGCGTTATTCGTGCAACCGGCAAGACCGAGGGCTGCCGCAAAGGCAAGGAAGGCGAGTTTCTGCATGGGGATGTGCCTGCGTGATTGTTATGGGTCGTCGTGACAGCACATAACGGCGCCGCGGGTTCCCCCGCAACGGCAGAATTCTGCCGCGCCGACCCACCGGCGACTCCTTGCCCAAGCCGCAACCTCCCGTTGAAACGGCAGGAAAAAAGCGGCCCGGTCCCGAAGGATCCGAACCGCCAAGGGGAAGGGTAACGGTATTGACAATGCGAAGCGGCGCCCGTGCTGCAAGCGCCGCCCCCGCGGGCCACACTGCCCGCACCCGCGGCCCCGGCAAAGCGGGATCTCGACCGGCCCCCATGCCCGGCCGGATCCTGCCGAACGGGCGCGGCGGGCGGCTGAAAGGCGCCGATCCTCACTCGAAGATCTCGGGAAAGCTCGCCGCGGCACGGGCGAAATCCACCCGCAGCAGCGCGTCGTAATCCTCGGGATCGAAGGGATCCTCGGCCGCCACGACCTCGCGGCCGAACAGCCAGGACAGCCGCCCCGCGTCGAGGTTGCCGCGGGCGAAGGGCTCTTCCCCGAACTGCTGGCAAAGCGCCAGAAGGAAGCCCGCATCGGCCCGCCGGTCGGCCGCGCGCCGGTCCGGAAACCGCTCGCGCGCGACGAGGGGCGTCGCGCCCTTCGGGTTTGCGCGGCGGATCGTGAACTGGAAATCGGTGCCCGGAAGGCGGCCGGGAAAGCCGCGGTGCTTGATCATGGCAATGGCCTCCGGAGGGCCGCGCCGCGCGGCGGCGGGACGGGCCCGAAGGCCCGCCCCGGGCGTCGATTACTTGTACTTGCCGGTATAGGTCGGCTCGACCGTGAGCGGCGCGGGATCGGCATAGACGACCTCTTCCTGCTTCTTGGCGCAGGCCGAGGCGACGGCGACGAGACCGAGGCACATGACGATCTTGACGATGTTGGACATCTGTAGCTCCTGAATGAATTCTGGGCGACAAGGGCTCTGCCTGCCGTCCCGGGGTACGAGGTTCGGGTCTCCGGGGGGAAACCTCGGAAGACATTACCGCAGCCCTTGTTGGATTGATACGGGGCGCCACGCAAGCAGGTGCGCTGTGGCGCGGCTGCATCATAGGCGGAAAACCGTCCAGCCGAGGGGAGAAAGCCGCATCCCGCCATCAGAAGGCCTCCCAGATGCAGGCGCCGTCCCCGGGCTCGTAGGCCTCGAAGAACTGCACCGCCTCGGGGGTGATCTCGCCGAAGACGACGGGCCGGTCCGAGACCGAGACGATGACGCGCGCGGGCCGCGGCCCGATCTCCGCCAGCCGCGGCAGCACGTAGCTCTCGCAGAGGAAGGCCATGTCCTTCTCCGCCACCTCGAAGGGCACACCGGCCGCGATCTCGGGCGCGATGAAGCGGAACCGGTAGGTCAGCCCGGTGCCCGGCGCGCCGCGCACGATGTCGTGGAACGTCACCGCCATGCCCGAAGGCACGGGCACCGCCGGAACCACCTCGCCCGCCGCGCCCTGCGCCGCGAGGCACAGCGCAAGCGTCGCGATCAGCCGTTGCGCAAGGCCGCGATCAGCTCGTCCTTGTCCATGTCCGAGCGCCCCTCGATGTCGAGCTCCTGCGCCCGCTCGTAGAGCTCGTCCTTCGTCCACTCCTCGTAAGCCGGCGCCTTGCCGCCCTTCTTCGAGGGATGCTGCCGATCCGAGGCCTGGGCGTTGGCGATCGCCGCAGCCTTCTGCTTGCTCGCCCCCTCGTCGCGCAGCGCCTCGTAGGTGTCGTCGTCCTTGACGCTCGGTCCGTGATCCTTGGTCATCGCAATCTCCTTCGCGCCCAAAACCGCCACCGGAACCGAAGGTTCCCCCGGCCAGGGAGAGGACGGCGCGCAGGATCCCCCCACACCCCCCATCTTTGCTTTCCAAATATCCTCGGGAGCGCGAGGGCAGACAGCCCTCGCATCGCGCTTGCGCGATACCGGCGCGGAACCGTTCCGCAGGCGCCACGTCAGAGCGGGATGTTGTCATGCTTCTTCCACGGGTTGCTCAGCCGCTTGCCCCGGAGCGACGCGAAGGCCCGGCAGAGCCGCTTCCGCGTCGAATGCGGCAGGATCACCTCGTCGATGAACCCCCGCTCTGCCGCCTTGAACGGGTTGGCGAAGTTCCTCTCGTATTCCGCCGTGCGCGCCGCGATCTTCTCGGGCTCGCCCAGCTCGCTGCGGTACAGGATCTCGGTCGCCCCCTTGGCCCCCATCACCGCGATCTCCGCCGTCGGCCAGGCGTAGTTCAGATCGCCGCGCAGATGCTTCGAGCTCATCACGTCATAGGCCCCGCCATAGGCCTTGCGGGTGATCACCGTCACCTTCGGCACCGTCGCCTCGCCGTAGGCGAACAGCAGCTTCGCGCCGTGCTTGATGACGCCGCCCAGCTCCTGCCCGGTCCCGGGCAGGAAGCCCGGCACGTCTACCAGCGTCAGAAGGGGAATCTCGAACGCGTCGCAGAACCGCACGAACCGCGCCGCCTTGCGGGAGGAATCGATGTCGAGGCACCCCGCCAGCACCATCGGCTGGTTCGCCACCACCCCGACGGTGGACCCCTCCAGCCGGATGAAGCCGGTCAGGATGTTCTTCGCGAACTCCGCCTGGATCTCGTAGAAGTCCCCCTCGTCGGCGAGCTTAACGATCAGCTCCTTCATGTCGTAGGGCGTGTTCGCGTTGTCGGGGATCAGCGTGTCGAGGCTCGGCTCGATCCGCCCCGGATCGTCGAAGAAGGGCCGCACCGGCGGCTTCGCGCGGTTGTTCGCGGGCAGGAAATCGACCAGCCGCCGGACCTCGGTCAGGGCCACCACGTCGTTCTCGAAGGCCCCGTCGGCGACCGAGCTCTTGCGGGTGTGGGTCGCGGCGCCCCCCAGCTCCTCGGCCGTCACGACCTCGTTGGTCACGGTCTTCACCACGTCGGGGCCGGTGACGAACATGTAGCTCGACTCGCGGACCATGAAGATGAAGTCGGTCATCGCCGGAGAATACACCGCGCCCCCCGCGCAGGGCCCCATGATGACGCTGATCTGCGGCACCACGCCCGACGCCAGCACGTTCCTCTGGAACACCTCGGCATAACCGGCAAGCGAGGCGACGCCTTCCTGGATCCGCGCGCCGCCGGAATCGTTCAGCCCGATCACCGGCGCGCCGTTCTGCATCGCCATGTCCATGACCTTGCAGATCTTCTGCGCATGGGTCTCGGACAGCGAGCCGCCGAGCACCGTGAAGTCCTGGCTGAACACATAGACCTGCCGCCCGTTGATCGTGCCCCAGCCGGTCACCACGCCGTCGCCCGCGACCTTGTTCTCGGCCATGCCGAAATCCGTCGCCCGGTGGGTGACGAACATGTCGAACTCCTCGAAGCTGTCGGCGTCGAGCAGCAGCTCGATCCGCTCGCGTGCCGTCAGCTTGCCCTTGGCGTGCTGCGCGTCGATCCGCTTCTGCCCGCCGCCAAGCCGCGCCTCGGCGCGCCGCCCCTCGAGCTGCTCCAGAATGTCCTTCATCGCCCGGGCCCCTTTCGCTGTGCCTGACCCTTCATAAGCCAAGGCGCCACAACCGGAAAGCGGCATCGGGAATATTTGCAAATCGCTTTGCAGCGCGTCGTTTCAAATTGCAAAACCAACACCCCTCGCCTTCCCTGCCGCCCTTCGCTAGCACGGGGAGGCAAGCCCTTCCCACATCCGGTGCGCCCCATGCAGATCCCCGCCCCCGTCGCCACCATCGGCCTTTTGCTGATGTCCAATGTCTTCATGACCTTCGCCTGGTACGGCCACCTCAAGTTCAAGGCCGCGCCCCTTGCCCTGGTCGTCGTCGTCAGCTGGGGGATCGCCTTCTTCGAATACGCCCTCCAGGTGCCCGCCAACCGCATCGGCTAAGGCCACTTCACCGCGACCCAGCTGAAGACGATCCAGGAGGTCATCACCCTGACCGTCTTCGTCGCCTTCTCCACGCTATACCTTGGGGAATCCCTGCGCTGGACCCACCTCGTCGGCTTCGCGCTGATCGCCCTCGGCGCGTGGTTCATCTTCGCGGAATAGCCGCGCGCAAAGGACAGGCTGGACGAGTCGCGGGCGGCAGTCTAATTCCGCTCCATGACCGACAAGATTGCCGTACGATTTCTCGACCGTACCACGCCCCCGCACATCTCGACCCTGATCCTGCTCGCGGGCATCTCGGCGCTGGCGATGAACATGTTCCTGCCCTCGCTGCCGGGGATGACCGCCTATTTCGGCACCGACTACGCCACCATGCAGCTGTCGGTCGCCTTCTACCTTGCCGGCAACGCGGTGCTGCAACTGTTCATCGGTCCCGTCTCCGACCGCTACGGCCGCCGCCCGGTGATCCTGTTCGGCGGCGCCGTCTTCATCGCCGCCTCGCTCGCCTGCATCTTCGCCCCCACCGTCGAGATCTTCCTCGCGCTGCGGGTCGTGCAGGCCATCGTCATCTCGGGCCTCGTCCTCAGCCGCGCGGTGGTGCGCGACATGTTCCCCCAGGACCAGGCCGCCTCGATGATCGGCTACGTCACCATGGGCATGGCCGTCGCGCCGATGATCGCCCCCGCCGTCGGCGGCGCGCTCGACGCGCTCTACGGCTGGAAGGCGACCTTCCTGGTCCTCGCCCTGCTCGGCATCCTTGTGCAGGTCATCGTCTGGCGGGACCTCGGCGAGACCGCCGTCAGCCGCGCGGGCAGCTTCGCCGACCAGCTGCGCGAATACCCCGAGCTCCTTGGCTCGCGTCGCTTCTGGGGCTACTGCCTGTCGGCCGCCTTCACCTCGGGCGCCTTCTTCGCCTACCTCGGCGGCGCGCCCTATGTCGGAACCGAGGTCTACGGCATGTCGCCCTCCACCCTCGGGCTGTTCTTCGGCGCGCCCGCCATCGGCTACATGGCCGGGAACTTCATCACCGGCCGCTACTCGGTGCGTTTCGGGATCAACGCGATGATCGTCTGGGGCTCGTCGCTTTCGGCCTTCGGGCTGATGACCTCGCTGCTGATCGCGCTTCTCGGCCTCAGCGGGCCCTTCACCTTCTTCGGCTTCATGATCTTCGTCGGTCTCGGCAACGGCATGGTGCTGCCGAACGCCACCTCCGGCATGCTCTCCGTCCGCCCGCGCCTCGCCGGTTCGGCCTCGGGCCTCGGCGGCGCGATCATGATCGGCGGCGGGGCCGCGCTGTCGGTGCTGGCGGGCCACCTGCTGACCGCGGGGACCGGCGCCGCGCCGCTCCTGTGGCTGATGTCGATCACCTCGGCCCTCTCCATGGTCAGCGCGCTTTACACCGTGCGCCGCGACCGGGCGATGACCGCCGCCTGAGCCTGCGCGGACTTGCGCGGCGAAGTTTGCAAAGCTAGCCTCGCGCCTGCAAACCGGGGGGCATCGTGGCGCAGCAGAAACTCTACGCGGGCCAGAAGCTGCGCGAGATCCGCACCCGCCTCGCCCTGACCCAGAAGGCCTTTGCCGAGAAGCTGCAGGTCTCCCTGCCCTACCTGAACCAGATGGAGAACAACCACCGTCCGGTCTCGACCGGCGTCGTGCTCTCGCTGGCGTCCGAATTCGGCTACGATGTCACCGAGCTGTCGAGCGGCGACAGCGAACGGCTGGTCTCGGACATGCGCGAGGCGCTGGCCGATTCGCTCTTCGGCGACGAGGCGCCGCCGCTCGCCGACCTGCGCCTCGCCGCGTCCAACGCCCCGGGCCTCGTCCGCGCCTTCCTCGAACTCCACCGCAGCTACCGCCAGAGCCACGAACGCCTCGCGATCCTGGACGAAGCCCTCGGGCGCGACGGCGGCACCGTGCAGCCCAGCCCATGGGAGGAGGTGCGGGACTTCTTTCACTACAGCGACAATTACATCGACACCGTCGATCGTGACGCCGAGAAACTTGCACGAACCGCGCAATCGAACCCTGTCGCGCTGCTCGAATCCCATGGCGTCGCCGTGACGCTCGAGGACACCGACCTGATCCGCCGGTTCGATCCCGCGGCGCGACGGCTGATCCTCTCGCGCCGTGCCCCGCCCGAAACGCGGGCGTTCCAGATGCTGCACCAGCTGGCGCTGCTGACCCGCAACGACCTGTTCGAGGAGATCCTCGCCCGCGCCCGCTTCCACTCGCCCGAAAGCCACGCCATCGCCAAGCTCGGCCTCGCCAACTACTTCGCCGGCGCGGCGCTCATGCCCTACACGGCGTTCCTCGAAAGGGCGGCCGAGATGCGCCACGACCTCGAACGCCTGGCCGACCGCTTCGGCGCCAGCATCGAGCAGGTGGCCCACCGCCTTTCGACCCTGCAACGGCCCGGCGCCAAGGGCATCCCCTTCTTCTTCGTCCGCGTCGATCCCGCGGGCACGATCACCAAGCGGCACTCGGCCACGCAGCTCCAGTTCGCGCGCTTCGGCGGGGCCTGCCCGCTCTGGAACGTCCACCGCGCCTTCGAGACGCCGGGACGCTTCCTGCGCCAGCTGGCCGAGACGCCGGACGGCCTGCGCTACCTCTCCCTCGCCCGCGACGTCAGCAAGTCCGGCGGCGCCTTCGACGCCCCCACCCGCCGCTTCGCCATCGCACTCGGCTGCGAGGTGAAGCATGCAGGCCAGCTGGTCTACGGCGACGGGCTCGACCTCGGCAATCCCGCGGCGTTCGAGCCCATCGGGATCTCCTGCCGCATCTGCGAACGCCGCCACTGCCACCAGCGCGCCGTGCCGCCGCTGGAGCGCCGCCTCTCCATCGACCCGAACCGCCGCGGCGCGCTGCCCTACACGGTCGAGGGCTGAGCGCGGGCACCTATACCGAAGTCGGAAACCGCGGCGCTTTACCGCACGGCACATCGGCGCTACTCCTTCGCCAGAAGCAGGGAGAAAGCCCATGGAACTCAGCGGCAACCGCATCATCAAGGCCGACCGTCAGACGGTCTGGCAGCACCTGAACGATCCCGAGACGCTGAAGGCCTGCATCCCGGGCTGCGAAGAGCTGACCGGCTCGCCCGAGGAAGGCTTCGAGGCCACGGTGAAGCAGAAGATCGGCCCCGTGAAGGCGACCTTCAGGGGCGTGGTGCAACTGGTGAACGTCAACGCCCCCGAAAGCTACCGGATCGAGGGCGAGGGCAAGGGCGGCGTCGCGGGCTTCGCCAAGGGCGGCGCGAACG
Organism: Oceaniglobus roseus; assembly: GCF_002869745.1. Lineage (GTDB taxonomy): Bacteria > Pseudomonadota > Alphaproteobacteria > Rhodobacterales > Rhodobacteraceae > Oceaniglobus > Oceaniglobus roseus. The sequence goes on from NZ_PNOS01000021.1 coordinate 40,792, forward strand.
TGGCGCTGGCCGAGGTCGAGGAAGGCACCGAGCTGTCCTATGTCGCCGACGTCGCCGTGGGCGGCAAGCTGGCCCAGCTCGGCAACCGCCTGATCGACGGCGTGGCGCGGCGGCTCTCGGACGAGTTCTTCACCCGGTTCAAGGACAGGGTCGAGGCGGGCTGAGGGCGCACGGGCTTCAGCCATCCCCAGCTCAGACCGCGGGGCAGACCCGGCGAGACATTTCGGGAGAAGTACCAGGATTTTCCCAAACTCCGCGGTCTGCTGCCAACGAACACCACCGCCTCGCCCCCGGGGCGTTCGGGGGCTGCCCGGCGTTGCCGCCGGGCGCGACATCTCCGCGGGTGGGCGCGGAGTTTCCCAAACTCCGCTTGGTGTCGCGCATCCTGATGACAACCGCTCCGCTCCGCACATAGGGCAGCCCCCGACCGCGGGCGGGGGAGAAGCCCCCGCCCGTCGTGCCGGAGGCACGCCTTCGGCGTGACGGGGCGGTCGGGGGCTGCCCGGCGTTGCCGCCGGGCGCGACGTCTCCGCGGGTGCGCGCGGAGTTTCCCAAACTCCGCTTTCCTCAAACATCTGACGGCAGCCGCCCAAGTCCGCCCATGGGGCGGCCCGCGGCCCGGGCCCCGGCTTCGGCCGATCGACGCGACTAGGTTTCGTCCGGGTCCTTCGGATCGAAAACCACGAAGAACTGGTGCACCAGCCACAGCCCCGTGCCGCCGAACAGCGCCGCCCAGAGCCAGGCACCCTGGCTGACCTCCACCAGCGCCCAGAGCAGGCAGACGGCCACCGTGACGACCCGCCGCCAGAGCGGGATGAAGAACGGCAGCTGCACGTCGAAGAACTTCATCACCCGAGCCCGTGCTTCAGGATCACCGGCACGATCAGGTCCTCCTCGTCCTCCAGATGCCGGTCGAGGAAGGCCGAGAAGCCCGCAAGCTGCGCCCGCAGCGCCCCCGCCGGATCCTGCCCCTTGCCCTCGGGCAGGGCGCGCAGCACCGCCTCCGTCCCGCGCGCGAGGTCGTGGATATGCCCGTCGAGCGCGTGGTGATCGGCATCGAGGATCTCGAACCCGCGCTCCAGCCGCGGCTCGATCAGCCGCATCTGCGGGAAATAGTGGTGGTCCTCGATGTGGTGATGCTCGTGCAGCTGGTTCAGAAGGAAGGCGGCGTAGCGCTGTGTCTCGCGACCATAGGCCATCGCCTCGGCCTCGCCCGAGAGGAACCCCTCGGTCCCCGCCTGAAGACGGCCCAGCAGCTCGCGGAACATCAGGTGCCGCTCCATCCAGAAGCGCGTCAGCCCGTCGAACTTCGGATGCGACTCCCAGGTCGCGCGCGGCATGCTGTCGGCCAGCACGCGCAGCGCGTCCGGCAACCCCTTGCGCTGCTCCAGCGCGATGTCGGTGTTCTCTGTCATGCCCTGTCAGCTAGGCGTTCCGGGGCGCCGCGTCCAGCCTCAGCGCTGCGCCGTGGCCCAGGCGGGGTTGATCCAGGGCTGCACGTTCTCGGCCGGCAGCGGCGTTTTCCCGAGGATGTGGTCCGAGGCCTTCTCGCCCACCATGATCGACGGCGCGTTGAGGTTGCCGTTGGTGATCCGCGGAAAGACCGAGCTGTCGGCCAGGCGCAGGCCGTCGACCCCGATCACCCGGCACTCGGGGTCGACCACCGTGCCCGGATCGTCGCGCCGCCCCATCCGCGCCGTGCCGCAGGGGTGATAGGCGCTCTCGGCGTGCTCGGCGATGAAGGCATCGATCTCCGCGTCGCTCTGCACCTGCGGCCCCGGCTGGATCTCGCCGTCGGCATAGGGCGCGAAGGCCGCCTGCGAAAAGATCTCGCGCGTCAGGCGGATGCAGGTGCGGAACTCCTCCCAGTCGCGGTCCTCGCTCATGTAGTTGAAGCGGATCTCCGGCGCCGCCTTCGCGTCGCCCGAGCGCAGCCGCACCGTCCCCCGCGAGGTCGATCGCATGGGCCCCACATGGGCCTGGAACCCATGCCCCTGCGCGGCGGCGCGCCCGTCGTAGCGCACGGCGATCGGCAGGAAGTGGTACTGGATGTCCGGGTACTCGATCCCCGCGGCCGAGCGGACGAAGGCCGCGCTCTCGAACTGGTTGCTCGCCCCCGGCCCGGTGCCGAGAGTCAGCCACCGCGCGCCCACATAGGCCTTGCCGACGAGGTTCCAGTAGCGGAACAGCGACACCGGCAGCTTCGACTTCATCTGGACATAGACTTCGAGGTGGTCCTGGAGGTTGCCGCCCACGCCAGGGCGGTCGGCGACCACGTCGATCCCGTGCTCGGCCAGATGCTTTGCGGGCCCGATGCCCGAAAGCATCAAGAGCTTCGGCGAGTTGATCGAGGAGGCGGCGACGATCACCTCGCGCCGCGCGCCGATGACCTCCGGGCGTCCGCGCCGCAGGACGCGCACGCCCGTCGCGCGCCCCTCGGAAATCTCGATCCGCTCCGCCAGCCCGTTGACCAGCGTGCAGTTCGGACGCTTCAGCGCGGGGCGCAGATAGGCGTTGGCGGCCGACCACCGCCGCCCCCGCCAGATCGTCGCGTCCATCGGCCCGAAGCCTTCCTGCTTCTCGCCGTTGTAATCCCCCGTCGCCTCGTATCCCGCCTGCACCCCGGCGGCGACGAAGGCCCGCACCAGCGGATTGTCCCTCAGCCCTCGCGACACGTGCAGCGGCCCGTCGGTGCCCCGCCAGGTCGGATCGCCGCCGTGCCCGCCGTCGTGCCAGTGCTCCATCCGCTTGAAGTAGGGCAGCACGTCGGCGAACCCCCAGCCCGACGCCCCCATATCGGCCCAGGTGTCGTAGTCGCGCGCGTGGCCGCGGACATAGACCATGCCGTTGATCGAGGACGACCCCCCCACCACCTTGCCGCGCGGCGTCGCGAGGCGGCGGTTGTTGAGCCGCGGTTCGGGTTCGCTGCGGTAGCCCCAGTCGTAGCGCGGCATGTTCATCGGGAAGGACAGCGCGCCGGGCATCTGGATGAACGGCCCGAAGTCGCTGCCCCCGTGCTCGATCACGATGACCGAGGCGCCCGCCTCCGACAGGCGATAGGCCATGGCGCAGCCCGCGCTGCCCGCGCCGACGATGACGAAATCGGCCTCCATCTCAGAACGGCGCCTCCACCGGGCCCATCCCGACATAGACGGACTTCATCTGGCTGTAGTGGTTGATGGCGAGCTTCGAGTTCTCGCGCCCCACGCCCGACAGCTTCATGCCCCCGAACGGCGCCTCCACGGGCGCAAGATTGTAGCTGTTGATGTAGCAGGTCCCGGCCTCGAACCCCTTCACCATCCGGTGGGCGCGGGCGAGGTCCTTCGTGAACACTCCCGCCGCCAGCCCGAAGGGCGTGTCGTTCGCACGCGCCAGCACCTCGTCCTCGGTGTCGAAGTCCAGCACCGACAGGACGGGGCCGAAGATCTCGTCGGTCGCGATGGTCATGCTGTCGGTCACAGCTGTGAACACCGTCGGCTCAAGGAAGAACCCAGGACGGTCCACGCGCTTGCCGCCATGGGCCAGCGTCGCGCCCTCCTCGATGCCCTTGGCGATGAAGCCCTCGACGATCTTCAGCTGCCGCTCGCTGACCATCGGCCCGTAGGTCGTGGCCGGGTCCAGCGGATCGCCCATGACGACGCCCTTCAACCGCTCGACCAGCCGCGCGACGAAGGCCTCGCGGATCGTCCGCTCCACGAACACCCGTGTGCCGTTCGAACAGACCTGCCCCGTGGAATAGAAGTTGCCGAGGATCGCGCCCGACACCGCATCCTCGATGTCGGCGTCGGCGAAGATCACCAGCGGCGACTTGCCGCCCAGCTCCATCGTGACGTGCTTCATGTCCGCCGCCGCCGCCGCGTAGATCTTGCGCCCCGTCGGCACCGACCCCGTCAGCGACACCTTCGCGACCCGCGGGTCCGACACCAGCGCCGCCCCCACGTCGCCCATCCCCTGCACCACGTTGTAGACGCCCGACGGCGCCCCCGCCTCGGTCAGGATCTCGGCCACCTTCAGCGCCGAGAGCGGCGTCGTCTCGGACGGCTTGAACACCATCGTGTTGCCGCAGGCGAGCGCCGGGGCGCCCTTCCAGCAGGCGATCTGCGTCGGGTAGTTCCAGGCGCCGATGCCCACGCACAGGCCCAGCGGCTCGCGGATCGTATAGACCCAGTCATCCCCGAGCTGGATGTGCTCGCCGGTCAGCGAGCCCGCGAGGCCGCCGAAATACTCCAGCGCATCGGCGCCCGAGGTCGCGTCGGCCACCGACGTCTCGGAATAGGGCTTGCCGGTGTCCAGCGTCTCCAGCACCGACAGGTCGTGGTTCCGCTCCCGCAGGATGTCCGCCGCGCGGCGCAGGATGCGGCCCCTCTGGGTGCCGGTCATCGCCGCCCATTCCGCCTTCGCGCGGGTGGCCGAGGCAAGCGCCTGCTCGACGATGGCGGGGGTGGCGGCGTGAAGCCGGGCGATCACCTCGCCGGTCGCGGCATAGGTGCAGTCGATCGGCGCGCCGGCGGTGTCCTCGACATATCGTCCGTCGATGAAATGGCTGGCTGGGGGTTGGGCGTTGGGCATTTTCGGGTATTTCTGCAAGGAAGGGGGTCAGTCACCGCGGGGCACGCGGGCCACGGCTTCGACGGTGTTCAGGTCCATGTGGTTCCGCATGTACCGCTCGGAGGCCTTCTGGAGCGGCTGGAAGTCCCAAGGGTAATATCCGCCTTGGCGCAGCGCCTCGTAGACGACCCAGCGGCGGGCCTGGCTGGCGCGCACCTCGGCGTCGAAGGCTTCCAGATCCCAGCGGGCGGCGGCGGTGACGCGGAAGCGCTCCAGCACCTCCGCGGCGGCCGGATCCTCCCAGAGGTTGTTCAGCTCGTGGGGGTCGGCCTCGAGGTCGAACAGCTGTTCGGGGTCGAGCGCGCAGTTGGTGTATTTCCACCGGCCCTGCCGCAAGGCGACCAGCGGCGAATAGGACGCCTCGGCCGCATACTCCATCGCCACGGGTTGCGTCCGCTCGGCCCCCTTCGCCACCGGCACCAGCGACTGGCCGTCGGTCCAGTCCATCACCTCGGCCATGTCGACGCCCGCAAGCTCGCAGAGCGTCGGGCAGACGTCGAGCGTCGACACGGGCGCGTCGATCCGCTGCGCAGAAAGCCCCGGCGCGGCGATCATCAGCGGCACCCGGGCGGAGCCTTCGAAGAAGTTCATCTTGAACCAGAGGCCCCGCTCGCCCAGCATGTCGCCGTGGTCGGAGACGAACAGCACGATCGCCTCCTGCCCTGTACCAGCCAGCGCCTCCATCATCTGCCCGATCTTGTCGTCAAGGTACGAGATGTTGGCGAAATAGGCGCGGCGCGCGGTGCGGATGTGCTCCTCGCGGATGTCGTAGCTCTTCCAGTCGTTGGCGTCGAAGATGCGCTGGGCGTGGGGGTCGTGTTCTTCGTAGGGGAAGGCGGACACCTCGGGCAGCAGGTGTTCGCAGTCCTCGTAGAGATCCCAGTACTTCTTCCGCGCCACGTAGGGATCGTGGGGATGGGTGAAGCTCGCACATAGCAGCCAGGGCCGCGGATCCTTGCCGCGCCCGAGGTCGTAGATCCGCTGCACCGCGAAATGCGCCACCTCGTCGTCGTATTCCATCTGGTTGGTGATCTCGGCCACGCCCGCCCCGGTGACCGAGGCCATGTTGTGATACCACCAGTCGATCCGCTCGCCGGGCTTCCTGTAATCCGGGGTCCAGCCGAAATCCGCCGGGTAGATGTCGGTCGTCAGCCGCTCTTCGAAGCCGTGAAGCTGGTCGGGGCCGACGAAATGCATCTTGCCGGAGAGGCAGGTGAGATAGCCCGCGCGGCGCAGGTGGTGCGCGAAGGTCGGGATGTCCGAGCGGAACTCGGCCGCGTTGTCGTAGACACCGGTGCGCGAGGGCAGCTGCCCCGACATGAAGCTCGCCCGCCCCGGCGCGCAGAGCGGCGAGGCGGTGTAGCTGTTGGCGAAGCGGACCGAGCGGGCGGCGAGCGCCTTCAGGTTCGGCGCGTGCAGCCAGTCGGCGGGACCGTCGGGAAACAGCGTCCCGTTCAGCTGGTCCACCATCACGATCAGGATGTTCGGCTTGGTCATTCGTTCGCCTCCAGCAACCGGTCCATGACGTCGAGCACCTGCGCTGCCGCCTCGGCCCCCGACAGCCCGCCGCCAAGCGCCGCGCGAATGTAGAGCCCGTCAATCAGCGCGCCCAAGAGGTCCGCGACGCGCACCGGCTCCGCGGCGAGCGGGCGCAGCGCATGGGTCAGGTTCGAGCGCAGCCGCCGCTGGTAGACCGACAGCAGCCGCCCCGCCTCGGGCACCGTCTGGGCCTGGACGTAGAAGGTCAGCCAGGCGTTCACCACCTCGCCGCGGAAGTTGCCCGCCTCGAAGCTGGCCCGCACGATCCGCTCCAGCCGGTCGCGCGGGTGCTTGGCCCCGGTCAGGGCGGCGCGCACCGCGCGTCCGTAGTCGCGCAGGATGTGGCGCATGGCGGCGAGGAAGATCTGGTCCTTGCCGCCGAAGTAATGGTGTGCCAGCGCGCTCGACATGCCCGCACGGCGCGCGATCTGGCCCACGGTCACGTCGAGCGAGCCGGTGCGCCCGATCTCGGCGATCGTGGCTTTGACCAGGGCGTCCCGCCTGATAGGTTCCATCCCGAGTTTGGGCATGTGCGTCCTCCGTGCGTGCCAAGGCTTTCCTAGCCGGTCCTGAATTGACCGGTCAATCAAGAAAAGGACACCCGCCCATGCTGATGAAGACCACCCTCTCCGCCCTGGCCGTCGCAGCGACCGCCACGGCCGCCTTCGCCGAATGCGACAGCGTCACCTTCGCCGACGTCGGCTGGACCGACATCACGGCGACCACCGCCGCCACCACCGTGGTGCTGGAGGCGCTTGGCTATTCCACCGACGTGAAGGTGCTGTCGGTGCCCGTGACCTATACCTCGATGGCGGCCGGAGACATCGACGTGTTCCTCGGCAACTGGATGCCGACCATGGAGGCCGACCTCGCCCCCTACCGCGAGGCGGGCACGGTCGAGACGGTGCGCGCGAACCTCGAGGGCGCGAAATACACCCTGGCCGTGAACGAGGCCGGCGCGAAGGCGGGGATCGACAGCTTCGACGACATCGCGGCGCAGAAGGAGGCGCTCGACGGCAAGATCTACGGCATCGAGCCCGGCAACGACGGCAACCGCCTGATCCTCGACATGATCGACCAGGACGCCTTCGGGCTCAAGGGCTTCGAGGTGGTCGAATCCTCCGAGCAGGGGATGCTGGCCCAGGTCGCCCGCGCCAACCGCAAGGACGAGCCGGTGGTCTTCCTCGGCTGGGAACCGCACCCGATGAACGCCGCCTTCAAGATGCAGTACCTGACCGGCGGCGACGACTTCTTCGGCCCGAACCTCGGCGGCGCGACCGTCTATACCAACGTGCGTGCGGGCTTCACCAAGGAATGCCCGAACGTCGGGCAGCTGCTGAAGAACCTCGCCTTCTCGCTGGAGATGGAGAACGAGATCATGGGCGGCATCCTGAACGACGGCAAGGCGCCCCGCGTCGCCGCGATGGACTGGCTGAAGGGCCATCCGGGCGTGCTGGGCGGCTGGCTGCAGGGCGTGACGACGAAGGACGGCAAGCCCGCCGAGGCCGCGGTGCGCGGCGAACTGGGGCTCTGAGGCCCGAGCGATGCGGGCGTTCCTGGCCCTCGACCTGCCCGACGACCCGGCGGATCAGGCGGAACGCCTGCAATCGCGGCTGACCGTCGGCCGGCATGTTCCGGCCGACGACCTGCACCTGACGATGGTGTTCCTCGGGGATGCCACGGCCGAGCAACTGGAAGAGCTGCACCAGCGCGTCGAGATGATGGCCTGGCCGCCGCTGTCGCTCAGGATCGCCGGCGCCGACGTGTTCGGCGGTGCGCAGCCGCGGGCGCTGTTCCTGCGGGTCGACCCCGACCCGGTGCTGACCGGCTTCCAGAAGAAGCTCGAAACCTTCGCGCGGCAGGCGGGCATCGCCCTGCCCCATCGCCGGTTCGTGCCGCACGTGACGCTGGCGCGGTTCAACCCGCCCCTGGGCGAGGTCGAGGCGGCGAAGATCGGCCGCTTCCTGCAGGCGCACGGCGACTGGACGCTGCCGCCCTTCGCGCCCGAGGCGCTGACCCTCTACCGTTCGCACCTGAGGCCCGAGGGCCCGCTCTACGAGGTCCTGTCGCGATATGGGCCGCTGCCGATGGCGTACTAGGACCGTCGGGGTTCGGTGCGCATCGCCTTGGGTGTCTGGCCCGGCGGCACCGCCGGGCCGCGCCCGTCCGCGGCTCCGCACAGAGCGGGAAGCCCGCCCCGCGCAGCCCTCACGCAGGCGCCGTGTCCCCGTACCACGCGCCGAACTTCACCTCGGTCTCCGCGTCCGTCTCGCCCAGCAGCCGGGCGAACTCCTCGGGATCGCTGTCGCGGTAGTGGTAGGGATAGACGAAGGTCGGCGCGAACTCGGCCACCGCGTCGGCCGCCTGGGTCACGTCCATGGTGTAGGGCAGGTTCATCGGCACGAAGGCGAGGTCGATGTCGGTCAGCGCCCGCATCTCCGGCGTGCCCTCGGTGTCGCCCGCGATATAGACCCGCATCCCGTCGATGGTCAGGATATAGCCGTTGTCGCGCCCCTCGGGGTGATACTTCTGCCGGTCCTCGGTGATGTTGTAGGCGGGGATCGCCTCGATGGAATATCCCAAGGCCTCGGTCGACTCGCCGTTGGCCAGCTTCTCGGCCTTCGCCTGCAGCGCCTCGGGCAGCATGTCGTAGACGGCGGGGTTCGTCACCAGCCGCGTCTCGGCCGCCATGATCCCCTCCAGCGTCGGGACGTCGTAGTGATCGCCGTGCTCGTGGGTGATGAGGATCAGGTCGGGCTTCGGCAGGTCGGCATAGGCCTCGGCCCCGCCCACCGGATCGTTGTAGATCACGCCGTTCGGCGTCTCCATCACGAACGAGGCGTGGTCCACGGGATGCACGGCGATCTCGCCGCTGGCGGTCTTGAACATGTCGCCTCCGGAATGGGCCGCGGCATGGGCGGCGTAGGGCAGGACGGTGATGGCGGCGGTGCCGGTGGCCAGGAAGCTGCGTCGCGTGTACATCGTGTCTCCTCGGGTTGTGGCGTTGCGGCAGACCTAGCGCCGCTTCCCCCAACGTCACCCCGCCACGACGCACAAGGCTTCACATCCCCGTCAGACGGGGCCATGGTGCAGCCGAAGCAGCAGGAAGGCCCCAAGCCCATGAGCGCCCGATGAACTGGCTGACCGAACACAAGATCCCCGTGGGCGCGACAGCGCGCACCGTCTTCGACTGGCTCCAGGTGAATGCCGCCTTCTTCTTCGACACCCTGTCCGACTGGCTGGAACGGGTGATCGACGGGATGCTCTGGGCCTTCCAGGGTCCGCCGCCGCTGGTCGTGGTGGCGCTGTTCGTCGGCCTCACCTGGCTTCTGCAGCGCGACTGGAAGACCTGCCTGCTGGTCGCGCTCGGCTTCCTGTTCATCCTGAACCAGGGCTACTGGGAGGAGACGACGGAAAGCCTGACGCTGGTGCTGTCGGCCTGCATCGTCTGCATGGGCATCGGCGTGCCCGTCGGCATCGCCGCCGCCCACCGCCCGAAGCTCTATGCCGCGATGCGCCCCGTCCTCGACCTGATGCAGACGCTCCCGACCTTCGTCTACCTGATCCCGGCCATCGTCTTCTTCGGCATCGGCATGGTTCCGGGCCTGATCGCCACCGTGATCTTCGTGCTGCCCGCGCCGATCCGCCTGACCCACCTCGGCGTCTCCTCGACGCCCACGCCGCTTCTCGAGGCGGCCGAGGCGTTCGGGGCCACCGGGCGCCAGCTGCTCTGGAAGGTGGAACTGCCCTACGCCGTGCCGCAGATCATGGCGGGGCTGAACCAGACGATCATGCTCTCGCTCTCCATGGTGGTCATCGCGGCGCTGGTCGGGGCGGACGGCCTGGGCGTGCCGGTGGTGCGGGCGCTGAACCAGGTGAACACGGCGCTCGGATTCGAGTCGGGCTTCGTGATCGTCGTCGTCGCCATCATGCTCGACCGGATGCTGCGGGTGAGGCGGAAATGAAGGACACCACCGCCACCCCCGCCGTCGTCTTCGACAACGTCAGCATCGTCTTCGGCGACAGCCCCGAAGAGGCGCTGCCGCTGATGGACGAGGGGCGGAAGCGTCCCGAGATCCAGGAGCGGACAGGACAGGTCCTCGGCGTCCACGACTGCACCCTCTCGGTGGCCGAGGGCGAGATCCTCGTCCTCATGGGCCTCTCCGGCTCGGGCAAGTCCACGCTGCTCCGGGCCGTGAACGGGCTGAACCCCGTCTGCCGGGGCGAGGTGCGGGTGAACTACAAGGGCGAGATGACCTCCGTCACCCACGCCGACGCGAAGACGCTGAGGAAGCTGCGCCTCACCCAGATCGGCATGGTGTTTCAGCAGTTCGGCCTCCTGCCCTGGCGGACGGTGCGCGAGAACGTGGCGCTCGGGCTTGAACTCGGCGGGATGGGCAAGGCCGAGCGACGCGCCCAGGCGGACGAGCAGCTGGCCCTCGTCGGCCTTTCCGACTGGGCCGACCGCAAGGTGTCGGACCTTTCGGGGGGCATGCAGCAGCGCGTGGGCCTTGCCCGCGCCTTCGCCACCAAGGCCCCGGTCCTGCTGATGGACGAGCCCTTCTCGGCCCTCGACCCGCTGATCCGCACGCGCCTGCAGGACGAGCTTCTAGACCTCCAGCAGAAGCTGAACCGCACCATCGTCTTCGTCTCCCACGACCTCGACGAGGCGTTCAAGATCGGCAACCGCATCGCGATCATGGAAGGTGGCAGGATCGTCCAGTGCGGCACCCCCCGCGACATCTTCCAGAACCCCGCGAACGACTACGTGGCCGAGTTCGTAGCCCACATGAACCCCCTCGGCGTCCTGACCGCCCGCGACGTGATGGAGACGGGCAGCGCCGACACCCACCGCACCACCACGGCGGAAACCCCCATCGCCGAGATCCTGCCGCTCTTCCGCTCGGACCAGTCGCCCATCGCGGTCACGGACGGCGGCCGCACCATCGGCCGCATCACCCCCGCCTCGCTGTTCACCCGGCTTTCGGACCCCGCCGACTGAACGGACGACGGGGTCAAGGGCCCCTTCCCGGCCAAGCAGCCGTCGGGACCGACCCAGGCTTTCCGCGCCACGAAACGGCCGCGCTTGACACGTGGATATCGTATCGATACTTCCCGATATATGGATAACAGACTAGCCCTCGAGGCCTTCGCCGCCCTCAGCCAGTCGACCCGGCTCGATGTGTTCCGCCTGCTCATCAAGGCGGGCGACAATGGCATGTCGGCCGGCGAGATCGGCGAGACCCTGGGCGTGCGCCAGAACACGATGTCGGCGAACCTGGCCGTCCTCGTTCGCGCTGGCCTGATCCGCAACCTGCGGGAAGGCCGCAGCATCCGTTATTTCGCCGACATGGACGGCGTGCGCGGCCTGCTGGCCTTCCTGATGGAGGATTGCTGCGCCGGCCGGCCCGAGCTGTGCCAGCCCGTCCTCGACCAGATCGCCTGCTGCGAACACGGGACATCGCAATGACCGACACCTCCCTTCCCCCCGCGGCGGGTCTCGGCACCTTCGAGCGCTGGCTCTCCGTCTGGGTGGCGCTTGCCATCGGCGCGGGACTTCTGCTGGGCAACCTGTTCCCCGGCTTCTTCGGCACCCTCGCGGCGCTCGAGATCGCCTCCGTCAACCTGCCCGTGGCGGTCCTGATCTGGGCGATGGTCTATCCGATGATGGTCGGCGTCGATTTCGGCGCGCTGTCCCGTGTCGGGGACAAGCCGAAGGGCCTCGTGGTGACCCTGGTGGTGAACTGGCTCGTCAAGCCCTTCACGATGGCGGCCCTGGGCGTTCTGTTCTTCAACCACGTCTTCGCCGGGCTGATCCCGCCAAAGGATGCGCAGGCCTACCTGGCGGGGGTGATCCTGCTGGGCGCGGCGCCCTGCACGGCGATGGTGTTCGTCTGGTCGAACCTGACGCGCGGAGATCCGACCTACACGCTGGTGCAGGTCAGCGTGAACGACGTGGTCATGGTCTTCGCCTTCGCACCGATCGTCGCCTTCCTTCTTGGCGTGACGGATATCGTGGTGCCCTGGGACACGCTGCTGCTGTCGGTCGGCCTCTATGTCATGCTCCCGCTGCTCGCCGGCTACCTGACACGCCGAAGCCTTGTCGCCAGGGACGGCCCAGCCGGGGTGGACGCCTTCAAGAGCCGCGTGCAGCCGTTCTCGATCCTCGGACTGCTCGTGACGGTCGTGCTGCTCTTCGGGTTCCAGGGCGAGGTCATCCTCGACCGGCCGCTCGTCATCGCGCTGATCGCGGTGCCGCTGCTGATCCAGTCCTACGGCATCTTCTTCCTGGCCTACGGCGCGGCGCGGGCCTGGCGCATCCCGTTCAACGTCGCCGCCCCCTGCGCCCTGATCGGTACGTCGAACTTCTTCGAACTCGCCGTGGCCGTCGCCATCAGCCTGTTCGGGCTCGGCTCGGGCGCGGCGTTGGCGACGGTCGTCGGCGTCCTCGTCGAGGTGCCGGTGATGCTGTCCCTCGTCGCCTTCGCCAACCGGACCAGGCACTGGTTCCCGGCAGAGGACGCCGTTCGATGAGCATCGTCATCCACCACAACCCGGACTGCGGCACCTCGCGCAACGTGCTCGCCATCATCGAGGCGGCGGGCGAGACGCCGGTGGTCATCGAGTACCTGCGGACGGGCTGGACCCGGCCGCAGCTCCTCGCCCTGTTCGCCGCCGCCGGCCTGACGCCCCGCACGGCGCTGCGCACGACGAAATCCCCGGCACGGGACTTGGGCCTGCTCGATTCCTCCGTCAGCGACGAGACGATCCTCGCCGCGATGCTGGAGCATCCGGTCCTGGTCAACCGTCCGATCGTCTGCTCTCCGAAAGGCGTGCGCCTCTGCCGCCCGAGCGAGACGGTGCTCGACCTTCTCGACACCCTGCCGCCGGGCCCCCTGGCGAAGGAGGATGGCACGCCGCTCATCGACGCGGAAGGAAACCGCGTTGGCTGATACCCCGAACCTCGACGAACGCCACTTCCAGCCGATCGACCCGCAGCGGCTCCTGCCGGCGGAGCGGGCGACCCACGCCCCCCGCATCCTGCTGCTCTACGGCTCGCTGCGCGAACGCTCCTTCAGCCGGCTGATGACCGAGGAAGCCGCCCGCATCCTGACCCGTTTCGGAGCCGAGACCCGGACCTTCCGTCCCTCGGGCCTGCCCCTGCCCGACGACGTGGGTGCCGATCACCCGAAGGTGCAGGAACTGCGCGATCTCGTCACCTGGTCCGAAGGCATGGTCTGGTGCTCGCCCGAGCGGCACGGCGCGATGACCGGGATCATGAAGACCCAGATCGACTGGATACCGCTCTCGCTCGGAGGGGTGCGGCCGACCCAGGGCAAGACGCTGGCCGTCATGCAGGTCAGCGGCGGGTCGCAAAGCTTCAACGCCGTGAACCAGTTGCGCATCCTCGGCCGATGGATGCGGCTGCTGACCATTCCGAACCAGTCCTCCACGCCGAAGGCGTTCCTGGAGTTCGACGAGGCGGGCCGGATGAGGCCGTCGCCGTTCTACGACCGCATGGTCGACGTCATGGAAGAGTTGATGAAGTTCACCATCCTCACCCGCGACAGCACGCCCTGCCTTCTGGACCGCTACAGCGAGCGGAAGGAGAGCGCGGCCGAGCTGTCCGCGCGCGTGAACCAGAAGGCGATCTGACCGGCGGTCCGACCTCCTTTCCGGGCGACTGGGGAGGTCGGAAAGCGCTGGAAGCGGACCTCGTCACCGGGCCGGGTCTCCCGGCAGGCCCGACAGAGGCGCGTCATCCGTCGTCCCCTCTCCGGTACCGCGCCGCGGCATGCCGCCCGAAGCTCTGCAGGCTCTGGCGCAGCCCCTGCACCGTGTCCACCGCCTCGCGCCCCAGGCTCTTCGCCCCCCGGGCCAGCCGGTTGCGGTTCCGCTGCACGCCCATGCCCTCCAGGAACCGGCTCGCCACCGCGCGCCTCAGCGCCTCGACGTTCCAGGGATCGGGCCCCAGCGCCACCGGGGTCGCCGCGGCGATGCCGACCTCGCCCGAGATCGCGTTCATCGCATCGCCGATCCGCCCCTGCACCTCCTCGGGCATCCGGTGCTCGGGCCAGGGCCAGCCCTCCCCCGCCAGCCGGTCGCAGAAGGTCGCGACGCCGACGATGGGCGGCACCCGCCGGTCGGGCAGGTCGCGGAAGGCGGTGCGCACCGCGTCGATGGCCGCCCGGTCGGCTTCCCGCGCGGGGCGATGCACCGGCAGCGCCCAGACCAGGATATCGCAGCGCTTCGCCTCGGCAAGCGTCGCCTCCAGACTCGCCCGGCTGCCGTCGAGCCCCGGCAGGTCCACCAGCACGCAGTCCATGCCCAGCACCTCGCCCTCGTGGGCCGTGGCGCGGTCGGTCACGGGGGGCATGTCCGTCTCGGCCGCCTCCCGCCCCAGCAGCGCGTTGACCAGCGTCGACTTCCCCGCGCTGACCTGCCCCGCCACCGCGATCCGCAGCGGCATGTCCGGCTCGGCCAGCCGCCGCCGGTCGAGCGCGGTGTCCTCGATGATGCTCTCCAGCAGCTCGGTGTCCGACATCCGGAGCCGCCCCGAGTAAAGCTCCGCCGCCGCCCGCGCCAGTTCTTCGAACAGCATCCGCTGGCCGATCGCCTGCACCTCCCCGCTCAGCACCTTCGAATTGCCGCTGGTGACGAGGTCCAGCATCTCCCGCGCCAGGGCTAGGGGCAGCCCCCCGGTCAGCCGGAAGATCCGGTAGGCCCCGTGGCCATAGCTGTAGAGCTGCTTCGCCCGGTCCTGGTTCTTCCAGAGCCAGAACAGCGTCTTGACCGAGATCCGGTCAGAGATCGAGATGTAGCGCCGCAGATCGTCGCGCAGCCGCGCCGAGACCCGGTGCACCAGCAGCAGCGCCTCGGGCACGGTGAAGTCCAGCGGCAGCTTCCCCGCCGCGCCCGAGGCCCTCGCGACCTCCGTCACCACCTCCAGCGCGAAACCCTGCATCTGCTCGGGCGGCATCGGCTCGCGCAGCCGCCGCGCGATCAGCGCCTGACCGGCGGCGAAGGCCCGCCGCTCGCCCTCGGTCCAGTCCGCCCCGGCCTCCACATGGGTCTCCTCCGGCGCCTCCTCCTCCTCCGGCGCCGCCCCCCGGCGGGCCAGCCAGCGCGGCAGGTGCAGGGCAAGGAAGGCGGCGGCGAAGATCGCCGCGCTGGCCAGCACGTAGATCATCAGCATCCCGTGCTCGCTCAGCCACAGGAAGCCCAGCAGCGTGCTGAGGCCGAGGGTCAGGACATAGGGCGCCAGCCGCACCACGATGCGCCACTGCCACAGGTAATACCTCAGCCGCCTAGCGATCACGCTTCCACGCCCCCTCCAGAGCCTCCCGGAACGTCGCCTGCAGGTCCGCCTTCGACGGCGTCCCCCCGACCGACAGCGTATGCAGATACCGCGCCGCCGTCCGCCCCAGCGCATAGGTGGCGGCGAAGGTGAAGGCGCCCGCCGCCACCGCCCCCGCCGTCTGTCCGTAGCCCGGGATCAATTTGCCCCCCTGGCGCAGCAGCAGGCTGCCGAGGAACCGCCCCCCGACCCCGAGGCCGAGCAGCGTGACGAAGTTCCGCGCCAAGGCCAGCGTCACCGGCACGCCGTAGTGATCGCCGAGCTTCTTCAGCAGCGTGAACTGCACGCCGGTGGACGAGAACAGCCCCACCACCGGGAAGGCGTCCGAGCCGCCGGCGATCCCGGAATAGAACAGCACCGTGCCCCGCACCGCGGCGAAGGCCTGCGCCTCGGCATCGTCCGCCGCCTCCTGCTGCAGGGCCAGCCCGGCGTTCGGAAGGGTGACGACCAGCGCCTCGCGCAGCGCCGCCATCTCGTCCGGCGCGGGCTGCCCGTCCCTCGGCAGGCCGATCACCACCTCCGGCAGATCCCGCCCCGCGGCGCGGGCGAAGCGCGACGCCGCCGCCGCGCGCGCCCGGCCCCGCGCGGCCGGATCCGCCACCAGGTCGGCCCCGGTATGCACAAGCAGCACCTCCATCGCCGGACGCCGTCGCAGCACCTCGCCAAGCGCCTCGGCCACCTCGCCCTGCGCCGGATCGTCGAGCCGCGCGACGACGATGACGGCATGGCTGTGCCCCTCGCAGGCGGCAAGATCTTCGCGCGGATCGTATCCCGCCTCGCCGAGGCCCCGGGTGTCGAGAAACCGTACCAGCGGCGCCGCGGCAGGGAAGTCGAAGCGCCGCGAGGTGCGGGTGCAGGAGGCGTAGCCGTTGCCGACCTCGATCTCGTCGAGCCCCGTCAGCGCCCGGATCAGCGAGCTCTTCCCGGCGCCCGTGCGCCCCAGCAGCCAGACGACGGGCACGTCCCGCTGCGCCAGGGCCGCGGGATCGACACCGGATCCGGCACCGGCAGGGCCGCCCGCGCCCGCCGCGGCGGGCCGGGGCCGTTCGAGAATGCGGTCGCGCCAGCTGCGCATGTCCTGTCGCCTCCCGCTGCGGCGGTCGTCGGCCGCGCCCCGGACGGGGTTGCGGGCCCTCGCACCCTCAAACCCCGCCCGCGCCCCATGTTCCCCGAATTCCGCCGCCCGCACAATCCATCCCGGCGCAGACGCCCGGCCCGAGCCCGACCGCCCGAGGCAAGGCAGGGCCGCTGCCCCCGCACCCCCCCATCTTTGCTTCACAAATATCCTCAGGGGGAGGCGCGCAGCGCCGGGGGCAGAATGCCCCCTCCCCGCCTGCCGCCCGCGCACCGCCCTCAGTGTTGCTCGACAACCCCCGGCGTCACCCGGCGCCGCAGCACCGCCTCGCGCCAGGTGATGAAGGTCACCGAGCCGAGGATCACCACGCCGCCCAGCACCACCCAGCCGTCCACCGGCTCGCCGAAGGCCAGCGCCCCGAGGCTCGTGGCCCAGACGAGTTGCAGGAAGGTCACGGGCTGGGTCACGGTCATCGGCGCCGCGCGGAAGGCCAGCGTCATGGTGAAATGGCCCCCGGTGGCGAGACAGGCCACGAGGAACAGCCAGCAGAGTTCCGGCACCGTCGGCGTCACCCAGACGGCGGCCGCGAAGGGGGCGAGGCCGACGGTGACGGTGATCGACAGCATCGCGACCACCACCACCGGCGCCACCCGGTCGGCCATCACCTTGGCGATCAGGTAGGAGGCGGCGAACAGCACCGCGGTGCCGAGCATGGCGATGTGCCCCGGCGACACCTCGCGCACCCCGGGCCGCAGGATCAGGAGCGCCCCCACGAGCGCGCAGCCCACCGCCGCGATCCGCCGGAGCGCCAGCCGCTCGCCGAGGAACAGCGCGGCGCCGAGGGTGATGTAGACCGGCGAGAGATAGTTCATCGCCGTCACCTCGGCGAGCGGGATCCGCGTCATCGCGAAGAACCACAGGATCACGCCCAGCGTGTGCACTCCGCCCCGCAGCGCGAACAGCCCGAGGTCGCGGCGCCCGAGCCGCGCCGCGCGCAGACCCTTCAGCATCGGCACGAGGAAGACGAGCCCGAGGAAATAGCGCAGGAAGGCCGACTCGGCCGGGGGCACCCTGCCGCCCAGGTGCTTGACCACCGCCGTCACGCCGACGAACAGGAGCCCCGTGACCAGCATCCAGCCGACGCCCGCCACGGGCCGCGGCGCGGGCTTCGCGACGGCATCCGTCACGACAGCACCAGCGAGGCCGCGATGGCCCACATCACGCAGCCCACGACGCCGTCCAGCACCCGCCAGGCCAGGGGCCGCGCGAAGAGCGGGGCGAGCAGCCGCGCGCCGTAGCCGAGCGCGAAGAAGAACACGAACGAGGCCGTGACAGCGCCAAGCCCGAACCGCAGCCCCTCCCACTGGGCCGAGACCGCGCCGAGCAGCACCACCGTGTCGAGATAGACATGGGGGTTCAGCCAGGTCAGCGCCAGGCAGGTCGCCAGCACCGCGGCCAGCGTTCCGCCGCTCCGCGCCTCCGCCTCCAGCGCGCCGCCGCCGCGCCAGGCCGCGCGGAAGGCGAGCGCGCCGTAGACCAGCAGGAACGCCGCCCCGCCCCAGCGCATCACCGGCTCGATCCAGGGCGCCGCCTTCACCAGCGCGCCGAAGCCCGCGACGCCGGCGGCGATCAGCACCGCGTCGGACAGCGCGCAGGTCAGGCAGACGGCGAAGACATGGGCGCGCCGCAGCCCCTGGCGCAGCACGAAGGCATTCTGCGCGCCGATGGCAAGGATCAGGGAAAGGCCCAGGCCGAAGCCGGCGGCGAAAGACGGGTTCATGCCCGAGGCCTAGCCGCGCCGGGCGGGCAGGTCCAGACGCCTCGCGCGTCTTCGTCATACAAACCCGTTGCCGATGGCAGGCTTGCCGCAGGGCGCCGACCACCCCATCTTGAGGCGGCACAGCAGGCCGGAAAGGACATGCCATGGCCGGAGGATGGACCCGCGACGGCGCGGTGAACGAACAGGTCGAAGCCTCGATCGCGGAAGAGCTGGAACGGATGCAGGCCCGCCGTCGCGCGGCGGGCGAAAGCCGCACCCACTGCCTCGACTGCGAGGAACCGATTCCCGAGGCGCGCCGCGCCGCGATCCCGGGCGTCACGCTCTGCATCGACTGCCAGCAGGAGCGCGACGGCCGCCCGGCGCTACGCCAGTCCGCCTTCAACCGCCGCGGCTCGAAGGACAGCCAGCTGAAGTGATCCCGCGGAAGGCGGCGCCGGGGACTTGCCCCAAGGGCGTGGTTGCCACACGCCTGTGATGTGATACCGTCAAGACGGACTCCGGCGATGCTGCCGCATCGGCCCGCCATCCGCCGTACGGTGGTCCACAGCACGGGGGAACCCCATGTCGATCAAGGAACCGGACTACGCCCTCGTCTTCCGCAGCCTGCCGGCGCCCTGCCTCGTGCTGGACCAGGAGATGCGGATCGTCACCGCGACCGAGGCCTATCTCCAGACCGTCGACCGCAGCCTCTCCGACCTCGTCGGCCGCTACGTCTTCGACGCCTTCCCCGAGGAGGGCGAGCGGCAGGACCGCTTCCACCGCGCCTTCCGCCGCGCGCTCGACGGCGAGGAGAACACGCTGGTCGAGGTGCCGTTCTCGATCCCGGCGAACGGGCCCGACGGGCCGGTCATGCGCGAGGTCTGGTGGACCTGCCGCCACACCCCGGTGATCGAGGCCGACGGGCGCATCGACTACATGATCCAGAACGCGATGGACGTGACCGCGCAGGTCCAGGCGCAGCGGCTGAAGAACGCCATCGCGGACGAGTTGCAGCACCGCGTCGGCAACCTGTTCAGCCTCGTCTCCGTCATCGCCCGGCGCACGGCCGCCAATGCCACCGACCTTGCCGATTTCGCCAGCCGGTTCGAGGCGCGGGTGCAGGCCCTGTCGCGCACCCATGCCCACCTGACCGGCAGCAACTGGGACCGCATGACAATCGACACCATCGTCACGCGCCAGCTCGACGATTACGCCGCGATGGCGCGCGGCAACATCACCCTCGAGGGCGAGCGGGTGGAACTCTCCGCCGCCGAGGCCCAGGCGCTGACCCTCGCGATCCACGAGCTTGCGACCAATTCGGTGAAATACGGGGCGTTGCAGACCGAGGACGGGCGGATCGTCGTCAACTGGGCCAACAGCGGGCGGTCGGGCTATGACATCGAGTGGCGCGAGATCGGAATCCCGGACGGCGAGCGCAAGGCGCGCAGCGGCTTCGGCTCGATGATCCTCGACACCATCGTGCCGACGCAGCTCCAGGGCTCGGCCGAGCGCAACTTCGACGGCCCGACCCTGCGCTACCGCCTCTCCGTCCCCGAGCGTCGGCCGGTGCGCGGCGCGGACGGAGCGAGATAGGGGCGCACCGCCGGCCGCCTTCGCGCTATTTCCCGAACAGGTCCCCCTGCCCCGGCCCCTTCGGCATCGGCAGCCCGAGGTGCTGCCAGGCCTTCTGGGCCAGCATCCGGCCCCGGGGCGTCCTCTGGATCAGGCCCTGCTGGAGCAGGAACGGCTCGATCACCTCCTCCAGCGCATCGCGGGACTCCGACAGCGCCGCCGACATCGTCTCGACCCCCACGGGCCCGCCCTGGTAGGCCTCGGCGATCAGCGAGAGATACCGCCGGTCCGCGCTGTCGAGGCCGAGGTGATCGACCCCGAGCCGGGAGAGCGCCGAATCCGCGATCTCCCGCGTCAGGGTGCCGTCGCCCTCGACCAGCGCGAAGTCGACCACGCGGCGCAGGAGCCGCCCGGCGATCCGGGGCGTGCCCCGCGCGCGCCGCGCGATCTCGCGCGCCCCGTCCGGCGCGGCCCGGATCCCGAGCATGCGCGCGCCCCGCGCCACGATCTCGTGCAACTCCTCGACGGTATAGAACTGGAGCCTGACCGGGATCCCGAACCGGTCCCTGAGCGGCGTCGTCAGCAGCCCGAGCCGGGTGGTGGCGCCGACCAGCGTGAACGGCTGCAACTCGATCCGGACGGTGCGCGCCGCCGGCCCCTCGCCGATGACGAGGTCCAGTTCGAAGTCCTCGAGCGCGGGGTACAGCACCTCCTCGACCACCGGGTTCAGGCGGTGGATCTCGTCGATGAACAGCACGTCGCGGGCTTCGAGGTTGGTCAGGATCGCCGCAAGGTCGCCGGGCCGCGCCAGAACGGGCCCCGAGGTCATGCGGAAGTTCACCCCCAACTCGCGCGCCATGATCTGCGCAAGCGTCGTCTTGCCAAGGCCGGGCGGCCCGTGGAACAGCGCGTGGTCCATCGCCTGCCCGCGCATCTTCGCGCTTTCGATGAAGACCCGGAGGTTCGACCGTGCCTCTGCCTGGCCGATGAACTCTTCCAGCGACTGCGGGCGCAGGGCACGGTCGGCGTCCTCGGGGAGCTTCTCGGGGCGCAGCGTGGGATCGGGGGCGTCTGTCATGGATTCGGCCATGTGCCGGTCATACGCGGATCGGTGGCGAAAGATACAGTCCGCACCGCCCTCACTCCTTCGGCGCCAGCAGCTTCAGCGCGGCGCGGATCAGTGCCGGGGTGGCGGCGTCCGGGGCGTCGCGCGCCGCTTCCGCCACCGCGCCCGCGGCCTCGCCGGGCGCGTATCCGAGGTTCGCCAGCGCCGACATCGCCTCGGCCTGCGCGGCGCCGTTTCCGGCCGCCGCCTTGCGCGGCGCGGCGCGCTTCGGTGTGTCGGCGGTGTCGACGACCTCGGCCTCGCCGGTGTCGCCCGGCGCATCCGACACCATCGCCATGAGCGCCGGCGCCTTGTTCTTCAGCTCCATCACCACCCGCTGCGCGATCTTCGGCCCGACGCCCGGCGCCGCCTTGACCGCGTTCCAGTCGCCAAGCGCGATCGCCCGCCCCACGCCCTCGGCCCCCAGCACGCCCAGAATGGCCATCGAGGCCTTCGCGCCGATGCCCTGCACGCTCATCAGCAGCCGGTGCCACTCCTTCTCCAGCAGCGTCGGGAAGCCGAAGAGCTGGAGCAGGTCCTCGCGCACGAGGAGGTCCGTGTAGAGCGACGCGAACTCGCCCGTCTTCGGCAGGGACATCAACGTGCGGTCCGAGACGTGGACGATATAGCCGACCCCGTTTACGTCGATCAGGACGTGGTCGCTTCCGCGATAGCCTATGCGCCCCGACAGCCGCCCGATCATCGCGCCGCCGCCACCGCCTGCGCCAGCCGCCCCGCGGTCTGGCAGTGGAAGGCGTGGCAGATCGCCACCGCCAGCGCATCCGCGGCGTCGGCGCCCGCGATCTCGACCCCGGGGAGCTGCATCCTCACCATGTGATCCACCTGCCGCTTCTCCGCATGTCCCACGCCCACCACGCATTTCTTGACGGTGTTGGGCGCGTATTCCCCCACCGCGATCCCCGCCCGCGCGGGCACCAGCAGGGCGATCCCCCGCGCCTGGCCCAGCTTCAGCGTGCCCGCGCCGTCCTTGTTGACGAAGGTCTTCTCCACCGCCGCCGTATCGGGACGATAGCGCGCGAAGACGGACGAAAGCTGGTCGAACAGGTCCAGCAGACGCGGCGCCAGATCCTCGCCCCCGAGGCTGGTGCAATGGCCGTTCGCAACGTGGGACAGCCGCCCGCCGTCCGAATCGATGACACCCCAGCCGAGGGTCCGAAGCCCCGGGTCGATCCCCAAAACGCGCATCCCTGATCCTGCTCATGTTGCTTTTCGGACACGGGTAGCACGAAACGCGAACACCTGCCAGACGCAACTGCGGCGCCCCGGCGCGCGGGATTGCGACCGCGACCCTTCGGCAACGCCCGATTGCGCCAGATCCAGGCCAGAAAACGACATTGCCGACGCGGAATTTTCGTCATATTTACAGATGATTAAGAGCGGTCGGAGCAATGTCGCAAACGCATGGGTGCCATGCGATTTTGCATCTGGTGCGATGGCTTTCCGATGGCTAGGTGCGGCGTCGAAACCGAAACGTCAAACCCCTGAAAGACTACCGAAATGGCCGCCTCGACCTCCGCCCGCCCCGTCACCGTCACCGCCAATGCCGGCGTCTCCAGCCTGATCCAGCGCACCCTCGCCGCCGTGATCGCGTGGAACGACAGCCGCGTCACCCGCAAGTCGCTCGGCCGTCTGACCGACCGCGAGCTTGACGATATCGGCCTGGTGCGCGGCGACATCGAAAACATCTGATCCCCTCGGCGGGACCGGCGAAAGGCCGTTGCGCGACCGGCGCGGCGGCCTTTTTGCTGTCCGCGCCTGCGCCCCGCCCGCCATGGAGCGGGCCGGAACGACAAAAGGCCGTTGCGTGATCAGCGCAACGGCCTTCACCGTCTTGTCGGAGGGAAACGTCCGATCGGGAAACGTCAGCGCATCAGC
This sequence comes from Oceaniglobus roseus, assembly GCF_002869745.1. Taxonomy (GTDB): domain Bacteria; phylum Pseudomonadota; class Alphaproteobacteria; order Rhodobacterales; family Rhodobacteraceae; genus Oceaniglobus; species Oceaniglobus roseus. The sequence goes on from NZ_PNOS01000021.1 coordinate 63,704, forward strand.
GCCCCGAGCCCGGAGGCAAGCTGCCGGGTGAGAGGATCGGCCTGCATCACGAAGGCACCGACCCGTTCCACCGCCGAGCCGTCGCGCAGCGCGTTGACCCGCTCCTGATAGGCGAGGTTTCCGGCCGACGCCAGCATGATCGATTTCATGGTGAACAGGACGGCGAGGACGATCAGGATGCCCTTCAGCGCGTCGAAGGAGGGCGCCCGACGACGCGGCCGGACCGTCATCAGCCCGTCGGGACCGATGTGGACGTCTGCCGAACGCGCCACCAGGCGGTTGTTGCGGATAATCCTGCGGCTGCGGCGCGCGAAACTCGGGGAGCTGGCGTGGGACATGGCTGGTCGGCTCTCAATCTGTATCGGCCCCCACCGACAGGGCCGTTTGTAGCCCCGATCGCGGCGGGAAAAAGGCAGATTCTGCAAATTGAGGCCAAAACCGCCTTGAATGCCCCGGATTGCCCCTTCAGCGCCCAAGTGTGAGGGTCGTCCAGTCGACAATGTCCTCGCGGTGGATCAATTGTAGACCGGCCTCGCGGTAGACCTCCGTCACCTCCTCGGCCTGAGTCACCAGCAGCCCCGACAGGATCACCCGCGCGCCGTCCCGCGCCGCCGCGGCGATGTCGGGGGCCAGCGCGATCAGCGGACCCTTCAGGATGTTGGCGAAGATCAGGTCGAACGGCGCCGCCGCCTTCAGGTCGGGATGATCGAAGCCCGCGGCCTCCAGCGTCACCACCAGATCGCCCAGCCCGTTCAGCGCCGCGTTGGCCGCCGCCACCTCGACCGCCACCGGGTCGATGTCGCTGGCGTACACGGGCCGGCCCCAGACCTTCGCCGCCGCCATCGCCAGAACTGCGGTCCCACAGCCGATGTCGGCGACGCTCTCGGCCTCCCAGCCCTCGCTCATCAGCCGGTCGAGCGCGCGCAGGCAGCCGAGCGTGGTGCCGTGGTGGCCGGTGCCGAAGGCCATCGCCGCCTCGATCAGCAGCGCGACCGATCCTTCCGGCACGCGGTCCGCATCGTGCGAGCCGTAGACGAAGAACCGACCCGCCTCCACCGGCACCAGCTCGCGGCGCACCTTCGCCACCCAGTCCGTCTCGGGCAGTTCGCTGACGGCGAAGGGCCGCGCCCCGAAGGCCGCCGCCAGCAGCGCCAGCGCGGTCTCGTCCGGCGCCGCCTCGAAGTAGCCGCCGACCTCCCACAGGCCCGAGCCGTCCTCGATCTCGAACACCCCGACCCCGCTCGGCGCAGGCTCCAGATCCTCGAGCGCGGCGGCCAGGGCTTCGGCGGGACCAGGCCCCGGCAGGGTGGTCAGTGCGGTGAACGTGGTCATGTGATTTCAATTCCAGGTTGTCTGCGCGAAATAAAATTTCGGAACTCACAGTCCCGCGAGGCACTTTTTCCCGAAACACGGAGGGCAATGACATGGAAGAAGCCTCGCGGCAAGAGGTCGCCAACGCCATTACGGGTCTCGATCTCGGGGTTCTCGCCGCGTATTTCGCCGTCGTGATCGTCATCGGCGTTTGGGTCTCTCGCAGGACCGAATCAGGCGACGACCTGTTCCTCGCGGGCCGCGCGCTCGGCTGGAGCGCCATCGGCTTCTCGCTCTTCGCCTCCAACATCTCCTCGACGACGCTGATCGGCCTGACCGGCGCCGCCTATTCCACCGGCATCGCCGCCTCGGCCTATGAATGGATGGCGGGGGTGCCGCTGATCCTGCTCGCCTTCGTCTTCGCGCCGCTCTACTTCCGCTCGAAGATCACGACCATCCCCGAGTACCTCGAACGCCGCTACGACCGGCGCACGCGGCTCTATTTCTCGGCCATTACCATCGTCCTGACGATCATCGTCGATACCGCAGGCGGGCTCTACGCCGGGGCCGTGGTGGTCAAGACCTTCTTCCCCGACATCCCGATCTGGGTCACGGTGCTGGCCATCGGCGTCTTCGCGGGCCTCTACACCGCGGGGGGCGGGCTGAAGGCCGTCGTCTACACCGACGTGCTGCAGGCCGTGGTGCTGATCGTCGGCAGCCTCGCCATGACGCTGATCCTGTTTGGCGACCTCGGCTGGTCCTGGCAGAACGTGATCGACAACGTGCCGGATCCGAACCAGCTGTCGCTCGTCCAGCCGCTCGACGACGAGATTTTGCCCTGGCCGGGCCTGTTCCTCGGGGTGCCGATCCTCGGCTTCTGGTACTGGGTTACGAACCAGTACATCGTCCAGCGCGTCCTCGGGGCCGAGTCCCTGAAGGCCGCGCAGCAGGGCGCGATGCTGGGCGGCTTCCTGAAGCTCCTGCCGATGTTCATCATGGTGCTGCCCGGCGCCATGGCGATCTCCATCGTGCCGGACCTGCCGAACCCCGACATGGTGTTCCCCACCCTCACCTCCACCGTGCTGCCCGCGGGGCTGACGGGGCTGGTGCTGGCGGGGCTCGTCGCCGCCATCATGTCGAGCGTCGACTCCACGCTCAACTCCTCCTCCACCCTCGTCGTGCACGACTTCATGCGGGTGGACGAGCGCGAGGTGGAGCCGCACCGGGTGCGCAGCCTCGGCCGCTGGACGACGCTGATCCTGATGGCGATCGCCATCGTCTGGGCGCCGTTCATCGCCAATTTCGGCGGGCTCTGGGATTACCTCCAGCAGGCGTTCTCGATCCTCGTGCCGCCGGTGGTGGCGATCTTCCTGCTCGGCGCGCTCTGGCGCGGCGCGACGCCGGCGGCGGCCTTCACCGCGCTGATCGTCGGCCATGTGGTCGGTCTGGCGCTGTTCGTCCTGACGCAGATGGAGATCTGGCCGCTGCACTTCACCATCAACGTGGGCGTCATGGTCGCCGTGAGCGTGATGGTGATCGTCGCCGTCTCGGCCTTCACCGAGAAGCGGTCGGGCGAGGATCTGGAGGACACGGTCTGGCATCCGGGCTTCGCCGTCGAGGAAGGCGCCAAGGCCCATGCGCAGAAGGCCTCGTGGTTCGCAGACGTGCGGACCCTGGCCTGCGTGCTGGTGGTGGCGATGCTGGCGATCCTGCTGGGGTTCTGGTGAGGCGGGACTCGCCGGGGTCAAGGCCGGGGAAGCGGCCTGCCCTTTTCCGGTTGAGGTCTCTCCGTCGTTGCGCGTTGCAGCGGCAGCCCCCGCCCGTCTTGCCGGACGCCCGCCTTCGGCGTGACGGTACGGCCGGGGGATGCCCGGCGTTGCCGCCGGGCATGAGGTCCACGCCCAAGCGTCACGGGCATGAGGTCCACGCCCAAGCGTCAGGCGTCAGGACAGAGACGGTCAATCTCGACCGGACCTCGCCCGATCGACCCGCTCGGTGCCGCGTGTCCCCATCGAACGTGGGCGACGCCGCAGCCCCATTCCTCACACCGTGGCGCCGGTCCCGATCGGGCAGGTGACGCCGGTGCCGCCGATCCCGCAATAGCCGCGGGGGTTCTTCTCGAGGTACTGCTGGTGATAGGCCTCGGCAAAGTAGAACTCCGGCGCGGGCCGGATCTCGGTCGTGATTGCGCCGTACCCGGCCCTCTCCAGCTGCGGCGCGAAGGCCTTTCTGCTGGCCTCGGCCGCCTGCTTCTGCGCCTCCGAGAAGGTGTAGATCCCCGAGCGGTACTGCGTCCCCGCATCGTTGCCCTGCCGCATGCCCTGGGTCGGATCGTGGCCTTCCCAGAACACCTTCAGAAGCTCGTCGTAGGAGATAACCGACGGGTCGTAGACGACGCGCACCACCTCGTTGTGGCCGGTCTGCCCGGTGCAGACCTCCTCGTAGGTCGGGTTCGGCGTATAGCCCCCGGCATAGCCCACGGCGGTGTTCCAGACCCCCGGCAGCTTCCAGAACATCCGCTCGACACCCCAGAAGCAGCCCATGCCGAAGATCGCCTCTTCCATGCCCTCGGGCACCGGCGCCTTCAGCGGGCGGTCGAAGATGGAATGGGTCTCGGCGGTCGGGATCGGGGTGGCGCGGCCGGGAAGGGCGGCATCCTCGGCCACCATCTCGGTCTTCTTCTTCTGGAACAGGAACATCGTGATCCTCCTTCTAGGGTTGCCCCAGATATAGGGGCCGCCCGCTGCCGCCGCCAGAGCCTCAGCCCGCGGCGTCGAGACACCCCTCGACCATCCCGCGATAGCCCCCGCCGAAGAGCCGAAGGTGGACCAGCGCGGGCCAGAGCCGGTATATCGCCCGCCGCTCCTCCGCCCCCGGCGCGAGGGGTCCGTAGGCCTCCCAGAAGGCGGGGGAAGGCCGCGCGAAGAGGCAGAGCATGGCAAGGTCGACCTCGGGATCGCCGTGATAGCAGGCCGGGTCGATCAGCCCCGTCACCTTGCCGCCCCGCGCCATGACGTTGCCCGCCCAGAGATCGCCGTGGAGCAGCGCGGGCCCCGGATCGCGTGGCAACAGGTCCGGCAGGCGCGCTGCGAGTGCCCCGATCCGCCGCGCGAGGTCGGCCGGGACATGGTCGCAGAAGGGCAGAAGCCGCCGTTCGGCCCAGAAGCCCGGCCAGTCGTCGCAGGGCGCGTTCGGGATCGTGACGGTGCCGAAGGCGTGATCCTCGGGCCAGCCATAGCGCGCGCCCCTGACCCCGTGCAGCCGCCGCACGACGTGGCCCAGATCGCCCCAGGCCGCGCCCGGCCCCTCGTCCGCCCCCAGATCCTCGAGCACCAGCAGATCCTCCGCGACCCCCAGCACCTGCGGCGCCGGCACCCCTGCCCCGCGGATCGCATCGAGCATCGCCGCCTCCGCCGGCGCCGTCGCGCCGCGCTTGGCGATGACGCTGCGCCCGTCCTCCAGCGCCACCCGTGCCACCTCCGACAGATCGCCCCCCGATAGCGCCCGGACGCCCGCCGCCCCGGCCCCGAGCAGCGCAGCGACCGCGGGCCCGACCCCGCTCACGCCGCCCCCGCGATCCGCCGCAACAGCCCCTCGGCCGCGGCATCGGCATCGGCCCAGGCGCGTTCGAACCCCTCGGGCCCGCCGTAATAGGGGTCGCCGACCGCCTGCCCCTCGCGCCCCGGCACATGGTCGAGCAGCAGGGAAAGCTCGGCCCGCGCGCCCTCGGGACGCATCCGCGCGAGCGCCGCGAGGTTCTCGTGGTCCATCGCGACGATGTGGCTGAAGGCCTCGAAATCCGCCGCCCGCACCTGCCGCGCCCGCTGCCCGGAAATGTCGAGCCCGTGGCGCCGCGCCATCTCCCGGCTTCTCGGATCGGGCGGCTCTCCGGCGTGCCAGTTCCCGGTCCCGGCCGAGTCGATCTGCACGTCCGCCCCGTGCCGTTCCGCCGCCGCGCGGAAGGCGGCCTCGGCGAGTGGGGAGCGGCAGATGTTGCCGAGACAGACGAACAGGACGGCGGGGCGGGGGTCCGAAGGGTCGGCCATGGCGCTCCTTTCCGTGGGGCTTGCGCAGTCTATTCCGCGGGCGCGGCCAACGCTCCCGAGAACACCGTCTCGTTGCCCTTCACCGGGTGGCGCGGGATCATCAGCGCCAGCGCGAGCGAGGTCGCGGCCATTCCCGCCGCCAGCCCGAACACCGCGGCCGGGGACGTGATCCAGAGATAGCCCAGAAGGGCGGGCAGGAACACCGCCGCGATGTGGTTGATGGTGAAGGCCACGGCGGCGGTCGGCGCGATGTCCCCCGGATCGGCGATCTTCTGGAAATAGGTCTTCAGCGCGAAGGCCAGCGCGAAGAACAGGTGATCGACGACATAGAGCCCCGCCGCCAGCAGCACGCCCCAGCCGAAGAAGTAGATCCCGCCGTAGAACAGGAACACGACGATCAGCCCGGTGTACTCGAACATCAGCGCCCGCCGCTCGCCATAGCGCGCCACCATCTTGCCCATGAGGGGCGCCAGCAGCATGTTGGCGAGGAAGTTGACGAGGAACAGCGCCGTCACCTCGTGCACGTCGAAGCCGAAGCGTTCGACCATCATGAAGGCGGCGAAGACGGTGAAGATCTGCCGCCGCGCCCCCGACATGAACTGGAGCGCATAGTAGAGCCAGTAGCGGCGGCGCAGCACGAAGGTCTTCAGCTGCGGATCGGGCGCCTCGAACTGGGGATAGGCCAACATGCAGAACAGCGCGATCAGCGCCGTGGTGCCGCCGGAAATCAGGTAGACGGTGCTGTAGGACAGCTCGAACGCCCGCCACGTCACGACCAGCAGCCCGTAGGCCAGAAGCGACGCCCCCGACCCGGCCGCGACGATCCAGCCCAGCGTCTGCGGCGCGCGGTCCCTGGCGATCCACTGGAGTTGCAGCGACTGGTTCACCGTCTCGAAGTAGTGGAAGCCGATGGAGGACAGCATCGTCACCGTCAGCAGGCCCGCGAAGCTGGGGAAGAAGGCGGTGACGGCGGTGGCGCAGCCCAGAAGCAGCAGCGCGACGAGGCCCAGCACCTGTTCGCGCAGGAACATGATGATGGCGATCACGCCAACGGCCAGGAAGCCCGGGATCTCGCGCACCGTGTGCAGCCAGCCGATCTCGACCCCGGTAAAGCCCGCCGCCTCGATGACGAAATTGTTCAGCAGCGCCGACCAGGTGGAGAAGGCAATGGGCATGGCGAAGGCAATGAGCAGAAGCATCGGGATCGGGCGGCGCCACAGCGGCAGCGATCCGGCATCGGCAAGTCGGACGATACGCATGCCCTTCGCTACTGTGCGGCGGCGGATTTGGCGAGGGCAATTCGTGCCTTGCGGTGCAACCCTGCCCCGCCGCCGTGTTGCCCGAGTGAAGAACCGGCCCCGCCGGAAAGCAGACACATTGTCGCCCCAAGCTCTGGATATTCCACGAAGGACGCAGACAAGATGTCGCACCCCGGGAGACAGGCATGGCCATCGATCAGAGTTTCATCGTCATCGCCCTGTCCTGCCTTCTGGTCGCACACCTCGCCATCCGCCTTACCGGGCTGGGGCGCGGGGCGCTCGCGGCGAAGCTGGCGCTCGGCGCGGCCCTCACGTTCTGGTGGATGGCCGGCCCGAACCACGGCCTGCACGTCCAGCTCATGGGCGGGGTCGTGACCGTCCTGCTGGGTCTGCGCCACGGTCTGCCGCGCGGCGGACGCGGGACGCGTGCCGCCACGGCGTCGCGGCGCGGCGCACTGCCCCGCAACCGCCTCTGGAGCTGGATGTGGCACGGCGCGGGGCTCGGGGCCGGGGCGGTCAGCGTCTGGACGCTGGTGGCGATGCTGGTCTCCGACGGTGCCGGTTTCGACCTGCCGCGCCTCGCCATCCTCGCCTTCTACTTCGTCTACACGCTGGTCTCCACCGGCGCAATCCGCTGGGCGAGGCCGCTGTCGCTGGCGGCGCTGCTGGCCCCTGCGGCGCAGGACGCGCCCGAGCCGGTGGTGATCCGCCGCTGAGACCCGCTCAGTAGAAGCTCTGCGGGTCGATATCGACCGACAGGCGGAGCGATGACGGCAGCCGCACCTGCGCGAGCCACGCCGCCAGCGCCCCCTGCAACGGCGCCGCCTTTTCGGCCTTCACCAGCAGACGCACCCGGTGCCGCCCCCGGATCCGCGCGATCGGCGCGGGCGCGGGGCCGAAGACCTGCGCCCCGATGGCGCGCAGCGGCTGGTCGCGGCGGGCGAGGTCGGCGGCGACGTCGAACACCTCCTGCACGTTCGGCGAGGACAGGATGATCCCCGCAAGCCGGCCATAGGGCGGCACCCCGGCATGGCGCCGCTCGTCGGCCTCGGCGGCCCAGAACCGCTCCTCGTCGCCGGCGAGGATGGCGCGGATCACCGGATGCTCGGGCTGGTAGGTCTGGAGCAGCGCCAGCCCCGGCTTATCCGCCCGCCCCGCGCGCCCGGCGACCTGCCGCATCAGCTGGAACGTCCGCTCGGCCGCGCGCAGGTCCGAGCCCTGCAGCCCGAGGTCGGCGTCGATCACCCCGACCAGCGTCAGCAGCGGGAAGTTGTGCCCCTTCGCCACCAGCTGCGTGCCGATCACGATGTCCGCCCCGCCCTGCGCGATCGCCTCGACCTGCGCCTTCATCGCCCGGGCCGAGCCGAACAGGTCGGACGACAGCACGGCAATGCGCGCCGACGGGAACAGCGCCGCCGCCTCCTCGGCCAGCCGCTCGACCCCGGGGCCGACGGGCGACAGGCGGTCCTCAGCCTCGCAGGCGGGGCATTTCAGCGGCATCGGCTTGCTCTCGCCGCACTGGTGGCAGACCAGCCGCTTCAGGAAGCGGTGCTCGACCATCCGCGCGTCGCAGTGATCGCAGCCGATCTGGTGGCCGCAGGCCCGGCAGATCGTCACCGGCGCATAGCCCCGGCGGTTCAGGAACAGGAGCGACTGCTCGCCATCTTCGAGCCGCCGCTCGACCGCACGGCGCAGCGCGGGCGAGATCCACTTGCCCCCCGGCAGATCCTCCGCCCGCATGTCGATGCTCTTCATCTCCGGCATCACCGCCGCCCCGAAGCGCGACGTCAGCTCCAGCCGCGCATACTTGCCCGCCTGCACGTTGGCCCAGCTTTCGAGCGAGGGCGTGGCCGAGGCCAGCACGACATGGGCGGAACAGAGCGAGGCGCGCAGCACCGCCATATCCCGAGCGTTGTAAAGGACGCCGTCCTCCTGCTTGTAGGAGGTGTCGTGCTCCTCGTCGACGACGATCAGCCCGAGGTCGCGGAACGGCAGGAACAGGGCCGAGCGGGCACCGACTACCAGCTGCGCGCCGCCCTCGCCCACCATCTTCCAGCAGCGCCGCCGCTCGGTCATGGTGACGCCGGAGTGCCATTCGGCGGGCTTGCAGCCGAACCGCTCCTCCACCCGGGTCAGGAACTCCGAGGTCAGCGCGATCTCGGGCAGGAGCACCAGCGCCTGCCGCCCGCGCCGCAGGCAGGCCGCCACCGCCTCCAGGTAGACCTCGGTCTTGCCCGATCCGGTGACGCCCCTGAGCAGGGTGGTGCCATAGCGTTCGGCCTCCACCGCCGCGCCCAGCGCCGCCGCGCCCGCCTGCTGGTCCTCGGTCAGCGCCTTGCCCGGAAGGTCCGGATCGAGCCGCGGATAGGGCAGATCCCGCGGGCTCGCCTCCTCCAGCACCGCGCCCTGCTTCACCAGCCCCTTGACCACGGTCGTCGTGACCCCCGCGCTCTCGGCCAGTTCCTTCAGCGTGAAGGCCAGCCCGCCGTAGTCTCGCAGCACCTCCAGCACCTTCGCCCGCGCATCGGTCATCCGGTCGGGCTCCCCCTCGCCCAGCCGGTAGACGAGCCGCATCGACGGCGGATCGCCGAGGCCCGGAGAGCGCGTCGCCAGCCGCAGCATCGCGGGCAGCGGCGTGAGCGTGTAGTCCGCCGCGCGCTTCAGGAACTGCTGCATCTCCTCGCGCATCGGCACGGCGTCCAGCACCCGCGTCACGGGGCGCACCTTCGACAGCTCGTATCCGCCTTCGCCCGGCCCCCAGACCACGCCCAGCACCCGGCGCGGGCCCAGCGGCACCTCGACGAAGGCGCCGACCATGCAGCCCCCCTCGGGCGCGCGGTAATCCAGGCACCGGTCCAGCGGCTGCGTCGTCAGCACCGCGACCAGCGCGCCCTCGTGGAAGAAACCGGGCTGGTCGCCGCCCTGCTCGGAGAACAGGTCGCTCACCGCCGGCCCCCGGCATCAGGGGTTACGGCGCCCGACCGACTGGAGTATGACTGGGCCAGACAAGCCAGCAATGCAGGACCTTTCCCATGAAATTCTTTGTCGATACCGCCGATGTGGATGCGATCCGCGAGCTGAACGATCTCGGAATGGTCGACGGCGTGACCACGAACCCCTCGCTTATCCTGAAGTCCGGCCGCGACATCAAGGAAGTGACCAAGGAAATCTGCGACATGGTCGCGGGGCCGGTCAGCGCCGAATGCGTCGCGCTCGACTACGACGGGATGATCTCCGAGGGCCGGACGCTCGCGAAGATCGCCGACAACATCACGATCAAGCTGCCGTTGACCTGGGACGGGCTCAAGGCCTGCAAGACGCTGACCTCGGACGGTCACATGGTCAACGTCACGCTCTGCTTCACGGCCAACCAGGCGCTGCTGGCGGCAAAGGCGGGCGCGACCTTCATCTCGCCCTTCCTCGGCCGCCTCGACGATCTCGCGCTCGACGGGATGGAGCTGATCCAGGACATCCGCACGATCTACAACAACTACGATTTCAGGACGGAAATCCTCGCCGCCTCGATCCGCAACGTGAACCACGTGAAGGACGCGGCCCTGATCGGCGCCGACGTCATCACCGCGCCGCCCGCGGTGATCAAGTCGCTGGCAAGCCACGTCCTGACCGACAAGGGGCTCGACGCCTTCACCGCCGACTGGGCGAAGACCGGCCAGAAGATCGTCTGATTTCCCCTCCGGCACCGGCGGGGGGGGGGGGGCGGAGGCGCGCCCCCCCCCCCCCCCCCCCCCCCCCCCCCCCCCCCCCCTTCTCTCCCCCCCCGCCCCCCTCTCTGCCGTCTCCACC
>NZ_PNOS01000022.1:0-64750 GCF_002869745.1 Oceaniglobus roseus
GCCATCTGCTCCGTGGTCAGGACCGCCGCCAGGGTCTCGACCTCGCCGACCTGCGCCGGGGTGAGGGTCTTGAACGGGCGTGCCATCAGCCCAGCCTCGCGAAGATGCGCCGCAGGACATAGCTGCGCGCGAAGGAGATCGCGGTGAACACGGCGCTGATCGTGACGTGCTGCCAGGCAGGCGCGTGCAGCCCGACTGCCGGAAACACCATGATCTGGACGAGGACGGCCGCGACCCAGCCGACGACCACGTTCGCAGTCGCCTCCACCGCCGACATGCCCCGGCCCTGGCTCATGCCGCCACCGCCTTCCGGGCCCCGGCCACCGCGTCGAAGGGCTCGCCGCTGCCCTCCAGCACAGCCTGTCTGCCCGTGAACGCCTGCCAGCGCAGCACCGCCACGTCGACATAGGCCGGATCGAGCTCCACAGCGTGGCACACCCGCCCCGTGGTCTCGGCCGCGATCAGCGCCGAGCCGGAGCCGCAGAAGGGCTCGTAGACCGCCTGCCCCGGGCTCGTGTTGTTCAGCATCGGGCGGCGCATGCACTCCACCGGCTTCTGCGTGCCGTGCACCGTCGTGGCGTCCTGGTCCCGGCTCGGGATAGTCCAGAGCGTCGTCTGCGTCCGGTCCCCGCTCCAGTGCCCCTTGCGCCCTTCGCGCACAGCGTACCAGCACGGCTCGTGCATCCAGTGATAATGCCCGCGCGAGAGCACCAGTCGCTCCTTCGCCCAGATGATCTGCGAGCGGATCCCGAAGCCCGTCGCCGCGAGACTGTCGGCCACCGTGCCCGCATGCAGCGCGCCGTGCCAGACATAGGCGACGTCGCCCGGGAACAGCGCCCAGGCCTCGCGCCAGTCCGCCCGGTCGTCGTTCCGCACCTTGCCGGTCCGCTTCGTCTCCGAGGCTCCGGCCCGGTTGCGCCAGGCGGGATCGTAGTTCACGCCGTAGGGCGGATCGGTCACCATCAGCGTCGGCGTCACGCCATCGAGCACCCGCGCCACCGCCGCCGGATCGGTGGCATCGCCGCAGAGCAGCCGGTGGGGGCCGAGGTGCCACAGGTCCCCGGGCTGGCTCACCGGGTCGACCGGGGGCTCGGGCGTGTCCTCCTCCCGCGGATCCGCCGCCCCGGCGTTCAGCAGCGCGTCGATCTCGGCCGCCTCGAACCCGAGGTCCGGAAGCTCGACACCGAGGTCGGCGAGATCGCCAAGCTCCAGCGCCAGCAGCTCCCGGTCCCAGCCCGCCTGCTCCGCCAGCCGGTTGTCGGCCAGGATGTAGGCCCGCTTCTGCGCCTCCGTCAGGTGCCCAAGCTCGATCACCGGCACGCGGTCGAGCCCGAGCTTCCGCGCCGCCAGCACCCGCCCGTGCCCGGCGATGATCCCGTTCGCCCCGTCCACCAGCACCGGGTTGTTGAAGCCGAACTCCCGGATCGAACCCGCGATCAGCGCCACCTGCGCCTCCGAATGCGTCCGGGCGTTCCGCGCGTAGGGGATCAGTTCGGCCACCGGCCGCTGCTCGATCGACCGCGCCCCCGCGATCTCGTCCCCTTCGAACGCCTCTGCCGTCCGCTTCGCCATGACCCCGCCTTCGCCATTGCCGCCCGTCCTCGGGCCTTTCTGGAATCATAGCAGATCGGCCAAGTGCCTGTCAGTTCGACATTATTCGCCACGAACCGACATGGGACGACAATTCCGGGGAAACGGTCCTAACCGTCCTGACGCAAGCGGATTGGGGGCTGACGCGTGGGCGTGCGGGGAAGGCAGGACCAAAGGCAGTGTTGCCATGGCTGCTCGCGCTCCTCCGCATCTGGGGGGTCGTGGGGCGGGAAGGAAGGGAAGCCGAGGTTCACTACGGCAGGCACGACCGTCTGGGTAGCGGACTATGCTGACGATGGTGCCGCGCCGCCAAAACGCATAAAATAGATTGCGTGGAAAATATCTTTTGCTAGCAGCCCAATGACTTTGGTATTAGATCTCGCCACTTCGATCTCGCGCAGCGCTTTGACCAAATGCCACTAGCCAAACGATATATTCTTCGTGAGTTTTCGAGTGCTTCTCGGAATTGCATGGTGCGCAAAGTGCTTGCAGATTCCCTCTCTCATTTGTCCCTCCTCTTGCAAGAGGTGTACGGTGATCGAGATGGCAGGTTGATACAGTAATTTTGGCCGTACAGTAGACGCACTCGCCGTTTTGAGACCTTATCTTCTCAGTCTTGATCTTGGAAACCTCTCCAGGCGTCATCGTGTGTGCCGCCCGGGCCGCGACCGAACCTTCAGTATATTGGTAATTGGGATTTATTTGTTTACTTCGGGCATGCTGGCATTGTCGGCATTCTGGACGCCGAAAACCGTCTTTCCGACCCGCACGGCTAAACTTCGATATCGGGAGGTCCCTCCGACAGTCACGACATACTTGAGTAGGCCCAGTAGGAATTGGCATCGTTACGCTCCTCCTGCCGCGTCAATGGAATGCGCTCTTACCCTACAGCTTTTTCAGGCAACTGGCCAAGGCAATGAGCGTTGCCTATGCATACCCAAACACCAACTTAGCTCTCGCTTGATCCAGTCCCTTCGGACTCCGTCCCCACCTTTGCTGCACTCCACCCAAACGTCCGCTCCCGCCCGGTCGAAACTACTGGCATCCCGCTCGCCATTCCGCCAGCTCCCCCAGCACATGCTGCAGCCGAGCACGAACCTCCTCGGCAGCGCCCTCGATCCACCAGGCCCGCTGCCATGACCGGCCACGCCCGGCACGTCGGTAGGCAGCCGATTTAAGCGACATTTCCCTATAAGAAGTATACATAGGGTTTTGTCGCTTAAATACCGCCCGCTCAAACGCCTTCTGGGCCTGCTTCTCATCGGAAAAGAGTTCGGGATGCAACGCCGCCGCATCTGCCGGACTGTCCACTGCGATGCCAGCCAGCAGCATCCGCTGCACCACGTCCGGGCGCTCGACGTCCCAGGCGGTGAGCCGGTCGATGGCGAGCGGCAGCGCCACGTCTGCGAGCACGTGTACCTCAAGCGGGTCCTGCGCTGTACGGTTGACGCCGCGGCCACGGCCAATCACCTGGATCAGTTCGTCGTCGCAGATCGCCGCGCGAAGGGTTTCGGCCAGGTCATCCTCGTGGCGGAGGACAACAAGGCCGCGGGTCTGCCCCGAAGTCATTCGGATCCCCGCGAGGTCCTTGCGGTAACGGCCCTCCGGAACATGCCCGAAGTACGCGCCAACCAGGGCCTCCAGTTCGCGGCTCGGTGCCAGGGGCCGGCCGATGACGATCAGCAGCGCCACGTCCTTGTAGCGGTCGAGTCCGGCCACAGCGTTGAAGTGGGCCGTCTCCACGTTCGGGATCCCCGCGAAGGCCTGCTCGATCGACTGGTAGGTCACGACCAGCACCCTGCCCGGCGACACCCGGCGGGCGTGCCAGTGCACGTAGTCCACGCATTCCTGCAGCCGGTTCGCACGGCGCGCCACCTCGTCCGGTTCGAGGCCCGGTGCCGGGCAGAGCATCGACTTGCCGAAGCTGCCCGCGACCTGGCGGACCTGCATGTGCGGTGCGGCGGCCTCGATCCTCGCGATGTCGAGCCGCGGCAGAACCGTGTGCACGAGATCGGGTCGCATCGTGGCGTCGAGGTGCAGGATCGGCTTGCCGCGCAGGCTGTCGTGAAGCTCCTGGACCCGGGAGAGATGGACAGGATGACGCCCCGTGCCGTCGGGCTCGCCGATCCGCAGCTGCCCGCTGTGCGACCCCGACGCGGACAGGAACCGCGCCAGAGCCTGCCAGAGCGATGCCAGCGACAGGATGCGCGCGTTCGCCACGGCCATGGAGAGTGCCGCCTGCCGTGCATTCCCTTTCAGTCCGGGCGCCAGACCGGTGTCCTGCAAGCGCCACCGCTCAAGTCCGGCGGCATCCCTGCACGTTTCCGCGGACAGCCCCGCCCCGACCAAGGCCGAGCGGGACACCGGGCCGGGCCCGTTTGCCGCCAGAGCCGCTGCAAGCCTTGTGCGCCACACCACGAGGTCCGCCATCGCGCCGACAGGCCCTCGGCCGATGCGATCCCCGCCCATGCCCGCCACAGACTCGCTTGCCAGATCTTCGACGCAAATGTCCTGGCGGCGCTCGATCGCGCGCGCCCAGCAGCCCTCGTCGATCAGCAGCAGTGCCACGTCATCCCGCTCGAAGGCGAGGCCCGAGAACAGCGCGTCGTAGGGCGCCACGACCACGTCCGCCGCCGCAACGTCGCGCAAGTTCTGCTGCTTCAGGCAGGTCGCGAAGTGCTGACAGCGGCTGTCATCGCTTGCGCTGCAGGCACTGTCGCGGACCTTCAGGCCCGCGGCGAGAGATGCCCGGACCGCCTCCAGGTCCTTACAGAGGGGCACGCCGGTGGCCGGGTCCTTCCGCTCGTAGCCGCGCAGGACGGCGACGCTGGCGCTCGCCGCCGTCCACGCCGCGGCGGTTTCCTCGGCCAGCGCGTGGGACGCGGTGAACACGAGCATGCGGTGTGGCAGGCCCCGCGCCCGGAGAACGGCGGCGAGCGCCAGCAGCTGCTCCCGCGAAGCATGGGACTTGCCGAGGCCGACCGTCGCCAGGATGCCCAGCATCGGCGGCTGCGCGGCGGACCCGCCGTGCCAGGCCAGCACCTCCTCGCAGAACCGGGCCACGACGTCTGCGAGCGCGCTCCGCGCCGCCTCCACGGACTGATCCGGCACCTGGAACGCGGGCTCGGGCACATCCCCGCCCCGGTTCGGCAGACGCCTCTGCCCGGCCAGCCGCAGCTTGTCCCGAACCTTGCGCAGCGCATCGGCAAGGTCGTAGGCCGCACCGCCATCCTGTCGCGGCCGAGTGAGGTCCGCCGTCTCCGTGAAGCGGGACCAGACCCGATCGGCGAGCCGCGATGGGTCGAGGGCCTCACCGACGTCGAGGGCGTCGTGGACGGCATGGAAGGCGATCCTGCTGAGCCAGTCGTCGCGGCCGTCGATGACCCGACCTTCGACGTCGCGAACGGGACTGCCTGTCCCCTTGCTGCCGCCACCACCGCCGCAACGTCGGGGCCCGGTCCGAAGAGGCTCGGCCGGACCGGTCTCGGCCAGGAAGGCGGCTGCGGCCTCCCGGTTGATGACAGGCAACGCGTCCAGCGGGACCTCCAGCGGCGTCTCGCCGTTCGGCCAGCCGTAGGGACGCTGCGTCCCGGGATGGATGCCGAAGGCCACGAACTGCTGTCCCCGCCCGAGGATCTCGACCTCGCCGACCTTCATCTTGGTGAACGGCACCTCGGTCCGATAGAGCAGCAGCCGCTTCGGCCATTGCCCGACCCGCATCAGCGTCGCGCCGAACCGGCGGATTGCAAGGGCCTGCACCGCGTGCGCCCGGTCGGGATCGAGACTGTCGATGTCCACCGCCACGAGGGCCCCGGTCCGCAAGCCGATGCCAGAAGTGCCATGGGTAACGCACCAGCCCTCCACGGTGCTCTCGTCGATGGCCACGCTGCTCCATCGGCTCAGCGCCGGAACCTTCTGCCCCGGCTTCAGAGGGATCGGCTCGTAGCCGTGGTCGAGCAGTTGCAGGGCGGCATCCCCGTAGATGACGTGCCCAGCACCAGCGGGGCGGCCGCTGGCCACCCTGTCGGTCTTCCGGTTGCTGCAGGGGTCGCCTTGCTTGCGTCCCCCGTCCATCGCTACGGGCGCTTGCGGTGCGCGGCCTCGAAGGCCAGCACGTCCGACATGCGATATCGGATCGAACCGCCGATGGTGATCCAAGCCGGGCCGTAGCGCTCGGCGCGCCACCGCTCCAGCGTGCGGTCGGCAATCCTCCAGCGCGCCGCCAGTTCGTGCTGGGTCAGGAACACGTGCATCTCGTCCCCGCCGCTCATGAGAAGCCCTCCAGGAACTGCTGCAGCGTGTCGCGCTCCGCGGCCTCGATCAGCTTGAGGTTTTCGAGTTCGGCCGTGGGCAGCCGCTTCTCGATGGCGGAACGCACCATTGCGCGCAGATCGTCCGGGGGCACCGCGTCAAGCTCCGCGGCAACGGCATGTGGCCAGCGGCGATCTGCCGGAGACTTTCGTTTTGGAAGCCGCACCGGCAAGGCCATCGCCTCAACCTGGCCAGAGGTCAGACCGAGCTGTTCGAAGGCGACATCGACACCGTAGTCGGCGGCAAAGCGGTAGACTTTCTCGCGCAAGGACCGGCAGGCATCCTGCCCTGCCCGATCGAAGTCGTAGAGCGCGAGGATCACCAGCTGCTGATGGGCGCCCTCCATGCCTGCGACCGCCTCGTGCGCGAAGGTCTCCGATGTGAACCCGCCCGTGCACATCAGCGGCACGTCGTACTCCGCGGTGACCGGGTATAGAACCCCGGCGAGCGCGGACTTCTCCAGCCAGACCTCGACCGTCACACGCTGGTTCACCCAGAGGCTCTTGCGGTAAAGCCGGGCCGTTTCGGCCAGCGCCGCCTCCCAGCCGTCGTGGGTCGAAGGCTTGCGCATGTAGCGCGTCGCATCCGCGATGGCAGAATAGGGCAGACGCTGGGCCTGACGAAGCCGCAGGGCCTGCGACTGCACCTTCCGGTAGCCGTTCTCCGTCTTCTCGATCCCCGGCAGCCCGGCGACCTCCGCCTGGTAATAGAGGCCACGGACTGTCATCGGGCCGTGTGCGAGGGCATAGTCCACCAGGAAAGCCTCCCGCTCTGCCATTTCGGCCCGGGTGGCCCGGTGACGCTTTATCGTGCTGGACTGATAAACCATCACGCGGCCTCCTGAACGGCGAGGAGATCGGCAAGGTCGACGCGCCGTGCTCGCGGCTTCGGACGCGCGATGGCGATGTAGGCAAAGTGGTTGGGTCCGAGACGGCGCTGAACCAGGTGGACAAGCCCCATCTCGAAGGCCCACCGCGCGCTCCGGGCAAGGCCGTTGATCCTCGCGTGCTCCGTGGCGCCCAGTATCGTTGATGGCTGGCAGCAATCGATCGACAGGAAGCCGATGTGATAGGTCTTCTGCTCGCCGGGAAGTGCATCGCCCGCCCAGATGCAGAACTCGATGTCGGTCAGGGCGGTCTGGCGCGCAGGGTGGATGCGGGCATGTCGTGCGGGGTGCCGGTCCATCACAGAGCCCCCCGGTCGGAAAGACCCCATGCCGCGAACGTGCAGCGCAGGCGCGCGGCACGCCGGTAGAGCGTCGACCGTGAATACCGCCCGCTCCGCACCAGATCGGTCACCGAGGCAGACGCCAGTGCGATGCAAAGGTCCAGATCCTCGTCGTCGAGGTGTGACAGCACCGAGGACACGACCAGGCGTCGCTCGGACATCTCGCCGAGGTCCGGGACCGCCCACAGGCCCGCTTTCTCCGGCACCACCGCTTCCAGGTGCGCTCCTCGCATACCCTCATCCAGAGATGCGATCGGACCGCAGGTGCGGCGCCGGGCGGAACGGATGCGCGTGGCGATGCGCGAGGATCGGTTTCGGATCACCGTACCCGCAAACGGCCCGAGGGCGCCGAGGGACCGGTCGTACTTCGGCAGCCGCCGGATCAGATCGAGACGCAGATCCTGGGCCACGTCGTCGAGGTCGGCCGGAGGCAGGTCGAGACGCCGCCGCAATCGGTGCGCCCCCTGAAGGGTCTCGGACAGGATGATGTTCAGGTGCTCGGGGGTCATTGCCGGGTTTCTCCATGCGTTGCGGCGATGGAGAAAGACTGCAGCCTATGCGGGCATCGAACCTGTCCCGAACCTATCCGAACCTATCGCGAACCTATCCTTCACAGGATATGGCCGAAGGTTCGAGGTTGAGCCGATAGCCCTGTCCCCTGTGTGTCTTGATCAGGGTCCTGTCGACGAGGACATCTCTCAGTTTGCTCACGGCGTTCGTGAGCTGATCGGGATAGCGGTCAGTCGTGCCAGTGGCATGTTCGATTGCATCCAGGAGCCGGTCGTGAGTGACACACCCGGCATCGCTCGATGCTTCCGCGCCAAGAGCGGCGAGGACTGCGAACTCCCGGCGCGGCAGGTCAAGTCTCTCACCATCCAGACGGGCGGTATGTCCACCGCGATCAATGATCAGCCGCGGCGGGGTACCGTGGCGAAGGTCGAAGGCAGGCAGGAGAATGCGGTCCCCGTTGATCGCCATCTCCCCAAGCACCGCGATCCGGGCGCCGTGGTGTTCGTAGTGGCCCGGGATGTCGGCCGGGACATCCCAGTCCGTTGGCGTGAGGATCGTGATGGCTGGCGCCGGGTCGTTCACCCTGGTCTGTCCGAGCATCGTCAGAAGGTCCGCGACCGATCTCTTCAGGCCCAGGAAGACAGCCTCGCGTTGCCCCCCGATCAACCGTGACCCGACCCAGATCAGGTCTCTCGATACCGCACGGACCTGGGATCCGTGCAGCCCGATCGACCTGCGAAGCGCACCCGCGAGGGCGAGATGATCGATCTCGAACAGACGCAAGTCTTCCGGATCGATCTCGCAGGCATCCTCGTCGGGGTCCAGGGGGACCAGCACAACCCTGCCATCCATCCGCAGCACCGCTGCCCCATCGATCATGTCACGGGCGCGGCGTTCCAGCAGAACGCCCGTGTTCAGGAGGTCCCGAAACGCATGGTCGTCCGCGAAGTCCAGATCCGAGCGGGCGAAGCTGCCAAGCGGTCGATGGTCACTGAGCTGCAACAGCTGAAGGATCAGGGAAAATTGCACGACGTAGCCCGTTGCGTTCGAGAAGTTCGAATATGAGGTCTTCGTGGGCATGATCCTGGAAGATCGCGAGGCCTGGCGGCTGGATGCAGACCGGCAAGGTGATCTCCCGTGAGCCCTCACGGATATCGACATCGATCTTCATCGAGCGAATGCCTAGTCCTGACTGACGCAATTTGAATCCTATCGCTTTTGCGCGGGCAAGTGCATCAACATCGTCCCTCACGATCAGGCTCCAGGGCGAACGCCGCCTCCGCCGACCGATCAGCCCGTCATCGTCGAGCGTGAGTTCGCGGCACCGGACGTCCGTGATCGCGGGATGCCAGTCGTAGCGGAACCTGAAGTCCGATCCCATTTCTTGCACGGGCACAAGGGTATAGAGCGTTTCCGATCGATATTCTGCGAAAAACGCCTTGTCCCCGATCAGGTACTCCGCGAACAGTTCGATCAGTTTCTTCGCGTCTCGGTCAGATCCCGTTCCGATCTTGATCCACCCGTTACGTTCGGAATACCGGATCGTGTCTTCGGCAATTTCCCGGACCGCCTTGGAACACTCCTTTCCGCCTTCCTCGACATTCAGCGTCCGGGCAGTTTTGCCGTGGCTGACGATGATGTCGACCTCGTCCCCATCGATATGCCACCGGACATCGCAATACCGCCCGCAATACTTCTGATTGAAGTAGTCCGAGACCGCGGCTCGGAAGGCTTCCTTCCAGACCATGTCGTCATGGCGACTCAAGACTCCAGCTCGGGCTCCGCGGCACTCGGTCGGTCGGCTTACCGTCCAAAGGATGGTCTGATCGACGGCACAATCGAAGATGCGGCGATGATGGATGTAAGCTAGAAGGGCGAGTGAACGTCTGTCCAGTGGATCGGACAAGGAATTGTCTGCAGATTCCAGAGGCGCCAGACGGATGCCGCAAGCGTCCGCCAACTGCACCAGTTTTCTCGTCCCGGCATCACTGGCAAGTATCTTTGCATGGTGTAGTGCCAGGTGCAGGAGGTTACTCAGGTTTTCCGAGCGCTGGAACTGTTCGAAAAGCCGGTTCCTCTTGCTCTTTTCCGGCTCCCGAAGATCGTCCCAGGCAATGCCACCCAGATCTTTGAATTCTTCCAGGAAACGCCTGAACAAGCATAGATCGACGGTATTGACGAATTCTCGGCTGACAAACTTCTTCACCTTCGCCACCATGGCGAATTCCTTTCAAATTATGATTTCTCCTGAATACGGTGAAGCCGAGATCGGGAGTGGAAATCCTCTGGTCAAGATGCTCGAAGACAATTTTCATTGCGGGATATCCCAAGCCATTAAGCCAATTCGATTCTTTCTGGCTCGAAGCCCTGCAGCCTCATGGGCGCGGCCTGCCAACCATGGCATCGATCTGCGCGGATGAGACACTTTTCGGGTCCGGTGAGTAGAGGTTGGTATGTCGATCTCTGGCCCCAATCCCATCCCCGCATCCGCGATGACCCCGCTCGAACGCCGCGCCGAACTCTGCCGTCTTCTGGCCGTGGGGCTGGTGCGGCTGAGGATGAGGCAGTCAAGCGAACTATCCGGCGGCACTGGAGAAAGTTCGCTTCACTCTCCCGGGCACCGGAGCGGTCATGCAACTCCAACCGACCGGAGAACCGCATGACCGACACCATCCCCGCCCGCCTGGCCGCCCTGAAGACCACGCCGACGCCGCAGCTGAAGACCCAGTGGCGTGAGCTGTTCGACAACGAGCCGCCACCCTTCAACCGCCGCTACCTCGAGTCCCGGCTCGCCTACCGGATCCAGGAACTGGCCTACGGCGGGCTGAAGCCCGAGACGATCCGGCGGCTGGAACGGCTCGGTGAGGAGCTGGACGGCGGCGACCGGAAGAAGCGCAGCGTGCATGCCGGTCGCGACCGCCCGATCACCGGTACGCGGCTCCTGCGCGAATGGCAGGGCGTCGAGCATGTCGTCACCGTCACCGCCGATGGCTTCGAATGGCAGGGGCGGCCTTACAGGTCGCTGTCGGCCATCGCGCGCGCGATCACCGGCACGCGCTGGAACGGGCTCGTGTTCTTTGGCCTCAAGCGACAGGGAGGCCGGTGATGGCGGAGGTGAAGCTCAAGCGCCGCTGCGCCGTCTACACCCGCAAGTCCTCCGAGGAAGGGCTGGAGCAGGAGTTCAACAGCCTCCACGCCCAGCGGGAAGCCTGCGAGGCGTACATCGCCAGCCAGCGCTCCGAAGGCTGGGTGCTGGTCCGCGACCAGTATGACGACGGCGGCATCTCGGGCGGCACGCTGGAGCGCCCTGCCCTGCAGCGCCTTCTGGAGGACATCGAGGATGGTTTGGTCGATGTCGTCGTGGTCTACAAGATCGACCGCCTCAGCCGCTCGCTGGCGGACTTCGCCAAGCTGGTCGAGGTGTTCGACCGGAACGGCGTGACCTTCGTCTCGGTGACGCAGAGCTTCAACACGACAACGTCCATGGGCCGGCTTACGCTGAACATCCTGCTCAGCTTCGCCCAGTTCGAAAGGGAGGTGACGGCGGAACGCATCCGCGACAAGATCGCCGCCAGCCGCAGGCGGGGCATCTGGATGGGAGGTGTCCCGCCCTTCGGCTACCGCGTCGAGGACCGCAAGCTGGTGATCGACGAGGAAGCCGCCGCGCACGCCCGGTGGATCTTCGCGCGCTTCGTCGAACTGGGCTCGGGCACGGTGCTGGCCCGGGAGGCCGCCGCCAGGGGCATCCGCAACCGCAGCAGCGGGCCGCTCGACAAGAAGGCCATCTACCGGATGCTGGGCAATCGGACCTATCTCGGGGAGGCGCCGTTCAAGGGTGAAAGCTACCCCGGCGAGCACGATGCCATCATCGACCGAGAGACATGGGACCGGGTCCACGCCATCCTGAAGGAGAGCCCCCGAAAGCGCGCCGCGCGCACCCGCGCTGAAACTCCGGCGCTGCTGAAGGGGCTGCTGTTCGGGCCGGATGGCGCCGCGTTCTCGCCGACACACACACGCAAGGGTGGCAGGCTCTATCGCTACTACGTCAGCCAGACGGTGCTGAAGCATGGCGCAGGATCTTGCCTGGTGGGCCGCGTGCCAGCGGGCGAGATCGAGGCGGCGGTCATCGACCAGCTCCGCACCGTGTTCCGCCAGCCCGAGATCGTGGCAGGCACGTGGAAGGCGGCACGCGGCCACGCAGGCGACATCACGGAGGCCGACGCCCGGACTGCTCTGCAGCAACTCGATCCGCTATGGGACGAACTCTTCCCCGCAGAGCAGGCCCGCATCGTGGCGCTGTTGGTCGAGCGCGTGGACATCGGCACGGACGAGCTGAACGTCCGGCTTCGTGTTGATGGCCTCGGCAGCCTCGCGCGCGAGATGCTGGCCGGCGGCATCGAGGCGGCCGCATGAACCGCAGCACGCCGATCCCGGAAACTGTGACGCTCCGTGTACCGTTCCGCGTCGTGAAGCGCGGCGGGCGGAAGGAGATGCAGCTGCCGGAGGGCGCCGCGCAACCGCGGCGAACGGACAACACGCTCGTCAAGGCACTGGCTCGCGCGTTCCGATGGAAGCGGATGCTGGAGTCGGGCGAGTTCGCCACCATCACTGAACTGGCCGAGCGGGAGGGCATCGCGCCGTCCTATTTGACGCGCGTCCTGCGGTTGACGCTGCTTGCGCCCGACATCGTGGAGGCGATTCTGGACGGGAAGCAGGGACCAGAGGCGACGCTGGCGCGAATGCAGGAGCCATTTCCGTCGGTGTGGGAAAGTCAGCGCCGGGTCTCCGGTACGACCGTTCCACCTACCAGTACCAGTCCCAGCGCACCGATCCGGCAGCTTTGATAGCGCGGATCAAGGAGGTCTTCGAAACGCGAGACCGCGTTCATGGCGGCAGCTTATTTCACCGCTAGTGCTGAACTACGTGGATAGTGAAAGTAAGTGCCACGATTACTGCGCCAAGGCCAACAGCGATCTGTTTTATGATAAAGAAAGTTAGTTGCAACAAGTAGGCGGGGTGATTTTTGTTGTATTGATACCCCTCGCCTTTTCTAGTCAGAGCGTGCTTCACAGAAACGTAAGCTGACAGGTATTGGAAGTAGTCGCTTGCGATCGAAAAAATTGCTAGCACACCTGCTGCGTTCACCCAAATTTCATACTCTGATATATATGACTTTGAGAACTCTGCATCGGATGATTGCACAGCAAAAACCCACGCAATAATTCCGAAGGCAACAAATCGCGTTGTTTCGCTCAGTCGCATCGTAACGGCGCTTTTTTGTTCCAGACGTTGTTTTCTTGCTTCGTGTTTTTCTTCTTCCGTCATGTCACACCTACTGGCCGTCACGGATCATGGGACCGGGATCATCTGTATTGGGATCGTCGTCTGGGTCACCGAGGATGCTGCTTTCTCTGGCTACCACGGTGTCGTAGAGCCCATAGTGCGTCAGTCCTCTATGGCTCTCGATGCCCGTGTAGCGCAGAGAGGCGTCCTCGTAGCGCCGGAAAGCGAAGACCGCCTGGTTCATTTGCTCGGTGTTGAACACCTTGAGGCGCACGAGCAGGTGGAAATCTTTCACCGTCAGTCCCGTGACGGTCAGAAACAGGTCCGGCTCGAGCTTGGTGATCACGTCTTGCAGTGTGTTTTCGCGGAAATCGGTCAGGTACATGAATGCTGGAATTCGCGTGGCAAACTTGATCAGCTTTTCCTGAACAAGCTTCCGCTTGGACTTGTATTCCTTTTCCTCTGCAGTAAGTTCTTTTTTCTCCTTTTCGGTGAGGCCACCGTTCTTGGCCTTGTTCTTGAATTCCTTGACCTTCTCGCTCTTGTTGATGATCGTCTTGATGATGTTGTCACCCAGCGAACGCCAACCCTCGATGCGTTCCACCGCTGCCATCGCTTCGGGGTTGTCGAGGACGCGACGAAGGGTTTCGTTGTCCACGTTCACCAGCATCGCGCTTTCCCATTTGCGCGCGAGCAGCGTTGCCGAGGTCCCGGCCATCGCGATGTCGAGGATACCACCCGCATCGATTTGCGTCATGTTCGCGCCGTCGTAGGCCAGCACCGGCAGAAACGACACGAGGTCCTTAACGGCGTTCTCGGGGTTGGGCTCGTTCGGGGCAAGACCGATCCCGTACTCGGACAGCTGACGCAGCGCCCTCGTCGGCGCAAAGTCGAACACGAAGCAGATCGGCTTTAGGATCTCTTCCTCGTTGGGATTGTCGCCATTTGGGTTTTTGATGGACCACGGAGACTGAACGCGAAACGCCGCCTGGAAGTAAGTCTCCGGCGATTTCAGGTTGCGGAGCATCATGATCGAGGACCACTGCGGCACGGTCACGCCGGTCGTTAGTTTGCCGCAGGACAGGGTGATGGTCTTTGTGTCAAAGCCGCTCCCGATCGCTTTGCGTACTGGCGGCAGCGCATCTAGGCCGATCCCTGCCGAAGCACCGGCAGAGACAATGACGTCGTAGTCTTGCCAGAAGGTGTTGTGCTTCTCAGCCAACAGGTTCGCCATCGCGTGACACGCCGCCACATTGGGCAAAAACCAGAACGAGTGCTGTAGGTATGGCAGCAAGCGCACATCCGAGTACGGGAATGGCGGCCGAGTGGCTGTCTTGAGGCTTTCGACAGCTCGCGGTGCGTATTGGCCGCGGATTATGTCGAGCCACTTCTGTACATCGTCCTTGTGCTTGAACTGAGCGCCTGTCCCGACTCCGGTCGCGGAGAAGAACTCGTTCAGATCGAACTCGTCGAACTCCTCGGCGCTCGCGATTGCCAGGAGTTCATCGGGCATCTGGTATGTCAGGAGCCTCATCTGCGGCAGTGCGCCATAGGGGTTCCATTTGTCCGGATGCTTGGCAGCGAAGTCCGCTTTGGCGCGTTGCTCGTCCGTGTAAGTCCAATTGAAGATCTGTTCCTCGATGAACTCGCCGGTCGCGAGCGCCTTGAACGGCGTTCCGGACAGATAGAGGTATGCCCGCGTCGTGATCGGCAGGAACTCGGCCTCGTCGTTGGAAAGAACGTTGAGATCTTCGTTCACGCCGTCGAGGCCGGGATCATATTCCAGCTTGGCCTCCTTCTTGGCGACCGCCTCTTCCTCGCCCTCGAACAGTTCTTTCGCGGTCTCCCGCCAGGCACCGAAATGGTACTCGTCGAACACGACGAGGTCCCAGTTCACTTGGTGGAGCCACTCGTTCTTCGCCTTGATGTTCCCTGCTGCATCGCGGCCGAGGAGGTCCTGGAACGAGCCGAAATAGACGACGGGCTTGGAACGATTGATCTGGGTTGGGTCGCCTCCGGAGTTTTTCGACAGGTACTGCCAACCGTCGAAATCGACGTGGCTCTCTAGATCCGTCTGCCACGCATCCTCAACTGCAGGCTTGAATGTCACCACGAGCACCCGCTTGGCGCCGAGCTTCTTCGCCAGTTGGTAGGTCGTGAAGGTCTTGCCGAACCGCATCTTGGCGTTCCAGAGGAACCGCGGCACTGCGTGCATATCCTCCGCCCAGCGGGACATGAAATAGCCGTGGGTCATGTCCACCGCCTCGGCCTGCTCCCGGCGCATCGGGAACGTCAGGTGATGGTTGCCGCTGAACTTCTTGCCTGTCCGCAGCTCGGTCAGGACGGTCTTCACGTCGCTCAGCGTGCAGCGCACCCACTCCAGTTCGCTGTCCGCAAACCCCTTGCGGGCAAGGGCGGCGCGCACCTCGTGGTCGGTGAAGACTGTGCCGTCGTCCCGCTCGGCGGGTTCGTCCAACTCGATGCGGTAGTTCTTGATGGTTGCCGTCCTGAGCTGCTCGGCGACGCGCAGCTTCACATCGCGCGTTGTCTGCCCGATCTTGAGGAGACCGGCGTGCGCATCGTCGGCGATGGAATAGGCGTAGATGCGGGGGCGGGCTTCAGGCTTCGGGGCGAGGATTGCGTCGATGGTGGGCTTATGCATCGTCGCCGTCGTCCACCGAGACGTCGCCCAACAGATCGCTCGCCACTTCCATGGGGCGGACGATCTTCTCGACGAAGGCGATCTCGTCTTCAGACAGGCCGTAGTGGGCATACAGAGCTTCGTCGGTCCACACCCGAGTCCAGTCTTGAACTGGCACGAAAGAATAGACGTAACGGGTCACGTGCTGAGAGGACTTGTGTAGCAGGATCAGGAAGCGCGTAAGGCGGCACGAAAGGTAGGAAAGCGCGCTTTCCGCCTGCTCCTTGGTGTCGAACGGGCCAATGCAAAGGTAGGTTTCGGAAGAGATAGAGTCCGGCTTGCCGATGAACGGCGTGCTGATGATCCGGTGCGGATAGGTGTCCCTATTTCCTGTACCAGGTGCCGCATAACCTACGAAGAGCTTCCATGCGCCGATCAGTCCAAGACCTGTTGTGATTGCACTTCGTGGCGTATAGCCGACGCCACCATTCTGGTGGACCATCAAATCATCAGCAGATTGCTTCTTTGCGTTGCCTTTGAATTTGGTCTCGAGTCCAAACGGCTTTCGGGAGCTCACGAGCCGTCCAAAGCGCTGCGCCTCTGGCAATGACAAGACCTTGTCCTGTCCAGTCTCGCGCGAAACGACTTTTTTAAGAATGGAAACGCCTTCGTTGTAACGAATAAATATCTCGGCGCCATCTTCGAGCAAGGGCCGCGTGGCCTCCGAAACTGGCCAATCCTTGAAATGAGTGGCGACCCGACAAGGGCCGCGGTTCTCTTGGTCCCACAGGAAATAGCAGACACCGCCTTTCAGGCCCACGCCCGGGAACACGTCCGCGGCGCTCAGGAAATCATCAATCGAGCGAAGGCGATCATCCTTCAGCATAGACTCGCGAAAATCGTCGAGGCCTTTGCCTCCAGAAAACCAGCGCGATGGGATAACCATGGTCAGGTAGCGAGGTTCGAGGTTCTTAGCCTGCTCGACGAACTTCTGGTAAATCGGGGCAGCGCTGGTTCCGTGCCCACCATCGTCCAGCTGATATGGTGGATTTCCGATGATCACGTCGAAGTGCATGTCGCCTCCAAAGAGCTCGGCAACCCGAGTCTTGATGTTGTCGGTATGAATGAATGCGTAGGCGTGGGTCTCGAGTCCCTCGCCCCGGTCGAGCGATGCCTGGCTGGCGCCGCAGAACTTGCATTTTCCGTCGGCCCAAGTGTGTTCGGTGCGCTCGAACCAGATGTTTCCAGCTTCACTGTTGAAGCGCGTGGTCACCGAGTGCGCGCCATTGGCATGCTTCGAGCAATAGACGCTGCGTCGCGCCAACATGGCGGTCAGTCGGGTAATGCCGATGCCGAACACCTGCTGCGAGAGGATATGGTCAACGCGTTCCTGAAGGTCCGGGATCTCGTCGGCCAGCCCCGCGGTGAGGCGGACGGTGATTTCGCGAAGGAACACGCCGGACTTGGTGAAGGGGTCCAGAAACTTCACATTCCGGTCGGCCCAGATGTTCGCGCCGCCGTGCCCTGCCGCCCAGGCCTCCGCGAGTGTATCAAGCATCCGGTTCGCGAACTCGGGTGGCGTGAAGACCTCGTCGTTCGACAGGTTCGCGATGCAGGTCAGCACGTCGGGATTGCGCCCGCGAAGGGCAAAGCCAGCCTGTATGCTCATGCGGCCTCCATCGGCGTGCCACCGCAGCCAGCGGCGAGGTCGCGGACCGTCATCGGCGGGTAGGTCCTGATCGGGGTGAAGAGCTCATGCTTGCCGAGATGCGCGAACAACGATCCCTCCGCGCTGAACCTCGATGAGCCGGTAAGGACGTCCAGGCGGAAGTCGCGCCGCTGGAACTTGCCCCTGCCGATATAGCCCCATTCGGCGAATGTGATCGGCTCACTGTCATGCCTTCGCATCGTGACCGCGTCACCATGGAGGAGGTTGCGCGACAGCACAAACGATGCGGCGCGATACAAGTCGTCCGATTTGTCCACACCGATATAATCCGAAAATATCTCGATCAGGTTTGCACGACACTCGGCGACGTTGTCTTCGAGCAGTTCAATTCCGTAGATGCACATTAAGCCTAGAAGGGCATAATGCCTCTTCTCGAAATCAGATTTCCCGAACTTGATTTCGACGGCGGCAAGCTTTCGTTGTAGAACGCGAACCAAAAAATTGCCACTTCCGCAGGCCGGTTCCAGAAAACGCGAGTCAATTCTGTCCGTCTCGTCTTTGACAAGGTCCAGCATGGCATCGACCAGCCATGGCGGCGTGAACACTTCGCCATGATCGGCAACTCGTTTCTTTGATCTTATCAGGCTCATGTTCCAATGATGGCAGCTTGGCTCGACCCGGTAAACACGAGATGAGCGCGGCGCGATATGTTTGCAGCCTTTGCAGTCAAGAAGAGCGCAGATCGGAGGACCGCGCGGGTAGAGATACTCCACCGTATCGTTGGCTCCCAGACCCGGCGGGTTGCCAAGCGTTCCTCACCGCGTCCACTTCGAGCAGGATTTGCCCGAGTTCGCCACGCCGGGAGTCACGGCAAGGGCGGATTGCTTTGCCTGCCTGACGACTTTGGCTTCCTTTGCTCCGATCCTAAGTTCGATTTCTGTTCCATCACGCCGAACGCCACCGGCGTCGAAGTGTTCAGGGCGGCCTCGGAAAAACATCGCAATACCAGTGCCTTGTAAGCTATTTACCAAATCGGCGCAGGCAACAGGTCTGGAGAATATCGGCCCCGAGAGAACGCTTCCGGGCCACCGCCTACCGGGGCCAGTGCTCAGCCCCACCCGCATAACCCTCAAAAACAACGGAAAAATCCGGCCGCAGCCGGATCGGGAGAACGCTTTCGCGAGGGCAAGTGGCGGAGGAGGTGGGATTCGAACCCACGGTACGCTTTCACGCACGACGGTTTTCAAGACCGTTGCAATCGACCACTCTGCCACTCCTCCGGTCCGAGCGGGTTAACCCTGCACGAGCGATTCGGGAAGGTGTGCCGCAGGGGCGGGTCCCGGGCCGATGACGGAGGGGGAGTGCCGGGGGCGCTGGTGACGAAGCGCGCGCGCGGGGGCGCGGCGGGAGTGCGGACGCGGGCGCCGCGGGAGAAGGACGGAGACGGGCGGCGCCGGGCTGGGTCGCAAGCGGGGGACACAATCTCGCCGGTGTCGATCCCGCCACTTTCATTGCGGCCCGCCTGCCGCTAGAGTGCGGCGGGCGCGTCCCTGTGGGAGGCGCTCGGGACGAGCAGCAAGGCCGGTGACCGGCACGAAGGGCGGGGCAACGACCGCGCCACCATTGGGGGCAACCGATGACAGGACATCTGGTGAGACTGGCCATGCTTTCGGGTCTGGTGGCCCTGGCCGCGGGCTGTCAGGACGGCGCGGGGCCGGGGTTTCTGAAGAAGCCCGGCGATTCCGAGGCCGGATCCTCCGAGGCACCGCGCAGCACCCGGCTGGTCGAGCGCGACATCGAGGCCCCGGAGGTGTTCCAGCTGTCCGAGACCGGCCTCTGGGACGGCCGTCCCTCGCTCGGCGGCGTCTGGGTCGCCTATGCCGACGTGAAGGACCCCGAGCGGGTCATCATCCGCAACGAGGCGAACGGCAAGTTCGTCGTCGGCGCCCTGTTCCGCCGCGAGCGCGAGACGCCGGGGCCCGCGCTCCAGGTGTCATCCGATGCGGCCGAGGCGCTCGGGATGCTGGCCGGGGCCCCCGCGAAGCTGAACGTGGTCGCGCTGCGGCGCGAGGAAGTGGCCGAGACGCCGGACTCCGCGGCGGCCGCCGGCGACGCCCCCCTGCCCGAGCCTTCGGAGATCGAGGCGCTGTCGCTCGACACGCCGCCGGGCGGCACGCCGCCCGCCGACGCCGCCATCGGCGACGACGCCACCTCGGCCGTGGCCACAGCCCCGGCCCCTGCGGCGACAGCTCCGGCCGCGCCGCCCGCGTCGAAGGTCGACCGGCCCTATGTCCAGATCGGCATCTTCAGCGTCGAGACGAACGCCGAGGAGACCGCCGCCGCCCTGCGCAAGGCCGGAATGACGGTCACGGTGAAGACCCAGTCGGCCAGCGGCAAGTCGTTCTACCGCGTCATCGCCGGTCCGGCGGGCAGCGCGTCCGAGAAGGACCGGCTTCTCGCGAAAGTGAAGAAGCAGGGCTTCTCCGATGCCTATTTCGTCTCGAACTGACCGCGGCCCCGTGCCACCCCCTGCCGTGCCGAACAACCGACCCGCTGGAGGCCGACCATGACCCTGATCCGACCCTTCCGCCTGGCCGCCGCGATGGTGATCGTGCTGGCCGCCGCCCTGCCCGCCCGTGCCTTCGACACCCGCGCCGGCGCGGCCTGGGTCTATGACATCACCACCGACACCGTGCTTCTGTCCAAGCAGGCCGACGTGCCCCTGCCACCGGCCTCGATGTCGAAGCTGATGACCCTGAACATGCTGTTCGAGGCGCTGCGCGACGGGCGGGTGACGATGGACACCCAGTTCGGCGTCTCCTCCCGCGCCAAGGCGATGCAGGGCTCGACCATGTTCCTGAACGAACGGGACCGCCCCACGGTCGAGCAGCTGATCCAGGGCATCATCGTCAACTCCGGCAACGACGCCTGCGTGGTCGTGGCCGAGGGGCTGGCGGGGACGGAAGAGGCCTTCGCACGGATGATGAACCAGCGGGCCGAGAGCCTGGGGATGACGCAGTCCACCTTCGCAAATGCCTCGGGCTGGCCGGATCCGCGCCACCGGATGAGCATGCACGACCTCGGCATCCTCGCGACCCGACTGATCACCGAGTTCCCCGAATACTACGGCTACTTCTCCGAGAAGGAGTTCGAGTACGACGGCCGCGCGCCGCAGAACCGCTTCAACCGCAACCCGCTCCTGAAGCTCGGGATCGGCGCGGACGGGCTGAAGACCGGCCACACCTCCGAGGCGGGCTATGGCCTCGTCGGCTCGGCCGTGTCGGGCAGCCGGCGGATCGTTTTCGTGATCACCGGGCTTTCGTCCGAAACCGCCCGCGCCGAAGAGGCCGAGCGGATCGTCAACTGGGCCTTCCGCCAGTTCGTCGAGAAGACCATCGTCACCAAGGACCAGCCGATCACCCAGGCCGAGGTCTGGATGGGGCTCGATCCCACCGTGGGCCTTGTTGCCGCGCGGGACGTGTCGGTGCTGGTCCCCGCCCTGCTGCAGGAGGGGATCGAGGCGCGCGCCGTCTACACCGGCCCGTTCGAGGCACCGATCCTCGCGGGGCAGGAGATGGGCGAGCTGGTGATCTCGCTTGGCGACCTGCCCGATGCCCGGGTGCCGCTGCTGGCGGACCGCGCGGTGGCCAAGGGCGGGTTCGTGCCGCACCTGAAGACCGCCGCGCTGAAGCTGGTGAAGGACTTCATGGCCGAGGACGACGCCCCCGCCGCCACGCCCCAGCCCGACGCCGCTCCGGCGGCGACCTCGGCAACCGAGGCTCCGGCGGCGGAGCCCCAGGCCGCTGCCAAGCCCGAAACGGCCGCCGAATTCGAGTGAGCGGCGCCTCCCCCACCGGCGGGCTGTTCCTGACCTTCGAGGGGATCGACGGCTCGGGCAAGTCCACCCAGGCGCGCCTGCTGGCCAATGCGCTGCGCGACCGCGGCTTCGACGTGGTGCTGACCCGCGAACCCGGCGGCTCTCCGGGGGCCGAGCAGATCCGCTCGCTGGTGCTGGAGGGCGATCCCGACCGCTGGTCGGCGGAAACCGAGATCCTGCTGTTCACCGCCGCGCGCCGCGACCACCTCGAACGCACGATCCGCCCTGCCCTGGCGGCCGGCAAGATCGTCGTCTGCGACCGCTTCGCCGATTCTACCCGGATGTACCAGGGCCTCTCGCGGGGCGACCTGCGCACCCTCGTCGACCGGCTGCACGCGCTGATGATCGGCTGCGAGCCCGACCTGACCTTCCTGATCGACATGGACCCCGAAACCGGACTGGCCCGCGCCCTGTCGCGCCGCACCTCCGAGGAGCGGTTCGAAGGTTTCGGAGCCGCCATGCAGGCGCGGATGCGCGACGGCTTCCTCGGCCTCGCCGCCGAGTTCCCGGACCGCTTCCGCACCGTCGCGGGCGACCGCCCGGCCGAGGCCGTCTCGGCCGAGGTGCTTCGCCTCCTCGCTCCGCGCCTCGAAGCCCTCCCTCGGGGCGTGCCCCATGGCTGAGGACGAGCCGCTCGAGGCCGACCGCATCGAAGGCGCCCCCCACCCGCGGGAAACCTCCGCGCTGTTTGGCCAGCACGGGGCCGAGGCCGCCTTCCTCGACGCCTTCAACGGCGGCCGGATGCACCACGCCTGGCTGATCGCCGGCCCCCGCGGCGTCGGCAAGGCTACGCTCGCTTGGCGCATCGCCCGCTTCCTGCTGTCCCGGACGGACGAACCGGCGGGCATGTTCGCGCCCGAACCGCCCACGACGCTCGCGATCCCCGACGATCACCCCGTCGCCCGCCGCACCCGCGCGATGTCCGAGCCGGGGCTGCTGCTGATCCGCCGCGCCTGGGACGAGAAGGACAAGAAGCTGAAGACGGTCATCACCGTCGACGAGGTGCGCCGCCTCTCCGCCTTCTTAGCGCTTTCCTCGGCCGAGGGCGGGCGGCGCGTGGTGATCGTGGACGCGGCGGACGAGATGAACCCCCAGGCCGCCAACGCGCTCCTGAAGCTTCGGGAGGAACCGCCGAAGCGCTCCACCCTGATCCTCGTCAGCCACGCCCCCGCCCGGCTGCTGCCGACGATCCGCTCGCGCTGCCGCACCCTGCGCTGCACGGCCCTCGCGCCCGGGGACATGAGCGCCGCGCTGGCCGCCATGGGCGAGGAACCGGGCGCCGACGCCGAGGCGCTCGCCGATCTCGCGGGCGGCTCGGTGGGCGAGGCGCTGAGCCTGATCCACCTCGACGGGCTCAAGCTCTACCGCGACCTCGCCGCGCTGCTCGACGGTGCGCCGAACATGGACCGCGGCAGGCTCCTGTCCCTCGCCAATGCCATGACCGGCCGCGCCAATGCCGAGAAGTTCGACCTGACCCTGCGCCTGTTCGCCCGCCTGCTCTCGCGCCTCGCGCGCACCGGCGCGGGCCTGCCGCCGGAGATCGAGATCGCGCGGGGCGAACGGGCGCTGCTGACCCGCCTCGCGCCGGACGCGCAGGCAGGGCGCCATTGGGCCGACCTCCAGCAGTCGCTCGGCGCGCGCATGGCCCACGGCAAGGCGGTCAACCTTGACCCTTCCGCGCTCATCCTCGATATGGGACTGACCCTGAACCAGAGCGCGGCGGCCACCTCCGCCTGATCCCCATGACGCCACCGGCCATCACCGACAGCCATTGCCACCTCGACTTTCCCGATTTCGAGGGCGAGCACGCGGCCCTGATCGCCCGCGCCGCCGAGGCGGGGGTAAGGCGCATGGTGACCATCTGCACGAAGCTGAAGAACGCGCCCACGGTCCGCGCCCTGTCCGAAGCCCACGCGCCGGTCTTCTGGGCCGCGGGCATCCACCCGATGAGCGTCGCCGCCGAACCCATGGCGACAGTGGAGGAACTGGTGGCGCTGGCCGAGCACCCTAAGTTCGTCGGCATCGGCGAAACCGGGCTCGACTACCACTACACCGCCGAAAGCGCGGCCCAGCAGCAGGACAGCCTGCGCCTGCACATCGAGGCCGCGCGCCGCACCCGCCTGCCCCTCATCATCCACGCCCGCGACGCCGACGACGACATGGCCCGGATCCTGACCGAGGAACACCGCGCCGCGCCCTACGCTTGCGTGATGCACTGCTTCTCCAGCTACGCCGCGCTGGCGAAGGCGGCGCTCGACCTTGGCTTCTACCTGTCGATGTCCGGCATCACCGCCTTCCCCAAAAGCGGCGAACTGCGCGAGATCTTCGCCGCCGCCCCCCTCGACCGGATCCTCGTGGAAACCGACAGCCCCTACCTCGCCCCGCCGCCGAACCGCGGCAAGCGCAACGAACCGGCCTACACCGCCCACACGGCCCGCAAGGCGGCCGAGACCTTCGGGCTCGATTATGCCGACTTTGCCGCGCGCACCGAGGCGAACTTCGACCGCCTGTTCGCCAAGGCCGCCGCCTGGACCGCCCCGGCATGAGCGACTACCGCTTCACCATCCTCGGCTGCGGCTCTTCGGGCGGCGTGCCGCGGCTTGGCGGCCACTGGGGCGACTGCGACCCGGCGAACCCGAAGAACGCGCGCCGCCGCTGCTCGCTCCTGGTCGAGCGGATCGACGGGGCGCAAACGACCCGCGTGCTGATCGACGCCTCCCCCGACCTGCGCGCGCAGCTGCTCGACGCGGGCGTCGGCACGCTCGACGCGGTGGTGTTCACCCATCCCCATGCCGATCACACCCACGGGCTCGACGATCTGCGGATGATCGTCTTCAACACCCGCAAACGCCTGCCGCTCTGGGCCGACGCGGCGACCGAGAAAAGCCTCGGCACCCGCTTCGGCTATGTCTTCGTGCAGCCCGAAGGATCGAGCTATCCGCCGATCTGCGAGATGAACCGGATCGAGGGGCCGGTGACCATCGACGGCCCCGGCGGCACGATCACCCTGGCCCCCTTCGAGGTCAACCACGGCAACATCCACGCCCTCGGCTTCCGCATCGCCGGGCTCGCCTACCTGCCGGACGTGCTGGAGATCCCCGACGCCGCCTGGCCCGCGCTCGACGGTCTCGACGTCTGGATCGTCGACGCCCTGCGCCGCACGCCCCACCCGTCCCACAGCCATCTCGACCGGACGCTGGGCTGGATCGAACGGGCTCGCCCGAAACGCGCGGTGCTGACCAACATGCACGTCGATCTCGACTACGCCACGCTCGAGGCCGAGACCCCCGCCCACGTCACCCCCGCCTTCGACGGCATGCAGATCACCCTGCCCGCCGACTGACCCCCGCCACGGCCAAGGCCGCCCATCCCGAAGGCCCTGACCCATGTCGGCCCTCCCTCCCCGCTCCGCCCGCCCTCTACCGGCCGCAACGACGGCCGGTCCCGGCCCATGGCGCCCCGCCCTGCTTCTTCTTTGCAGAAATACTCCCGCCGGAGGCATCCCGCACCCTCCACGCGCACGCCGCCCGCAGCAGAGCACCCACGCGGCACACCGCACCGAGGCCCCCCGATGCAGGCCCTGATCGAGGTCATCCTGCCGGTCTTCCTGGTGATCGGCTTCGGCTATCTCGCCGTCTGGCGCGGCTACTTCTCGGACACCGGCGCCGATGCGCTGATGAAGTTCACCCAGACCTTCGCGATCCCGTGCCTGCTGTTCCGCGCCATCTCGACCCTCGACCTCGGGACCGAATTCCATCCGGCGATGCTGTTCTCGTTCTACCTCGGCGCGCTTTCGGGCTTCGCCGCGGGGCTGGTCGGCGCCCGGCTGATCTTCCGGCGGACCTGGCCCGACAGCGTCGCCATCGGCTTCTGCGGGCTGTTCTCGAACTCCGTCCTGCTCGGCCTGCCGATTTCCGAGCGCGCCTTCGGCACCGCCGCGCTCGACTACAACTTCGCGATCATCGCGCTGCACGCGCCGTTCTGCTATGCCGTCGGGCTGACGGCGATGGAGATGGTCCGCAACCAGGGCGGCACCTTCCGCGACACCGGCAGGAAGCTTGCCCGCGCGATGTTCCGCAACGCCCTCGTCATCGGCATCCTCGCGGGCTTCGCGGTGAACCTCTCGGGGCTCGAGATCCCGAAGCCGATGCAGGACGCGGTGGACCTGATGGTGCGCGCGGCGCTTCCGGCGGCGCTCTTCGGGCTTGGCGGGGTGCTGGTGCGCTACAGGCCCGAGGGCGACATGCAGGCGATCCTCTGGGTCTGCCTCTGCTCGCTGGTGATCCACCCGACCGTGGCCTACGCGACCGGAACGGCGCTCGGGATCTCGACCGAGGCGCTGCGCGCGGCGGTCGTCACCGGCGCCATGGCTCCGGGGGTGAACGCCTATGTCTTCGCCAACATGTACGGCACCGCGCGGCGCGTCGCCGCCTCGGCGGTGCTGATCGCCACGGGCCTGTCCATCCTCACCGTCTGGGTCTGGCTCGCGATCCTGCCCTGAGCCGCGCCCCTCAGGCCGCCAGCAGCGCGCGTGCCTCGTGGCGCCTCAGGGCGCAGCCGGCCTCGGGACCGTAGGCGCCGGGATCGGTGACGAGGCGCGGAAACAGCGCCAGTATCTCGTCCCGCGCCGGCCGATCCAGGCCCATCAGGGCCTGGCGGCCGGGATAGAAGCTCTCGCTCGCCACGCCGTCGCCACAAAGGATGGCATGGCGGGGCAGCAGCAGATGATGATAGCCGACCACGCCTCCGGTGATCCGCGTCACCGTGCGGCCGTTCACGAAATGCGCCGCCGGAATCAGCACCTCTGCCCTGTCGAACATCAGCAGCGCCGCCGAGCGGGTGACGAGGATCCGGTGCTGCGGCGAGACCACGAGCGCCCGCTCGTTGCCAAGCGCGCCGGGCGCGAAACGGACCGGAGCCGTCCTGCCAAGGCAGGGAAAGCGCCGCCCCCCGGCCCAGAGCACCCGCTCGCGCCCCGTCGCGGTGCAGACCCAGTCGCCGCCGCGCAACTCCTCCACGGCGCGCGTGCCGCCCGGCACGGCGATCCGGGTGCCCGTCCCGAAACAGACCGGCCGCGCATAGTCGGCGGCCTGCATGGTGGACGGCCCCTCGCCGCTGCCCGTCACGGTCAGCGGCACGCCGACCGGAGGAAAGCCGCCGGGCCCGCCAATGAAGGCAAGGCCCTCGACCGTGGCATAGGCTGGGTTCGAATTGTTGATGTTGAAGCCGATCAACTGATAGGTCTTGCCGCCATGGCTAACGTTCAGCGTGTACTCCGCCTCGACGACCGAGCCCGCCGCGTACTGCACCCCGTCGAGGCTTTGCGACCCGTTCAGGGTCTGCGAGCCGTCGTTGTCGGAGAAGGCGGTGTCGGCATCGTTCAGGAACATCTCCTGCCAGTTGCCGCTCGTCAGCGTGATCGTCCGCCCCACGAGGTGCGAGCCGTCCCCTTGGGTGAGGCCGCTCAGATCGCCGCCGCCGCTGATGTCGATCCCTGCCCTGCCAAGGACGTAGATGCCGTATTGTGCCATTCCGGTTCCCGTGCGCGGACGGCAGGTCCGCAAGTGCAGGGTTAACCATCAATTTGGCCACAAATGCGTCGGGTCCGGGGACAATCCGGGCCGCGAGGGACTTCCCGGCAGCATCTCCGCAGGGGGCGTGAAACGATGGCAGCGCTGCCGGCGGGGGCGCTGCCGGGCATCCGGTCAGGCCGGGGACATGCCCCGCATCTTCTCGGACCGGCGGCGCAGCAGCTCGATCGTCGCGAGGAGCGCGATGGAGATCACGACCAGGATCGTCGCCACCGCCAGGATCGCCGGGCTGATCTGCTCGCGGATGCCGTTCCACATCTGCCGGGGGATCGTCTGCTGGTCGTGGGCGGCGACGAACAGCACCACCACCACCTCGTCGAACGAGGTGACGAATGCGAAGAGCGCGCCCGAGATCGCGCCGGGC
The DNA here is from genome assembly GCF_002869745.1 of Oceaniglobus roseus. Lineage (GTDB taxonomy): Bacteria > Pseudomonadota > Alphaproteobacteria > Rhodobacterales > Rhodobacteraceae > Oceaniglobus > Oceaniglobus roseus. The sequence continues at coordinate 27,064 of NZ_PNOS01000022.1, forward strand.
AGGATCAGCGGGAAGGTGATCTTGAAGAAGGTCGTCCGCGGATTGGCCCCGAGGTTCGCGGCCGCCCGGGTCAGCGAATGGTCGAAGCCCACCAGCGTCGCCGTCACGGTGATGATGACGAAGGGGATGCCGAGCGTGGCGTGGGCCAGGATGATCCCGAAGTAGGTGTTGGCGAGGCCGGTCTTGGAATAGAAGAAGAACAGCCCCGTCGCGGTGATGATGATCGGCACGATCATCGGCGAGATCAGGATCGCCATGATCGCCCGCCGGAACGGCATCTCGGGGCGCGACAGGCCCAGCGCCGCGAGGGTGCCGAGGGCCGTCGCCAGGATCGTCGCGAAGAAGCCGATGATCATCGAGTTCTTCGCGGCGTTGACCCAGGCCGCGTTGGCCCAGACATCGGCCCACCACGAGCTGTCCCGCGGCGCCTCGGCATTGTTCATCCCGAAGGTCAGAAGCAGGTCGTACCAGCGCGCCGAGAAGCCTGTCGGGTCGAGCGACAGCATCTTCTGGGTGAAGGTGAAATAGGGTTCGGCGTTGAACGACAGCGGGATGACGATCAGGATCGGCGCGATCAGGAACAGGAAGATCAGGCAGCAGATCACGATGTAGGCATAGTGCCAGATCCGCTCCAGCGTGTCGGCGTGTTTCGGCAAGGCCATGACTCAGCGCTCCCTGCTGGGGTCGGACATGGGGGGACGAGGCAGGCAAGGGACCATGGGCGTCACCCGAGCTTCAGGTTGTCGATGCCGATCAGCCGGTCGTAGAGCCAGTAGAGCAGCAGGATGCCCGCAAGCAGGATCGAGGCCAGCGCGGCGGCAAGCGACCAGTTCAGCGACTTCGTCATGTGGAAGGCGATGAGGTTCGAGATCAGCTGCCCGTCGGCGCCGCCCACGAGGGCCGGCGTGATGTAGTAGCCGACCGCCAGGATGAAGACGAGAAGCGCCCCCGCCCCGATCCCCGGCACCGTCTGCGGGAAGTAGATGCGCCGGAACGCGGTCCAGCTGGTCGCGCCCAGCGAACGGGCGGCGCGGACGTAGGAGGGGTTGATCGGGCGCATCACGGAATAGAGCGGCAGGATCATGAACGGCAGCAGGATATGGGTCATCGCGATGATCGTGCCGGTCTGGTTGTACATCATCTGGATGCGCCCGTCGTCGGACAAAAGCCCCCCCGCCACCAGCGCGTCGTTGATCACGCCCTGGGATTGCAGCAGCACCATCCAGCTTGTCGTGCGCACCAGGAGCGAGGTCCAGAACGGCAGCAGCACGAAGATCATCAGAAGGTTGGAATAGCGCAGCGGCAGCGTCGCCAGCAGGTGCGCCACGGGATAGGCCAGGACGAAGGTCAGGAAGGTGATGAGCAGCGACAGCAGAAGCGTGCGCACGAACAGCTTGATGTAGAGCGAGCGGTCGTCGGGCACCTTCACGATCTCGCCCTGCGCGTTCCTCGTCAGGTCGATGGCGGCGAGGTAGAAGTTCGCCGTGTAGGCCGAGGAGGCGCCGCGCATCACCGCCCAGAGCTCGGGGTCGCCCCACTCCTCGTCGATGTCGAGCATCGCCTCCTTGTAGGGCGGTTGCAGGTCCTCGGCCTTGCGCGCGGTCTTGGTGAACAGCGACCGGGTGCCCGACATGTCATAGTTGATCCGCGTGCCGACCGACCCCGCGGCGCGCAGCTCGTCCACCAGCAGGAAATCCTTGGCCAGCGCCTCAAAGGCGGCTTCGTCGGGCTCGGTGCCGGGCGGGTTCGCGTCGAACCAGTTGCGCACGTTCACCATGATCGGCGTCTCTTCCTTGGTGATGACGTCGACGTTGGTGGTGAACCCCGGGTTGTAGACCGACTGGTGCAGCATCTGCCCGATCGGGAAGACGAAGGTGATCAGCACGAACAGCAGAAGCGGCAGCACCAGCAGGAAGGCGCGCCGCTTGGCGTGGGACTGCGCGGCGGCAAGGGCGGCCTTCAGGGGGCGGCCGTCGGCGGTGGTCAGGCCGCCGGAACTGACTCCGCCCGCGTTTATGGCGACGGCGGCATGGGGATCTGCGGCGGTCTCGGTCATTCAGGTACCCTCGATGATGACGATGTCGCTGTCCGAATGGGCGCGGCGGATCGCGGCGGCCTTCTGGTAGTCCTCCGAGTGGTAGCAGTCCTTCGCGGCCTCGAAGCTCGGGAACTCGACGATCACGTGGCGGTCCTTCTGCGGCGTCTCCGGCGCCTCGCTGGCGCCGCCCCGCACGATGAACCTGCCGCCGAACCGTTCGACCACCGGCGTGTCGAGCCGCACGTATTCGGCATAGTTCTCGGGGTCGGTGACGGTGACATGCACCATCCAGTAGCCCTTCTTCATCGTCTCTCCCCCGTCGTGCCGTCTTGCCGTCGTGCCGTCCTGATTGCGGCGCCCCCGGGACGGGGACGCCGCGGTGTCGTGTTACTGCGCCAGCCAGGCGTTGAAGCGCTCGTTCAGCTCGGCGTCACGGTCCGCCCAGAACTCGAAGTTGTTCACCAGAGCGGTCTTCATGTTGGCCTCGGCCGTGGGCATCTCGGGGCCCATCTCGGTCTTGCCGTCCATGTAGGTGCCGACGAGCGGGCCCGAGGACTTGCGCGCGGGGCCGTAGCTGATCCACTTGGCCTGATCCGCCAGACGCTGGGTGTCGGTCGCGAAGGCGATGAACTTCTTCGCCTCTTCCTCGTTCGGGGCGCCGCGCGGGATCACGAACAGGTCGAAGTCGAGGATCTGGCCGTCCCAGACGATCTTGAACGGCTGGCCCTCGCCCACGGCGGCGTTGAAGATGCGCCCGTTGTAGGCGGTGGACATCACCACCTCGCCGTCGGCCAGAAGCTGCGGCGGCTGCGCGCCGGCTTCCCACCAGACGATGTCGTCCTTGATCGTGTCGAGCTTGGCGAAGGCGCGGTCCACGCCCTCGTCGGTCTCGAGCATGTCATAGACCTCGTCCGTGGGCACGCCGTCGGCGATCAGCGCCATTTCCAGGTTCGCCTTGGCGGACTTCCTGAGGCCGCGCTTGCCCGGGAACTTCTCGGTGTCGAAGAAGTCGGCCATGGTGCTCGGCGTGCCTTCGACGTTCTTCTCGTTGTAGGCATAGACGGTGGACCACACGATGCTCGCCACGGCGCAGTCGGTCAGCGCGCCCTCGATGAAGTCGTCGGCGGCGGGGGTGCCGTCGGGCGCCGCGGGCAGGATCGACTGGTCGATCTCGACCAGCAGGCCCTCGTCGCACAGGCGCACGGCGTCGGAATATTCGACGTCGGCCACGTCGACGGTGACGTTGCCGGCCTCGACCTGGGCCTTGATCGGGGTCGCCGGGTTGTCGGCGTCGACCATGTTCACCTTGATGCCGGTCTCTTCGGTGAAGGGCTTGGCATATGCCTCGGTCTGGCTCTTGCCATAGGCGCCGCCCCAGGACATCACCGTGACTTCCTGAGCCTGCGCTCCGAAGGCGACGCCGCCAAGCGCTGTGGCCAGAAGGATGCTTCTCAACTTCATACTGTAACTCCCTATACAGTCCGGTTTTTCGTCGAAGGAACGGGCAGCTCCGGACCACGCGCGCCCGTCCATGTTCATCGCGGCCCGCGCGGTGCGGACCGTCGACATCTCGTGCCTCAGGCGTCCAGCGCCCGGCAGTCCTCGGGCACCCAGCCGATGCGGACCTTCTGGCCGGGCTGAAGACGCTGCTGGTTGTGCTGGTTGCGGGTCTTGACGATGAAATCGTCCGACCCCGCGACCTTCAGGCGCGTGCGGAACACGTCGCCCATGTAGATGAACTCCTGCACCTCGGCCTCGAGCGTGTGGGCGTTCGCGCCCAGATGCCCGGGGTTGATCTCGACCCGCTCGGGACGGATCGACACCCGCGTGCGGTCGCCCGCCCGCTCGACGTTGACCGGCACCGTGTCGATCACGTCGCCGCTGTCGAGCCGGACGGTGGCGATGCCGCCCTGGATGTTCTCGACCTTGCCGAGCAGCGTGTTGTTCTCGCCGATGAACTGGGCGACGAAACTGTTGCAGGGCCGCTCGTACAGCTCGTCCGGCGCGGCCAGCTGCTGGATCCGCCCATCCTCGAACACCGCCACGCGGTCGGACATGGTCAGCGCCTCGGTCTGGTCGTGGGTGACGTAAACAACAGTGATTCCAAGGCGGTCCGAGATGTGCTTGATCTCGAACTGCATCTGCTCGCGCAGCTGCTTGTCGAGCGCGCCGAGCGGCTCGTCCATCAGCACCAGCGCGGGTTCGAACACCAGCGCCCGCGCCAGCGCGACGCGCTGCTGCTGGCCGCCCGACAGCTGCGCGGGACGGCGGGCGCCGAAGCGGCCCATCTCGACCATGTCGAGGGCGCGGCGCACCTTCTCCTCGCGCTCGTCCTTGCCCATGCCGCGCACTTCCAGCGGGAAGGACAGGTTCTCGTTGATCGTCATGTGGGGGAACAGGGCATAGTTCTGGAACACCATGCCGATGCCGCGCTTGTGCGGCGGGATGTTGTTGATCTCTCGCCCGTCCAGCCGGATCTCGCCGTTGGTGGCCGTCTCGAACCCCGCCAGCATCATCAGGCATGTGGTCTTGCCCGACCCCGAGGGCCCGAGCATGGTCAGGAATTCGCCCTTGCCGATGGAAAGGTTGAGGTCCTTGACGACCAGCGTTTCGCCGTCATAGCTCTTTTGCACGCGATCGTATTGCACGAACGCGGATGCATCCTGAGCGGAAGCAGCCATATGTTTTCCCCGTCTGTTCGCCTGTTTTTTCGGCACAGGCTTTCGTCGGACTAAACCGGATGCGGTCCGGCTTGGCAAGCAATACCGCCTGAAATTTCTGTGTGGACACAAAGAACGGCTCATTTGCCCGGAAATGACCGATTCGTGGGCGATCTGCCCGACAAGTCGGCCCCGATGTAGGCCGCTGTCCCGACCGCCCGCCCTGTCCCCCGGCGGGATTTCCCCTATGCTGCCGCCTGTCACGTCCCGAACCGGAGCATCCCCATGGCCACCGCCCCCGTCTGCGACTTCGGCCGGCCCGCGCCGCCCTTCGACCTGCCCGCCACCGACGGCAGCCGCTGGACCCTCGACAGGGTCGCGGGGCCGAAGGGCACGCTTGTCATGTTCATCTGCAACCATTGCCCCTACGTGCTCTCGGTGCTCGACAAGATCGTGCGCGACGCCCGCGACCTCGCCGCGCTCGGCATCGGCAGCGCCGCGATCTGTTCGAACGACGCCGCGGCCTACCCCGCCGACAGCTTCCCCGAGATGCGGCGCATGGCGGCGGAGAAGGACTTCCCCTTCCCCTACCTCCACGACGAGGACCAGAGCGTCGGCCGCGCCTACGGCGCCGTCTGCACGCCCGACTTCTTCGGCTTCGACGCCGCGGGCGGGCTCCAGTACCGCGGCCGTCTCGACAGCGCGGGCCGCAAGGGGGGACTCGACAATCTGCCGCGCGACCTGTTCGAAGGGATGAGCAGGGTCGCAGAAACCGGCCGCGGCCCGGCCGAGCAGATGCCCGCCGTGGGCTGCTCGATCAAATGGAAGGACAACGCCTGGTGAACGTGATCTTCGACCTCGACGGCACGCTGATCGACAGCGCCCCCGACATCCGCTTCGCCGTCAACAAGGTGCTGGAGGAGAACGGCGCGGCGCCGCTCGACCTGCCGACCGTGATCGGCTTCATCGGCAACGGCACCTCGGTGCTTATGGACAAGGTCATCGCCGCGCGCGACCTCGACCGGGAGCGGCACGGCGCGCTGCTGGAGCGGCTGATGGACTTCTACGAAGGCGCCACCTCGCGCACCACGCTCTATCCCGGCTGCCTCGACGCGCTCGACACGCTGCGCGAGGCGGGCCACCGGCTGGGCCTCTGCACCAACAAGCCGCTGGCCCCGGCCCGCGACGTGCTGGCGCATTTCGACCTCGCCCGCCGGATGGACACCGTCTACGGCGGCGACAGCCTGCCGCAGAAGAAGCCCGACCCGGCGCCCCTGCTTGCCGCCATGCGCGACCTCGGCGGCGGCCCCACCCTCTATGTCGGCGACAGCGAGGTGGACGGCGAGACGGCCGAGCGCGCGGGCTTGGCCTTCGCCCTCTTCACCGAGGGCTACCGGCACGTCCCCGTCGCCGAGATCCCCCACGCCCACGCCTTCGACCACTTCGACGCGCTGCCGGACATCGTCGCCGGGCTGCGGGCCGGCTGAGCGGAAAAGTCCTGCGGCGCCGAACCCGCGCCGCGGCTTCGCCGGAAACATCAGCGCCGCCTTGCTGTTGGTACGGGTACCGCAGGATCAAGGAGGTTTCATGGTTCCCGGCTGGTTGCACGCGCTCTCCATCCTTTCCCTTCTGCTCGGGCTGGCCTGCGCGCTCGTCATCGCCGTCGACGAGCGGCGCGATCCGCAGCACATGTGGATCATGAACGTCGTCTGGCCTGCGACCGCGCTCTTCGCCGGTCCGATCTCGATCTGGGGCTATTTCAGCTACGGAAAGCTCGCCACCGAAAGGCGCGTCTCGGCGGCGATGGAGCGGGACGAGCCGATGCCGAACAAGGCGAAGACGCCATTCCCCGGCATGGTGGCCAAGGGCGCGGCCCACTGCGGCAGCGGCTGCACGCTCGGCGACATCGTGGCCGAATGGCTGGCCTTCTTCGTCCCGGCGGTCGCGGTCTGGTTCGGCTGGAAAAGCATCTTCCCCGAAAAGATCTTCGCGGTCTGGGTGCTGGACTACATCGTCGCCTTCGCCTTCGGCGTCGCGTTCCAGTACTTCACGATCAAGCCGATGCGCGGCCTGTCCCCGATGCAGGGCCTGATCCAGGCGGTGAAGGCCGACGCCCTGTCTCTGACCGCCTGGCAGGTCGGCATGTACGGCTTCATGGCCCTCGCGCATTTCTGGATCTTCGCCCACCTTCTCGGCACCAGGCTGGAGGTGCCGACGGTGGAGTTCTGGTTCATGATGCAGATCGCCATGCTCTGCGGCTTCGCCACCGCATACCCCGTGAACTGGTGGCTGATCCGCGCGGGCGTCAAGGAAAAGATGTGACCGTCTGCCCAGCGGCGGCCCACGGGCGCACCGCAGGGCAGGCCAGGCCGCCCCCTACTCGCCGAGGCCATAGGCCGCGCGGATCGCCCGCTGGGTGCCGGGCCCGAACGAGCCGTCGATGCCGCCGTTGTAGAAGGCATATTCCGACAGCTTCGACTGCAGGGCCTTGCGCGTGGCCTCGGTGAAGCTCTCGGGGCGGTCGCGCAGCACGGCATAGACGTCCTCGGCCCCGGTCCTCAGCGCGCGGTACAGCAGCAGCGCCGCGTCCTCGGGTCCCTTGCCGGGCAGCTTGCCGTCGTCGATCAGCGCCGCGACGTTGTACATCGCCTGCGGATGGCGCATCGCCGCGGCCTGCTGGAAGTAGTCGAGCCCCTTCGCGGGGTCCCGCGTCACCCCGAGCCCGCCCTGGTAGTAGAGGAAGCCGAGGTCGTTCAGCGCGTCGGCGAAGCCCTGGTCGGCCGCGGCCCGGTAAAGCTCCAGCGCCCGCGCATAGTCCTGCGCGACGCCCAGCCCCTTCTCGTAGAGCTGCGCCAGCTCGAACTGCGCCTCGGGCGATCCCGCATCCGCCGCCCTGGTCAGCAGGTCCGCCGCCTGGCCGGGGGCATAGCGCGGGTCGGCCGCGTTCAGCCGCATGTAGGCGAGACCGACCATCGAGCGCGTGTCGCCCTGATCGGCGAGCGAGGCCAGCAGCGCCTCCTGGTCGCGCGGGATCCGCGACCATGCGGTGTCGGGGTCGAACGAGGCCTGCTGCACCGTCGCCCCGTCGCCGCCCGCCAGGAAGAACGGCGTGCCCGAGAGCGAGCCGTAGGTGTGCGGCTCCTGCCGGTTGCCGGTCACCGCCAGCACCTCGTCGCGGACCTTGCGGAACATCAGGCTGATCTCGAGCCCGGGCTGCGGCAGCGTGTCGATCAGCGCCTGGGCATAGGGGCTGTGGTCGCCGGTTCCGTCCAACGCCACCGCCCCGTCCTTCGCCGCGAAGGCGACAAGCGTTCCGCGGTCCGGCGAGGGCGCGGCGAGGCCGGTCGAGCCGATGCCGCGCCCTTCCCCGGCCGCGGCGCTGTCCGCCTTCAGCTGGGCGAGGTCCAGCGCGCCGCCGAACGGGTCGTCACGGCAGGAATCGAGGATCACCACCCGCATCCGTCGCGCCCCGTCCACCGCCGCCAAGAGGTCGTCGAGCGACAGCGACACCCGCTGCACGTCCTTGTTGCTGCGCACATCGGCATCGACGGGGATCAGGAAGTTCTCGCCCTGCACCTCGACGCCGTGGCCCGCGTAGTAGACGAGCGCCAGGTCCGCCACCTCGGCGTTGAAGGCGAAATCCTCCACCGCCTTCCTCAGCTTGGCGCTGTCGGCATCCATGAGCTCGGTCACCTGGAAGCCGATCTCGCGCAGCGTCGTGCCGATGGCGCGGGCATCGGGCACGGGATTGTCCAGCTTCGGAACGGTGCGGTAGTCCCCCATGCCGATGACGAGGGCGATCTTCTCGGCCGCGCTGCCCGCCACGGGCAGCAGCGCGAGGGGGACGATCAGCAGGAACAGGCGGGCAAGACGGGCGGGACGCATGGTGGACCTCCGGGCATGGCGCGGGGCGCCGGTTGCAGGGCTGCCCCCAGTCAAGGAGCCGGGGGGCTTCCGGTCAAGTCAGATAATCCCTGCCTGCCGCCACTCCTCGAGCTTCTGGCGCGACACCTCGAAGTGCATCGAATCCTCGCGGCTGAACCCCGCGCCCCAGACCCAGCCCTCGGCGCGGAAGAAGTCGGCGAGGATGGTCAGCCCGATCTGCGTGCGCCCGTCGCCGAGCGTGTCGAGCTTGCCGTCGATGTTCAGGTCCACCGCCAGCCCGAAGGAATGGGTCGAGGTCCGCCCCCGCGTGCCGCGGATCTGCCGCACGCAGAGCGAACCGGCGGTGTTGATCCGGGCATAGAGGTCGGGATCGGTGGCGTTGATCCTGTCGAACACCCGCTTCAGGCTGTCGATCGCGGGTTGCAGCATGTTGACCTTGATCGGTCCCACGTCCTCGAGCCGGAGCATCGCCTTCAGCTTCGGGTTGGTCATCGGGTCGCAATTGTCCGACAGCACCTCGCGCGGCCGCCCGATGAAGCCCTCGAGGAACCGCGGGCTGGCCACCGACAGGTCGCCGTTCACCTGGCGGCGGTTGGCGATCAGCACGACCGAGGCATAGGCGTCGAGGATCGCGTTCGGCCCGGTGTTGACCGCGGGCGCATTGGCATCGGGCCCCTGCCCCCCGGGAACGCCGAAGCCCCCCGAGGGCCGGCTTTCCAGCACCTGCACCCGTTCCTCCAGCGCGCCGATCGCCTCCTGCAGCTGCTCCAGCTGCTGGCGCATCAGCTCGATCTCGATTCGCGCGGCGCTGTCCACGGCGGTGCCGGTGCCGATGTCGTCGGTGAAGCCGAGGTCGGGGTCGATCTCCCCGCCCGAGGTGGAGTGCAGCGCGAACCACACCAGACCGCCAGCCAGCAGCACGATGGCGCAGATCAGGGCGATGATGACGGCACGCATCCGCAGGCTTATCCGGTTGGGTCGGGACGGGGTGACGATGGGGCAGCCTCGGGCCCAAGTCAAACGGCCAGAGGCCCGGCGCGGCCGACAAATCCGTGAAAACGTCCGGTTTTCCTGACCCTTGCGGGAAGTCGCGGCGATTGGCAGGGCGCCTGCGATGCTGTAACGTCGGGTCAATGTCATTTACCGGAAAGTCCAGGATCATGCATCGCGCAACATTTGCCCTCGTCTGTGGTCTGACCGCCTTCGCCGCGCTGACGCCCTTCGCGGCCACCGCCCAGTCGCCCGAGATGACGCAGGAAGAGATCGCCAAGCGCTTCCAGCAGCAGAAGACCCGCGGCCTGAAGATCATCCAGACCACGCCGCAGACGGGCACCGACACCACCACCGCCGCCCGCCCCACCGGGGCCGAGATCGGGATGACCGACCTGCCGCCCGAGCAGCAGGTGAACATCAACATCTCGTTCGACTTCGACAGCGCCGCGCTGCGCGAGGACCAGAAGCCGAAGCTGACCGCGCTCTGCGGCGCGATGAAGGCCTCGGGCGACGAATCCTTCCGCATCCTCGGCCACACCGACGCCTCCGGCACCGACGAGTACAACAAGCGCCTCTCGAAGCTGCGCGCCGAGGAGGTGAAGCGGTTCCTCGTCACCGATTGCGGCATCGCCGCCGACCGGCTGGTGGCCACCGGCGTGGGCGAGGAGATGCTGTTCGATCCCGCGAACCCCAGGGCCGACGTGAACCGCCGGGTCGAATTCCAGATCATCAGCTGACCTTGCGACCCGCCGGACGTCCCCTGCCCGCTTCCCTCGGCGGTCCGCGATGAGCGGACCGTCCGAAGGCACGATCTTCCGGATCGGCGACGTCCTGAACAACACCTACCGGATCGAGGCGATCCTGGGGCGCGGCGGCACGTCCGAGGTGTACCGCGCCCGCTCCGAGATCTCGGGCCACGCCGTCGCGCTGAAGGCGCTGCGCTCGGAGTTCTCGACCAACGAGGACTTCCTCAACCTGATGACCCGCGAGGAGGCGATCCGCGAGATCCGCCACGACGCGATCGTGCGCTACTTCCACAACCAGCGCACCTCGACCGGGGTCGTGTTTCTGATCATGGACTACGTCGAGGGGCCGGGTCTGGACCGCAAGCTGAAGGAGGGCGGCATGAGCGCGCCCGACCTCCTGACCGTGGCCGAGCGGGTGGCCGAGGGGCTGGCCGCCGCCCACGCGCGGAACATCACCCACCGCGACCTCTCCCCGGACAACATCATCCTGAGGAACGGCGACCCGGCCGACGCCGTCATCATCGACTTCGGCATCGCCAAGGACAGCAACCCGGGCGCGGAGACCATCGTCGGCAACGAGTTCGCCGGCAAGTACGCCTATGCCGCGCCGGAACAGCTGAGCGGGCAGGCGGACGCCCGCTCGGACATCTACGCCCTCGGCGCGCTGCTGCTGGCGACCTTCCGCGGCAGGAAGCCCGATGTCGGCGCGAACCCGATCGAGGTGATCGAGGTCAAGAACCGCCCGCTCGACACCTCCGGCGTGCCCGAGCCGCTGAAGACGCTCATCGACCGCATGACCGATCCGGACCGCGACAGGCGCCTGCAAAGCGCCGAGGCGGTGCTGGCGATGATCCGGGGCGCTGCCGCCGCCCCCGATTTCGACGACGAGGCGACGGTGATCGCCCCCCCCCCCGCCACGATCCCGCCGAAACGCCCGGTCCGGAGCGAGCCCGCACCCGCACCCGCACCGGCCGCGAAGAAGTCCTCCGGCGGCCTGCTCGTCGCCGTGCTGGCGGTGGTGCTGCTGGCGCTGCTCGGCACCGGCGCCTATGTCACCGGGATGCTCGACGGGCTGACCGGGAAACCGCCGCGGCAGGATCCCTTCACGCTCACCGTCTCGAACGGGCCCGACGGGCCGGTCGCCAGGGGCTTCGTCCCCGACCCGGCGCTGAAGGCACAGCTCGAGGGGCGCGGCGGCGTGAGCGACCTCGCCCTCGCCCGCGGCGACATCGCCGACGACTGGGCCGGGGGGGTCGCCACGCTGCTGAACCTGCTCCAGCCGCTGGACAGCTACACGCTGGAGCTTTCCGGCGACACGGCGACGGTCACCGGCCTGACCGAGAACCGCAGCCTGCACGACCAGATCCAGGCAGCCCTGGCCGAGCCGGGGATCGCGCCGGGACTCGACGTCTCTGCCGACATCGAGCTCGGGCCCCGCATCCTCGACGTCGCCCGGGTGCGCGACATCCTCGCCGGCGATTCGGACTGCGGGGAGCTGACGCTGAAGGATCCGCCCCCGACCGGCTATGGCTTGGACGCCACCGTGGTGGTCGAGGGCCGCGTGGCGAGCGACACCACCCGCGCCGCACTCCGGGACAGCATCGGCAACATTGCCGGGACCCGCAGCGTCGAGATCGACACCGAGACGCTGAACCCCACCCTCTGCACCATCGACGCGGCCCTGCCGAAGGCGCCGCCGGGCGGCTTCTCCATCGCCTTCTCCGATGGCAGGACCGGGCAGGAGAACCCCACGGGCCGCTACTTCGTGGGCGAGAACCCGGTGATCGACGTCACCATTCCGGCGGGCGTCACCGACGGCTACCTGCTGGTCGCCGCGCTCGACGTGTCGGGCAACGTGTTCCACCTGCTGCCCAACCTGAACCGCCCCGAGAACGCCATCGCGGCGCTCCGCGACGGGCAGAGCGGCCCGGTGACGATCCGCGTCGCCTTCTCGACCGCCGAGGCGCAGTCGAGCAACGGCGCGAAACTGGCCTTCGAGGTCGACGATTCGACCCTGGGCAAGACCAAGATCCTGGTGATCCACACCTCGAGCCAGATCCTCGACGGCCTGCGCCCCACGGTGGAAAGCGCCGAGGGCTTCGCCACGGCGCTGCGCGAACGGAGCGGACCGGTCCAGTCGCTCGACAGCCGGATCCTGACCACGGCGCGGCCCTGATCCTTCGGGGCAAAGGCCGGGGGCTGCCGCCCCCGGCCCCCCGCGGTGCCCCTGATCCGGCGGCGCTTGCGGGCGGAGGGCGCGGACCGGGGGCTGTCTGCCCCCGGACCCCCGAGGATATTTTCGAAGCAAAGATGGGGGCGGTTTGGCGCCCCGTTTCCGACGTTCGGAGGGCAGTTCCCGCTAGTCGGCGAGGTAGTCCACGTTGCTGACCTGCTCCAGCCAGTCCACCGGGGAGCCGTCCTTGCGTTCCTGCACGGCGACGTGGCTCATGGCACGGGTGGCGGTGGCACCGTGCCAGTGACGTTCGCCGGGTTCGAAGAACACCGTGTCGCCCGCGCGGATCGCCCGTTTCGCCCCGCCCTCGGACCGCACCCAGCCCTCGCCTGAGACGACGTAGAGGAGCTGGCCGTAGGGGTGGGTGTGCCAGGCGGTGCGCGCCCCCGGCTCGAAGATCACGAGGGCGGCGTTGGTGCGGCCGGGCTCGGGGAAGGAGAAGGCGTTCTCCAGACGCACGCGGCCGGTGAAATATTCGGCGGGGCCTTCGGCGGAGGGCTGGTCGGTGATGGTCCTGATCTGCATGGCGCGGGTCCTTGTTCGGGATGGGTGACGCGAAAGGGCCGGGGCGCGATGCCCCGGCCCCTGTCGCTCAGACCTCCGGCAAGCCGTCGAGCAGCTTGTCGAGGGTGATCGGGTATTCGCGCGCGCGCACGCCGGTCGCGTTGTAGACGGCATTCGCCACCGCCCCCGCCACGCCGCAGAGGCCGAGTTCGCCGACCCCTTTCGACTTCAGCGGTCCCGAAACGGGATCGAGCGTATCGAGGAACACCACCTCCTGCTCAGGGATGTCGGCGTGCACCGGCACCTCGTAATTGGCGAGGTCGTGGTTGATGAACACGCCTTTCGCCGTGTCGACCGCGATCTCCTCGCTCAGCGCCGCGCCGACGCCCATGACCATTCCGCCGATCACCTGGCTGAGTGCCGTCGTCGGGTTCATGATCCGGCCCGCGTCGCAGACCCCGAGCATCCGGCGCACCCGGACCTCGCCGGTCCAGGCGTTCACCCCCACCTCGACGAAATGGGCGGCGAAGGTCGCCACCATCCGGTCCTTGCGGAAGCTGCCGAACTTCACCTTGTCCTCAGCCACGATCTCGCCCTCGGGCGCGATGTCGACGAGCGGCGTCTCCTTCGCCCCCGCCGTGACGTTGCCGCGCGCGAAGCTCAGGCCGTCGGCGTCGTTGTGGCCGATCCGGCGCGCCACCTCGCGGCGCAGCGCGGTGCAGGCGGCATAGGCGCCCGCGGTGGAGCTGACGGCGCCGAACTGGCCGCCGGAGCCCGAGGAGACGGGGAAGGCGGAATCGCCGAGGCGCACCTCGACATCCTCGATGTCCATGCCCATGGCCTCGGCCACGGTCTGGGCGATGATGGTGTAGGAGCCGGTGCCGATGTCGGTCATGTCGGTCTCGACGATGATCCGACCGTCGGCCTGAAGCCGCACACGCGCGCCGGAGGTCGTCGCCGGGCTGGGCCGGAACGCCCCCGCCACGCCATGTCCGATCAGCCAGTCGCCTTCCCGTCGGCTGCCGGGGGTGGTGTTGCGGTTCTCCCAGCCGAAGCGTTCGGCGCCCTCGGTGAGGCAGCGGGCGAAGTTGCGGTCGGAGAACTTCTTTCCGGTGGCGGGGCTGGTGTCGGTGTCGTTGACGAGGCGGAACTGCACCGGGTCCATCCCCAGCTCCTCGGCCATCTCGTCCATCGCCATCTCGAGGCCCATGAGCCCCGAGGCCTCGCCGGGGGCGCGCATCGCGTTGGCCTCGGGCAGGTGCATCTCGGCCAGGCGGGTGGCGATCAGCAGGGTGTCGGCGGCATAGAAGTGCTGCGACTGGTTGGTCGCATCCTCGCCGCTGCCGCCGGGCAGCGTGTTCGACGTGCCCTCGTGCGCCAGGGCGACGATCTTGCCCTGCGCGTCGGTACCGATGCGGATGCGCTGCACCGTGCCCGCGCGGTGGGTGGTGTTGTTCATGACGAAGGGGCGCGGCATCGCCAGCTTCACCGGCTGTCCCGCCGCCTTCGCGCCGAGCGCGGCGAGCACCACGTCGGAGCGGATGAACAGCTTGTTGCCGAAGCCGCCGCCGACGTAGGGAGAATCGACGCGCACCTTCTCGACATCCATCTCGAAGGTCTTGGCGACCGCCTTCTTCGCCCACTGGATCATCTGGTTCGAGGTCCAGAGCGTCACGTTGCCGTTCTCGTCCCAGGCGGCGACGGTCGCCTGCGGCTCCATCTGGGCGTGGTTCTGGGGCGTGGTGACGTAGGTCCGGTCGATCCGGTGGGCGGCATTGGCGAAAGCGGTCTCGAAATCGCCCTTGCTCACTTCGGGGTCGACGGGCGTGTCCTTCATCTTCTCGTAGGCGGCGAGCAGGTCGAACTCGGCCCCCTCGTCGGCGTCGTACTCCACCTTGATCAGCGCAGTCGCAGCGCGGGCCTGCTCGAAGGTCTCGGCGACGACAACGGCGATCGCCTGGTGGTAGTGCTCGACCTTGTCACCGCCGAACAGATGCGCGGTGTGCATCTCGGACGGGACCGGCATCGCCTCCATGTCGAGCGTCGTCACGATGGCGCGCACGCCCGGCGCGGCCCTGGCCGCCTCGGTGTCCATCGACAGGATCCGGCCCTTGGCGATGGCCGAGCCCAGCGGATAGCCGACGAGCTGCCCCTCGGCGACGTCGTGGCGTTCGTAGGCATAGGGCGCGCGGCCGGTGGTCTTCAGCGGGCCGTCGCGGCGCGGCACGGCCTTGCCGAGGATCTTCGGCCTGTCGAAGATGTTGGTCTCTGCGGCTGTGTTGAAATCCATGGCCTCAGCCTTTCGCTTCGTTCAGGGCGGAGGCGAGCGTGCGCTCCGCCAGTTTGATCTTGTAGCGGTTCTGCTCGGTCGGGCGGGCATCCTTCATCAGCTCGGCCATGACGGCCTTCGCCCCTTCCGGCAGCAGCTTGTCCGCCGCGGCGTTGCGCCAGGGCTTCGGCGCGACGCCGCCAAGGGCGACGGCGCCGGAGCCGTCGGGCTGGCGGATCAGCGCGACCGAGACCAGCGCGAAGGCATAGGACGAGCGGTCCCGCACCTTGGTATAGCTCTGGTGCCCGCCCACGGGGGCGGGTAGCGTCACCGCGGTGATCAGCTCGCCCGGTTTCAGCGCCGTCTCGACCTCGGGCGTGTGGCCCGGCAGCAGGTGGAAATCGGCCAGCGGGATCGCGCGGGTCTCGCCCTCGGGCATCACTGTCTCGACCACCGCGTCGAGCGCGCGCATCGCCACGGCCATGTCCGAGGGGTGGGTGGCGATGCAGGCCTCGGACACGCCGACGACGCCGAGCTGGCGCGAGAAGGCGCCGGGCGCCTGCGCCGCGCAGCCCGATCCGGGCTTGCGCTTGTTGCAGGCCATGGCGGTGTCGTAGAAATACGGGCAGCGCGTGCGTTGCAGCAGGTTGCCCCCGGTCGTCGCCTTGTTGCGCAGCTGCCCCGAGGCGCCGGCCATCAGCGCGCGGGTCAGCACGGGATAGTCCCGCTTCACCCGCTCGTCCGCCGCCAGCGCGGTGTTCCTGACCAGCGTGCCGATCCTGAGACCGCCGTCGTCGGTCCCCTCGATCCGGTCGAGGCCCAGGCCGTTGACGTCGATCAGGTGCAGCGGCGTCTCGATCTCGAGCTTCATCAGGTCGAGGAGGTTGGTGCCCCCCGCCACGAACTTGGCGTTCGCCACCTCGGCGGCACGGGCCGCGGCGCCTGCGGGGTTCTTCACTTTCTCATAACTGAATGCGCGCATCACCGGGCCTCCGCGACGTCGAGAACGGCCTCAAGGATGTTGGCGTAGGCGCCGCAGCGGCAGATGTTGCCGCTCATCCGTTCCTTGATCTCCTCGGGGGACAGCGGCGGGTTGGCCAGCAGGTCCTTCGTGACGTGGCTGGGGATGCCCGCGCGGAGCTCCTCCAGCGTCGCCTTGGCCGAGCAGATCTGCCCCGGCGTGCAATAGCCGCACTGGAAGCCGTCATGGGCGACGAAGGCCGCCTGCAGGGGGTCCATGTCCTCGGGCGTTCCGAGCCCCTCGATGGTGGTGATCTCGTCGCCGTCGTGCATCACGGCGAGCGACAGGCAGGAATTGACCCGCTGGCCGTTGACGAAGCAGGTGCAGGCGCCGCACTGGCCGTGATCGCAGCCCTTCTTCGTGCCGGTCAGCCGGAGGTGTTCGCGCAGGGCGTCGAGCAGGGTGGTACGGTTGTCGACCTCCAGCACCCGCTCGGTGCCGTTGACCACAAGCCGCGTCTTCGAGGTCGTGGGTCCGGGCAATGCCGTGTCCTGTCCGGCCTGCATGTCGGAATGGGTGTTCATGCTGTGCTCCTTGATGCGTCCGGGGTCGTCCCGCGGGCACGCATCATCGCGCCCGCACCCGGCTGGTCTCGGAGGAAAGGCAGCGGGCCGCCGGAAAGGTCCATCCGGCGGCCGCATTTCTTGCCGGGGCGCCATTTCGCCGCAGGAGCGGGCAGCGCTGCCGCAATGCGCGCCGCCCTGCGGGGTCAGTCGGCCAGCGCGATGCCGTCGCTGCGCGGATCCGCCGCCGCCTCGCAGCGCCCGTCGGCATGGCGCACCACCGCGCCCGCGTGCCCGGCGAGCGAGGACTTCGCCTCGATCGTCTCGACCGCGTGGCCCGCGCCGCGCAGCGCCTCGACCAGCGCGGGGTCGGCGTCGGCCTCGACCTTCAGGCTGTCGGTCGCATCGCCCCATGTCCGCCCCAGCAGCCAGCGCGGCGCGCTGACCGCCTGCTGGAGCGGCTGGCCGAAGGCGGCATAGCGGGTGAAGACCGCCGACTGGGTCTGCGGCTGCCCCTCGCCGCCCATGGTGCCATAGGCCATCACGCGGCCGTCCTTCAGCTCGGCCAGCGCGGGGTTCAGGGTGTGGAACGGGCAGCGTCCGGGGGTCAGCAGGTTCGGCCCCTCCTTCAGCGAGAAGCCGGCGCCGCGGTTCTGGAAGAACACGCCGGTGTCGGTGCAGGTCAGGCCCGAGCCGAACTCCCAGAAAACGCTCTGGATGAAGCTGACCACGGTGCCCCCGGCATCCGCCGCGCCCATCCAGATCGTGTCGCCGTCCTTCGCGCGGTGCGGCCAGGGCAGCGCCCGCTCCATGTCCACCGCCGCCGCCATGGCGTCGAGCTCGGCCTGCCCCAGCATCTCCTGCGCCGCCCGGCGCATCCCCCGCTCGTCGCCAAGCTCGCGGTTGCGGACGATGAACGCCTGCTTCGTCGCCTCGATCAGCCCGTGCCAGTGGGCAAAGCCTTCGCCCTCGGTCACGCCCAGCCGGTCGAAGGCGCCGAGGATCGCGAGCGAGGCCATGCCCTGTGTCGGCGGGATCATGTTCATCAGCCGACCCCACGAGGTCTCGATGGCTAGCGGCACCACCCGGCGCGCGGCATGACCGGCAAGGTCGGACGCGCGCAGCGGGCCGCCCTGCGCTTCCAGGAACCGCGCGTGGGTCGCCGCGATGTCGCCCCTGTAGAAATCGTCGAGCCCCGCCTCGGCCAGCCGCTCCAGCGTCGCGGCGAGCGGCGCCTGCACCAGCTTCGCGCCCGGCGCGGGCACCTCGCCGCCGATCAGGTAGGTCTCGGCGAAGCCCGGCACGTCGCGCAGGCCGTCGATCTTCTCGGCCGTCACCGCCGACTGGTTGCGGCTGACGGCGATCCCCTCCCTCGCCAGCCGGATCGCCGGGGCCAGCAGGTCGGCAAGGGGCCGCGCGCCCTGCCCCGCCTCCTCCAGCGCCAGCGCCCAGCCGCCGATGGTGCCCGGCACCGTCAGCGCCGCCTCGGCGCCGCGGGTCGGGATCGCATCGGTGTGCCCCCGCGCCCGGTACCACGCCGGATCCGCCAGCGCCGCCGCGCCGCCGCCCGCGAAGATGCCGAAGGCAGGCGCGCCGGGCCGCTTCACCAGCCAGAAGCCGTCGCCGCCGATGCCGTTCATGTGCGGATAGACCACCGCGATCACCGCCGCCGCGGCGACCATCGCCTCCAGCGCGCTGCCGCCGTCCTCCAGCACCTCGGCCCCGGCCTTCGCCGCCAGGCGGTGCGGCGCCGAGAACGCGCTGCGCAGCCCCAATGCCGTCTCGATCATCGCTGCATCCTCCCCGAACGATCGCGCCCCTCGCCCGGCGCCAGGGTTCTATGGCCGAGCCGGATGGACGGGTAAAGACGTCTCGCGGGCGAAAAGCGACACGTCGCACCTGTTAGCGGAAACAATTTTCAGCAGCCCGTCCCCGAAACGCCCAATCCGCAGGCAGCATGAAAAAATGGCGGCGCGAAACGCCCGCGAAAGCGGCAAAGCCGGGAAACCGGCCCCGCGCCCGGCCTCGCCGATTGCACTTTTTCGCGGCCTTCGGGAACAGAAGTGACCCCTGAAGGCGTGCGCCGGCGCCTGCGACGGCACGGCGCGCCGAAAGGGGTATGCGCAGGCAACCGCGCAGAATAGAACGGGAAGGGGCCTTCGGGCACGACCAACTGAGGAGGAAAACAAGAAGATGCAACGACGCAAGTTTCTGAAGGCCGCGGCAAGCGGCACGGTGGCATCCGCCGCGCTGGCCGCACCGGCCCTCGCGCAGGAGCGCAAGGACATGGTCATCGTCTCGACCTGGGGCCGCGACTTTCCCGGCCTCGGCACCAGCGGCCAGCGCCTTGCCGAGAGGATCGAGGAACTGACCGAAGGCCGGATCGCGGTCCAGTACTTCGCGGCGGGCGAGCGCGTGGGCGCGTTCGACAGCTTCGACGAGGTCGCGTCGGGCAACGCCCAGGCCTATTGCGGCACCGATTACTACTGGAAGGGCAAGCACCCCGGCTGGGCGCCCTTCACCGCCGTGCCGTTCGGCCTGACCTATACCGAGATGGACGCCTGGATGAAGTTCGGCGGCGGCCAGGCCTTGCTGGACAAGATCGGCGCCGAGTTCGGCATCAAGGGCATCCCCTGCGGCAACACCGGCCTGCAGATGGGCGGCTGGTTCAACAAGGAGATCAACTCGCCCGAGGACCTGAAGGGCCTGAAGATGCGCATCCCCGGCCTCGGCGGCGACGTCATGGCCAAGGTCGGCGCCTCGCCCGTGTCGCTGCCCGGCGGCCAGATCTACGAGAACCTCGTCTCCGGCGCCATCGACGCGACCGAGTGGGTGGGACCGTGGAACGACTACTTCCTGAAGCTCTACGAGGCCGCCAAGTACTACTACTGGCCGGGCATGCACGAGCCGGGAAGCCAGGTCAGCCTCGGCATGAACAAGGCGTGGTGGGACGGTCTTTCGGACCAGGAC
This sequence comes from Oceaniglobus roseus, assembly GCF_002869745.1. Taxonomy (GTDB): domain Bacteria; phylum Pseudomonadota; class Alphaproteobacteria; order Rhodobacterales; family Rhodobacteraceae; genus Oceaniglobus; species Oceaniglobus roseus. The sequence goes on from NZ_PNOS01000022.1 coordinate 46,886, forward strand.
AAGCGGCTGATCACCGTCGCCTGCGCCGAGGAGAACGCCATGCAGGCGGCCGAGACCAACTACAACAACGGCATCTACCTCAACAAGCTCATCAACGAGTACGGCGTCGAGCTGCGCGAGTTCAACGATGACGTCTACGAGGCCTTCGGCGACGCCGCCACCGAGGTGATCGAGGAAACCCGCGACCACAGCGAGCTGGCGAAGGAGATCGTCGACAGCTTCCTCGACGCCCGCGCGAACGTCGGCGCCTGGAGCAACTACTCCGACGCGCCCTACGTCGCCAAGCGCAACCGCTATCTCGACATCTGACGGACCGGCGCCCCGGCCGGTGCCGGGGCGTCACCGGAGGTACAGGGATCCTGCCGGGGCGGGCACAGCCCCCGCCCCGGCACAAGGGTAACGAGGGCTGAACGGCCCGACGGGGGAGTGCAGGCGCAATGACGCAGGCAGAAGGTGCACGCGCGATCGTCGCGCGGTCTTTCGGTTGGATGATGCTGGCGGTGATGGCCGCCTTTCTCGTGAACGTGGTGCTGACATTCTGGTTCGCCTTTCCGGGCGCCGCCGCGGCCTTCGCGGGCGGCCCGGACATGGGCCCCGCCATCGTGCAATGCGCGCTCTATCCGGCGCTCGCGCTGCTCGGAGCCTGGCTGATGGTGCTGCGGCAGCCCGACATGACGCTGCGCGACGACGCGGCGCGGGTGACTTCGATCAACCGTTTCCTGGTGCGCGCCGCCTTCTGGGTGGTGGTCTTCGTCGGCATCGGCGACGCGGTCCTGTCCTTCCTGCGCATCGACGGCCTGCTCGACCCGCTGGTCGGACCCGAGATCGCCGGCAACCTCGGCCGCTCCGCCTATCGCGGGCTCTATTTCCACGTGCCGCTGATCCTGCTCGGCATCCTCGTCGCCGCCGTCACCCGGTCCCTCGGGTTCATCTGGCTGTCGCTGCTGGTGGTGCTGGCCGAGCTGCTGATCGTGTTCAGCCGCTTCATCTTCTCCTACGAACAGGCCTTCATGTCCGACCTCGTGCGCTTCTGGTACGGCGCGCTGTTCCTGTTCGCCTCCGCCTATACCCTGCTCGAGGACGGCCATGTCCGGGTCGACCTGCTCTATGCCGGGATGCGGCGCGAGGCGAAGGGGCGGGTCAACGCCGTGGGCGCGATCTGCCTCGGGATGCTGCTCTGCTGGACGATCCTGATCATCGGCTTCGGCTCCTCCTCCAGCATCATCGTCGGCCCGATCCTGGTCTACGAGATCACGCAGTCGGGCTTCGGGCTGTTCGTGAAATACTTCATGGCCGGGTTCCTCGGCGTGTTCGCGGTGACGATGATGATCCAGTTCGTCGCCCAGTTCTTCGAGGGCGTCGCCGACAGGCGCGGCGAGCCGGGCGCGCGCGAGACGCACGCCGAAGCCCTTTAACCACAGCCGGGGACGCCGCGCATGGAACTCTTCTTCCTCCTCCTGTTGATCGGGCTGATGGCCTTCGCGCTCGGCTCGGGCTATCCCGTCGCCTTCGCCCTGCCCGGCTCGGCGATCATCACCGTGCTGCTGGCCGCCATCGCGGGCTACTTCTTCGGCGGCGGCACCGACGCCTACTTCGCCTCCGGAGGCCCCTCGCAATGGCTTTCGGCGGGGGTGACGAACCTGCGGGGGGTCTACTGGGAACCCGAACGCGACACGCTGATCGCGATCCCGCTGTTCATCTTCATGGGCATCATGCTCCAGCGCTCGAAGATCGCCGAGGACCTGCTGGTCACGATGGCCCAGCTCTTCGGCCCGGTGCCGGGCGGCCTCGGCATCTCGGTCGTCGTGGTGGGCGCGCTGCTTGCCGCCACCACCGGCATCGTCGGCGCGACCGTCGTCGCCATGGGCCTGATCTCGCTGCCCGCGATGATGCGGAACGGCTATTCCAACCCGCTGTCGTCGGGGATCATTGCCGCCTCCGGCACGCTCGGCCAGATCATCCCGCCCTCGATCGTGCTCATCATCCTGGCCGACCAGCTGGCCTCCGCCGTCGACCAGGCCGGCCAGACCCGGCAGGAGCTCTACAAGGCTGTCACCGGCGAGATCGTGATGCCCTCGGAATACGCCGTGGTCTCGACCAGCGCGGGCGACATGTTCCTCGGCGCGCTGGTGCCGGGCCTGCTGCTCGTCGGCATCTACATCCTGTTCATCCTCGCCGTGGCCGTGCTGTTCCCGAAACTGGCCCCGGCCGTCCCCTACGAGGGGAAGTACGACCTGCGCTTCCTCGGCAAGGTGTTCCTCGCCATGGTGCCGCCGCTGGCGCTGATCATCCTCGTCCTCGGCTCGATCATCGGCGGCATCGCCACGGTGAACCAGGCGGGGGCCATCGGTGCCGTCGGCGCGATGATCATGGCCGGCTACCGCCTGCATCCCGGCGGTCGACTGCGATACGTCCCGGCGATCCTCGCGCTGACCGCCATGGCGCTGCTCGTCTTCGTGCTCTCGACCTACGACACCAACGTCCAGAACATCCAGAGCGCGGATGACTGGTTCGGCGTCCAGCTGGCCGTCGTCGCGGTGCTGCTGCTGGTCGTCTCCATCGCCTGGAGCGGCTACCGCGCCTTCGTCACCGACGACGCCCTGACCGGCGTGATGGTCGAGACGGCGAAGACCACCTCGCTCGTCTTCATCATCCTGCTCGGCGCCGCGATGCTGACCGCCGCCTTCCGCTCCTTCGGGGGAGAAGAGCTGGTCAAGCACTTCCTCGAAGGCCTGCCGGGCGGCTTCTGGACCAAGTTCGTGATCGTCATGGCGGTGATCTTCGTCCTCGGCTTCTTCCTCGACTTCATCGAGATCGCCGTGGTCGTGGTGCCCATCGTCTCGCCGATCCTTCTGGCCGACCCCGAGGCGAACGTCTCGGCCGTCTGGCTCGGCGTGATGATCGGTCTGAACATCCAGACCTCGTTCCTGACGCCGCCCTTCGGCTTCGCGCTGTTCTACCTGCGCGGCGTGGCCCCGGCGGCGGTCAGGACGATCCAGATCTACAAGGGCGTCGTGTCCTTCATCTGCCTCCAGCTCCTCGCGCTGGTGATCGTCGCCTTCTACCCGCCGCTGGTGAACTACCTGCCCGCGCGAAGCTCGCTCACCGCCGAAACCGCGCCGCCGCCGGTGAACCCGGCGCTGCAGCACTGCGTCGAGAACTGGGTCGCCCACGCCTTCGACGAGCGCGGGACCGAGATCAAGGCCGCCGTCGACCGCGCCGCCGCGCTCGACCTCTCCTATCTTCCCGAGGATCTGCGCGAGGACTTCCAGGAGGGCGTCGAGAAGGCCGGGGAGTCCTTCACGCTGATGGCCGAGATCCAGGACATCAAGCGCCGACTCGCCGAAGGCGCGGTGGACTACCGCCCCGAACACCGGATCGTCCGCGCCATCCAGCGCGACGCCCGCCGGATCGAGGTGCAGCTCTCCGAGCTCGAAACTCGCATCCGCCGCGGCTTCGGCGACACCGAGGCGCTGCAGGCCCGCTACGACCGGCTTGAGGCCGAGCACGACGCGCTGCTCGCCCAGATCCCCGGGACCTGGACCGACACCCAGGCGGCCTACAACAGGATCACCTCGGAGGACCGGAGCACCCGCACCACCTACCGCCGGACGGTGGACCAAGCCTATGAGCCGCTGGTCGGGCTGATCTCCGTGATCGAGGCCCGCGACGCCCTCGCGCAGCTGGCGGAGCCGCTGAGCCAGCTCGCCGCCGACGCGCCGTCGATGGACCGCGACATGGCGGACGAGCGGTTCAAGGAGGTGGAACGCCAGTTCGGCGAGGTGGCGGGCGCGGGCGACATCCGCGGGCTGCTGGCGGACGCGCGGCGCGAGATCGACGCCCGCTCCCCCGACCCGGAGAAGGCCGCGGAGTACCTCGCCGAGGCACAGGCGCTGTTCCGGAGCGAACTCGACTGGCGCAGCCGCGCCCGGAGCGACCTGCTGCCCGAACTGATGGCCTACGACGAGGCCATCAAGGGCACGATCGGCCTGCGCCAGCAGCCCCGCCTGCCCCACGAACAGGCCCTGTTCATCGCCTCCTGCAACTCGATCCACCGCGACATCTCGCTGAACTTCTGACGCGATCTTCGGAACGGCACCGCATCCCGCGCGGTGCCGTTTCTCGGGTCGGGTACCTCCCTTGGCCGGATCGACCCCGCGCATCCGGCGACCCGCGCCGCCCTGCGCCCGCACCACCCATCTTTGCTTCCTAAATATCCCCGCCGGAGGCTCCGCCTCCTCGACCCGCGCTTCCGCCTCCCCGAAGGGCGCGCGGCCGCCGCACGCCGCCCCGACCCCTGCGCGGATCGGGAGGACAGGAGCGAGGGGCCAGCCCCTCGCGCTCCCCGGGATATTTGGAAAGCAAAGATGGAGCGATCGTCCCCCCCGACGCGGTGGCGCGAAACGGGGGCGCGACGCCGGGGCTTCTCCCGACCGGGGCCGTCACCCCGCGCTCTCCGCGGCGCGGCGGCGGAGTTTCCCAAACTCCGTTCCGCCGGGCGCAGACACGGGGCGGATGATCTTCGCGAATTGCCCGAAAAAGCGACGGCATGTCGCCGCCGGCACATCATTCCCACACGTCCTGCGGCACAAGGCGCACAGCCGAAGAGATCCGACCATGCACCAGCGCTATATCCCCGAATGGCTCCGCCACCCCCCCACCCCCGGCGTGCGCGGCTTCGCGACCCTCGCGGGGATCGAGGCCGTGGCCCGGGGCATCCTGATCTCGGTCTATCCGCTGGCCGTCTTCAAGGCGCTCGGCGATGCCGCCCTGGTCTCGGCGGTCTATTTCGCGGTCGGCCTCGCCTCGCTCGCCTCGGGCCTGCTGGTGCCCTGGATCTCGCGCTTCGTGCCGCGCCGCTTCGTCTACATCTTCGGCTGCCTGCTCTATGCCACCGGCGCCTTCCTCGCGATCCAGGGCAGCGCCGCGGCGCTGATCGCCGGCCTTCTCTGCACCACCGCGGCCACCGTCACCTGCTTCGTGTGCTTCAACGCCTACGTGCTCGACTACATCGCCCGCGCCGATCTCGGGAAATGCGAGACCTCGCGGATGTTCTACAGCGCCCTCGGCTGGACGGTCGGCCCGGCCCTCGGGGTCTTCCTGCTGAAGGCCTGGGCGCCCGCGCCGTTCCTCGTCGCCGCGGCGGCGGCGCTTGCCATGGCGACGGTGTTCCTGGTCCTGCGCCTCGGCAACGGCAAGCTCATCACCCGGTCGCGCCGCCCCCCGGCCAACCCGCTGGCCTACCTGCCCCGCTTCGCGGCGCAGCCGCGGCTGGTGGCGGGCTGGCTCTTTGCCGTGATCCGCTCCTGCGGCTGGTGGGTCTATGTCGTCTACCTGCCGATCTTCGCCATCGAGAGCGGCCTCGGCGACCGGCTGGGCGGGATCGTGCTGTCGGTCACCAACGGCACCCTGTTCCTGACCCCGCTGATGCTGCGCTGGGTCCAGCGCCGCTCGCTGCGCCGGGCGATCCGCACCGGCTTCCTTGCCGCAGGGCTCCTGTTCAGCGGCGCGGCCCTCGCCGCCTCCCTGCCCTGGATCACCGTCCTCGCCCTGCTGGCGGGGTCGGGCTTCCTCATCCTGCTCGACATCTCGGCCGGCCTGCCGTTCCTCCTGGCCGTGCGCCCGGCGGAGCGCACCGAGATGTCCGCCGTCTATTCCACCTTCCGCGACGTCTCGGGCATCGCCACCCCCGCCGCCGCCTGGGCGGTGCTGGCGGTGGCGCCGGTCGCGGGTGTGTTCCTGGCCTCGGGCCTCGGCCTCCTCGCGGCCTATGCGCTGGCCGGGCGGCTGCCCCCCCGCCTCGGCCAGCCGCGCCGGAAGGCCCTTCGCCTCGCCGCCGCCTGAACGCTCACGCGTCCCGCAGCAGCCGCCGCAGGATCTTGCCCGAGGCCGACTTCGGCACCGACTCGACGAAGCTCACCGCGCGCAGGTGCTTGTAGCTCGCCAGCCTACCCGCGACATGGGCCTGCACCTCGGCCTCGCTCAGGCCCTGCCCCGGGGCGAGCACGACGAAGGCCACCGGCACCTCGCCCGCCTCGTCGTCCGGGCGTCCGATCACCGCCGCATCCACGATCGCGGGATGGCTCAGCAGCTCCGCCTCCAGCTCGGCCGGGGCCACCTGGAAGCCCTTGCACTTGATCAGCTCCTTCAGCCGGTCGGAGATGAAGACGTTCCCCTCCGCGTCCACATGGCCGATGTCGCCGGTGCGCAACCATCCCTCGCCCGGCATGGTCGCGGCCGTCGCGGCATCGTTGTTCAGGTAGCCGATCATCACCTGCGGTCCCCGCACCCACAGCTCACCGTCCTCCCCGGGCCCGAGGTCGGCGCCGCTCTCCACGTCCACGATCCGCCCCTCGGTCGAGGGCACGAGGACGCCGACCGACCCGCTGACCGACTTCCCCGGCACGTTGATCAGCGTCACCGGCGAGGTCTCGGACATGCCGTAGCCCTGGAACGCGTCGCAGCCCAGCCGCTGCGACACCGCTGCCGTGATCTCGCCGCTGAGCGGCGCCGCGCCGGACATCAGGATCTCGACCGAGGCGAGGTCGAACCGGTCGACCAGCGGATGCTTGGCCAGCGCCAGCCCCACCGGCGGAACGATGAAGAGCGAGCGCGCCCGGTGCTCCTGCGCGAGCCTCAGGAACATCTCGAGGTCGAACCGCGGCAGGGTGACCAGCGTGCCGCCCCCGGCGAGGAACATGTTCAACTGCACCTGCATCCCGTAGATGTGGAAGAACGGCAGGAAACAGGGCGTCACGTCGCCCGGCCGGATCACGCCCATGGCGATGCACTGGTCGACGTTGGCCACGAGGTTGCGATGGCTCAGCATCACGCCCTTCGGCAGCCCGGTCGTGCCCGAGGAATAGGGCATCATCGCCACGTGGGAGTCGAGGTCCACCGGCACCTGCGCCTCCAGCGGATCGCCCATCAGCGCCGCCATGGCATCCGGCCCCTCCCCGTCCATCACGACCACCCGCCGCACCCCGCTGCCCTCCGCCGCCGCCCGCGCCGTGTCGATGAAGGCCGCGGTGGTGAACAGGATGTCGGCCCCGGCATCCTGCAGCTGGTGGGCGACCTCGCGCGCGGTGTAAGCGGGGTTGATCGTCGTCACCGTCCCCCCGGCCCAGAGCGCACCGTGCTTCACCACGCCGAAGGCGGGCATGTTCGGCGCCATCAGCGCCACCACCTGCCCCGCGCCGAAGCCAGCGGCGGAAAGTCCCCCGGCCAGCCGCTTCACGCTGTCGACGAAGGCTCCGGCCTGCATCGTCTCGCCGCTCGGCCCGTCGATCAGCACCACGTCGTCCTGCGGACGACCGGCCAGCCCCTCGAACACCCGCTCGGTGATCGTCTGCTCCTTCAGCGCCAAGGGGCTGAAAGGGCTCTTGAAAATTCCCATGATCGTCTCCTCCCTCAAGTCGGGAGGATAGGCGGGTTGTGGCAGAAATGGCAAAACAATCCTGCGCTGTTCCGCCGTATCGACCTCCGGCTTCCGCGGGGACAGCCGATCGGCTAGGATTCCGGGGAACGACCCGTCAGAGGCCGCGAGCAGAATGTCGAAGACCCGCACCGCCCGCGCAACCTGCGCCCTGTGGCTGCCTGCGCTTCTCGCGGGCTGCGTCGCCTCGGCGCCCGATGTCGCGCGGTTCGTCGAGCCCCAGATCGCCCCCGCGGAAGCGGCCGAGGCGACCGGCGACGCCGCCACCGGCTGTTTCGACACGGTGACCATCCCCGCCGTGGTCGAGACCCGGACCGAGCACATCCTGGCCGCCCCGGATGCCTCCTCCGCTGCCGCGGAGGCGGACGCGCCTGCCCGCTACGAGACCGTGACCGAAACCCGCATCCTGCAGGACCGCCGCGAGATCGTCCTGCAGACCGTCTGCGCGCACGAGCAGACCCCGGCCTTCATCGCGAGCCTCCAGCGCGCCCTGCAGGTACGGGGACACTACACGGGCGCCGTGACGGGCGAGATGGACGCCGCCACACGCGCCGCGGTGCGCCGCTACCAGGGACAACAGGGCCTGAACGCCTCGGCGCTGAGCCTCGCCGGCGCCAAGCGCCTGGGCCTCGCCGTCTATACCGAGGAAGAGGCTATCGAGGGCTGACCGGCGCCCGCCCCCGGCTGCCGTGTTTCTTCTTTGCCTCAAATACTCCCGCCGGAGGCGTTCCGCCGGTCATGTCCCGCGCCCCCGTCGATCCGCCGGGTGCCGGTCCACGGTCGCCCCTGCCGTCCCGCCACTCCGGTGCCAGGCCATTTTCCTGAAGGAAAATGGTCCGGTTTCCTCAAGGAAACCGGCTCCCGATCATCGGAGATAGCGCGGGATCAGGCACCCGCGCGGACCGACCTCTCCATCCTGCGCCATTTTTCTCAAGAAAAATGGACCGGTTTCCTTGAGGAAACCGGCACCCCACTTGGGGCTGGAGGTTTCGCCCGCACCACATATCCGCTCGGGCATAAAGCAAAGGGGCGCCCCGGAAGGCGCCCCCGTCATTTCCGTCTTCGAGGGAGGGACTAGTCCAGCGTCAGCGCCACGAAGCGCGGCTCGCCCTCGCGGCGCACGAGAAGCAGCAGGGACTTGCGCCCGCCCTCCTTCGCCTCGGCGATGCGGTCCTCCAGGTCCTGCGGGACGGACACCTTTTGCTGACCGGCCTCGGTGATGACGTCGCCCGCGCGGATGTTCTTCTCGTAGGCCTCGCTGTCGCCCGCCACGTCGGTCACGACCAGACCCTCGGCCGCGTCGCCGAGCTTCAGCTCGCTCCTCAGTTCCTCGGTCATCTCCGACACGGTCAGGCCCAGCATCTCGCTCGTCGCCGGGTCGGCGGGGGTCTCGACCGCGGCCGGACGCGCGCTTTCCGCCTCTTCGCGGCGGCCGAGCGTGATCCTCAGCGTCTCGGTCTTGCCGTCGCGGTAGACGACCACGCGCACGGTCTTGCCCACGCTCGTGTTGCCCACGGTGCGCACCAGGCTGCGGGTGTCGGGCACGTCGACGCCGTCGAAGGACATGATGACGTCGCCCGACTTCATGCCGGCGTCCTTCGCGGGTCCGTCCGGCACGTCCGTCACCAGCGCGCCCGTGGCCTTCTCCAGCCCCATGCTCTCGGCGATGTCGGGGCTCACGTCCTGGATGCGGACGCCCAGCCAGCCGCGGCGGGTCTCGCCGAACTCCTTCAGCTGCGCCACGACCTTGCTGACGACGTTGCTGGACATGGCGAAGCCGATGCCGATGGAGCCGCCGTTCGGCGACAGGATCGCGGTGTTCACGCCGATCACCTCGCCGTCCATGTTGAACAGCGGCCCGCCCGAGTTGCCGCGGTTGATCGCGGCGTCGGTCTGGATGTAGTCGTCATAGGTGCCCGACAGTGCGCGGTTCCTGGCCGAGACGATCCCGGCCGAGATCGAGAAGCCCTGGCCCAGCGGGTTGCCCATGGCCATCACCCAGTCGCCGGTGCGCATCAGGTTGCTGTCGCCGAAGTTGACGAAGGGCAGCGGGCCGTCCGCCTCGACCTTCAGGAGCGCGATGTCGGTGTTCGGATCGGTGCCGACCAGCGTCGCGTCCAGGGTCTTGCCCGAGAAGAACTCGATCTGGATCTCGTCCGCGCCCTCGATGACGTGGTTGTTCGTCACGAGGTACCCGTCCTCGGAAATCACGAAGCCCGACCCCAGCGCCTGGCTGCGGCGCGGCGTGTTGCGGCCGCCCTGTCCGTTGCGGTCGTTGAACTCGCGGAAGAAATCCTCGAACGGCGAACCCTCGGGCACGATCGCCCCGGGCCCCGAGCGGGCGGCGACGGTCGTCGTCGTGGTGATGTTCACCACCGAGGGGCTGATCTGCTCGGCCAGGTCGGCAAAGCTTTCGGGCGCGGCGCGGGCGTGGGCGCCCAGCGTCTGCGCAAGGATCAGCGCGAGACCGAAGAACAGCGCCCAGAGCGCCTTCAGCGCCGTCTCGGCGGGCCGTTCGCGGGTCCGTGCAAGGGTCGATGTGCGAGATGTCACGTGATGCTCCTCCAGCATGGGGGACGGAAAGCGGCCGGTCCGGGGCCGCGGACCCGCCTTCCCTTTCGATGTAGTCTGTAGATACGCCCTGCAAGCCGCAACGCCAACAGATATCGCCGATCGTCAACAGCGCGTGAACGGCGCGGGGTCAGCCGCCCACCGCGCGGCCCAGCCAGACAAGCGCCACGCCCAGCGCCAGCGCGGCGAGGCCCAGCATCCGCCGCTGCTCCGGCTCCAGCCGCGCGAGGGCGGCCAGCAGGTCCTGAAGGCGCGAAGGGGCCAGTGCGAACACCAGCCCCTCCAGACAGAACACCAGACCGAGGGCCACCAGCAGCAGACCCATCGCCGCTTAGGGGTTGGCGGGCGCGGCCGGGGCGGCGGAGGCGTCGGCCGTCTCCGGCGTGGCCGCGCCACCGTCTGCCGCCCCGGTGGCATCGCTGCCCGGGGCCGCGGAGGCCGCCTGATCGTCGGCGGGCTCTGCCGCATCGCCCGCGGCGGTGTCGTCGACCGCCGGAGCCGACCCCGACGGCGCCGCCGAGGCCGAGCCCCCGCTGTCCGGCGCGGGCGTCGCCGTGCCGCCTTGCGGCTGGGCCGCAGCGCCATCCCCGGACGGTGCCGCGGTGCCCCGCGGCTGGGTCGAGCGCAGGTATTCGAAGAACTCCCCGTCCGGCGACATCACCATGGTCGAGTTCTGGCCTTGGAGCGAGCGCTGGTAGGCGGTCAGCGAGCGGTAGAACTCGAAGAACTCCTCGTCCTTGCCGAATGCCTCGGCGAAGATCCGGTTGCGCTCGGCATCGGCCTCGCCTCGGGTGACTTCCGCGTCGCGGGTGGCTTCCGACACCAGTTCGACCACCGTGCGGTCGGCCTGGGCGCGGACCCGCTGCGCCGCCTCCTCGCCGCGGGCGATCTCGTCGGCCGCCTCGCGCTCGCGCTCCGCGCGCATCCGCGCGAAGGTGGCGTCGAGGTTCTGCTCGGGCAGCGCGGTCTGCTTCAGGCGCACGTCCAGCACCTCCAGCCCCAGCGGGGCGGCGCGGGTGCGCGCCTGCTGGGTGATCCGCGCCATCAGCGTGGCCCGGTCCGACGACAGGATGGTGTTCGAGGTCACGCCGTCCGAACCCAGCACCGCGCGGATCTGCGGATTGATGATCCCGGCCAGCCGGTCCTCGGCCGCCCGTTCGCCGCCCACACCCACGGCCTGGCGGAACTGCACCACGTCGGCGATGCGGTAGCGGGCGAAGGCATCGACCACCAGGCGGCGGTCGTCGCTCGGCGTGACCTCGATCGGGTCGGTGTCGAGCGACAGGATCCGGTCGTCGTAATAGACGACGTCCTGGATGAACGGGATCTTGAACGCCAGACCCGGTTCTTCCTTCACCGCCTTGATCTGGCCGAACTGGAGCACCAGCGCCTTCTCGCGCTCGTCCACGATGAAGACGGAGGACAGCGCGACGGCGCCCAGCACCACGGCCACGGGCAGGATGAATGCGGATTTCTTCATCAGTTGGTTCCTCCGTTGCCCGGGGTCCGCACCGGCGGCGCGTTCCTGAGCTCGTTCAGCGGCAGGTAGGGCACGACACCGTTGGCCCCCCCGGCCTCGCCGTCGAGGATGATCTTGTCGACACGGCCCAGAACGTCCTCCATGGTCTCGAGATAGAGACGCTTGCGCGTCACCTCCGGCGCCTTCTCGTATTCCGTCAGGACCGAGCTGAAGCGGCTCGCCTCACCCTGCGCCTCGTTCACGACCTGCGCGCGATAGCCCTCGGCCTCTTCCAGAAGCTGCGCCGCCTCGCCGCGGGCGCCGGCAAGCGCCTGGTTGGCATAGGCGTCGGCCTGCCGCTGGAGCGTGTCGCGCTTCTGCTCGGCCGCCTGCACCTCGCGGAAGGCGTCGATCACCTCGCGCGGGGGGTCGGCCTTGTCGAGGTTCAGGCGGACGATGTTCACGCCGGAGTCGTAGCTGTCGAGAGTATCCTGGATCAGCTGGCGCACGGTATCGGCGATCAGGTCGCGGTCGCGGTTCAGGATCGGCGCCAGCTCGCTCCGGGCGATCACCTCGCGCATGGCGGACTCCGACACGGCGCGGATCGTCTGGCGCGCGTCGCGCAGGTTGAACAGGAACTTGGCGGGATCGTTGATGTTCCAGACGACCTCGAAGTCGATGTCCACGATGTTCTCGTCCGTCGTCAGCATCAGCCCCTCGTCGGAGCGTCCGCCCGAGTTGCCCGCGCCGATCACCTCGGTCTGCTCGCGCGTGACCGGCAGCACCTCGGCGGTCACCAGGGGCCACGGTGCGAAGTTCAGGCCCGGGCTGCCCGTCGACGAATACTTGCCGAGGAACAGCTCGACCGACTGCTCTTCCGGCTTGACGGTGTAGAAGCTGGAGAACACCCAGAGGCCCACGACCGCCAGTGCCGCGATTCCGATCGTCCCGCGCGAGATGCCGGGACCGCCCGGGCCGCCGGAGCCGCCGTTCATCGGGCCGCGCGGACCGCCGCGCCCGCCCATCAGCACCTTCAGCCGTTCCTGCCCCTTGCGGACCAGATCGTCGATCTCGGGAATCTGGGGGCCCTCCCCGGGCCGCCGCGGTGGCCGCCTGTCGCCGTCGTCTCCGTTGTTGCCGCCGCCGCCCCGGGGGCCGCTGCCCCAGGGTCCGCCATTGTTGCTGGCCATCTAGGTCGTTTCCCTTTTGTTGGTCAGTGTCCGTCGTAACTGTGCATTTGCCCGTCGAATTCAAGCGCCGCGGGGTGGGACGCGCTGCCTCACCCGACCCCCTTCTTCCGGGGGTGCGGAGGGTCAGCTGCGGCGCACCGGCGTGCGCATCGTCACCAGCTCTTCGGCGATGGTCGGATGCACCGCCACCGTGGCGTCGAAATCCTCCTTCGTCGCCCCCATCTTCACCGCGATCGCCGCCAGCTGGATCAGCTCGCCCGCCCCGTCCGCGACGATGTGGCAGCCGAGGACCCGCCGCGTGTCGGCGTCGACGATCAGCTTGAACAGCACCCTCTCGGGCCGCTTGATGAAGGCTGTCTTCATGGGCCGGAAGGCGGTGGCGTAGACCTCGATCTCGAAATCCTGCATCGCTTGCTCCTCGGTCAGGCCCACCGTGCCCATCTCGGGCTGGGTGAAGACGGCCGAAGGGATGCAGGCATACTCCATCTTCCGCTTCCTGCCGCCGAAGACGGTGTCGGCGAAGGCGTGCCCCTCGCGGATCGCCACCGGCGTCAGCGCCACGCGGTCGGTCACGTCGCCGATGGCATAGATCGAAGGCACGCTGGTCTGCGACCACTCGTTCACCTCGATGGCACCATGCTTCAGCGTCCGCACGCCGATTTCCTCCAGCCCCAGCCCGGCGCTGTTGGGCTTGCGCCCCGTGGCATAGAGCACCCGGTCATATGTGCGGTCCTTGCCGTTCGTCGCCTTGACGAAGATGCCCCCGTCCGTCTTCTCCATCGACATCACCGAGCAGCCGAGGTGCATGTCGATGCCGCTGTCGCCCATCTGCTCGCAGATGTGGCCCGCCACCTCCTCGTCGAAGCCGCGCAGGATCATGGCGCCGCGGTGCATCATCGACACCTCGACGCCGAGACCGTTCATCATGCAGGCGAATTCGCAGCCGATGTAACCCGCGCCGACGATCAGCAGCGATTTCGGCAGCTCCTCCATCAGGAACATGTCGTCGGAGGTGCAGGCGAGCTCCGAGCCCGGAAACTCCGGCACATGGGGATGCCCGCCGGTCGCGATAAGGATGTGCTTGGCGGTGACGCTTTCGCCGGTCGCAAGCTTCACGGTGTGGGGATCGGCCAGCGTCGCGCGGGCATCGAACAGCTTCACCCCCGCCTTCTCGAGGTTGGTGCGATAGATGTTCTCCAGCCGGTCCAGCTCCTCCCGCAGGTGGGGGTGGAACTTCTTCCAGTCGAAGCCGCGGTTCTCCAGGTCCCAGCCATAGGCGCGGCCCTGGTCGACCGCCTCGGCGAACTCCGAGGCGAAGACCATCAGCTTCTTCGGCACGCATCCGCGGATCACGCAGGTGCCGCCCATCCGGCTTTCCTCGGCCAGCCCGACCTTCGCACCGCCTTCCGCCGCCGCGATCCGCGCCGCCCTGACGCCGCCCGAGCCGCCGCCGATCACGAAGAGGTCGAAGTCGAAATCCATGAGCCGTCATCCTTTCAGCCGCGCCGCCGAGGTATCCCATAAGTCACCCTGCTTGACCAGAGCGCCGCCCGCCGCGGGTCCGCGCAGAGGGCGGGATACGAGGAATGTCGGAACATTCCGCCCGGCCCCCCGGTTTTTCCAGCAACGAAAGTCTTTACGAAAGGATACGCTTTGACCCGTACGTTTACCTCCGCCGTCGCCCTCATGCTGGCCGCCGCGCCGGCCCTTGCGCAGACCTCGGACACCGCCTCTGCCGACAATGGCGAGATTGCCGGGTATTGCGACCGTGCCTTCTATCCGGCCGACGAGAACGGCGACGGCATGATCTCGCAGGACGAGGCCGCGGCCCTTGGCAAGGCCGCCTACAAGAGCATCGACGCCAACGCGGACGGCTCCATCGACCGTGACGAACTGACGAACTGCATGGAGACGTCGGCCGCGATCCGGCAGGCGATGTCCGGCAGCACCGACGACGCCTTCGCCCGGCTCGACACCGACCAGAGCGGCGACATCAGCGCCAAGGAATACCAGACCTCGGTCAGCGAACACTGGAAGGACGCGCAGGCCTGGTCGGGCGACAGCGCCAAGGGCTGGAGCGGCGAGGACGTCTCGAACACCGGGCAGGACGCCACGGCCGAGGGGTCCAAGATGACCGGGGAGGAGTTCATGGCCCAGTCCGGCAACACCTTCCGCATGACCGACGCCGACCGCAGCGGCACGCTCAGCAAGGAGGAGTACGGCAGCCGGTCGCAGGCCTATGAATACGACGAGGATCTTGCCGGCAAGACCTTCGACGGGATGGACCAGAACGGCGACGACATGGTGAGCCAGGAAGAGTTCCTGGAAGCCATGGACAAGGCCCACGAGCAGGCCCGCACGGCGGCCGAGCACGACGGCTACTACGACTCCGCCAAGGGCGCACCGGCGACCTACATCTACATGTACGCGATGTGATTTCGGCGGGACGCTCGGCGGTCCGGGGGGGCCCCTGCCCCCCGGCCCGCCGCGCCGGGCACCCCATTAGGCTGTCACGATGCCTGCAATTCTGGTGGCCGCGACCGCAGGTCGCGCCGCCGGAATCGCACTTTCCCCACATTTTCCCGGGGTCTCCGGTCCTGACGGTCCGCGGTGGCGCGCCCTTCAGTCGCCGAGGTCGCGGAACAGGTTGTCATTCTCCATGAACTCGATCCGGTCCTCGCGGGTGACGCCTGTGTTGACGTCCTTCACCTCAACCCGCCCGTCGCCGTGGCCGATCACTACGATGTCGCAGATGTCGATGAATAGCCCGTTCTCGACCACCCCCGGGATCTGGTTGATGACCAGCGCCAGCTGCCGGGCATCGCCGATCCGCTTGAGGTGCAGATCGAGGATGTAATTGCCCTCGTCCGTGACATAGGGCGCGTCGCCCATCTGGCGGAGCGTGCCGTGGTCCCCCAGCACGTCGAGCGCCGCCAGCGTTTCCTCGACCAGCGCCTTGGTCGTGCGCCAGCCGAAGGGCACCACCTCGAGCGGCAGCGGGAAGGCGCCGAGGCACTGCACCTGCTTCGTCTGGTCGGCGATCACCACCATCTTGTCGCTGGCCGTCGCAACGATCTTCTCCTGCAGGAGCGCACCGCCGCCGCCCTTGATCAGGTTAAGCTCGCCGTCGAACTCGTCGGCGCCGTCGATCGTCACGTCGAGCCACTTCGCCTCGTCGAGGCTGACAACCTTGATGCCCACGCGCCGCGCCAGCTCGGCCGTGCGCGCCGAGGTCGGCACGCCGGTGATCCGCAGCCCGTCCTCCGTCACCATCTCGCCGAGGCAGCGCACCAGCCAGGCCGCGGTCGAGCCGGTGCCGAGCCCCACGCGCATCCCGTCCTCGACGAAGTCGCAGGCGCGCTTGGCGGCCACGAACTTGGCCGTGTCGATGGGCGAAAGGCGCGAGGACATCTGCGGTGCTCCTGCTTGGGTTGAAAATCTTCCGTCCGGTATAGGCAATGCAGGCGGCTGGATCGAGAGGCAATCGTGGCCGCGCGACGCAGCGGCGCTATGTCCTGCCGGGAACGATCGCGGGACCAGCGGCTTGTTCCCACAGTGTCGTAACCCGCCGCCACCGTTGGCGGCACAGTCTGGATCATCCGTGCCCATACCCAAACCCACCGCCGTGCGCCTGCTCGGCCTCGCCACGGCCCTGCCGCCCCACGCCCTGCCCCAGGACGAGGTGCTGGCCGAAGCCCGCCGGATCCTCGCGCCGAAGTTCCCGCAGTTCGAGAAGCTGGTCCCGGCCTTCACCACCGCCGGCGTCGACTGCCGCTATTCGGTCGCGCCCCTCGACTGGTTCGCCGAACCCCGCGACTGGCCCGAGCGGAACGCGCTCTACCTCGAGGGCGCCACGGGGCTGTTCGCCGAGGCCGCGCGCAGGGCGCTGGCCGACGCCGGTCTCGACGCGCGCGACGTCGATGTCGTCGTCACCGTGTCCTCGACCGGCCTCGCCACCCCCACGCTGGAAGCGCGGGCGGCGAAGGAGATGGGGTTCCGCGACGACGTCCGCCGGGTCCCGGTCTTCGGGCTCGGCTGCGCGGGGGGCGTGACCGGGCTCGCCACCGCGCGGGCGCTCGCCGCCGCCGATCCGGGGGTGAAGGTGCTGATGGTGTCGGTCGAATGCTGCACCCTTTCGTTCCGCACCGACCGGCTCAGAAAGGCCGACATCATCGCCACCGTCCTGTTCGGCGACGGCGCCGCCGCGGCGGTGCTGTCCACCGACGCGGCCTACGGCGCGCCCGAGTTCGGACGCGGGGTCGAACACCGCTGGCCCGACACGCTCGACATCATGGGATGGGCGGTCGAGCCCGACGGGCTCTCGGTGATCTTCGACCGCTCGATCCCGCAGTTCGCCACCGACAACTTCCGCGCCGCGACAGACGCGGCGCTGAAGGCCGGCGGCATGGAGATCGGCGCGCTCGACCGCATCGTGGCGCATCCGGGCGGCACGAAGGTGCTGGAGGCGCTGGAGCCCGCGCTGGACCTGCACGACGGCGCGCTGGACCACGAACGTGCGACCCTGCGCGCCAGCGGCAACATGTCGGCGCCGACCGTCCTGTTCGTCCTCGAACGGGTGCTGAAGGCACGGGAGACGGGGCAGATGATGCTGGCCGCCCTCGGCCCCGGCTTCACCGCCTCGTTCCTGCCGCTGCGCGTGACATGACCGCCGCTTGGATCTTCCTCGCCTTCCTCCTGCTGCAGCGCCTGTCCGAGCTGGCGATCGCACGGGCCAACACGGCCCGCCTGCTGGCCCGCGGCGCGACCGAGCACGGGACGGCGCATTATCCGCTGATCGTCGCGCTGCACACTGCCTGGCTGCTGGCCATCGCGGTGTTCGGCCACGACAACCCGGTGAGCCTGCCCTGGCTCGCCGCCTTCGCCCTGCTGCAGCTGTTCCGCCTCTGGATCCTCGCCTCGCTCGGGCGGCGCTGGACGACGCGGATCATCGTGCTCGACGAACCGCTGGTGGCCCGCGGCCCGTTCCGCTGGATCCGCCACCCGAACTACACGCTCGTGGTGGCCGAGATCGCGGTGGCGCCCATGGTCCTCGGCCTGTGGGAGGTCGCCTCGGTCTTCAGCCTGCTGAACGCCGCCGTCCTCGCCATCCGCATCCGCGCCGAGGACGCCGCCCTCGCCCCCCTGCGCCGCTGAGCGGAACACAAGTCGGGAAGCGCTGAGGAGAGGGGTGCCGGTGCGGGGGGGTGGCG
>NZ_PNOS01000022.1:64760-72015 GCF_002869745.1 Oceaniglobus roseus
CACCCCTCTCCCGTCTCTCCGCGGATGCCGCGCGCAGGCTCGAGATGCACCGGCCCCTCATCCCGCCGTGAAGCCCCCGTCCACCGGCAGCGCCGCGCCGGTGACGAAGGAGGCCGCGTCCGACAGCAGCCAGGCGACCACCCCGGCCACCTCCGCCGGCCGCCCCGTCCGCCCCAGCGGCATCCCCGCCACGATCCCCGCGTGGACCCGCGGCATCTCCGCCGCCACGCCGGCGGTCATCGGCGTCTCGACCCAGCCCGGACAGACGCAGTTCACCCGCACGCCGGCTGCCGCGTATTCCAGCGCCACCGCCCGCGTCAGACCCACCGCGCCATGCTTGCTCGCCGCGTAGGCCGTGTTGACCCGGCTGCCGACCAGCCCGGCGACCGAGGCGGCGTTGACGATCCTGCCGCCCCCCGCCGCCGCCATCGCCGCGACCTCGGCCTTCAGCGACAGCCAGAGTCCGGTGAGGTTCACGGCCAGCACCTTCTCCCAGTCCGCGAGCTCCAGCTCCAGCAGCGGCCGCAGCATCGGCCCGCCGATCCCGGCCGCGTTGAACGCGCCGTCGACCCGCCCCCAGGCCGATTGCCCGGCGGCCACGGCACCGGCCACGGTCCCGGGCTCGGCCACGTCCCCCGCGCAGACCATCGCCGCCCCTTCCCCAAGCTCCGCCGCCAGCACCGCGAGCCCGGCCGGGTCCCGGTCCACCAGCACCAGCCGGGCACCGGACTCCGCGCAGAGCCGCGCCGCCTCGGCGCCGATCCCCGAGGCCGCCCCGGTGACCAGCACCACCCTGCCGTCCAGATCGTAGCGCATGGCCGCTCCTTCTCCCGTTCTCCGCCGCGCCCGCGCGGGCAAACGCCGCTTTCCCCCTGCCGCCCCGGTTGCAGCCCTGCTAGCGGTGGACCACATGCAGGTCTGACCCACCGCTCACGCTTCCGAACACAGGCGCCGTTTCATGTTCCTATCCGTCTTCGAGATGTTCAAGGTCGGCATCGGCCCCTCGTCCTCCCACACGATGGGGCCGATGGTGGCCGCCGCCCGCTTCCTCGACCTCCTGCGCGCCCGCCCCTTCACCGCCCACGGGCTGCGCGCCTCGCTCCACGGCTCCCTCGCCTTCACCGGCCAGGGCCATGCCACCGACCGCGCGGTGATCCTCGGCCTCGCGGGCTTCGCGCCCGAAACCTACGACGCCGAGGCGGCCGAGGCCGCCCTGGCCGAGAACCGGCGCACCGGGACCCTCGCCCCCGAGGGTCTGCGCCCGCTCGCCTTCGACCCGGAGACCGACCTGAAGTTCGACTACGGCCCGCCGCTCCCCGGCCATGCCAACGGGCTGATCCTGATGGCCACCGACGCCGAGGGCGACGTGATCGCGCAGGAGACCTACTATTCCGTCGGCGGCGGCTTCGTGCTGACCGAGGGCGAACTGGCCGGGGGCCGCGACACCGACGACGGGCCGCCCGTTCCCCACGCCTTCAAGACCGCCGCGCAGATGCTGGAGATGGCCGCGCACTCGGGCCTGTCCATCGCCCAGATGAAGCGCGCGAACGAGCTCTCGCGCCGCCCCGCCGCCAGCCTCGACGCCGGGCTGCAACGGATCTGGACGGTGATGAACGACTGCATCGACCGCGGCCTCACCACCTCCGGAACGCTGCCGGGGGGGCTCAACGTGCGCCGCCGCGCGAAGGGCATCCACGAGGCGCTGATCGCCGAACGCGGGTTGAACCAGCCCGCGCCGCACACGATCAACGACTGGATGTCCGCCTATGCCATGGCGGTGAACGAGGAGAACGCGGCCGGCGGACAGGTCGTGACCGCCCCGACCAACGGCGCGGCAGGGGTGATCCCGGCGACGATCCGCTACTGGCTCGACCACGTGCCCGGCGCCAGCGCGGCGAAGGTGCCGGAGTTCCTGCTGACGGCGGCGGCGATCGGCGGCCTCGTCAAGCACAACGCCTCGATCTCGGGCGCCGAGTGCGGCTGCCAGGCCGAGGTCGGAAGCGCCGCCGCCATGGCCGCCGCGGGCCTCGCCGCGGTGCTCGGCGGCACGCCCGAACAGGTGGAGAACGCGGCCGAGATCGCGCTGGAACACCACCTCGGGATGACCTGCGACCCGGTCCGGGGCCTCGTCCAGGTGCCCTGCATCGAGCGAAACGGCCTCGGCGCGATCAAGGCCGTCTCCGCCGCCTCCCTTTCGCTGCGGGGCGACGGCGCGCACCTCGTGCCCCTCGATGCCGCCATCGAGACCATGCGCCAGACCGGCGCCGACATGAGCGAGAAGTACAAGGAAACCTCCCTCGGCGGGCTGGCCGTCAACGTGCCGAACTGCTGAGCCGGGTCCAGGCAGGATGGGTGATATCACCCATCCTACGCCCCGCGGCGAACTCCCCGAAGGCGCCGCGGAACGCCGCCGCCTCCCGCGCCCCGAGCCGCGCCAGCGCGGGATCGTCGCGCCGCACCGAGGAGAACGGCCAGGACCCCGCCGTCTCCGCCAGCCCGTGCAGCACCGGGTTCACCCAGCAGTAGCGGCAGTGCAGGTCGAGGTCCGCCGCGTCGCGCAGGGTGTGCTCCCAGAACCGCCGCTGCCAGATCCCCCGCTCGCCGCGCCGCCGCTTCGAGGCGGTGCGCGCGCCCCGGCAGCCGAGCGCGTGGGAGAAGCGACCCTTGATGAGCCGCCAGCGCGCCGAATAGTCGCTGTCGCCCGGCGGCAGGGTCCAGACGGCGTGCAGGTGATCGGGCAGGACGACGATGGCCTCGGTCCGGAACGGCCTCTCGCGGCAGGTGAGGGCGTAGGCCCTGCGCAGCTCGGCGATGCGATCGGTCAGCAGGGTGCCACCGGGCTGCGCCAGCATGACGGAGAAGAAGAAGGTGCCGCCGGGCAGACGGCGGCGGCGATAGGAGGTCATGGCCGCAGGATCGCCGGGGCGTGGTTAACGTCCGGTGAAGCCTGGAGGCAGGATGGGTGATATCACCCATCCTACGGTTCAGAACACGCCGTCCTCCAGCACGCCGTCCGCCGACATCTGGGCATAGAGCAGCCCCTCGCGCAGACCCCGGTCGGCCACCGACAGCCGGTCGGTCGGCCAGACCCGGAGCAGCGCCTGCAGGATCGCCGCGCCCGACATGATCAGCGCGTGGCGGTCCCGCCCGATCCGCGGGTCCACCCGCCGCCCCTCGGGGCCGAGCGACAGGTATTCGCGGATCACCTTGTCGATCTGCTCGGACGTCATCCTGAGACCGTCCACCCGGTTCCGGTCGTACCGCTTCAGCCCGAGGTGCGAGGCGGCCACGGTCGTCACCGTCCCCGAGGTCCCGATGATCTGGAATCCCTCCTTCGCCTGCTGGTCGGCATAGGGCGAGAACTCGGCAAGGTTCTCCTCGAAGAACCAGCTCATCAGCGCGAAGCGCGCCGCGTCGTTCGTCACGTCGTTGAACTGGTCCCGGAGCGTCGCGACCCCGAGCGGCACCGAGATCCAGTCGACCACCCGCGCCGCCGGGAAGGGCGACTCGATGTCCGGCACGAAGCCCGAGTGCAGCCGCATGATCGCCTTCGGCCGCTCGATCTTCGGCACCCGCGTGAGGTCGATCCAGACCAGCTCGGTCGAGCCGCCGCCGATGTCCACCACCAGGAGCTGCTCGGTCTTCGTCGAGACCAGCGGCGCGCAGGAGATCACGGCCAGCCGCGCCTCTTCCTCGGGCTGGATGATCTCGAGCTTCAGGCCGGTCTCGCGCCGGACCATTTCCATGAACTCGCGCCCGTTGGTCGCCCGACGGCAGGCTTCGGTCGCGACCAGCCGCATCCGGCCCACCCGGTGCTTCGCGAGCTTCCCCGCGCAGATCCGGAGCGCCTGCACGGTGCGCCCCATCGACGCCTTCGACAGCCGCCCCGAGGCTTCCAGCCCCATGCCGAGCTGCACGGATTTCGAGAAGCTGTCCACGACATGGAACTGCGTGCCCTTCGGCTGGGCAATCAGCATCCGGCACGAGTTCGTGCCGAGGTCCAGAGCGGCGTAGAGCGCGCTCGGGTCGGGTCGTGCGGTGCCGGGGGGCTCGACCGGTTTCGGGAACGCGCCCGCACCTTTGGGACGCTTGGGCGCCATGACTTCTGCGCCTCCAATTCAGTTGTCCGCAGCCTAGGGCCGCCGCCCCGGCCACGCAAGTGGCAGCGCGCCGCAGCCCTCATGATCTTCCTGAAGCGAATTCATCGCCCCGCCCATGGCCCCCTTGCCGCAGGACGTGTAGCAAGGGTCGAAATCCGCCCGTGGCACCGGACCAACGGGCTGCTATTCCGGCGTCAGTCAAACAGGGGCACGACACATGGCCGAAGTCACCATCGTCTACTGGCGCGACATCCCCGCGCAGGTCATCGTCGGCAAGGGCCGGCGCGCCGCAAAGGTGCAGCTGCCCGAGCGGTTCGAGCAGGCCATCGACCGCGCCGCGATGAAGACCGGGGCCGCCGGAACCGACGCCTATCTCGCCGAATGGCGGCGGGGCGAACCCTACGCTGTCGAAGGTGACGACGAAGTGGTCGCAAAAGCCGAAGCGGCACGGCTGGAAGCCGAATACGACACCGCAAGGATCAAATCCCTGATCGGCAACGACGGCTGGGCATGACGCTCGCTACATTCCTGGAGAAGACCATGGCGCTTCTGAACTTCCGCAGAAAGGACACCGCTCCCGCCACGAAGGCCGCCGCCACGAAGGCAGGCGCAGCCGCGGTCGAGGCCTTCCTGAACGGCTATTCCATCGAGGTGATGCCGCGGACCGCCGAGAAGGTCGAGGATTTCCGCGCCCTCCTGCCCAAAGGCACCCGCGTCTACATCGCCCACATCGACGGCACGCCGATCGAGGACATGGTGGCGACGGCGAAGCGGCTTGCGGCTGACGGCTTCAACGTCATGCCCCACTTCCCCGCCCGCATCATCGCCGACCAGGCGATGCTCGGCGACTGGATCGCACGCTACCAGGGCGAGGCGGGCGTCAAGCAGGCGCTGCTCCTCGCGGGCGGCGTGGCCGAGCCGAAGGGCGACTTCCACTGCTCGATGCAGCTGCTCGAGACCGGCCTGTTCGACAAGGCGGGCTTCACCCGCCTACACGTCGCGGGCCACCCCGAGGGCAACCGCGACATCGACCCCGACGGCTCCGACGCCAACGTTTCCGAGGCGCTCCGCTGGAAGCAGGCCTTCTCCGAGCGGACCGACGCGAAGATGGCGCTCGCCACCCAGTTCTGCTTCGAGGCCGGGCCGGTCATCGAATGGGCCAACGCGCTGAAGGCCAACGGCATCGACCTGCCGGTGCACATCGGCGTCGCGGGCCCGGCGAAGCTCCAGACCCTCATCAAGTTCGCCATCGCCTGCGGCGTCGGCCCCTCTCTGAAGGTCCTGCAGAAGCGCGCGATGGACGTGACCAAGCTGCTCCTGCCCTACGAGCCGACCGAGTTCGTGGCCGAACTGGCCGCCCACAAGGCCGCCCACCCCGACTTCAACATCGAGCAGGTGCACTTCTTCCCGCTCGGCGGCATCAAGACCAACGCAGAGTGGGCGATGAGCCACGGCGGCGCCTCGGCCAAGCCCGCGGCGGCCTGAGACCGGCATGGCAGCAGCGCTCCTCTTCGATCTGGACGGCACGTTGCTGCACTCCGACCCGATCCACATCCAGGTCTTCATCGATCTCATGGCCGAGTACGGCCGGAAGATCGACGCGGACTTCTACCTGAGCCACATCCACGGCCGGGCCAATGCCGACATCTTCGCCGATTTCCTGCCCGGCGAGGATGCGCAGGCCCTGTCGGACCGGAAGGAAGCCATGTTCCGCGACCGCCTCGGCGACCAGGCGCACCCGACCGAGGGCCTGACCGACCTGCTCGACCGCGCGGCGCGCAACGGCTGGCGGATGGCCGTCGTCACGAACGCTCCGCGCGTCAATGCCGACGCGATGCTGGCGGCGATCGGGATGCAGGGGCGCTTCGACACCCTCGTGATCGGCGAGGAATGCGCGCGCGGCAAGCCCGATCCGCTGCCCTACCGCACGGCGCTGGACCTGCTGGGCCTGCCCGCCGAGCGCGCCATCGCCTTCGAGGACAGCCCTTCGGGCATCCGCGCCGCCCGTGGCGCGGGGCTTTACACCTACGGGCTGACCTCAAGCCTGGACCGCGACGCGCTGGCGAAGGCCGGCGCCTCGGCCAGCATCGACGATTTCACCGACCCCGCGCTTGACGCACATCTGACGCGCCTCGAAGGAGCCATCCAATGACCCGCACCGTGATCGAATCCAAGACAAAGACCGTCGTGATCGGCTTTGACGAGCCGTTCTGCGTCATCGGCGAACGCATCAACCCCACGGGGCGGAAGAAGCTCGCCGCCGAGCTGGAGATGGGCGACTTCTCGACCGTCGAGAAGGACGCGCTCGAGCAGGTGGCCTGCGGGGCCATGGTGCTGGACGTGAACTCGGGCGCCGTCTTCACCAACAAGATGGCCGAAGACCCGCGTTACGCCGACAACAACTTCGTCGAGCCGCCGCTGATGCGCGACCTCGTCACCCGCATCCAGTCCATCGTCGACGTCCCCCTCTGCATCGACTCCTCCGTGCCCGGTGCGCTCCAGAACGGACTCGAGGCCGCCGAGGGCCGTCCGCTGCTGAACTCGGTGACGGGCGAGGAGGAGCGGCTGGAACTCGTCCTGCCGCTGGTCAAGAAGTACAACGTGCCGGTCGTCGCCATCTCCAACGATGACACCGGCATTTCCGAGGACCCCGAGGTCCGCTTCGCCGTGGCGAAGAAGATCGTCGAGCGCGCGGCCGACTTCGGCATCCCCGCCCATGACATCGTCGTCGATCCGCTGGTCATGCCGATCGGAGCCATGGGCACCGCGGGCCAGCAGGTGTTCACGCTGGTGCGGCGCCTGCGCGACGAACTGGGCGTCAACACCACCTGCGGCGCCTCGAACATCTCGTTCGGCCTGCCCCACCGCCACGGCATCAACGGCGCCTTCCTGCCCATGGCGATCACCGCGGGCATGACCTCGGCCATCATGAACCCGATGCGGGTGCAGGAGATGGAGGCGATCCGCGCCGCCAACTTCCTGATGAACCACGACGCCAACGGGTCGCAGTGGATTGCATTCTCGCGGATCATGGACGCGGTCGAGGCCGGCACCCCCTTCGCCGAAGCGTCGAAGGCGTCGATGGACGCGGGCGCGGGCCAGGGCGGACGCCGCCGCCGCCGCGCCTGAGCCATGGCCTGCGGGGGCGGCTCCGC
>NZ_PNOS01000023.1 GCF_002869745.1 Oceaniglobus roseus
CGGCACGCCCCCGCCTGTCCCGGCCGGGGCGCGGCTGGCGGGCGGGCCGCTGCGGGACGCAGTCCCGCAGCCGGGGTGCCCGGCAGACCGCGCTGCTGAACCACCGATGCTCCACGTCCTGACCCACAACATCCTGCCGGTCTTCGCGCTGCTCGCCCTCGGCTTCGCCCTGGGGCGCGCGGGCACCATGGCGCGGGCCGAGGCGGTGGCGCTGAACCGCTTCGCCTTCCTCGTCCTGCAGCCGCCGCTCCTGTTCCTGCTGATGACCGGCCTCGACCTGCCGAGCTTCGACGTCCCCGCCCTCGGCCTCTACGTCGCCTGCCAGGTCTCGGCCTTCCTCCTTGCCCTCGCCGCCGCGCGCCTCGTCTTCCGCCGCGACCCCGTCGAATCCTTCCTGCTCGCCATGGCGGTGATCTTCGTCAACACGCTGCTCTACATCTGGCCGATCGCTGTGCTGATCTACGGCGAGGCGCGCGCCCTGCCCGTCACCGCCATCGTCGCCTGGGACAGCGCGGTGTCCTTCCCCTTCTTCATCGTCGCCGCCGAGATCCTGACCGGCAAGGGCACCGCCCGCGCCACGCTGAAGCGGATCGCGCGAAACCCCGTCATCCTGTCGATCCTCGCCGGCCTCGCCCTGAACCTCTCGGGCCTGCCGGTGCCCGAGCCGGTGATCACCGCCGCCCGCTTCGCAGGGGCCGCCGCAGCGCCGGTGACGCTCTTCGCGCTCGGCGTCATCCTCTCGGGCCACGCCCTCGCCCCCTCGCCCACGGTGGCGGGGATCGCGGCGATGAAGCTGCTGCTCTTCCCCGCCCTCGTCTTCGCCGCCCTCACCCTGGTCCTGCCCGGCAGCCCGTGGCGGCCCGTCCTGACCCTCGGCGCGGCGGGGCCCTCGGGGGCGATGGCCTTCTCCCTGGCCCTGCTCTATGGTGTGCGGACCGATGCCATCGCGCCGGTCATCATCTGGACCAGCCTGCTTTCCCTCCTCTCCCTGGCCTATCTCGCATGAACGCTCCCCTGATCCGCCCCCTTGCCGCCGAAGACCGCTCCGCCTGGACCGAACTCTGGCGCGCCTACCTGCGCTTCTACGAGACCGAGCTGCCCGATCACGTCTACGACAGCACCTTCGCCCGGCTCCTCGGCGACGACCCGCAGGATTTCAACGGCCTCATCGCCGAGATCGACGGCACACCCGTCGGCCTCGCCCACTACCTGTTCCACCGCCACGGCTGGAAGATCGAGAACACCTGCTATCTCCAGGACCTCTTCGCCGCCCCCGAGGTGCGCGGCCAGGGCGTGGGCGGTGCCCTGATCGAGGGCGTCTATGCCGCCGCTGATGCAGCCGGGTCACCCTCGGTCTATTGGTTGACCCAGGACTTCAACCACGCCGCGCGCAGGCTCTATGATCGGGTGGGCAAGCTCACGCCCTTCATCAGGTACAACCGCCCATGATCCGCCCCCTCCTCGCCTGTCTCGCCCTTGCCGGGCTCGCCGCCTGTGCCACGGCGCGCGATCCGGCCGACCGGCGGGCGAGCGAGGTCACGCGCCTGCCGCCGATGAAGGTCTTCGCGGCGCCCCACGTCACGAAGCCCACCCGCTCCAACGCCTCCATCGCGCGGGATTTCATCGATCTCGCCTTCTTCCTCGAAAGCGGCCGCCCCCTGCCGGTGCTGACCCGCTTCGAGGGCCCCGTCACCGTGCGCGTCATCGGCGCGGTGCCGCCGAGCCTGACCGCCGATCTCGACCGCCTGCTCGCCCGCTTCCGCAAGGAGGCGGGGATCGACATCTCGCGCGTTCCCGACGGCCGGCCCGCCAACATCACCATCGACATGATCCCGCGCCGCGACCTCCAGCGCGCGGTGCCCCAGGCCGCCTGCTTCGTGGTGCCCCGCGTCGACAGCTGGGACAGCTTCCGCAGGAACCGCCGCACCGCCCTGACCGACTGGACGACGCTGAGGGTGCGCGAGAAGATGGCCGTGTTCATCCCCGGCGACGTCTCGCCCCAGGAGGTGCGCGACTGCCTGCACGAGGAGATCGCCCAGGCGCTCGGGCCGCTGAACGACCTCTATTCGCTCACCGACTCGGTCTTCAACGACGACAACTTCCACACCGTCCTGACCGGCTTCGACATGCTGGTGCTGCGCGCCTTCTACGACCCGGCACTGCACTCCGGCATGACGCGGGAGGAGGTGGCGGCCCGCCTGCCCCGCATCCTCGCCCGGATCAACCCCAAGGGCGTGCTGGCCCGCACCCCCCGCCGCCCGCCGACGCCCCGCGCCTGGATCGACCAGATCGAGATCGCCCTCGGCCCCCGCGCGCCCACCCAGCGCCGGATCGAGGCCGCCAAGACCGCCGTCGCCATCGCCCGCGCGGGCAGCTGGAACGACAACCGCCTCGCCTTCTCGCTCTTCGCCTTGGGCCGCCTGGCCCTCGGACGCGAGCCGGAGCTGGCGCTGGCCTCGTTCCTGCAGGCCGGCAGCATCTACGGCTCGAACCCCGAAACCCGGCTCCACGCCGCCCACATCGCGATGCAGCTCGCCGCCTTCGCCCTGTCCTCGGGCCAGCCCGACATCGCGGTCGAGATCGTGGACGCCAACCTCGAAGCCGTCGCCGATGCCGAGAACGCGGCGCTGCTCGCCACGCTGCTGATGGTCAAGGCCGAGGCGCTCGGCGCCATGGGCCAGCCGCTCGAGGCCGCGGAGGTGCGCCGCGACAGCCTCGGCTGGGCGCGCTACGGCTTCGGCGACGACGACGAGGTGCGCCAGCGCGCCTCCGAGATCGCCGCCCTCACCCCACGCCACCAGAGAGGCTCCTCTTGATCATCCTTCTCCTCGCCGCCGTCTTCGCCGCCTGGGGCGCCTTCACCGCGAAGCGCCGGGGCGGCCGCAAGCTCGACATGGCGCAGTACGCCGCGGGCTTCGGCATCCTCGGCGCCCTGATCGGGCTCGTCATCACCATCGTCCTGAGCCGCACCCTGGGCTAGGCGCATGTTCCTGCCCTTCTTCGACCAGCTGCGCAGCCACCGTGTCCCCGTGTCGCTGCGCGAATACCTCGCGTTCCTCGAAGGGCTGAAGGCCAACCTCGTCACCTACGATCCCGAGGGGTTCTACCACCTCGCCCGCTGCATCCTGGTGAAGGACGAACGCCACATCGACCGCTTCGACCGCGCCTTCGCGGCCAGCTTCGCGGGGCTGGAGGCGATCGCGCCCGAACAGGTGCTCGAGGCCGTGGACCTGCCCGCCGACTGGCTCAGGAAGATGGCCGAGAAGCACCTCACCCCCGAGGAGCAGGCCGAGATCGAGGCCCTCGGCGGCTTCGAGAAGCTCATGGAGACGCTGAAACAGCGCCTGGCCGAACAGCAGGGCCGCCACCAGGGCGGCAACAGGTGGATCGGCACCGCCGGCACCTCGCCCTTCGGCGCCTACGGCTACAACCCCGAGGGCGTCAGGATCGGCCAGCACGAAAGCCGCCACCGCCGCGCGGTGAAGGTCTGGGACCGGCGCGAGTTCCGCGACCTCGACGACCAGGTCGAGCTCGGCACCCGCAACATCAAGGTCGCCCTGAAGCGCCTGCGCCGATGGGCCCGCGACGGCGCGGCCGAGGAGCTGGACCTGCCCGGCACCATCCGCGCCACCGCCCACCAGGGCTGGCTCGACGTGAAGACCCGGCCCGAGCGGCGCAACGCGGTGAAGGTGCTGCTGTTTCTCGACGTCGGCGGCTCGATGGATCCGCACATCCGCGTGGTCGAGGAGCTGTTCTCGGCCGCCCGCAGCGAGTTCCGCCAGCTCGAACACTTCTACTTCCACAACTGCCTCTACGAAGGCGTCTGGAAGGACAATGCCCGGCGCTGGAACGCGCAGACCCCCACCTGGGAGGTGCTGAGGACCTATGGCCCGGACTACAGGTGCATCTTCGTCGGCGACGCCTCGATGTCGCCCTACGAACTGGTCTACCCCGGCGGCGCGAACGAGCACATGAACCCCGAGCCGGGCCAGCTCTGGCTCCAGCGCGCCCGCGAGCAGTGGCCCGACCACCTCTGGCTGAACCCGCTGCCCGAGAAATACTGGCCCTACACCCAGACCATCGGCATGATCCGCGAGCAGTTCGGCCCCGAGCGCATGGTGCCGATGACCCTGGAGGGACTCGAGCGCGGCATGAAGCTCCTCGCCCGCTGACCCCGCGGCCCCCTTCCACGAAAGCACCCCGCCCAGCCAATCCCATTGCGCGCCCCCCCCCCCGCACCCCCTCCATCTTTGCTTTCCAAATATCCCGGGGGTCTTGCCGAAGCTTGCCTTCGGCAAGACGGCAGAGCCCCGGTCCCGCACCCTCCACAAACGCCGCCGCCCGCCGCCCTTCTTCCCAATATCGCAGGATCTCGCCGAAGCCTGCCTTCGGCAAGACGGCAGAGCCCCGGTCCCGCACCCTCCATCCTCCCCACCGCCGCAGGATTTGACCCCGGCCCGCAAAGCGGCCATATCGGGCCGACCACAGCCGGAGCCCCGCCGCCATGGCCATGTTGAGCCGCCTCGCCGCCAGCTTCGCGATGAGCGACCCGGTCTGGGAGCGCCATGCCAATCCCTGGTCCGGATGGACGCGGCTGCCGATCCTGCCGCTGCTGACCCTCGCCCTCTACGCCCGCGCCTGGATCGGGCCCTGGTGCCTCGTCCCCGTGGCGCTGCTGCTGCTGTGGAGCTGGGCCAATCCCCGCGCCTTCCCGCCGCCGCGCCACACGACAAGCTGGTTCTCCCGCGCCACCCTGGGCGAGCGGGTGTGGCTCAACGCGGGCGAGGTGCCGATCCCGCCGCATCACGCCCGCGCCGCCTCGCTCCTCTCCACCGCCGCCACCCTCGCGCTGGTCCCGCTGGCCTGGGGGCTCTGGACGCTCGATCCCGCCTGGACCGTCCTCGGCCTGGCCCTTGCCGTCATGCTGAAGCTCTGGCTGCTCGACCGCATGGTCTGGCTGCACCACGACATGGCGGCGCATCACCGCCCCTATGCCGACTGGCTGCGCTGAGCCTTGCCGCGCGGCGCGCCGCGCCCCATCTTGGGCCCATGCTGAAGTTCACCCCGATCCTGCTTGCCGTGCTCTACGGTCTCGCCATGTACCGCTTCTCGGCCTGGCGCACGGCGCGCGAGCTCGACGAGAAGTCGACCGAGCTGGCGGATTCGACCCTGCGCCGCCTGACCCAGCGGATGGCCGAGGCGCTGGAGCTTCGCCACATCAAGGTCCACATCTACGAGATCCAGCCGGTGAACGGCCTCGCCGCGCCGGACGGGCGGATCTTCATCACCCGCGGCTTCTACGAGAAGTACCGCGCGGGGGAGGTCACGGCCGAGGAGATGGCGAGCGTCATCGCCCACGAACTCGGCCACGTCGCGCTTGGCCATTCGCGGCGGCGGATGATCGACTTCTCGGGCCAGAACGCGCTCCGGACGGCGCTGGCCATGGTGCTCTCGCGCTTCCTGCCGGGGATCGGCGTCGCCATCGCGGGCGCGCTGACCTCGCTCCTGGCCGCGCGGCTGTCGCGCAAGGACGAGTACGAGGCCGATGCCTATGCCTCCGCCCTGCTCACCAAGGCGGGGATCGGCACCGCGCCGCAGAAATCGCTGTTCCGCAAGCTCGAGGCGCTGACCGGCAACCGCGGCGCCGCCCCCGCCTGGCTGATGAGCCATCCGAAGACGGCCGAGCGCATCGCCGCCATCGAGGCGAACGAGGCCGCCTGGCTGCGCTAGCCAGCGCGCGATCATCCGCCCCACAGAAGCTCCGTCACCAGCACCGCCAGCGCGAAGGGCAGCGTCACCAGCAGGGCCAGCAGCGCCGCGCCCAGCAGGGTCGGCCGGGCGGGCGGGGCGTGGCGCCCTGCCACGGTGCGCTCCGGAGTCCTGCTTCGGTCCATGGACCCATTAACCACCGATTAGGTGAACGATGTCCTAATCCCCGCCATGGACAGCGCGCCGCTCCTCCCGTTGCAGCAGCACCCCGCCTTCACCGCCGCCCTCCGGCGGTGCGGGGCGGCGGCACTGTGCATCGACCTCCCCGGCGCGGCCCCGGTGCAGGTGATCCGGCGCTTCGGGCTCAGCCTCGCCTCCCGCGGGCCGGTCTGGCTGGACGGCCCCGACGCAAGGGCGCTGCGCCGCGCGCCGCTCGCCCTCGTCAACAGCGATGGCGGGGACACGGCCGCGCTGCGCGTCGCGGGCTTCCGCCGGATCTTCACCGCCGCCACGGTGGCGGAACTCTCCCTCACCGGCGGGCGCGAAGCGCGCCTGTCCCGGATGGCCGGAACATGGCGCAACGCCCTGCGCCGCGCCGAAGCCGCCTCGCCCTGCCTGCGGGCCGAGCGTCTTTGCCCCACACACCACCGCTGGCTGCTGGACGCGGACCGCCGGCAGCAGCGCGCGAAGGGGTTCCGCACCCTACCCCACGGCCTTCTGCTGGCCTATGCCGCCATCCGGCCCGGCGACACGCTGGTGCTGACCGCCCTGCACGGCGGCACCCCGGCCGCCGCCATGCTGTTCCTCGTCCACGGCGCCGTCGCGACCTATCAGCTGGGCTGGTCCGGCCCCGAGGGTCGCCGCCTGGCCTGCCACCACGCGCTTCTGCACGCCGCGATGGACCGGCTGGCCGACAGCTGCGTCCGCCTCGACCTCGGCACGGTGGACACGGTGAACGCCCCGGGCCTCGCGCGGTTCAAGATCGGCACCGGGGCCACCCTCCGCCCCCTCGGAGGCACCTGGCTGCGCGTGCCGGGGCTGCAAGCCTGCCCCGCGCCCCATGGCGCTTGCCGCGACGGGGCGCTATGATGCCCGCTCAACCAGGATCGGACCCATGGCCAAACGCCCCACCGAGAAGAAGACCAGCGGCCGCGGACAGCGGGATCTGACCGTGAAGGTGAAGACCGCGCGGGGGAGGAAGCTGTCCTCGACCCTCTGGCTCCAGCGGCAGCTGAACGACCCCTACGTGAAGAAGGCGCAGGCCCTCGGATATCGCGGGCGTGCGGCGTTCAAGATCCTCGAACTCGACGACAAGTACCGCTTCCTCGTCCCCGGCGCGCGGGTGGTGGACCTCGGCTGCGCGCCGGGCGGCTGGTGCCAGGTGGCGGTGCCGCGGGTCAACGCGCTTGGCGACAAGTCCGGCAAGAAGCAGGGCCGCATCGTCGCCGTCGACCTCCAGGAAGTCGAGCCGATCGCGGGCTGCGAGATCCACCAGCTCGACTTCCTGGCCGAGGGCGCGGACGACAAGGTGAAGGAGTGGCTCGGCGGCAAGGCCGACGTGGTGATGTCGGACATGGCGGCGGCAAGCTCGGGCCACAAGCAGACCGACCACCTGCGCATCATCGCGCTTTGCGAGGCCGCCGCCTGGTTCGCCTTCGACGTGCTGGAAGAGGGCGGCACCTTCGTCGCCAAGGTGCTGGCCGGCGGGGCCGAGGGCGAGCTCCAGGCGCTCCTGAAGCAGAAGTTCGCCAAGGTGGCCAACGTGAAGCCGCCCGCATCCCGTTCGGACAGCTCGGAAAAGTTCGTCGTCGCTCAGGGGTTCCGCGGCTGACCCCGCGCCTGCCGGTCGCGGCGAAGCTCAGCCCGCCGCCCGCTCCTCCAGTTCCAGCCACTCGGTCTCGGCCGCCGACAGCTTCTCCTGCCGCTCGACCAGCGCCTCGGTCGCCTTCCTGAACTTCACCGGCTCGCGGGTGAACAGCTCGGGATCGGCCAGGAGCTGCTCCAGCTTGCCGATCTCCGCCTCGAGCCGCGCGATCTCGCCCGGCAGCGTCTCCAGCCGGTGGCTTTCCGAGAAACTCAGCTTCGCCTGGGGCTTCGGCGCAGGTTTTGCCGCCGGTTTCACCTCGGCCACCGCCGCTTTCGCGGGCACCTCGGAGGGCCTCGCCTTCGTCGCCGGGGCATCGGGCCGCTCGGCCCTCTGGCTCCGGTAATCGCTCCAGCCGCCGGCATAGACGGTCGCGCGCCCGTCGCCCTCCATCGCCACGGTGGTGTCGGCGACGCGGTCGAGGAAATCCCGGTCGTGGGACACCAGCAGCACCGTACCGTCGTAGTCGCCCAGCAATTCCTGAAGCAGATCAAGGGTTTCCACGTCCAGATCGTTTGTCGGCTCGTCCAGCACCAGCACGTTGCTTTCCCGCGCCATCAGCTTCGCCAGGAGCAGGCGCGCCTTCTCCCCCCCGGAAAGCGAGCGGACCGGCGCCCGCGCCTGCGCCTCGGAGAACAGGAAGTCCTTCAGGTAGCCGACGACATGCCGCGGCGCGCCGCGGACCATCACCTGGTCCGCCCGCCCCGAGACGCCCAGCCCCGGATCGCCCGTGAGGTTCTCCCAGAGCGAGGCCTCGGTATCGAGCTGCGCGCGCTGCTGGTCGAAGACGGCAAGTTCCAGGTTGGTCCCAAGCAGGATCTCTCCCTGGTCCGGCTCCACCTCGCCCGTCAGCATCTTCAGAAGCGTGGTCTTGCCCACGCCGTTCGGCCCGACGAAGGCCACCCGGTCGCCGCGCTGGATCTTCAGGTCGAACGGCTCCAGGATCACCTTGTCGCCGAACCGCTTGGAAATGCCCCGCGCCTCGACCACCCGCTTGCCGCTTTTCGGCCCGGACTCGAGCGCCATGTCGGCCGTGCCCTGCCGCCGGATCTGGTCCGCCCGCTGCTGGCGCAGGTCGGCCAGCGCCCGCACCCGCCCCTGGTTGCGCTTCCGCCGGGCCGAGATCCCCTCGACCGCCCACCGGGCCTCGGCCTTGATCTTGCGGTCGAGCTTGTGGCGCTGCATGTCCTCCTCTTCCCAGACCTGGTCGCGCCAGGCCTCGAAGGCGTCGAACCCCTTGTCCTGCCGCCGCACCTGCCCCCTGTCGATCCAGAGCGTCGCCTTCGCCAGCCGCCTCAGGAACGCCCGGTCGTGGGAGATCAGCACGAAGGCGGTGCGCGTCGTCGACAGCTCCTCCTCCAGCCAGGCGATCGCCTCGATGTCGAGGTGGTTCGTCGGCTCGTCGAGCAGCATCAGCCCCGGCGCCTCGGCCAACAGCTTCGCCAGCGCCGCCCGCCTCCTCTCGCCGCCCGAGGCGACGTCAACGGGGCGGGAGGGGTCGAACTTCAGCCCCTCGGCCACCATCTCGACGCGGTAGCTTTCGGCCGGATCCAGCGTGGACGCGGCATAGTCGCCCAGCGTGGCGAACCCCGCCATCCCCGGATCCTGCTCCATGTAGCCGACGCCGGTGCCGGGCGAGACGACGACCTCGCCCGTGTCGGGCTCCACCAGCCCGGCCATGACCTTCATCAGGGTCGACTTGCCCGACCCGTTGCGCCCCACCAGCGCCAGCCGGTCGCCCGGCTGCACCACGAGGTCGAGGTCGGAGAAGACGGGATCGCCGCCGAAGGTCAGCGAGATGCCGGAGAGCTGGAGAAGGGGTGCGCGTGCCATGGCTGCGAGCTAAGCCCGCGCCGGGCGAACGTCAACGGCTGTCTCGGCGCGGCGCGCTCAGCCCTTCACCGCCTGCGCCTGCGCCGCGAGATCACGCACCGCCCTCGTGAACAGCGCGACGTCGCCCCCGGTGCCGAGGAAGGTGAACCCCAGCCCCGCGTAATGGGCGATGCGCGCCGCGTCGAAGGTGATGATCCCCGCCGCCTTCCCGGCGGCCCGGATCCGCTTCACCCCGTCCTCGATCGCCGCCACCACGTCGGGATGGCCCGGGTTGCCGAGATGGCCCATGTCGGCGGCCAGGTCCGCGGGGCCGATGAAGACGCAGTCGACCCCCTCCACCGCCGCGATGGCGTCGAGGTTCGCCATGGCGGTGCGCGTCTCGGCCTGCACCATCAGGCAGACCTGGTCGCCCGCGCCCGCCACGTATCCCGTGT
Source organism: Oceaniglobus roseus (assembly GCF_002869745.1). Taxonomy (GTDB): domain Bacteria; phylum Pseudomonadota; class Alphaproteobacteria; order Rhodobacterales; family Rhodobacteraceae; genus Oceaniglobus; species Oceaniglobus roseus. The sequence goes on from NZ_PNOS01000023.1 coordinate 9,841, forward strand.
CCTCGCCGAAGAAGGTCGCGCGGGACTGCATCGCACCGACGCCCCGGATGCCCTTCGGCGGATAATGGACCGCGCGCACCAGCGCCGCGGCCTGCTCCGCCGTGTCGACCATGGGCACCAGCACCGTCTGCGCCCCGATGTCGAGCACCTGCTTCAGGATCCGCGTCTCGCCCACCGGCACCCGCACCGCGACCGACGCCGCGCCGCCGCCCATGGCCTGCATCTGCGCGAGGATCAGCGGAATGTCGTTCGGCCCGTGCTCGGCGTCGATCAGGCACCAATCGAACCCGGCGCGCGAGGCGATCTCGGCCGCCGTCGGATGGGCGAAGGCCAGCCACAGCCCCACCTGCAACCGCCCCTCGGCCAGCGCCGCCTTCAACCTGTTCTCTGGTGCCGCCATCGCCTGTCTCCCCCTGCACGGTACTCGGCCACAAACGACCACGCCGACGCCCGCTTGCCAAGGTCCAGCGGCAGGGAAGCTCCGCATTCCCCATCGTCCCGCCCCCATCTTTGCTTTCCAAATATCCTCAGGGGGACGAGGCACGCATGTGCCGAGGGGGGCGGAACGCCCCCGCCGCCCGAAGGGCAAATGGAGCAAGGCCCCGCCGGCGGCGGGGCCTTTCCGTCTCTCAACGCTGCCGAAGCCTCAGTGCTTTGCGTTGCCGAAATTCTTCGTCGTCGCCGTCTTTTCCAGCCCGCCGGTGCGATAGAGCAGCGACTCGCCGTTCAGGAAGACGTGCACCTTGTCCGGGGACGCCCCCAGCGCCACCTCGCGTCCCCGGAGCCCCTTGTGGATGCCCGCGAGCTTCGCGATCACCGGCTCGTCCGACCCGCCGGTCTCGAAGTAGAGGATCGTGACCTCGCCCAGCGCCTCGGTGATGTCGACCTTGCCCTTGAAGAGATAGTCGCCGTCGGTCTCCACCAGGTCCTCGGGGCGCGCGCCGACCTTCACCTTCGCGCCCATGTCCGACTGCTGCGAGGGATAGTCCGACACCGCGCGCCCGCCGCCCTCCATCTCGATCACCGTCTGCCTGCCGACCTCGACGATCTTGCCGGGCAAGAGGTTCATCGCGGGAGAGCCGATGAACTGGGCCACGAACTCGTTCTCGGGCTTCTCGTAGAGGTCGAGCGGCGTGCCGACCTGGGCGATCCCGCCCCCCGCCAGCACCACGATCCGGGTGGCGAGTGTCATCGCCTCCACCTGGTCGTGGGTGACGTAGATCATCGTGCTGTCCGGCATCTGCTCCTTCAGCTGCGCGATCTCGATCCGCGTCGCCACGCGCAGGGCCGCGTCGAGGTTCGAGAGCGGCTCGTCGAACAGGTACACCTTCGGGTCGCGCACGATCGAGCGGCCGATCGCCACCCGCTGCCGCTGCCCGCCCGACAGCGCCTTCGGCAGCCGGTCGAGGTAGGGGCCGAGCTGGAGGATCCGCGCCGCCTTGTCGATGGCCGCGTCGATCTCCTCCTTGCTCTTCTTCGCGATCTTCAGGGCGAAGGCCATGTTGTCGCGCACCGTCATGTGCGGGTAGAGCGCGTAGGACTGGAACACCATGGCGATGCCGCGCTGCGCCGGGGGCACGTCGTTCACCACCTGCCCGTCGATCTGGAGTTCGCCGCCGGTGATCTTCTCCAGCCCCGCGATCATCCGCAAGAGCGTGGACTTGCCGCAGCCCGAGGGGCCGACGAAGACGATCAGCTCGCCCTTCTTGATGTCGAGGTTGATGTTCTTCAGAACGTCCACGGTGCCGCCGTAGGTCTTGGCGACGTCTGTTAGAAGTAGATCGGCCATCTCGTCCTCCCGTTAGTCTTCCTGCGCCGCGTCGTCGCCGGTCACCGCGAAATAGGCCTGCCAGGGCGGCAGACGGATCTCGCGGCCCGTTTCCTCGGTCTCGAAGGGGGCGCCCTCGGCCTTGCGCCACCTGCCCTCGGGCAGCGTCAGGGACTGCGGCGCGTCGGTCAGGTTGAAGGCGCAGAGCACCCGCTCGCCCTCGTGGGCGCGGATCATCACCAGCTTCTCGTCCGTGGCCTCCAGCACCTTGAGGCTGCCCTTGATCAGCGGCTTCAGGGTTTTGCGGAAGGCGATCATGCGGCGGTAGAAGGCCAGGGTCGACCCCTCGTCCGCCTCCTGCTGCGACACCGCGCGCTCCAGGTGCTCGACCGCGACGGGCAGCCAGGGCTTCGTGTCCGAGAAGCCGCCGTTGCGGCCGCGCCGGGACCAGGGGATCGGCGTGCGGCAGCCGTCGCGGCCCTTGAACTTGGGCCAGAACCGCTTGCCGTAGGGATCCTGCAGCTCGTCGTAGGCGACATAGGCCTCGGTCAGGCCCAGCTCCTCGCCCTGGTAGAGGCAGACGGTCCCCTTCATGCACATCAGCACCCCGGCATAGAGGCGCAGCGCGGGTTCGCTGAAGCCGAAGCGCGTGACGTGGCGCACGACGTCGTGGTTCGAGAAGGCCCAGCAGGCCCAGCCCTCGGTCACGATCCGGTCGAACCGCTCCAGCACCTCGCGGATGCGCGAGCCGGAGGGATAGACGTTGCCGAGGAAGTCGAAGTCGTAGGCCATGTGCAGCAGGTCGTCGCCCGCGGTATAGTCGCGCTGCACCTGCATCCCCCGCTGGCTCTCCCCCACCTCGCCGACCGAGGTGATCGCGGGATATTCCTCCATCACGGCGCGCAGCTTCCGCAGGAACTCGAGGTTCTCGGGCTGGGTCTTGTCGTAGAGGTGATCCTGGAAATTGTAGGGGTTGACCGAGGGCGCCGTGTTCTCGTTCCGCGCCTCGGGTGCCAGCGGCGGGTTGTCGCGCAGCTGCCTGTCGTGGACGTAGAAGTTCACCGTGTCGAGGCGGAAGCCGTCGACCCCCCGGTTCAGCCAGTAGCGCGCCACTTCCAGAAGCTCGTGCTGCACCTCGGGACAATGGAAGTTCAGGTCGGGCTGTTCGGCCAGGAAGTTGTGCAGGTAGTACTGCATCCGCTCCCCGTCCCATTCCCAGGCCGAGCCGCCGAAGATCGACAGCCAGTTGTTCGGCGGCGAGCCGTCGGGTTTCGCGTCGGCCCAGACGTACCAGTCGGCCTTGGGGTTGTCGCGCGACGACCGGCTTTCGCTGAACCAGGGGTGCGACTCGGCCGTGTGGGACAGCACGAGGTCGATCAGCACCTTCAGCCCCAGTTCGTGCGCGCGCTGCACCAGCGCGTCGAAATCGCCGATCGTGCCGAACATCGGGTCGACGTCGCGGTAGTCCGAGACATCGTAGCCGAAGTCGAGCATCGGCGAGCGGAAGAAGGGCGAGATCCAGATGGCGTCGACCCCGAGGGCCGCCACGTGGGGCAGCCGGTGGATGATGCCGGACAGGTCGCCGATGCCGTCGCCGTTGCTGTCCTGGTAGCTGCGGGGATAGATCTGGTAGATGACGGCGCCGCGCCACCAGTCCTTGTCCACGACGGCAGACTGCTGGCTCGGGGCGGTGTAAGGGTCGAGAAAGCTCATGCTTGTCCTATTTTACGGAGCCGGCCAGAAGACCGCGCACCAGGAACCGCTGCATCGTGAAGAACACCACGAGAGGCACGGCAATTGAAACGAAGGCCGCCGTCGCCAGGATCCCCCAGTCGCCGCCGCGCGAGCCCAGGAGGTCGTCGGCGATCTTGACCGTCATCACCTTCGAGGCGTCGTCGGAGGGAAGGAAAACCTTGGCCACCAGCAGATCGTTCCAGGTCCACAGGAACTGGAAGATCGCGAAGGCGGCAAGCGCCGGGAAGGACAGCGGCAGGATGATCCGGATGAACAGCTGGAAATCCGTCGCCCCGTCCACCTTGGCGCTCTCGATGATGTCGCGCGGCAGGCCGACCATGTAGTTCCTGAGCAGGTAGACCGCGAGCGGCAGGCCGAAGCCGGTGTGGGCCAGCCATATCCCGAGGAAGCTCTGCCCGATGCCGATGGAGTTGTGCAGGTTCAGAAGCGGCACCAGCGCCAGCTGCAACGGCACCACCAGCAGGCCCACGACGCAGGCGATCAGCACGCCGCGGCCCGGGAAATCCATCCAGGCCAGCGCATAGGCCGCGAAGGCCGCGATCAGGATCGGGATGATCGTCGCCGGGATCGTCACCGTCAGCGTGTTGATGAAGGCCTTGTCCATGTTGTCGGCGGTCAGCACCTGGCGATAGTTCGCAAGTGTGAACTCCGGCGGCGTCTCGGCCACGAAATAGATCCGCGGCCCCCGGTCCCCCGGATCCTCGGCCGTGGTGTAGGTGTAGGAGCCGTCCTCGTTCACCGTCAGCGTCTCGCCGTCCCCGAGATCCGCGGTGGTGCCCGCCGGGTACTCGCCCGGATTGCGGCCCGAGTCGCCGAAGGCCGACACGGTGCTCTCGCCGCTGGTGAAACTCGACTTCACCTCGTCGGTCTCGAAGATGTTGCCGGTCACGGTCCAGGTGCCGTTGTCCTCGGTCGCGTCCGAGCCGCCGCGGGTGCGGTAGCTGAGCTCGACGCTGAACGGCGCCTGCCACCAGCCCGAGGCGGATATCTGGTCGCGCTCGCGGAACGAGGACACGAACAGGCCGATGGTCGGGATCAGCCACAGCAGCACCATGATCACGACCGAGATGTTGACGGCCCAGCTCAGGCCCGACTTCTCTCCTGCCATTCCATCCATGACGGCCTCCCCCTCAGCGCATTTCTTTGCGGGCTTGCATGATGTTCCAGATCATCACCGGAAGCACCACGACCATGATGACGAAGGCCACGGCCGTCGCCAGACCGTCGTCGCGGAACATGAACTTCATCATGTAGCTCGGCAGGATCTCGGTATCGAAGTTGCCGCCGGTCATCGTGTAGACGATGTCGAAGACCTTCAGCACCAGGATCGTGATCGTCGTCCAGACCACCACGATGGTGCCCATGATCTGCGGCACCTTGATCTTGAAGAACAGCTGGAACGGGTTGGCGCCGTCGAGGATCGCCGCCTCGATCGTTTCTTCCGGGATGCCGCGCAGCGCGGCCGACAGGATCACCATGGCGAACCCGGTCTGGATCCAGACGAGGATCACCATCAGGAAGAAGTTGTTCCAGAACGGGATCTGGAGCACGTCGATCGGGTTGCCCGCCCCGAAGGCGGCGCGGATCGCGTTGATCAGGCCGATGTCGTTGTCGTTGGCATAGACGAATTTCCAGATCAGCGAGGCGCCCACGAAGGAGATCGCCATCGGCATGAAGATCAGCGACTTGGCGATGTTGCCCCAGCTGAGCTTGTCGGTCAGCTGCGCCGCGAGCAGCCCGAAGAAGGTCGAGGCGGCGGGCACGAAGATGACCCAGAGGATGTTGTTGAAGAAGGCGGTCCGGAACTCGGGGCTTTCGAACAGGCGGATGTAGTTGCCCGCGCCGATGAAATCGTTGCCGCTGCGGTTGTAGAGCGAGCGGACGAAGGAGCCGACCACCGGATAGGCAAGGTAGAGGCCGAGGGCGAAGATCGCCGGGAACAGGAACAGCCAGGGCCGTATCTGGTTGGCGCGGTTGATGTTCTGGCCGGCCTTCGGGCCCCTGGCCGGGAACAGCACCTTGTCGAGGAAGAGGTTCGAAAAATAGAAGTACGCGATGCACCCGCCCACGCCGACGACGATGGTGATGATCCCCTGCAGAAACGGATTCATCCCGGCCCCTCCCCTGAAACTGGATGTCTTGTTCCGATCTTGTGCCCGCGCCGGGATCGCACCCGGCGCGGGCAGGTCATGCGTCCGTCAGGATCGGATCACTTGATCGCCTTCCAGCGCTCCTCGATCTGGTCGGCCACGGTCTGCGCGTCGGCGCCCGTGGTGTAGTCGACCATCCCGGTCCAGAAGGCGCCCGCGCCGATCTCTCCCGGCATCAGGTCGGAGGCGTCGAAGCGGAAGGTCGTCGCGTTGGTCAGGATGTCGTTCAGCGCCCGCTGCGAGTCGGTCGGGAAGACCGCGGTGTTCGCCTCGGTATAGGGCGTCAGGAAGCCCGACTGCGCCATCCAGATCTCGTGCGCGATGGGGGTCTGCAGGAACTTGATGAAGCCCTGCGCCGTCTCGCTGTCCTTGGTGATGGCGAACATCGTGCCCGCGCCCAGAACCGGCTTGCCCAGGTCCTTCTCGGCATAGGCGGGCATGTAGAAGAAGTCGACATCGGTGCCCATCTCGGTGCCTTCAGGGAAGAAGGTCGGGATGAAGGTCGCCTGGTGGTGCATGTAGCACTCGGGCGGGAACTGGAACAGGCCGCCGGGGCTGTCGCGGAAGTCGGTCGTCGCCACGTTGGCCGAGCCGCCGTTGACGAAATCGTCGTTCTTGGCGAACCAGCCGTATTCCTCGATCGCGCCGACCACGGCGGGATCGTTGAACGGGATCTCGTGGCTCACCCACTGGTCGTAGACCGAAGGCTCCTGCGTGCGCAGCATCATGTCCTCGACCCAGTCGGTCGCGGGCCAGCCGGTCGCCGCACCCGATCCGAGTCCGATGCACCAGGGCGTGCCGCCGTCATCGACGATCTGCTGCGTCAGCGCCTTCAGATCCTCCATCGTCTCGGGGATCTCGTATCCCGCCTCCTCGAAGGCCTCGGGGACGTACCAGACCAGCGACTTCACGTCGATCTTGTAGGGCATCGCGTAGAGGTTCGCGTTGCCGTCCGGCCCCGGGAAGGTGGCGAGGTCCACCCAGCTCTGTCCGGCGGCGTAGTTTTCCTTGATCCAGTCGGCGGTCGAGGGATCGAGCGGGGTGATCGCGCCGCGCTTGGCCAGGTCGGCGACGAGGCCGGGCTGCGGGAAGACGGCGATGTTCGGGGCCGAGTTCGCCTGGGTCGAGATCACGATGTCCTGCTCGAAGCTGTCGGAGCCCGAGTAGTTCACGGTCGCGCCCGTCGCTTCCTCGAAATAGGCGATCACGCTGGAGAACAGCGCGTCGTCCGCCCCCGTCCAGGGGCCGGTGATGTCGATGGTCTGGCCCGAGAAATCGTTCGCCTCGGCATAGGCGTTGAAGCTGTCCCAGTTGAAATCGCCCTCGCCCACGGGAAACTTCAGATCCTGGGCCATGCCCATCGCCGGTGCGAAGGCAAGGCTTGCCGCGGTGGCCAGTAGCATCTTCTTCATGTCGGAACCTCCCGAATTCCGCGCCCTGTGGCGCTGTCATGATTGGGGCGCTCCGGCCGGGCGGCCAAAGCGCTTTGACTGATCCGACCGTCCCCGAAAGGCAGCGCGGAGTCAATCGCGTCTGAGGCAAAGCATAGAAGAACAAAAACAAAAATCAAACCCGGTATGCCGCGCCGCGGCAGAGGCGGCCTTTGACGCCCCGCCCCGGCTTGGCTAGTCTGGCAGGCAACTTGAAAGCGCTTTGACCCGGTCGGATGAATCTCAGAGAACTCGCACAAGTGCTTGGATTGTCCCAGACAACCGTCAGCCGCGCGCTGAACGGATACCCCGAGGTGTCCGATGCGACGCGGGCGCGCGTCGAGGCGGCGGCGCGCAAGCACAACTACAAGGCGAACACGCGGGCCAAGGGCCTGGCCACCGGGCGGGCCATGGCGATCGCCCACGTGATTCCCCGCGCCTCCGCCCACGAGATGATGAACCCGGTCTTCGCCGACTTCATCGCGGGCGCGGGCGAGATCTATGCCGCCGCCGGTTACGACATGATGCTGACCATGGTGCAGGACCGCGACGAGGGACGGATCTATCACGAACTCGGGGCCAAGCGCGCGGTCGACGGGATCATCGTCCACGCGCCGCGCAAGGACGATCCGCGCTACGACCTGCTGCGCGCCACCGCCCTGCCCTTCGTCGTCCACGGCCGCTTCTCGCACGTCGGCGACGGCTACAACTGGGTCGACATGAACAGCCGCCGCGCGTTCGAGCGGGCGACGTCCTTCCTTCTGGACCTCGGGCACCGGCGGATCGCGCTGCTGAACGGGCTCGAGGACATGGATTTCGCGATCCGCCGCCGCGAGGGGTATTGCGAGGCGCTGCGCCGGCAGGGCCTCGTCCCCGCGGCCGAGCTGATGTGGGCCGACGAGATGACCGAGTTCTACGGCTACGACGCGACGCTGCGCATGCTCGACCTGCGCGATCCGCCGACGGCGCTGCTGACCTCGTCGCTGATCACCGCGCTTGGCGTGCGGCGGGCCTGTTCGGAGCGGGGCCTCAGGCTGGGCAAGGATTTTTCGGTGATCTCCCACGACGACGACCTATCCTATTTCCGCAACGGGGCGGTGGTGCCCGACTTCACCGCCCTGCGCTCGCCGATCCGCGACCACGGACGGCGGGCAGCAGCGATGCTGCTCCGGGTCATCGCCGACCCGGCCGCGACGCCGCAGAACGAACTCCTGGAGGCCGAGTTCAACGTCGGCCTCTCCACCGGACCGGCGCCCCTGCCGGTGCCCTCAACCTTTCGAGCGATCACGCCATGACCATGACCTTCACGCGCAAGGATTTCCCCGACGACTTCCTGTTCGGCGCCGCCACCTCCTCCTACCAGATCGAAGGCCACGCCCAGGGCGGCGCGGGGCTGACCGAGTGGGACACCTTCGCGAGGACGCCCGGAAACGTCCTGAACGCCGACGACGGCGCGCGGGCCTGCGACCACTACAACCGCTGGCCCGAAGACCTGGACCTGATGAAGGAAGCCAATTTCGACGTCTACCGCTTCTCGACCAGCTGGGCGCGGGTGATGCCCGAGGGGACCGGCGCGGTGAACCAGGAGGGGCTCGACTTCTACGACAGGCTGGTGGACGGGATGCTGGAGCGCGGGCTGAAGCCCGCCGCGACGCTCTATCACTGGGAACTGCCGGTGACGCTGGCCGACAGGGGCGGCTGGCGCAACCGCGAGATCACCGAGTGGTTCGCCGGCTTCACCGAGGTGGTGATGAAGCGCCTCGGCGACCGCGTCTGGTCCGCCGCCCCCATCAACGAGCCCTGGTGCGTCGGCTGGCTGTCCCACTTCCTCGGCTTCCATGCGCCGGGCCTTCGCGACATCCGCGCCACCGCCCACGCCATGCACCACGTCATGCTGGGCCACGGCCGTTCGCTGGAGGTGATGCGCGGCCTCGGCATGAAGAACCTCGGCGCGGTCTGCAATTTCGAGTACGCGACGCCGGTGGACGACAGCCCCGAGGCGCAGAAGGCCGCGAAGCTCTACGACGGTTACTACAACCGCTTCTTCCTGTCGGGCCTGTTCAACCGCGCCTATCCCGCCGACGTGATGGAGGGCCTCGGGCCGCACATGCCGAAGGGCTACGAGAAGGACTTCGACATCATCTCGAAGCCCTTGGACTGGCTCGGCCTCAACTACTACACGCGCAAGATCATCGCCCCGAACGACGGCCCCTGGCCGAGCCACGAAGAGGCGCCGGGACCGCTGCCGAAGACCTCGATGGACTGGGAGATCTTCCCCGAGGGCCTGCACGCCTTCCTCAAGCGCACCCACGACGCCTATACCCGCGGCCTGCCGCTTTACGTCACCGAGAACGGCATGGCGAATTACGACAAGGTCAGCGGCGGCAAGGTGAACGACCAGGCGCGGATCGACTACCTGAACGCCCATGTCGCCAAGGTGAGGCAGGCGATCGACGAGGGGATCCCGGTGAAGGGCTATTTCACCTGGTCGCTGATGGACAACTACGAATGGTCCCGCGGCTATGACCAGCGGTTCGGGCTGGTCCACGTGGACTTCTCCAGCTTGCAGCGCACGCCGAAAGCGTCCTATCACGCGATGAAGGCCGCCCTGGCCCGCTGACCCCTTCGGCCCGAGGTGCCCCATGTCCGACAGCCCCGCTGACCCGCTTTCCATCGTCGCCGACATCGGCGGCACCAACACCCGCGTGGCCCTGGCGCGGCGCGACGTGGTGGACACCGCCAGCATCGAGCGGTTCCGAAATGCGGAGCACCGGGGGCTGGAGGAGGTGCTGCGCGCCTATCTCTCGCACCGCGGCAACCCGGCCGTCGCCGCCGCCTGCGTGGCGGTTGCGGGGCCGGTCCACGACGGCCACGCGGCGATGACGAACCTCGACTGGAGGATGGACAAGACCACGCTGGAGCACGCCACCGGCGCCACCACCGTCGCGCTGCTGAACGATCTCCAGGCCCAGGGCCACGCGCTCGACCACATCGACCCGGACAACCTGCGCCTGATCGTCGAGGGCCCGGAACCCGGCCCCCACGCCGCGAAACTGGTGATCGGCGTCGGCACCGGCTTCAACGCCGCGCCGGTCTACAACACCGACACCGGCCGCTACGTCCCCCCGGCCGAGGCGGGACACGCCAACCTGCCGCTCCGGACCGAGGCCGACTTCCGCCTCGCCCGCTTCATCGAGACCACCCACGGCTTCCCGGCGGTGGAGGAGGTGCTGTCGGGCCGCGGCCTGTCCCACGTCTATGCCTGGCTCGGCCACGAGGTGGGCGACGACAGGACGGCGGACGCCGCCGCGGTGATGGCGGCGCTGAAGGCCGGAACCGACCCCCGCGCCCGCGAGGCCACCGAGATCTTCGTCAGGATGCTCGGGATGGTGGCGGGCAACTTGACGCTGGAAACCCTGCCCTTCGGGGGCGTCTACCTGATCGGCGGAGTGACCCGCGCGATCACGCCCTACCTCGCCGAGATGGGCTTCGCCGCCGCCTTCCGCGACAAGGGCCGGTTCGGCCCGTTCCTCGAGCAGTTCTCGGTCTCGGTGGTCGAGGACGACTATGCCGCCCTCGTCGGCTGCGCGGGCCACCTCGACGGCCTCATGCACTGAGGCGCGGGCGGGGGCGCGCCGGGGCGCCGCAGGCTCAGACCTGCCCGCCCAGCTCGTCCTCGATGTGCACCCGGATGATCTCGTCGAAGCTCGTCTCGGCGGTGAACCCCAGCGCCTTCGCCCGCTCCGGCGCGAAATCCCGCGGCCAGCCGTCGACGATCTTCATGATGTCGGCGTCCGGCTCGGACCGGATCAGCGCCACCGCCTTCTCGCCCGCGACGCGGCGCAGCGCCTCGATCTGCTCGGCCACCGTGGCCGAGAGCCCCGGCATGTTCAGGCAGCGCCGGTGATCGAGCGCGGCGGTGTCCATCGTCGCCGCATGGGTCAGGAAGCCGACCGCCGCCCGCGGGCTCGCATGCCAGTGGCGCACCGTGTCGGGCACCGGCAGCACCGCCGCCTTGCCGACCAGCGGCTCGCGCAGGATGTTCGAGAAGAAGCCCGAGGCAGCGAGGTTCGGCTTGCCGGGCCGGATGCAGATCGTCGGCAGCCGGATCCCCACGCCGTCGAAGATCCCGCGCCGGGAATAGTCGTTCAGCAGCAGCTCGCCGATCGCCTTCTGCGTGCCGTAGGAGGTCTGCGGCGTGCGGTGGAACTCGTCCCCGATCTCGGCCGGGAAGGGCGCGCCGAAGACCGCGATGGACGAGGTGAAGACGACCCGCGGGACATAGGCCCCGCGCGCACCCTCGGCGCGGATCGCCTCGAACAGGTGCCGGGTTCCGTCGAGGTTGATGCGGTAGCCCTTGTCGAAGTCCTTCTCGGCCTCGCCCGAGACGATGGCGGCCAGGTGGAAGATCACGTCCGGCCGAAGCGCCACCAGCGCCGCCGCCGTCCCCTCGGTCCCGAGGTCCGCCACGTGGACCGAGGCCGAACCGGTGAAGCCCGCGGGAACCTCCGGCGCCACCACGTCCACCAGCGTCAGCTGCGCCACATCGCGCCCGCCAAGCCCCCCGGTCGCCGCGATGGACTGCGCAAGCTTCCGCCCCACCATCCCGGCCCCGCCGATCACCATCACATGCATCTGCCTGCCCCCTGTCGTTCGGCCCGACCCTAGACCGCCCTGCCGACAAAGGACCAGAGCGAAACGGCCTCAGTGCGCCAGAAGGTCCGCCGCCGCGAGCTTCTCCCAGTCGAAGCTGACGCCGATCCCCGGCGCATCGGGCGCGACGGCCCGGCCGTCCTCGATGACCAGCGGGCGGTGGGTGTAGGCGTCGATCGGGAAGGAATGCACCTCGATCCAGCCGCCCCGTCCCTGGCCTGCCACCAGCGAGCAATGCAGCTCCTGCATCCCGTGGCTGCACACGGTGATCCCGGCGCGGTTGCCCAGCTCCGCCGCCGCCAGCCAGCCGGTTATGCCGCCGCAGTTCGAGGCGTCGGGCTGCAGGAAGGACAAGCGCGCCCGGTCGCAGGCATGGCCGAACTCGTGGACCGTGTGCAGGTTCTCCCCCATGGCGAGCGGCATGTCCGTGGCTTCGGCGATCCGCGCGTAACCGTCGTAGTCGTCGGGGATGATCGGCTCCTCGAACCACAGAAGGTCGAAGGGTGCGAAGGCCCGCGCCGCCTCGATCGCGCGCTCGACCGACATCGAGAAGTTGGCGTCGACCATGAACGCCCGCTCCGGCCCGATCAGGTCCCGTACCGCGGCGATCCGCTCCAGGTCCTCCTCCAGCGTCGGCTGGCCGATCTTGATCTTCACCCCCGCCGCCCCCTGCGCGAGGTAGCCGCGCACCGAGTCGAGAAGCTTCGGCAGCGGGAAGGCCAGGTCGATCCCGCCGAAATAGGCGTTGCACGTCCGCCCCGCGCCCCCCGCCATCTGCCAGAGCGCGCGCCCCTCGCGCCGCCCCTTCAGGTCCCACAGCGCAATGTCGAGCGCCGAGATCGCGAAGGACGCGATCCCGCCCCGCGCGACGTAATGCACGTGCCCCTGCATCCCCTCGTGAAGCGCGCCGATGTCCTCCGCATCGCGGCCCAGAAGCCAGGGCGCGAGGTCGTGCTCGATCATCGCGCGGATCGCGAAGCCGCCCTTGCCGCCGGTATAGGTGTACCCGGTGCCTTCCGACCCGTCCGCCAGCCGCACCGTCGCCGTCACCAGCTCGAAATGGGTGTGATCGCCGTGCATGGCATCCACCAGCACCTCGGCCAGCGGCACGTGGAACAGCCGCACCGAAATCTCCGCAATCCTCGCCATCGCCACCCCCGACCGCTTCACCCGTAGGGACGGGGGGACTCGAACCCCCACGACCGGTGGCCTGCAGATTTTAAGTCTGCTGCGTCTACCATTCCGCCACGCCCCCACGGTCCCTGACTAGGACCACGGGCCGACGCGTTCAAGCCGTTCCGCGTGTCAGAGCTTCTGTCCCGGAGGCTCGACCAGCAGCCCCCGCTCGGGCAGCCAGGGGTTCAGCTCCAGCGCCTGGCGCAGCACCGACTGCGCGGCGACGTTGCGCCCGAGCCCCATCAGCGTCAGCGCCATCCCCGCCAGCGCCGCCACATGGGTCGGCGACAGCTCGATCGCGCGCTCGAGGTCGGTCAGCGCGGTGCCGTAGTCCTGGCGCAGGAAATTGACGAAGGCGCGCTGGTTGTAGCCCTCCGCGTAAGCCGGACAGTAGGCGACAAGCTCGTCGAAGGCGGCGATCGCGGCGTCGAAATCGGACTCCCCGCGCCGGCGCATGCCGCGGTCCAGCATCTCCTGCGCCCGCGCATCCGGCGCCGTGGCCCAGAGCGCCCACATCGCGTTGCTGACCTGCCGCCCCTGAGCCTCGTTCGGCGCCGCCCGCGCCGCGTCGAACAGCTCCGCCAGCGCCGCCGTCTGGTCCGGCGGCGGCGGGCAGTCCGCGGCGGCCGCGAGGGGCCACGCCGCAAGCAGGGACAGGGCAAGGGCTTTCATTCCGCGATGCTTTCCCGCGCCCGATCCACCTGTCAAGTCACGCCGCCGTCACCGTTCCCCCGCCCCCATCTTTGCTTCTTAAATATCCTCAGGGGGAGGCGCGCAGCGCCGGGGGCAGAATGCCCCCTCCCCGCCCGCCGCAGGCGCAAGGCGGAGTCAGAGCGCCGCGTCCTTCACCGCCTGCATCGAGACATAGGTCGAGGTCTGCGCGACATAGGGCAACGACGAGATCCGCTCGCCAAGCACCGCGCGATAGCTCTGCATGTCGGCGGTGCGGACCTTCAGCAGGTAGTCGAAGCTGCCGGCGATCATGTGGCACTGCTCGATCTCGCCCACGCCCTGCACCGCCGCGTTGAAGGCCGAGAGCGCCGCCTCGCGGGTGTCGGTCAGCTTCACCTCGACGAAGGCGACATGCTCGCGCCTCAGCCGCACCGGGTCGAACAGGGCGCGGTAGCCGGTAATCACGCCCTCGGTCTCGAGCCGCTTCAGCCGCGCCTGGGTCGGCGATTTCGACAGCCCGATGCGCCGTGCGAGGTCGGTGGCGCTGATCCGCCCCTCGACGGCCAGCACCGCCAGGATCGCCCGGTCGAACCGGTCCAGCCCCGTCTCGTCCATTCGGACCGTCTCCGCACTCAAAATCAGGTCATCTTCCCGAGATTTGACGATTTGCGGGCGACCGTCACGGGAAATCTGCGCTATCCTGAGGGAAATCGCATCGGAGACGCCCATGCCCCGCGACACCGCCCACTCCCCCGACCTTCCCTTCGCCGCCGAGAAATACGCCGATGCCGACGCCGTGCTTGCCGGGCTGGTCGACACCGCCGCGCTGTCGCCCGAGGAGCGCGCGAAGATCGCCGCCGACGCCGCCGACCTCGTGCGCCAGATCCGCTCTTCGGCGAAGCCCGGGCTGATGGAGGTGTTCCTGGCCGAATACGGGCTCTCGACCGAGGAAGGCATCGCGCTGATGTGCCTGGCCGAGGCGCTGCTGCGGGTGCCCGACGCCGAGACCATCGACGAACTGATCGAGGACAAGATCGCGCCGTCGAAATGGGGCAGCCACCTCGGGAAATCCTCCTCCTCCCTCGTCAACGCCTCGACCTGGGCGCTGATGCTGACGGGCAAGGTGCTGGAGGAGGACCGCCCCGGCCTCGTCGGCACGCTGCGCGGCGCCGTCAAGCGGCTGGGCGAGCCGGTGATCCGCACCGCCGTCGCCCGCGCGATGAAGGAGATGGGCCGCCAGTTCGTCCTCGGCGAGGACATGAAGAACGCGATGGAGCGGGCCGCGAAGATGGAAGAGCGCGGCTATACCTATTCCTACGACATGCTGGGCGAGGCGGCGCGCACCGCCGCCGACGCCTCGCGCTATACCACCGCCTATTCCCGCGGGATCGACGCCATGGCGAAGGCGGCGACGAAAGGCGACATCCGCACCAACCCCGGCATCTCGGTCAAGCTCTCGGCGCTGCACCCCCGCTACGAGGTCGCCAAGACCGAGCGGGTGCTGGAGGAGCTGGTGCCGCGCGTGCGCGCCCTCGCCCGCCAGGCCGCCCGCCTCGGCATCGGCTTCAACATCGACGCCGAGGAGGCCGACCGCCTGACCCTCTCGCTCCAGGTGATCGAGAAGGTCCTGGCCGACCCCGAGCTTCAGGGCTGGCACGGCTTCGGCGTCGTCGTCCAGGCCTACGGTCTGCGCGCTGGCCCGACGCTCGACTGGCTCCACGCGCTGGCCACCCGGCTCGACCGGAAAATCATGGTGCGCCTCGTGAAGGGCGCCTACTGGGACAGCGAGATCAAGCTGGCGCAGACCCTCGGGATGCCCTCGTTCCCGGTCTTCACCGCGAAGCCCGCGACCGATGTCAGCTACATCGGCAACGCGCGGAAGCTTCTCGGCATGACCGACCGGATCTATCCGCAGTTCGCCACCCACAACGCCCACACCGTCGCCGCGATCCTGCACATGGCGACGGACCGGGACGCCTTCGAGTTCCAGCGCCTGCACGGCATGGGCGAGCGGCTGCACGACATCGTGCTGGAGCAGGAGAAGACCCGCTGCCGCATCTACGCCCCCGTGGGCGCACACCGCGACCTGCTGGCCTACCTCGTGCGTCGGCTGCTCGAGAACGGCGCCAACTCCTCCTTCGTGAACCAGATCGTCGACGAGGACGTGCGCCCCGAGGAGGTCGCCACCGACCCGTTCACGCAAGTCGAGCGCAAGGCGCCGGTGCGCCCTGGCACCGCGCTCTTCCCCTACCGCGCGAACTCGAAGGGCTGGGACCTGTCCGACGCCCCCACGCTGGCCGGGATCGAGGCCGCCCGCGCGCCCTTCGCCGAGGCGGAACCCGAGGCGGCGCCGCTCCTCGCCGGGGAGGCGGCGCCGGATGCGGCGAAGCCGATGCTCAGCCCCACCGACGGGCAGGCCGTCGGCACCGTCCGCAACGCCTCGTCCGCCGATGTCGAGACGGCGCTGGCCGCCGCGCGGATGTGGACCGCCACGCCGCAGGACCGGGCGGCCACGCTGAACCGCGCCGCCGACCTCTACGAGGAGAACTACGGCGAATTTTTCGCCCTCCTCGCCCGCGAGGCCGGGAAATCCCTGCCCGACTGCGTCAGCGAGGTGCGCGAGGCGGTGGATTTCCTGCGCTACTACGCCACGCAGATCGCCGCGCTGACCCAGCCCGCGCGGGGCACCTTCACCTGCATCTCGCCCTGGAACTTCCCGCTCGCCATCTTCACCGGCCAGATCGCCGGGGCGCTGGCCGCGGGGAACGCCGTGCTGGCGAAGCCCGCCCAGCAGACGCCGCTGATCGCCCATGCCGCGGTGAAGCTCCTGCACCGGGCGGGCATCCCGCGCGAGGCGCTGCAACTGCTGCCCGGCGAGGGCGATGTCGGCGCCGCGCTCACCTCCGATCCGCGGGTGAACGGCGTGGCTTTCACCGGCTCGACCGCGACGGCGCAGAAGATCCGCGCCGCCATGGCCGCCCACATGGACCCCGGCGCGCCGCTGATCGCCGAGACGGGGGGCCTGAACGCGATGATCGTCGATTCGACCGCCCTGCCCGAGCAGGCGGTGCGCGACGTCATCATGTCGGCCTTCCAGTCGGCCGGCCAGCGCTGCTCGGCCCTGCGCTGCCTCTACGTGCAGGAGGACATCGCGGAAGACTTCACGAAGATGCTCTTCGGCGCCATGGACGAACTGACCCCCGGCGATCCCTGGGAACTGTCCACCGACAGCGGCCCCGTCATCGACGCCGCGGCGAAGGCCGGGATAATGGAGCACATCGCCGAGGCCCGCGCCGAGGGCCGGCTGCTGAAGCAGGTGGCGGTGCCGAAGACCGGCCATTTCGTGCCGCCCACGGTGATCGGGGTGCCGGGCATCGGCGCGCTGAAGCGCGAGATCTTCGGGCCCGTGCTGCACATCGCCACCTTCGGTGCCGAGGAGATCGACAACGTCATCGACGCGGTGAACGCCACCGGCTACGGCCTGACCTTCGGGCTGCACACCCGGATCGACACGCGGGTGCAGCACGTCACCGACCGGATCCGCGTCGGCAACATCTACGTCAACCGCAACCAGATCGGCGCGGTCGTCGGCTCCCAGCCCTTCGGCGGCGAGGGGCTGTCGGGGACAGGGCCGAAGGCCGGCGGGCCGATGTACCTGCCCCGCTTCACCGCCCCCGCCGCCATCGCCGCGCGCGGCGTAGCGGCCTTGGGCCAGGCCGACATCGCCGCCCTGTCGGAGGCGCTGCGCAAGGCCACGACGCCCGCCAAGGGCCAGCCGCGCGAACTGCCGGGGCCGACCGGGGAGAGCAACCGGCTCTCGGTCCACCCCCGCGCGCCGATCCTCTGCGCCGGACCGGGCGAGGCCGCGCGGAAGGACCAGGCGGCGGCGGTGCGCGGTTTCGGCGGCATCCCGGTCGTCGGCGATGTCACCGCCGGGGCGCTGACCGCCCTGCCGAACCTCGGCGGCGTGGTCTGGTGGGGCGATGCCGACACCGCCCGCGCCATGGCGCAGGCGCTCGCCCGGCGCGACGGGCCCATCGTGCCGCTCGTCACCGGCGCCGTCACCGTCAACGACTGCGTCCACGAACGCCACCTCTGCGTCGACACGACGGCCTCGGGCGGCAACGCGGCCCTGCTGGCCGAGGCGGGCGCGGCCTGATCGACCGTTGACGGCGGCCGGGAACATGGGCAAGCCTCGCGCCCATGTTCCCGCTGCGCGACCACAACCCGTCCCTCAGAACGCCGTTCGTGGTCTATGCCCTGATCGCGGCGAACGTGCTGGTGTTCCTGTTCACCCTGTCGCTTGGCGATGACGTGCGGGCGCTGAACGCGCTTTACGTCAACTACGCCCTGATCCCGGCGATCAACGATCCGCTGACCTACGTCACCTCGCAGTTCATGCACGGCGGGCTGCTGCACCTCGGCGGCAACATGCTGTTCCTGTGGATCTTCGGCGACAACATGGAGGACGAGATGGGCCATCTGCCCTTCCTCGCCTTCTACCTCGCGGGCGGTGTGGTCGCGGGGATCGCCCAGACCCTCTCGGCGCCGGGCTCGGAGATCCCGATGGTCGGCGCCTCGGGCGCCATCGCGGCGGTGATGGGCGGCTACCTGCTCCTGTTCCCGAAGGCGCGGGTCGACGTGCTGATCATCCTCGTGATCTTCTTCCGCATCTTCCCGATCCCCGCCTGGATCGTGCTGGGCGCCTGGCTGGCGCTCCAGACCTTCTCCGGCATCAGCGCGCCCGGCGATGCGGGCGGCGTCGCCTACTGGGCCCATGTCGGCGGCTTTGTCGCCGGACTGGTGCTGGCCCTGCCGCTCTGGCAGCGGCTCGGCGGTCCGGGCTTCTGGAAACGCACCGCGGGCCGCCCGCCCCATGCCGAGGCGCGGTACCGCTATTCCCCGACCTCGATCCCGAACGTGCGGCGGCGGCGATGAATTGGTCCGGAACGCCCCTGCGCGTCACCTGCCACTGCGGCGCGGTGGAACTCAGCGTGGTGCTGGAGCACGGCCTCGCCGACGCCGCCCGCTGCGACTGTTCGTTCTGTTCGCGGCGGCAGGCGGCGGCGGTCACGGCGCTGCGCGGGAACGTCGAGATCGTCAAGGGCGCCGACCGGCTGACCACCTACAGCTTCGGCACCCACACGGCCAGGCACCACTTCTGCAGCGTCTGCGGCATCTACACCCACCACAACCGCCGCTCGGACACCGACGAGGTCGGGATCAACGCGGCCTGCATCGAGGGCGTCGACATCCGCGCCCTCGGCGAGATCCCGTGGAACGACGGCGTGAACCATCCCTCCGACCGGAGCCAGGATGGGTGATATCACCCATCCTGCCGCCGCGCCGCCGCGGAGGGTCCGAAGGGGTCAAACGTAGGATGGGTGATATCACCCATCCTGCCCGCGCTCAGCCGCGCACGAGCTTCAGGAAGCCGTCGAACATCGCCTCGTTGGCGCAGACGATCTCGCCGTCCTCGACGATGTCGCGCCCTTCGCGCACCGGTGCGACGAGGGCGCCCGCCTCGCGGCAGATCAGAAGGCCGGCCGCCACGTCCCAGGGCTTCATCCGCCGCTCCCAGTAGCCGTCGAACCGCCCCGCCGCGACATAGGCGAGGTTCAGGGCCGCCGCGCCCCAATGGCGCACGCCGGCGGTCGCGGGCATGACGCGGCCCAGTTCCCGCAGCACCTCGGGCAACGCGGGCGAGCCGGAATGGGGGATGCCGGTGGCGAAGACCCCCTCGATCAGCGCGCGGCGTCCCGAGACGCGGACGCGGCTTTCGTTCATCCAGGCGCCGCCGCCCTTCTCGGCCACGAACATCTCGTCCTTGGCCGGGTCGAACACCAGGGCCGAGACGATCTCGCCCTTGTGCTCGAGCGCGATCGAGATGCACCAGTGCGGCAGCCCGTGGAGGAAGTTCGTCGTGCCGTCCAGCGGATCGACGATCCAGCGCCGGGTCGGGTCGGCCCCCGCCTCCTCGGCGCTCTCCTCGGCCAGCCAGCCATAGTTCGGCCGCGCGCCCATCAGCTCGTCGCGGATGATCTTTTCCGCCGCCAGGTCGGCGCGGCTCACGAAATCGCCCGCGCCCTTCACCGAGACCTGCAGGTTCTCCACCTCGCGGAAGTCCTTGACCAGGGACCGCCCGGCCTTCCGCGCCGCCTTGATCATAACGTTGAGATTTGCACTGCCCTGCATCACGCGCCCCAGCCTTTGAAAATCAAGCCCGCCTCTTAGGTCAGGGGCGCGGGTTTGCCAAGGGCCGCGTCACCCGGCGGCCGTCCCCTGCCGCTGGAGCTTCACCGGCTCGGTGCGTGCCAGCCGCAGGAATTGCGACATGTAGGGCAGCGTCGTCTCCTCGCTGCGCGTCGCGGCGTAGAGACGTTTCGTCAGCCCCGCCTCCGTCACCCGCCGCGTCACGTAGTCCGAGTGATAGCGCACCTCGCGCACCACCCAGTCGGGCAGCACCGCGACGCCGCGGTTCGAGGCCACCAGCAGCAGGATGACCGCGGTCAGCTCCACCTGCCGGATCGCGCGCGGCTCGACCTTCGCGGGGGTCAGAAGCTCGGTGAAGACGTCGAGGCGGGAGCGGTCCACGGGATAGGTGATCAGCGTCTGGTCGCGGAAATCCTCGGCCACGACGAAGTCCTTCGCCGCCAGGGGATGCTGGGCCGAGGCGACGAACACCGGCTCGTAATCGAAGAGCGGCGTGAAATCGACGCCCGGCAGCGTCTCGGGATCCGAGGACACGACAAGGTCCACCTCCTCCTTCTGGAGCGCGGGCAGCGCGTCGAAGGCGAGGCCGGGGCGGATGTCGACGTCGACATCGGGCCAGGCGTGGCGGAACTTCTCCAGCACCGGGAACAGCCATTCGAAACAGGCGTGGCACTCGATGGCGATGTGCAGCCGCCCCGCCCGCCCCGAGACCAGCCCCCGGAACTCGTCCTCGATCGCCTCGATCTCGGGCAGGATCCGCTCGGCGAGCCGCAGGAGCTTCATCCCCGCCGCCGAGAGCCGCAGCGGTTTCGAGCGGCGCACGAACAGCTCGACCCCCGCCTGGTCCTCCAGCCCCTTCACCTGGTGCGACAGCGCGCTCTGGGTGATGTTCAGCACATCCGCCGCCCGCGCCACCCCGCCCGCATCGTGGATCGCCTTGATCGTGCGCAGGTGGCGAAACTCGATATGCATGTCCGCCTCATGAAGTTGATGAGAATTATGAATTGGTCTCACATACGGAAATCCGTCACAAGGGGATCAACCTTTCAAGGACCGGTCCCATGAACGCCCCGCGCATTTCCTTCGAATTCTTCCCGCCCCAGTCGCTCGAAGCCTCGTTCCGTCTGTGGGACACGGTGCAGACCCTCGCCCCGCTCGAGCCGCACTTCGTCTCCGTCACCTACGGCGCCGGCGGCACCACCCGGCAGCTGACCCACGAAGCGGTGACGACCATCGGCAAGAACTACGGCCTGAACGTCGCCGCCCACCTGACCTGCGTCGACGCCACCCGCGAGGAGACGCTGGCCATCGCCGACAGCTACGCGAAGGCCGGCGTGACCGAGCTCGTGGCCCTGCGCGGCGATCCCCCCAAGGGCTCGGGCGCGTTCAGGCCGCACCCCGAGGGCTTCGCCAACTCCGTCGAGCTGATCGAGGCTCTGGCGGCGACCGGCAACTTCCGCATCCGCGTCGGCGCCTATCCCGACCGGCACCCCGAGGCGGCGGACGCGCAGGCCGACATCGACTGGCTGAAGCGCAAGATCGACGCGGGCGCGCATTCCGCCATCACCCAGTTCTTCTTCGAGGCCGAGACCTTCCTGCGCTTCCGCGACCGCTGCGCCGCCGCAGGCATCACCGCCCCGATCATCCCCGGCATCCTGCCGATCGAGAACTGGAACGGGGTCAAGCGGTTCGCCGCGCGCTGCGGCACCGAGGTTCCCCAGTGGCTGGACGACGCCTTCGCCGCCGCGATCCGCGACGGGCGCGAGGACCTGCTGGCCACCGCGCTCTGCACCGAGCTCTGCACCGAGCTGATGGAGGAAGGGGTGGACGAGCTGCACTTCTACACCCTGAACAAGCCCCACCTGACCCGCGACGTGGCCCATGCCCTTGGCGTGACGCCGAAGCTGGTGCTTGAGAACGTCGCCTGATCGCCCCAAGGTGCCCGGACCGAATCGAGGTCCGGGCCCCATGTTCGCAAAATCTCCTGCCGATCTTCCCGACCTGGCCCGCATCCTGTCGATGTCGGGCCTCGCCTTCATGGAGGGCATCCGCGACGGCACCCTGCCCGCGCCGCCGATCTGCGAGGGCATGAACTACCTGCTCGACACAGTGGAACGGGGCCGCGTCGTCTTCCGCGGCACGCCCGAATTCGCCCACACCAACCCGGTCGGCACGGTCCACGGCGGCTGGTACGGCACGCTTCTGGACAGCTGCATGGCCTGCGCGGTGATGACCGAGGTGCCCCGGGGCTGGGCCTATACGACGCTCGAATACAAGATCAACATCACCCGCGCCCTGCCGCTCGGGACCGAGATCCTCGCCACCGGGCTCACCGCCCACGCGGGGCGCTCCACCGGTGTCGCGACGGGCGAGATCCGCGGTGCCGGGGATGGCAAGCTCTATGCCACCGGATCGACCACCTGCCTCATCTACCAGCCGAAGCCATGACCGACCTCACCTTCCGCCCCGCCACCCCCGCCGACATCCCGGCGCTCACCGACATCTGGGACGCGGGCTGGCACCAGGGCCATGCCGAGACCGCCCCGCCCGAGTTGACCGCGCTCAGGACCCGGCAGAGCTTCGCCGAGCGCATCGCCGCCCACCTCCCGGCCACCTTCCTCAGCGAAAGCGGCGGGGCGATCGCCGGCTTCGTCATGCTGGAGGGGAACGAGATCTACCAGTTCTACGTCGCGCGTCCCTTCCAGGGGACCGACGTCGCGCGTCGGCAGATGGCCGAGGCCGAACGCCGCCTTGCCGCCACGGGCCATTGCGACGTCTGGCTTGCCTGCGGCCTTGGCAACGCACGGGCCGCGCGGTTCTACGGCAAGTGCGGCTGGGAGAACGTCGGCAGGCGGCGCGAGGAGATGGAAACCTCTGCCGGGCCCTTCGCGCTCGACATCATCCGGTTCGAAAAGTCGCTGGCGTAGCGGGGGCAGGCAGCGCCGTCGGATGCACCGCCTCGCTCGGGTCCAGCCCGACGGGTCGCCGCGCGCGGTTCAGGAACAGCTTGCTCCAGCCCGTGAAACTGCCCGACGACGGCGCTTCGGGATCCATGGGGAAGCGCGCGCGCCAGCCGTCGGGCAGCGGCAGCCCGCAGGATTCCGCCTTGTCCAGCATCCAGACCAGCGGGATGTTCGCCAGCGGCCGGCACTCCGCCCGCCCGCCCTGCTGGCCGCCGACATCGCCATGGGTGCCGCGGAACCACATCTGCTCGCAGATGCCCTCGAACCCGTTGGTGGTATTCCACAGCACCGGCTCGTAGGCGCGCCGCGTCTCGCCCATGGCAAGGGCGTGATACCCCCGAAGCGTCGTCGGCCCCAGGTCGTGGTTGTGGAAGGCGTGCAGCACCTGCGACCAGCGCCAGACCAGCGGCGCCCGCAGACCCAGCGCCTTCACCGTGTCCCAGGCGCCGATCATCTCGATCCGCACCGCCTCGTGGCAATGGGCGGCGCGGAACGACGCGATGTGTTCGGGCGAGGAAAGATCGCGGTAGAGCCTGTAGGCGGCCGCGACGGTGCGCGCCGTGGCGTCGTCGGCCCGGACCAGCCCCACCCGGTCGATCACCCCGGCCAGCGAGCGCACCGCATAGGCGCCGCGGGAATAGCCGAAGAGGAAGATCCGGTCGCCCTGCCGGTAGCGCGACGCGAGCGCGCCATAGGCCCGCTGGATCTGCGAGTTCAGCCCCCGCCCGATCACCACGTTCCTGACCTGCCGCCAGTTCTCCCACTGGAGACCCGGTTCGTAGCGGACCGAAAGCCCGGCCCGCGGCGCCAGTTCGCTCAGCAGTTTCCAGGTCAGCCCGGCGTTGGTTTCCCACCCGGGTTCGAGCGAGGACAT
The DNA here is from genome assembly GCF_002869745.1 of Oceaniglobus roseus. Classification (GTDB taxonomy): domain Bacteria; phylum Pseudomonadota; class Alphaproteobacteria; order Rhodobacterales; family Rhodobacteraceae; genus Oceaniglobus; species Oceaniglobus roseus. The sequence continues at coordinate 33,495 of NZ_PNOS01000023.1, forward strand.
GGTGCCGTCGAGGATCACCACGTGATCGACAGGCCCCCGCAGCGCCCGCCAGGGAGTCTGGCGGATGCGGCGGGGGGCGGGGCCGCGTCCCGGCTTACTCGGCGGCGATCCTCTGGCTGTCCTGCTCATTCAGGACGGACCATACACGGTGCGGCGTAAACGGCATGTCAATTTGACGGATGCCGCGCTCCCACACCGCATCCAGTACCGCGTTTGCCACAGCCGCCAGCGCACCGACGGTCCCCGCCTCGCCGCAGCCCTTCATGCCGAGGACGTTGGCCGTCGAGGGCACCGGCTCGGTCGAGAAGGCGATCATCGGCATCGTGTCGGCCCGCGGCATCCCGTAATCCATGAAGGTCGCGGTCAGCAGCTGCCCCTCGGCGTCATAGACCACCCGCTCCTGGATCGCCTGGCCGATGCCCTGGGCGACGCCGCCATGCACCTGACCTTCGGCCAGCATCGGGTTGATGAGATTGCCGAAATCGTCGACCACGGTATAGCGGTCGACGACAACCACGCCGGTCTCGGGGTCGATCTCGACCTCTGCCACATGGGCGCCGTTCGGGAAGGACCGGCCCGGCAGCGTCGCCGTCTCCTGCACCTTCAGAAGGTCGTGCCGCCCCTTGGCGCGGGCCATCTCGGCCACCTCCAGCATCGTCGGCGTCTCGTTCGACCCGTCGACCCGGAACCGCTCGTCGTCGAAGGACACCTTCTCGGGATCCGCGCCCAGCTCCTCGGCGAGGAAGCCCGAGAAGCCCGCGATCATCTTGCCGACCGTCGCCAGCGTCGCCGAGTTCTGCGTCGTGACCGAGCGCGACCCGCCGGTGCCGCCGCCCGTGGCGATGCGGTCGCTGTCGCCCTGCACCACGCGGATCGCTTCCAGCGGGATGCCGGTCTGGTCCGAGAGGAACTTGGCGAACACCGTCTCGTGCCCCTGCCCGTTCGACTGGGTGCCGACATAGATCAGAACCGTGCCGTCCTCCTGGAACTCGACCTCGGCCGTCTCCGACGGATTCCCGAGGATCGATTCGATGTAGTAGCAAAGCCCCTGCCCCCTGAGCTTGCCCTGCTTCGCGCTTTCGGCCTTGCGCGCGGCAAGGCCCGCACGGTCCGAATGCTTCTCGGCCGAGGCGAGCACGCGGTGGAAGTCGCCCACGTCATAGGTTTCGCCCGTCGCGGTGGCATAGGGGAACCTGGCCGAGGGGATGAAGTTCTTGCGCCGCATCTCCCACGGATCGACCCCCAGCTCCCGCGCCGCGTAATCGACGATCCGCTCCAGCGCGAAGATCGCCTCGGGGCGGCCGGCTCCGCGATAGGCGTCGACCTGCGTGGTGTTGGTGAAGACGCCGGTGCACTGCATCCAGACGGTCTGAAGGTCGTAGACGCCCGTCAGCACCCGGCTGAACAGCTGCGTCTGGATGAACTGCGCGAAGCCCGAGTTGTAGGCGCCGATGTTGCTGACCGAGCGGATCCGGTAGGCGGTGATCCGGTATTCCGCGTCGAAGGCCAGCTCGGCCTCGCTCACCAGGTCGCGGCCCGCGTTGTCGGTCAGCATCGCCTCGGTGCGCTCGGACATCCAGCGCACGGGCTGCCCCAGCTTCTTCGCCGCCGCGGCGACCATGAAGTACTCGGGGTAGGTGAAGCCCTTCATGCCGAAACCGCCGCCCACGTCGGGGTTGGTCACGCGGATCGCGGAGGGGTCGAGGTGGAAGGCCGCGGCCAGCTCGCCCTTCAGCCCCCAGACCCCCTGCCCGCCGAAGCAGACATGCAGGCGGTCGTTCTCCCACTCGGCATAGGCGCCGCGCGGCTCCATCGAGTTGGCGATGACGCGGTTGTCTTCGATCTTCAGCTTCACGGTATGGGCCGCCTCGGCGAAGGCCGCGTCGGTCGCCGCCTCGTCGCCCATGCCCCAGTCGAACACCACGTTGTCCGGCGCCTCGTCATGGAGCGTTTCGCCCCCCGGCACCGGGTCCACCTTCACCGGCAGGTCCGTATAGTCGAACTCGATCAGCTCGGCCGCGTCGCGCGCCTGCACCAGCGTCTCGGCCACCACGAAGGCCACCGGCTCGCCCACGAAGCGCACCTTGCCCTTGGCGAGGAACGGACGGATCGGGCCCGCGCCCATGGAGCCGTCGCGGTTCTTCACCTGCGAATAGGCCATGGCCAGTTCGACGCCCATGGATTCGATCTCGTCGGCCGTCAGCACCGCCTTCACCCCCGGCGCCGCCAGCGCCGCGGACACGTCGAGCCCGTCGATCGAGGCGTGGGCGACCGGCGCGCGGAAAACCACCCCGTAAAGCGCGTTGGCCGGGGCGATGTCGTCGACGTAGCGGCCGTGGCCGGTCAGGAAACGAACGTCCTCGACCCGCTTGACGGGCTGCGATTTTCCGAAACTGTCCATGGGGCTCTCCTCGGCGTGACAATGACGACGCGAACACTAGCGGCCCGCGAGCCGGTGTCCAGCCCCGGCGGGCGCGGCGAAGGGCCCCGTCCCGTCGGTCGATGGAAGCCCGGCCCCTGCACCGCAGCATCCCGCCACCTGCGCCTGCAGGAGGCTGCGGAGCGCGTGTTTCCGGCACGAGAACGCAAGGACGCGGCGCGCCCCACCGGCCGGATCGCTCCGCCGGCGGCCTGCCTCTTCCCTGCACGGTCATCGGCGCTCCAGCCCCTTCCGGGGCCCGAGCCCAGGCGACCAGCCTCGAAGGCAGGTGAATCCCCGCCGTTCTTTCTTGCCTCAAAACCTCATGCCCGCCCCGCCGCGGCCGCATCGGCCTTTTCCTTCAGCGCGACCTTCGCTAAGTCCTCGGCCAAGCCAGACAGGACAGACCGATGCCGATGGAAAAGACCTTCGACGCCGCCGCGGCGGAAAGCCGCCTCTACGACGCCTGGGAGAAGGCGGGATGCTTCACCGCCGGGGCCAATGCCTCGCGCGCCGAAACCTTCTGCGTGATGATCCCGCCGCCGAACGTCACCGGCTCGCTCCACATGGGCCACGCCTTCAACAACACGCTGCAGGACATCCTGGTGCGCTGGCACCGGATGCGCGGCTTCGACACGCTCTGGCAGCCCGGGACCGACCACGCGGGCATCGCCACCCAGATGGTGACCGAGCGCGACATGGCCGCCCACCAGGAGCCCGACCGCCGCACCATGGGCCGCGAGAAGTTCGTCGAGCGGGTCTGGCAGCAGAAGATCAAGTCCCGCGGCACGATCATCGGCCAGCTGAAGCGCCTCGGCGCCTCCTGCGACTGGAGCCGCGAGGCCTTCACCATGTCCGGCGCCCCGGGCGCCCCCGAGGGCGAGGAGGGCAACTTCCACGACGCCGTCATCAAGGTCTTCGTCGAGCTCTACGACAAGGGCCTGATCTACCGCGGCAAGCGGCTGGTGAACTGGGACCCGCATTTCGAGACCGCGATCTCCGACCTCGAGGTCGAGAACGTCGAGGTCGACGGCCACATGTGGCACTTCAAGTACCCGCTCGCGGGCGGCGAGACCTACGAATACGTCGAGACCGACGAGGACGGCAACGAGACCCTGCGCGAGACGCGCGACTACATCTCCATCGCCACCACCCGGCCCGAGACGATGCTGGGCGACGGCGCCGTGGCGGTGCATCCGTCGGACGCGCGCTACGCGCCCATCGTCGGCAAGCTCTGCGAGATTCCGGTCGGCCCGAAGGAGCACCGCCGCCTGATCCCGATCATCACCGACGAATACCCCGATCCCAAGTTCGGCTCGGGCGCGGTGAAGATCACCGGCGCCCACGATTTCAACGACTACGCCGTGGCGCAACGCAACAACATCCCGCTCTATGCCCTGCTCGACACCAAGGGGCAGATGAGAAGCGACGGTCTGTCCTACGAGGAGTCCGCGATCCGGGCCGGCGAGTACGCCCGCGCCTGGGCCGAGATGCACCGCGCGACCGAGGGCCGGTTCCAGTCGCCGACCGAACAGCCGGTGCCCGACGTGAGCGAGCTGAACCTCGTCCCCGAGGCCTACCGCGGCCTCGACCGGTTCGAGGCGCGAAAGCGCATCGTCGCCGACATCACCGCCGAGGGCCTCGCGGTGATGGTGAAGAACCCGGATCCCGAGCCGGAAGACGAGGCCGAAAGGGCGGGTTTCCAACCCACCATCCCCCTCGTCGAGGCGAAGAAGATCATGCAGCCCTTCGGCGACCGCTCGAAGGTGGTGATCGAGCCGATGCTGACCGACCAGTGGTTCGTCGACACCGCGAAGATCGTCCAGCCCGCCATCGACGCCGTCCGCTCGGGCGAGGTCACGATCCTGCCCGAGCAGGATCGCAAGGTGTACTTCAACTGGCTGGAGAACATCGAGCCCTGGTGCATTTCCCGCCAGCTCTGGTGGGGGCACCAGATCCCGGTGTGGTATGGCGCGAGATACGAGGACCACCTTCGCGACGGCAAGGTCGTGGGGAAACGCTTCGTCTACGATGACCAGAAAACCTTCTGCGCGCCCGACTTCGCCCAGGCGAAAAAGCTTGCCGAGGATTACTATGCCGAGTCCGGCGTCTCAATCCGGGTCGCTGGAGAAGCAGCGGACGCAATCGAAGCGTGGCGTTTATCAAGCGAAGGCGTCGGCGAGGGTGAAGGCAAGAACGCCTATTATCTATGGCGCGACCCCGACGTCCTCGACACCTGGTTCTCCTCCGGGCTCTGGCCCATCGGCACCCTCGGCTGGCCCGAGGAGACGGAGGAGCTGAAGAAGTACTTCCCGACCTCGGTCCTGATCACCGGCTTCGACATCATCTTCTTCTGGGTCGCCCGGATGATGATGATGCAGTACGCCGTGGTCGGCCAGCGCCCCTTCGACACCGTCTATGTCCACGCGCTCGTCCGCGACGAGAAGGGCAAGAAGATGTCGAAGTCGCTCGGCAACGTGCTGGACCCGCTCGACCTGATCGACGAGTTCGGGGCCGACGCCGTACGCTTCACCCTGACCTCCATGGCCGCCATGGGACGCGACCTGAAGCTGTCGACGCAGCGCATTGCGGGTTACCGCAACTTCGGCACCAAGCTCTGGAACGCCTTCCGCTTCGCCGAGATGAACGAGGTGCCCTTCGGCACCCAGGGCACCCCGCCCGCGCCGGAGAGGACCGTCAACCGCTGGATCCTCGGCGAGACCGCCAAGGTCCGGGCCGAGGTCGACGCGGCGCTCGAAGGCTACCGTTTCAACGACGCGGCGAGCGCGCTCTACGGCTTCGTCTGGGGCAAGGTCTGCGACTGGTACCTGGAGTTCTCCAAGCCCCTGCTGATGGACGGCACCGACGCCGAGAAGGCCGAGACCCGCGCCACCCTCGCCTGGGTGCTGGACCAGTGCCTGATCCTGCTGCACCCGATCATGCCCTTCGTCACCGAAGAGCTCTGGGGCCAGGTGGAGCGTCCGAAGATGCTGGTCCACGCCGACTGGCCGACCTACGGCGAGGATCTGGTGGACCCGGCGGCCGATGCCGAAATCAACTGGGTGATCGCGCTGATCGAGGGCATCCGCTCGGTCAGGGGCGAGATGAACGTGCCCGCCGCGCTGAAGGTGGACCTCCTGCAGCTCGACCTCGACGAGGCGGGGCGCACCGCCTGGGCGAACAACGCGCCGCTGATCGAGCGGCTGGCGCGCGTCGAGTCCCTGAGCGAGGCTCCGGAGGCGCCGAAGGGGTCGGCCACCATCGCGGTGAAGGGCGGCACCTTCGCCCTGCCGCTGGCCGGGATCATCGACGCGGCGGCCGAGCGCGCGCGGCTCGACAAGGCGCTGCAGAAGGTGGCGAAGGAACTCGGCGGGCTGAACGGCCGGCTGAAGAACCCGAAGTTCCGCGAAAACGCCGACGCGCAGGTGATCGAGGAGACCGAGGCGCAGGCGGCGCTCAAGGCCGAGGAGCAGGCCCGTCTGGAGACGGCGCTCGCGCGGGTGAAGGAGCTGGGGTGAGGCGGGGGGCGGAGGGCGACGCCCGATGCCTTTAATCGGTTCGCCCGCAGGGAAAGCGGAGTTTGGGAAACTCCGGGCACACGCGCGGAGATGTCATGCCCAGGTGTCAACCCGGGCAGCCCCCGACCGCCCCGTCACGCCAAAGGCGTGCCTTCGGCACGACGGGCGGGGACTGCCCTCTGAGCAGAGCGGACAGGTTGAAGATGTCTCCCGCTCCTCGATCAGGCCGGGTTACCCCTGAATTCCCCCGAACGCCGCCATCACCCCGCGCAGCTCCGCCAGCCCCCGCATCCGCCCGATCAGCGGATAGCCCGGCATCCCCTGCACCGCGAGATCGCCCAGGAGGTCCTGCCCGTGGTCGGGGCGCATCGGGATCTGCCAGTCGGCGCGCCCCTCGGCCTTCCTCCGCTGCTCCTCGGCCACCAGCGCGCGGACGGTCGCCACCATGTCCGTGTCGCCCTCCAGGTGCGCCGCCTCGAAGAAGCTCGACCGGGCCCCGTGGGCGGGCGCGATCCGCTTCGTGTTGCGCAGGTGGGCGAAGTGGATCTTCGGCCCCAGCCGTTCGACGAAGGCCACCGGGTCGAACTCCGGCGCGACGCCGAGCGAGCCGGTGCAGAAGGTCGCCCCGTTCGCGGGCGACTCCACCGCGCCCAGCACCGCCTCGTAATCCGAAAGCGACGACATGATCCGCGGCAGCCCCAGCAGCGGGAACGGCGGATCGTCGGGATGGCAGCAGAGCCGCATCCCCAGACCTTCGGCGAAGGGCACCACCTCGGACAGGAAATCCACCAGGTTCGCCCGCAGACGCTCCGCCCCGATCTCTGCATAGCGCTCGAGGTGGCCGCGGATGTCCTCCAGCGTCCAGCTGTCGTTCGCCCCCGGCAGGCCCGCCACCACGTTGTTCTGCAAGGCCAGCTTCTCGGCCTCGCCCATGCCCTCGGCCAGCGCCCGCGCCGCCTCGATGCAGGCCTCGGGATAGTCGTCGAAGGCGCCGGGGCGGGCGAGGATGAACAGATCGAACGCCGCGAAGGACTCGAGGTCGAACAGCATCGCCGTGCCGCCATGGGGCTGGGGCGCGCGCAGGGTCGTCCGGGTCCAGTCGAGAACCGGCATGAAGTTGTAGCAGACAACCGAAATCCCCGCCTCGTGCAGGTTCCGCAAGCTCTCCCGGTAAGCCTCGAAATGCGACCGGAAATCCCCCGCCTGCGTCTTAATCTCCTCGCTCACCGGCAGGCTTTCCACCACCTCCCAGGCCAGCCCCGAGTCACCGCCGCCCGGCAGCGTCGCGATCTCGCGCTGCCGCTTCGCGATCTCCTCCGCGGGCCACACGAGCCCCGGCTTGAAGTGGTGCAGCGCCGAGACGACACCCTCCACCCCGGCCTGGCGCATCTCCGCCGTACTCACCGTATCGGCCGGTCCGAACCACCGCCACGTCTGCCGCATCCAAACTCTCCCTGAAAATCAACGTTGCCGCAGCCGGGCGCGCACCCGGGCGACACCGCCGGGGCTGACCAGGAACGACATGAGGAACCCCGCCACGAACCCGCCAAGCTCGGCCACCCAGGCGTTGCCGCCGCCGAACAGCAGCCCGAAGATCAGCTGGATCCCCAGAAGGAAGCCGATCAGCGTGAAGGCCCGCATCCGGTTCTCGCCCACTCGCCCGAGCCCGGTCCACAGGATGAAGGTATAGGCCCCGATCAGCCCGTAGACGCCCGGATAGCCGCCGAACAGCGCCACCGGCGAGGGCTGGAGGTAGGTGTAGCAGAGCGCGCCGAACACCGCCGCGCCGAAGAACACGACCAGTACCGCCGCGGGGTGGAACAGCTCGGCCACCATCTTGCCGAGCGCCAGCACGAAGACCACCACGAACAGCATGTGGGTGAAGTCCTGGTGGACGAAGGGATAGGTCAGGAACCGCAGCAGCTGGTCGGGCGGATAACGCCCCAGCGTCACCATCTGCTCGAGGATCTGCGGCGCGAAGGCGAAACGGTTCAGCGCATCGAGCCGCCAGCCCACGCCCGCCGCGCCGCCGACGAAGCCCGCCGAGGCCGCCTGGAACACCAGCTCGATCACGAAGATCGGCAGGGCCAGCGCCCAGACCACGGGCGGCAGCGGGTTGAACGGCGGGGCGTTGCGGTCGGGATGCATCCGGGGGCCTTCCTTGACGGGCGCTCGGGCCATGGGTAAGCGGTTGGCCCGGGAATATCCAGACGGAGCACGCACCATGACCGCCGCCAAGTTCACCCCGCGGGTCTTTTCCGGGATCCAGCCGTCGGGCGGCCTGACGCTCGGCAACTACCTCGGTGCGATCAAGCGGTTCGTGGACGTCCAGAACGACGGACTGAAGGGCCAGCGGTTCGAGACGATCTACTGCATGGTCGACATGCACGCCATCACCGCCACCCTGCCCGACCCGGCGACGCTGCAGAAGAACACCCGCGAACTCTGCGCGGGCTTCATCGCCTCCGGCATCGACCCCGAGAAATCCATCCTCTTCAACCAGTCCCGCGTCCCGGAACACGCGCAGCTCGCCTGGATCTTCAACTGCGTCGCCCGCATGGGCTGGATGCAGCGGATGACCCAGTGGAAGGACAAGGCCGGCAAGAACGCCGAGAACGCCTCGCTCGGGCTCTTCGCCTACCCCGCGCTGATGGCCGCCGACATCCTGATCTACCACGCCACCCACGTCCCGGTGGGCGAGGACCAGAAGCAGCACATCGAGCTGACCCGCGACATCGCGGCGAAGTTCAACCACGACTACGGCGTGGACTTCTTCCCGATGACCGAGCCGGTGATCGAGGGCGCGGCGACCCGCGTCATGTCCTTCCGCGACGGGACCAAGAAGATGAGCAAGTCCGACCCCTCGGACGCCTCGCGCATCAACATGACCGACGACGCCGACACGATCGCGAAGAAGATCCGCAAGGCCAAGACCGACCCCGAGCCGCTGCCCGAGACGCTCGAGGGCCTGAAGGACCGCCCCGAGGCGCGCAACCTCGTCAACATCTACGCCGCGCTGTCGGACAAAACGGCCGAAGAGGCCATGGCCGAGGTCGCGGGCCAGCAGTTCGGGCAGTTCAAGCCGATGCTCGCCGACCTCGCCGCGGCGAAACTCGCCCCGATCTCGTCCGAGATGGCGCGGCTGATGCAGGAACCGGGCGAGATTGACGCCATCCTCGCCCGCGGCGCCGAACGCGCCCGCGAGATCACCGCGCCGATCCTCGACGAGACCTATCGCATCGTCGGCCTCGTGCGGTAACGGCGCAGATTGTCGAGTCGATGTTGGCCGGGCCTAGACCCGGCTTGCACGGCGAGACCTGCGGGGCCGCCCGCCTGCAATGCGATCCGCCGAAGCCCGACCCTACACGCGTCGCGCCCGGCGTGCGGGGGCGTCCTGCGCACCCGCGCACCGCCCCCCTGCGCCCACGGCCGTTCCGCCGCCACCGCCCGTCGCCTATATCTCCGGAAACCCACCGCCGCCGGAGAGCCGCCATGTCCCTGCCCCCCGCCACCCGCATCGGCCACGTCCATCTGCGCGTCGCCGACCTCGACCGCGCCATCGCCTTCTACGGCGGCGTCCTCGGCTTCGAGATCACCCAGCGCTACGGCGCCCAGGCCGCCTTCCTGTCCGCGGGCGGCTATCATCACCACATCGGCCTCAACACCTGGGACAGCCTCGGCGCAACACCCCCGCCCCCGGGCCACACCGGCCTCTACCACACCGCGATCCTGTTTCCCGACCGCGCCAGCCTCGGCGCCGCCGTTGCCCGGATCGTCGACGCAGGCCACCCGCTGACCGGCGCCGCCGACCACGGGGTGAGCGAGGCGGTCTACCTCGACGATCCCGACGGCAACGGCGTCGAACTTTACCGCGACCGCCCCGAGGCCGAATGGCCCCGCGACGCCGACGGCACCCTCGCCATGGTCAACCGCCGCCTCGATGTCGCGAAACTGGTGGCGGAGGGGCGCGCCGCGGCAGGCACCTAGGCAGGCCCGCTCCGCAGCGCACACGGCCACAGGGCACAGCCCCATCTTTGCTTCATAAATATCCCCGCCGGAGGCATTGAAAGTTCCGGCGGGACCTCTGCCGCAAGTGCCCCGTCACCGCGACGCGAAACCGCTCAATACGGCATCGGATGCGCCTTGTGGGCCGCCGCGATGTCCTCCAGCACCTCCGCGCCGAGCTTCACGTCCACCGCGCCGATGGCGCGCTCCAGATGCTCCATCGTGGTCGCGCCGAAGATCGGGACGGTGCGGAACGGCCGGGTGCGCGTCCAGGCCAGCGCCAGGTGCACCGGATCCAGCCCGTGCTTTTCCGCGATCCTCAGATAGGCGTCGACCGCGGCGAAGGCGGCTTCGGTCTTCCGCCCCCCGAGATCGCCGTTGCGATCCATGCGCGAGCCCTTCGGAATGTTGCCGTTCTGATATTTTCCGGTCAGAAGTCCCGCGGCGAGCGGCGAGAAGGCCAGCAAGGTGACATTCTCGTGGTGGCTCATCTCGGCCAGGTCGCTGTCGTACTGGCGGCAGAGCAGCGAGTACTCGTTCTGCATCGAAGCGATCCGCGGGCCGCCCGTCGCCTCGGCCGCGCGGTTCCACATCATCGTGCCCCAGGCCGACTCGTTCGAGAGCCCGAAGGCGCGGATCCTGCCCTCGTCCACCAGCGCCTTCAGCGTGCGCATCACGTCGGCGAGGTTGTCCTCGACCTCCGCCGTCACCTGCCCGGAGGGATCGAAGCCCCAGATCCTGCGGAAGTGGAACGAGCCGCGGTTCGGCCAGTGCAGCTGGTAGAGATCGACGTAGTCCGTCTGCAGCCGCTTCAGCGAGCCCTCCAGCGCCGCCCGCAGCGTCCGGCCCGTGACCGGCTGGCCCTCGCGCACGAAGCTGTCGTTGAAGCCCGCGCATTTCGTCGCCAGCACGACCTCCTTGCGCCGCCCGGTCCTGGCGAACCACGACCCGACGTAGCTTTCGGTCAGTCCCACCGTCTCTTTCGTGACCGGGTTCACCGGGTACATCTCGGCGGTGTCCCAGAAGTCGATCCCGGCGTCGAGCGCCCGGTCCATCTGGGCGTGGCCCTCGGCCTCGGTGTTCTGCGTGCCCCAGGTCATCGTCCCGAGGCAGTATTCCGACACCATGATCCCCGTGCCGCCCAGTTCCAGCCTGTCCATCGCTCACTCCTTCTCGTTGCGGCTGAAGGAGTAGCGGCTGGGGCGGGGAAGTCCATGGACCCGCACGCGAAAATCAGAGCGAGACGGAAATCCCCCCGTCGACGAACAGCGTGTGCCCGTTGACGAAGCTCGACCCCGGAGAGGCGAGGAAGATACAGGCGGCCACCAGTTCCTCGACCTTCCCCCAGCGCCCGGCGGGGGTGCGCTTCGCCAGCCAGGCGGAAAACTCGGGATCGTCCACCAGCGCCTGGTTCAGCGGCGTCTCGAAATAGCCGGGCGCGATGGCGTTGCACTGGAGGCCGTGCTTCGCCCAGTCCGTCGCCATGCCCTTCGTGAGGTTCCCGACCGCCCCCTTGGTCGCCGTATAGGGCGCGATGCCGGGCCGGGCGAGCGCCGTCTGGACCGAGGCGATGTTGATGATCTTTCCCGCGCCCCGCCCGATCATGTGCCGCGCCACGGCCTGCCCGACCAGGAAGACCGAGGTCACGTTGGTCCGCATCAGCCGCTCGAAGGCCTCGGGCGGGAAATCCTCCAGGGGTGTGCGGTGCTGCATCCCGGCGTTGTTGACGAGGATGTCGATGGCGCCGTGGTCGGCCTCGAACCCGTCCACCGCCGCCGCCACCGCCTGCGCGTCGGTCACGTCGAAGGCCAGCGTCTTCGCCCCTCCGAGCCGCTCCGCCGCCGCCGCCAGCTTGCCTTCGTCGCGCCCGTTCAGCACCACCTCGGCCCCCGCCGCGGCCAGCCCCTCGGCGAGGGCAAAGCCGATGCCTTGCGACGAGCCGGTGACCAGGGCGCGTTTGCCTTCAAGGCGGAAGAGGTCCAGTCCGGTGGCCATCGCGGGTTCCTTTCGATCTCGACACTGCGGATTGCCCCGCCTTATGGTGGCGCAAACATTCCCCTGTCAATCGCACCGGAGCCCCCATGACCGACAGCCAGGTGATCGTCGCCCATGGCCCGAAGGACCTCAGGATCGAATCCCGCGAGACGCCGGAACCGGGCCCGGGCGAGGTGCTGATCGCCATGGCCGCGGGGGGCATCTGCGGGTCGGACCTGCACTATTACAACCACGGCGGCTTCGGCACCGTCCGGCTGAAGGAGCCGATGATCCTCGGCCACGAGGTCGCGGGCCACATCCTGGCGCTCGGCGACGGCGTCACGGGGCTGGCCGAGGGCCAGCTCGTCGCCGTCTCGCCCTCGCGGCCCTGCCACGCCTGCCGCTTCTGCCGCGAAGGCGCGCACAATCGCTGCCTGAACATGCGCTTCTACGGCTCGGCCATGCCGTTTCCCCACATCCAGGGCGCCTTCCGCCAGATGCTGGTCGCCGATGCCGCGCAATGCGCCCCCGCCGCGGGGCTCACGCCCGGCGAGGCGGCGATGGCCGAACCCCTGGCCGTCTGCCTCCACGCCACGCGGCAGGCGGGCGAGATGCTGGGCAAGCGGGTGCTGGTCACAGGCTGCGGCCCCATCGGGCTGCTCTGCATCCTCGCCGCCCGGCGCGCGGGCGCGGCCGAGATCGTGGCGACCGACCTGTCGGACTTTACCCTGGGCATCGCCGCGGCGAACGGAGCCGACACGGTGCTGAACGTCGCCCGCGACCCCGAGGCCCTGGCCCCCTGGCAGGCCGAGAAGGGCCGCTTCGACGTGCTGATGGAATGCACCGGCGCCGCCGTGGCGCTCGCCGCCGCGGTCCCGGCGATGAAGCCCGGCGGCACCATCGTGCAGGTCGGCATGGGCGGCGACATGACCCTCCCGGTGCAGGCCATCACGGCAAAGGAGCTGTCGCTGAAGGGGTCGTTCCGCTTCCACCCCGAGTTCTTCACGGGGGTCGAGCTGCTGCGGAAGGGCCTGATCGACGTGAAGCCGCTGATCAGCCACACCCTGCCCCTGGCCGAGGCCGACGCGGCCTTCCGGCTGGCGGGCGACCGGGCGCAGGCGATGAAGGTGCAGATCGCCTTCGCGGTCTGAGACGCCGCCGCGCCCCTTTCGCGTGCGGTCGGCGCGGATGTTCGAGGGCGGAGGGGGCTTTCCGCCCCCACGGCGCCTTCGGCGCCTCCCCCGAGGATATTTGTAAAGCAAAGATGGGGCGGAGGCCGCGCGGGCGGCCCGCGTCGCACTTCGGCGGAGTCCGACGGACGCCAACCATCCGGGCGTCATGGAGCGAGGTCAGCCGCGCCGGGCGGCGCGGCGGCACTCCGGCGCCGACGCGCCCGGTCCCTAGCCGAACACCTCGGCCCCGACGGCCGCCAGGGCGGCGTTCGCCACCTCCACGTCCTGTGCCCCGGTGCCGGAGCCGACGCCGATCCCCCCGGCCAGCACGCCGCCGATCATCACCGGCAGGCCCCCGGGCAGGGGCGTCACGTCGCCCTCGGTCGCCAGAGCGATGTGGCCGCGGATCGCCTCGGGGACGTTGGCGCTCGGCGCGCCGATGGAGGCGGCGGTGCGCGCCTTGGCCCGCGCGCTTTTCAGCGACAGGTACTTCGCCCCGCTCATCCGGAGCATGCCGAGCTCCACGCCCGAGGCGTCCACGACGACGATGCACTGCGGCTGGCCCATGGCCTCGGCCTTCTCGGCGGCCGCCGACAGCATCGCCATGACCCCGGTGTGGGTCAGCCGCGTGGTCTGTTCGCTGAATACCATGGTGTTCCCTTTGCCCTTTAACCTCTTCGCCCGCGACGCTACCAATGTCCCACCGGCAGCACCAGAGCGGAGCCCGCCCATGTCCTTCTACCAGACCGTCGATCCGGTCTTCGCGACCTATGTCCTGTTCAACGCCCCCCTGAAACGACTCGCCACGGGGTTCGACTGGACCGAGGGGCCGGTCTGGTTCGGCGATGCGGACTGCCTGCTGTTCTCGGACATTCCGAACGACCGGATCCTGCGCTGGAACGAGGCGACCGGGATCTCGACCTATCGCCAGCCCTCGAACTTCTCGAACGGCCACACCCGCGACCGCGAGGGGCGCCTCGTCTCGTGCGAGCACGGCACCCGCCGCGTGACGCGGACCGAGCACGACGGCACGATCACGGTGATCGCCGACAGCTACCAGGGCAGGCGGCTGAACTCGCCGAACGACGTGGTGGTGAAATCCGACGGCACGATCTGGTTCACCGATCCCCATTACGGCATCGGCACCAGCTACGAGGGCCACCGGGCCGAACAGGAACTGCCCTGCCATCTCTACCGCGTCGACCCCGCCACCGGGGCCATGGACGCCGTGGTGACGGATGCGAACTGCCCGAACGGGCTGGCCTTCTCGCCCGACGAATCCCGCCTCTACATGGCCGACACGGGCCGCATGTTCATGGGCGATCCGCAGCACATCCGCGCCTTCGACGTCGGCGCGGGCAACAGCCTGTCCGGCGGCGAGGTCTTCCACGTCGTCGACCAGGGCGCCTCGGACGGCTTCCGGCTGGACACCGAGGGCAACATCTGGACCTCGGCGGGCGACGGCGTGCACTGCATCGCGCCCGACGGCCACCTGATGGGCAAGATCCTGGTGCCCGAGATCGTCTCCAACGTCTGCTTCGGCGGGCGGGACAAGCACCGCCTGTTCATCACCGCCACCACCAGCCTTTACGCCATCTCGCTCAACCGACAGGGAATCCAACGGCCATGACGAAACCCCGCATGGGCCTCCTCGGCCTCGGCACCATGGGCTCCGCCCTCGCGCTCAACATCGCCGAGAACGCCGAGCCGCTGGCGGTGTTCAACCGCACCACGTCGAAGACCGACGCCTTCATGGCCCACACGCGCAAGCACGCCCCGGACCTGGCCGAAAGGATCACCCCGACCACGTCGCTGGAAGACTTCGTCGCCGCCATGGAGAGCCCCCGGGCGATCATCCTGATGGTGCCCGCGGGCCAGCCCGTGGACGACCAGATCGACGCCCTGCGTCCGCTCCTGAACCCGGAAGACCTGATCATCGACGCGGGCAACGCCAACTTCCACGACACCAACCGCCGCGCCGAGGCGGCCGCGACGCAGGGCGTGCCCTTCCTCGGCATCGGCGTCTCGGGCGGGGAGGAAGGCGCGCGCTTCGGCCCCTCGATCATGGGCGGCGGGCCGAAGCGGGCCTGGGACCAGGTGGAGGGCGCCCTGAGATCCATCGCCGCCAGCTATGAAGGCACCCCCTGCGCCACCTGGATGGGCGAAGGCGGGGCAGGCCATTTCGTGAAGGCGGTGCACAACGGCATCGAATACGCCGACATGCAGATGATCGCCGAGGTCTACGGCGTGTTCCGCGACGGGCTCCAGTGGACGGCCGAGCAGTGCGGCGAGGTCTTCGCCAAGTGGAACGAGGGGCCGCTCCAGTCCTACCTGATCGAGATCTCGGGCAAGGTCGCCGACGCGGTGGATCCCGAAAGCGGAAAGCCGATGCTCGACGTGATCCTCGACCGCGCGGGCCAGAAGGGCACCGGCCGCTGGACGGTGATCGAGGCGCAGCACCTCGGCGCGCCGATCCCGGTGATCGAGGCGGCGGTGACGGCGAGGAACGTCTCGTCCCGCCTGCCCCTGCGCCAGCGGGGCGAGGACGTGTTCGGCGCCGCGCCGGTGGGCCTGACGACGGACATCCTGTCGGTCGAGACGCTGGAGGGCGCGATGATCGCGGGCAAGATCATGTGCTATGCGCAAGGCTTCGACCTGCTGAACGCGGCCTCGAAGACCTTCGGCTGGTCGCTGCCGATGCCCGAGGTCGCGCGGGTCTGGCGCGAGGGCTGCATCATCCGCTCGTCGATGCTGAACGACATGGCCTCGGCACTGACCGACCATCCCGAGGACAACCTGATCTTCGCCCCCTTCTTCCGCGACCTGGTGAAGCACCACTCTCCCGCCCTGCGCCACACGGTGGCGACGGCGCTGTCCCACGGCCTTGCCGTGCCCGCGCTGTCCTCGGCGCTGACCTGGTTCGACATGGTGCGCACGGGCCGCTCTACCGCCAACATGATCCAGGGCCAGCGCGACTTCTTCGGCGCCCACGGGTTCGAGCGGGTGGACAGGGACGGCCAGGGGTTCCATGGGCCCTGGGGCAGCGCGTAACGGCGCGGACCGAGGTGGGATTGGTGATATCACCCATCCTGCGCCGGGACGACGACGACGGAGGGTCCGGCCGTCGTCTCCACGGGTGAACGCCCCCCTATTCCCCTTGCAAAACGCCCCTCTTCCCGCCATTCACGGAGGCTGAACCAGCACCGGACCCTTGCCCGATGACCAAGCTTTCCCTGATCCGCAACTTCTCGATCGTCGCCCACATCGACCACGGCAAATCCACCCTCGCCGACCGGCTGATCCAGCTGACCGGCACCGTGGCCGAGCGCGACATGAAGGAGCAGCTGCTCGACTCCATGGACATCGAGCGCGAGCGCGGCATCACCATCAAGGCCAACACCGTCCGCATCGAGTATCCCGCGAAGGACGGCAACACCTACGTGCTGAACCTGATCGACACGCCCGGCCACGTCGACTTCGCCTACGAGGTCAGCCGCTCCATGCGCGCCGTCGAGGGCTCCCTCCTGGTGGTCGACGCGACACAGGGGGTCGAGGCGCAGACGCTGGCCAACGTCTACACCGCCATCGACGCGGACCACGAGATCGTGCCCGTCCTGAACAAGATCGACCTGCCCGCGGCCGAACCCGAGCGCGTGAAGGAGCAGATCGAGGACGTGATCGGCATCGACGCCTCGGAGGCGATCGAGATCTCGGCCAAGACCGGCCTCGGCATCCCCGACGTGCTGGAGGCGATCGTCAAGCGCCTGCCCCAGCCCAAGGAGGGCGATCCCGACAAGCCCCTGAAGGCGATGCTGGTGGACAGCAAGTACGATCCCTATCTCGGCGTCGTCGTCATCGTCCGGATCATCGACGGCGTCCTGAAGAAGGGCCAGAGGATCAGGATGATGAAGACCGGCGGCCTCTACGAGGTCGACAAGGTCGGCGTCTACCGCCCCGCGATGACGGACGTGGAGGAGCTGGGCCCGGGCGAGATCGGCTTCCTCACCGCCCAGATCAAGCAGGTCCGCGACACCCGCGTCGGCGACACCATCACGACCGAGAAGAAGGGCACCGACACCGCCCTCCCCGGCTTCAAGCCGTCGATCCCCGTCGTCTTCTGCGGTCTCTTCCCGGTCGACGCGAACGACTTCGAGGACATGCGCGACGCGATCGAGAAGCTGGCGCTGAACGACGCCTCCTTCACCTTCGAGATGGAGACCTCCGCCGCGCTCGGCTTCGGCTTCCGCTGCGGCTTCCTCGGCCTGTTGCACCTCGAGGTGATCCGCGACCGGATCGAGCGCGAGTACAACATCGACCTGATCACCACCGCGCCCTCGGTCGTCTACCACATCCACATGCGCGACGGCGAGATGCGCGAGCTGCACAACCCCGCCGACATGCCCGATCTGACCTACGTGGATCACATCGAGGAGCCGCGGATCAAGGCGACGATCCTCGTCCCCGACGAATACCTCGGCGACGTGCTGAAGCTCTGCCAGGACCGGCGCGGCATCCAGCTGGACCTCACCTATGCGGGCAGCCGCGCCATGGCCGTCTACGACCTGCCGCTGAACGAGGTGGTGTTCGACTTCTACGACCGCCTGAAATCGGTGACGAAGGGCTATGCCTCCTTCGACTACCAGATGATCGGCTACCGCGAGGACCGGCTGGTGAAGATGTCGGTGCTGGTCAACGACGAGCCGGTGGACGCCCTGTCGATGATGGTCCACGCCGACCGCGCCGAGGGCCGCGGCCGCGCCATGTGCGAGAAGCTGAAGGAGCTGATCCCCCGCCACATGTTCAAGATCCCGATCCAGGCCGCCATCGGCGGCCGCGTCATCGCCCGCGAGACGCTCTCGGCGATGAGGAAGGACGTGACGGCGAAATGCTACGGCGGGGACGCGACGCGGAAGCGCAAGCTCCTGGACAAGCAGAAGGCGGGCAAGAAGAAGATGCGCCAGTTCGGGAAGGTCGAGATCCCGCAGCAGGCGTTCATCAACGCGTTGAAGATGGATGGGTGACAGCCAAGCTGGACCTGACCTGCTCCCCTGAAACCTCCCCACACCGAGGTCACTCTATTCCTCGACAGGGGTGACGGACACTGAAGCACCGCAAGTTCAGCGGCGAACGGATCATCGGCACTCCGAAGGCCTCCCTCGTTCGCCGTCACCTGCAGGCCGCTTCGAACCCCCCATCGCAGCTCAATCGGTAGAGCCGGTCGGCTTCGGACTGATCCCGCTCCACGCCGTCGCCCCGTTCATACAGTCCCGCGAGCACGAAGCAGCCGTTGGGCGCACCGGCGTCGCAGGTGCGCCGGAGCGTCGGGATGACCTCGATGGCGTCCAGGCCGTGGCCCAGTCCCGACAGGCGCATGAAGGCGAGCGCCGCGCAGGCCTGTGCGATGTCCCGATCGCAGGCCGCCTGGAACAGCCGCTGGGCCTCGTCGATGTCCTGCCCGACCCCCTCCCCGGCGAAGTACAGCGTGCCGAGGTTGTTGCAGGACAGCGCGAAACCATGCCCGCAGGAGTCGCGGTAAAGCCGTGCAGCCTCGACCAGGTCCTCCGTCACCCCGTTGCCGGTGTGATGGAGAAAGCCGAGGTCACCGCATCCCTGGGCGGACCCTCCCTCGCAGGCCCGGCGAAGCAGTTGCGCGGCTTTCCTGGCGTCCCGCTCGACGCCGCCCCCCCTGAGGTAGGCGCGCCCGAGGTTGTTGCATCCCTCCAGGTGCCCGCCATCGCACGCGCGCCGGTAGAGGTCGGCCGCCATCTTCGGGTCCGCAGCGACGCCGCGGCCCGTTTCGTGCAGTATCGCCAGTTCGTTGCAGGATCGCAGGTTGCCGAGGTCGCATCCCCTTCGGAACTGCAGGGCGGCCCGGACAGGATCGGCCGGGGCCCCGATGCCGTTGGCGATGAGGAACCCGAGGTTCCCGCAGCCTGTCCCGTCGCCGCCGTCGCATCCCATCCCGTAAAGCAGCAGTGCTTCGTCGGGGTCCGGTGCGATTCCGGTGCCTTGCTCCGCCATCAGGCCGAGGTTCGTGCAGGAGCCGGCATCTCCCATGTCGCAGGCCAGCCGGTAGATCCGTGCGGCGTTCCCCGGATCCTGCGGAACACCGGTGCCGTCCGCATATGACTTCGCAAGCTGGAAGCAGCCCACTGCGCCACCCGCGTCACAACTCCTGCGGAACAGACGTGCCGCCTGCGCCGGGTCGGCCCCGACCCCGTCCCCGTTGCGGTACTGGAGGCCGAGGTTGCTGCAGGCGACCGGCTCGTCCGCGTCGCAGGCGCGACGGTAGAGCCGGGCTGCTTCGGAAGGGTCGGCCGCACCGGCCGTCCCGTTCTGAAGGAAATACCCGAGGTTCGTGCAGGCCGTCGGCACGTTCCCCTCGCAGCCCTGCCGGTAATGCAGCAGCGCCTCGGCCTGATCGCGCGCGACGCCCCTGCCATTGTCGAGCAGGATGCCGAGGTTGGTGCAGCCGGACATTTCCCCGCCGTCGCAGGCCTTCCGGTAGAGTTGCGCGGCCATGCCGGGATCCTCGGCCACGCCGGTCCCGGTGTCGAACAGGAACCCCAGGCCATTGCACCCCGTGGCATCGCCTCCATCGCAGGCGCGCCGGTACCAGCCGGCAGCCTCCCCGGGATCCCGGGGAACGCCCTCGCCATGCTCCAGAAGGCTCCCGAGGTTCGTGCAGGCGTCATAGGCCTTCCCGGCGCACGCCTGCCTGTAGAGACGCACCGCGCCCGCAGCATCCTTCGGCATCCCTTTGCCATTCTGCATGAGGATGGCCAGTCCGTTGCACGCCTCGGCCTCCCCGCGCTCGCATCCCAGCCTGTAGAGACGGGCCGCCTCGACAGGGTCTCTGGTGCTGCCCCGGCCCTCCGCCACGAGCGCCGCGAGATTTGCGCAACCCGTGGCGTTGCCGCCGTCGCATCCCTTCCTGTAGTATTCGACCGCGCGGACGGGGTCCGTGATCACGCCCAGTCCCTCGGAGTGGAAGTATCCGAGCGCCGCGCAGGCCTTCGCGTTTCCCGCATCGCAGGCGACCTTCGACAGATTGGCGGACAGCGTGGCATCGTGCCTCCAGACCATCTCGGCGCGGGTCACGCAGACCTCCACGGCCTCCTCCCGGCAGGCGCGTGCCATCATCTCGATCTGCAGCTTCTCGACCCGGGTCAGCGCGGCGACATCCAGGCAGACACGCCCCTCGAACAGGCTGCAGAGCGCGCGGTCGGCCAGCGTGACCCCCGACCCGTCCCGCGACAGCGCCGCCGCCGCGGCGAGGCTTCCGAGGAAGGTGACCGAGGCGACGCACCCGGCAAGTAGCAGCATCAGGATGGTCATTGGCTGGCTTTCCACGTCAAGCCACCGGGAAAGCCGCAAGCGCGACAGCAGGCGCATCAGCCAGGTCGAGACGATGTAGGCCCAGCTCCAGACCGAGGTGAGGAACGTGGAGTAGAAGAATACGGAATAGATCGAAAAGACGCCGATGATCTCGCCGAACGAGCCGCCCTCTCCATGGCGCAGGGGACTCTGGATGAAGACGTAGATGGCGAGCCAGACGATCGCCGCGGAAAGCGCGATATCCAGAACCAGGACGCCTGCCTGCGCCAACGCGTTTCGGGGCATGTGGCCGAGCAGGAAGCGGGTCTCGAGAAGAGAGAGGTAATCGGCGGCGACGTTGATCGAGAGCCCCAGCAACAGCACCGAGGAGAGGTCCAGTCCGCCGTTCCTGTCGTAGGGAACGAGGCGATGCCCCCCCGAGGCACCGTTGTCGATCAGCAGCCAGAGAAGCAGGACACTGCTCATGGACACGGCCGCAGACATGAAGAAGCACCGCAGCGAGAGGTGCCGTCGGCCGAACACGGTATCGAACAGGGATATGAAGCCCCGGGTCCAGTTCTCTTCGGTCTGGGCGCCCATGAGCCAGAGCGCCACGTCCTCCTTGAGGTACTTGGAGAGAAGTCCCGGAAGCAGGGTCAGGCCCGCGACAGAACCGGCCAGGCCGATGGCCCAGTGCCAATTCGCTCCGACCTGCGTCAAGACGGATTCAAGGGCCAATGCAGTACACCGATCCCGCAGACTGTCCGGAACGGAGCATAGCACAAGCGAAGGAGGAGTCCGGACCGCCATCTTGGAAGCATGGCCGAAATCTTCTCTTTCCTGCCTCCGCTCCCCCGGGATTACGGATCCAGCCGGTGAGGTCGAGGTTCAGCCGAGCGGAGCGACTGCACCGCCCCGGGCGTCGACGCGGTGTCGGCGATCGGACGAAGCCGGTTCGCCGTTCATGACCGCGATGGCGGGGAGAACGCCGGGTACGATCCCGGGAAAATCTCCGCCACCGGAGGATGCCCCCAGGTCCGGTCCGGATACTTGTCCACCAACCCGTCGAACTGGCGCTGCACGCGGACCCGGGCCTCGGCCATGTCCATTCCCGCCACCTGGCCATCGCGCATCGACAGGCGGCCATCGACGAAGACGGCCCTGGTGACGCGCCCGGTCGCTCCGAGTACCAGCGTCCGGATCGGATCGACGCGCGGGGCCATCAGGATGTCGGACATGTCGAACACGGCGATGTCGGCCTTCGCGCCCGGTTCCAGGCGGCCGAGATCGGATCTGCGCAGGGCATCGGCCCCACCGGTCGTGGCGGCGTCGAACATAAGCTGCGGCGCGGCCTCGTCGATGCGGTCCCCGGCCATGCGCGCCATCATTACCCCGACGGCCATGTTGAGGACCATGTCCGGCGGGGCGGTGTCGGTGCCCATGCCGATGCGGATGCCCATGGCCCGCAACCGCGCGAAGGACCGCAGCATCGCGCCGCTGCGCGCGAAGACAAGCGGGCAATGGGCGACCGTGACCCCGTGATCGGCGTAGAGCGCCAGGTCGGTCTCGTCGGCGAGAACCGCATGGGGCGCGATGAGGCGGTCGTTCAGGGCGCCGAACCCGGCCATCCATCGCGGCGCGGTCGTGCCGTGCAGGGCGCGCAGGGTGTCGAGCTCCATCTGGCCCTGGGCCATGTGAAGGCGCACGGGAACATCCAGGTCGGCGGCGGCGGCCATCGTGCGGGACAGCAGCGTCTGGGTCGACGTCTCGACGCGGTCTGGCGCGAGCATCCCCTGAACCAGGCCCTCGAAGCTGCCGGAGGTGCGGCGGATGAAGCCGACCGCATCCTCCAGCCCCCGCAGGCCGCGGGCCTCGTCGAAGCGGGGTTCCAGCACCCCGGGGGCGGTGCAGACCATGCCGCCCGAGCGATAGGCCGGGCCGAGCCAGACGCGCAGGCCGAGCTCTCCGGCGGCCGCGGCGGCGGCTTCGAATTCGGCAACCGTCTCGCCCCACTCGCGGTAGAAGAGCGAGGCGATCGGCAGGGCCGAGGTGATGCCGTTCATCAGCAGCTGCGCGAAGGCGAAGCGCTTCTGGAAGGCCAGTTCCTCGGGCGTGTACATCTCGTAGGGGCCGCGTTCGACGTAGCCTTGCGGCCAGACCCGCCCCTTGGCCCAGGCCGGGCCGCAATCGACGCCAAGCGTGGTGGTGTCGAGATCGGAGAGCGCGTCGAGGTCGATGAAACCGGGAGAGATCAGCACCTCGCCGAGATCGATCCGCCTCGCCACTTCGCCGGGAAAGCGCGGGCCCGTGAAGATGACACGGTCCTTCTCGATGACCACTTCGCCATTCTCGAGCAGGCGATGGCCACCGTCCTGATGCGCCACGATCCAGCGTGCGGCCAGGGCGGTGCGGCCGGAAGGACGCGCACCGAGGCGGAGGTCGGAGAGAGCGTTCATGCCGCCTCCCTCAACGGCCGACCGTTGCGCCCCGTCACACGGCCCGCCTTGACGGTGAGCGCGACGGGACCGCCGGTCGCGACCGCCTCGGCCAGCGTGGTTCCGGGGAGCAGGGCAAGGTCCGCCACGGATCCCGGCCCGAGGCCATAGTCCGTGACGCCCATGACCGCGGCACCCCCGGCAGTGCAGACATGCAGGGCGGCGATCACGTCCGCGTCGGAGCGCAGGTTGTTGCGCTGCGCCACGATCCGGGCGCGGTCGAGCATGTCGGGACGGTTCCACGGGTTCCAGGTGTCGAGAACACCGTCGCACCCGGCGCCCATGCGCAGTCCGGCGGCGAGGATGCGTTTGACGGCGGGCACCTCGCGCGATGGCGCGCCGGTCGTCAGGATCGCCACGTCCTCTTCGGCAAGGGCGGCGATCAGGGCCTCGGTGCGCTGCCAATCCGGCATGCCGAGGCAGAAGGCGTGGCTGATGGCGACACGGCCCTTCATTCCAAGGGCCCGGGTCCGATCGAGGATCAACTCCATCGAGAAGGCCCCGAGCGCGCCGGGTTCGTGCAGGTGGATGTCGATGCCCTTGCCGTGCTTGTCGGCCAGCCCGAATATCGTGTCGAGATGGCCCTTCGGATCGCGATCGATGCCGCAGGGGTCGAGCCCGCCGACAAGGTCGGCCCCCTGCGCCAGGGCCTCATCCAGAAGCGCCGCGGTGCCGGGCCGGACCGTCAGGCCGGACTGCGGGAAGGCGACGATCTCGATGTCCACGATCCCGCGCAGCGCCTCGCGGGTTTCCAGTACGCCTTCCAGGCCGGCCAGACCGTGGTCGGTATCGATGTCCACATGGGTGCGGATGTGCGTTGTCCCGTTGCCGACCAGCGCCAGGGCGTGGCGCATGGACTGGCGGGCCGGGTCAATGCCGAGACGGCGCCTCTCGGCGCGCTCGTTGTCGATCATCGCCTGGAGATCGGCCCCGACGGTATTCTCGTACCAGCCCATGCCCATCACGGTCTTGTCGAGATGGGTATGCGCCTCGACCAGACCCGGTATGGCGATGGCGCCGCCGGCGTCTTCGATGTCGGCACCGTCGGCGGACAGCTCCGTCCCGGTCCGGACGATGCGTCCGTCCCGGATCAGCATGTCGCAGGCGGAGGCGCCCATCGGGCGCAGGTTGCGGATCAGCAGGTCAGTCATGCGGCCTCCGGCGTGAAGCCACCCAGTTTCTGGCGCGGCCAATTGTAACTTCCGAGTTTCGATGTGCGCGCGCCCATTCCGATCAGCGCCTCGGCGAGCCGGACCGCCGCCGTCACCCCGTCGAGCACCGGCACGCCGGTTTCGGCGGCGAGCCTGTCGCAGAGCTCGGCCATTCCCGCGCAGCCGAGGATCACCAGTTCCGCCCCGTCCTGCGTGGCAGCGATGCGGACTTCGGAGCAGAGGAGACGAAAGGCGCGCGCCGGTTCCTCGTCCAGCGCGAGGACCGGCAGGTCGATGGAGCGCACGCGGCGCAACCGGCGCCCTGCCCCGTAGGCATCGGCGAGATCCTCGATGATCGGCACGGAACGCGGCAGGGTGGTGACGACGCTGAACCGGGCGGCAAGCGTCATGGCAACCTGGATCGACGCCTGACAGATGCCGAGGACCGGGCCGCCGGCGACCTCCCGCGCGGCATCGAGTCCGGGATCGTCGAAACAGGCCAGCACGTGGGTCTGTGCGCCGCGTGCCTCGGCGGCCCGGATGGCGGCAAGCATCGGCGGGATGCAAAGCGCCTCGTCCGCGTAGCCTTCGATGGACACCGGCGTGCCCTCGGCCGTGGCAAGGTCGATCTCGGTGCCCGGGGAGGCCGCGCGCCGGGCGGCGCGGCCGATCTGCTCGGTCATCGCCGTGGTCGCGTTCGGGTTGATGACGTGGATGCGCATCATCCGGCCTGCGTCTTCGGCGGGGTCAGCTGGTCGGCCTCCCATGCGGCGGCGGCGTTCGGTTTCTTCAGCTCGAACTGCCGGTCGGCGACGATGTAGTTGTCGGCGTGAAGCCGGGCGATGGGCTGGTAGACCTCCGGGTTCACGTAACGCCCCTGCGCATCGAGACAGTCGTCGCGCACGTGCATCTCGACCACTTCGCCCAGCACGATGGCGCGCCTGGGAAAGTCGATGATCCTCTCGACACGGCATTCCATCGCGCAGGGCGTACGGGTCAGCCGGCGCGCGCCGATCTGGCGGCATTCCTCCGTAGCAAGCCCGGCGAAGGCGGGCTCGTCCACGTCGCGGGCGAAGTTCACACCGCAGAGGATCATGGCCTCGGCGATCTCCATGTCGACCATGTTGACGCAGAACTCCTGCGTCCGGCGGATGTTGACGATGGTGTCCTTCTCGTTGCCGTCAGCGCGGGTCTGGATGCCCAGGATCACGATCGGAGGATCCTGCGAGAACACGTTGAAGAAGCTCATCGGGGCCGCGTTGCTGTGCCCGGCCTCGGACCGCGTGGTCACCAGCGCGATCGGTCGCGGGCCGACGAAATTGGTCAGCAGACGATAGCGGTCCTGCGGCGGCAGGGTCGTGAAGTCGAATTGCATCATCCGGCCTTTCTGAGAAACGGTGCGTGCTGGCGGCCCTCTTCGACGGCGTGACAGCGGACCCGGGCGGCGCCTCGCGTCAGGAACCCGGGTGTTTCGCTGCGGCAGCGGTCATTGGCCAGCGGGCAGCGCGGGTTGAAGTGGCATCCGGACGGCGGCGTGACCGGATTCGGCACCTCCCCGGCCGGGCGTTCGAGATCGCGGTGCGCCATCGAGATGTCTGGCACGGTATCGAGCAGCAGCCGCGTGTAGGGATGTTGCGGGTTGGCGAAAAGCTCGTCCGCCGGGGCGAGTTCGACCAGCCGCCCGAGATACATCACGCCGATCACGTCGGAGATGTAGTTCACCACGGCGAGGTCGTGGCTGATGAAGAGATAGGTCAGGCCCAGCTCGCGCTGCAACTCGCGCATGAGGTTCAGGATCTGCGCCTGCACGGACACGTCCAGCGCCGAGGTCGGTTCGTCGCAGACGAGGAATTCGGGCTTGGTCGAGATGGCGCGGGCGATGGAGATGCGTTGGCGCTGACCGCCGGAGAATTCATGCGGGAACTTCTCGCCATCCCCGGCGGAAAGTCCGACGAATTCCAGCAGCCGGTCCACTTCCCTGCGCCGGGCCACGGGGTCTGGATGGGTGCCGAAGGATTTCATCGGTTCCCCGATGATCCGTGCCACCCGCCAGCGCGGATTCAGGCTGGCATAGGGATCCTGGAAGATCATCTGCATGCGGCGGCGGATCTCGGGCGGCTCGCCGGCGGCATGGCCCGCGAGTTCGTGTCCGTCGAAGCGGATGCTGCCGGAGCTGGGGCGGGTCAGCCCCATCAGCAGTTTCGCGACGGTGGACTTGCCGCATCCGGATTCGCCGACGAGGCTGAGCGTCGTTCCGGCCTCGATGGCGAAGTCGATGCCGTCCACCGCATGGACGTAGCGGCGTCCGCCGCCTTCGATCATGCGGTTGAGGAAGGGTCGGGACAGGTCGAAGGTCTTCTTCAACCCGGTCACGGAGAGAAGCGGGGCGGCGATGGTCATGCCGGAACCTCCTCGGTCAGGTGGCAGGCGACGGAGGCGGTGGCCGTGCCTTCCAGGGCCGGCCGCACCCGGGTACAGCGCTCCACCGGGTGCGGGCAGCGCGGGGCGAAGGCGCACCCCTCCGGGCGGTTGCCGGGGCGCGGCATCGCGCCCTCGATCTGCGGCAGCACCTCGGGGCGCGGCCCGATGCGCGGGATCGAGGCCATGAGGCCGGACGTATAGGGATGGCGCGGGTTCTTCAGGACATCCGCGACCTGCCCGATCTCGACGATCCGCCCCGCATACATGACGGCGACCCGGTCGGCGGTTTCGGCGATCACGCCCATGTCGTGGGTGACGAGGATCACCGCCACACCCGTCTCGCGTGCCAGTCTGCGCAGCAGCGCGATGATCTGCGCCTGCACGCTCACGTCGAGCGCCGTTGTCGGCTCGTCCGCGATCACCAGCCGCGGCTCGGCACAGAGGGCAAGCGCGATGACGACCCGCTGGCGCATGCCGCCGGAATACTGGTGCGGATAGGTGTCGATGCGCGCCTCGGGGGCCGGGATGCCGACGCGGCGCAGCCAGTCGATGGCGCGTTCCCGGGCCTCAGAGTGGGAGAGTTTCAGATGGGTCTGTATGGTCTCGATCAGCTGCTCGCCCACGGTCAGCACCGGGTTCAGGCTGGTCAGCGGGTCCTGGAAGATGGCGCCGATCTGGCGGCCACGGATGCGGCGCATCTCCTCGGGGCGCAGCGTGTCGATACGCTGGCCGTCCAGCAGGATCCGGCCCTCGGCAATGCGTCCCGGCGGTTCGATCAGGCCGATGATCGCGGCACCGGTCATGGATTTCCCCGCGCCGCTTTCGCCCACCATGCCGAGGATCTCGCCGGGCGAGATGGAGAGCGAGACATTCTCGATCGCGTTGACGGTGCCGCGACGACCGGGAAAGGCGACGGTCAGGTTCTCGACGGAGAGAAGTGTCATGGCGCTTACCTCAGTTTCGGGTTCAGGACGTCGCGCAGCCAGTCGCCCATCAGGTTGACGGCAAGCACGAGCACGACCAGCACGACGGAGGGGAAGATCACCACCCACCAGATGCCGGAGAAGAGATATTCGTTGCCGATCCGGATCAGCGTGCCGAGCGACGGCTGCGTCGCGGGCATGCCGACGCCGAGGAACGAGAGCGTCGCCTCGGTCAGCACCGCCATGCCGAGGTTGATCGTGGCGATGACAAGGACCGGCCCCAGCACGTTGGGCAGGATGTGGTTGATCATGATTCCCATGCCCGACACGCCGTTGATGCGGGCGGCCTGCACGTATTCCTTCTGCCGCTCGACCATGGTGGATCCGCGGACGGTGCGGGCATACTGCACCCAGTTGGTCAGGCCGATGGCGAGGATCAGCACCCAGATCGCGGCCTCCGCGTGCCGGTCGGGCGGCAGGATGCCTCGGGCGATGCCGTTGACCAGAAGGGCCACGAGGATCGCCGGGAAGCTGAGCAGGATGTCGGCGACCCGCATGATCGCGCCATCCACGAGACCGCCGACGAAGCCTCCGAGCAGGCCGAGCGAGATGCCGACCGCCGCGGCGAGCGCGACGCTGGCGAAGCCCACGAGCAGTGACAGGCGCAGCCCGTAGAGAATGGAGGAATACACGTCGCGCGCCTGCTGGTCTGTGCCGAGCAGGTAGCGCGGGTCGCCGCCTTCCGCCCAGGCCGGGGGCAGTTCGCTGTCGAGCAGGTTCAGTTGCGAGATGTCATAGGGGTTCTGGTTGGCGAGCATCGGCGCGAACAGGGCGGCGGCGAAGAGGATGATCAGCAGCAGGCTGGAGATCCGCGCCGTCCAGGAGTGGCGGAAGCTCCAGGCGATGTCGCTGTCGAAGGCGCGGGACAGGGTGGGTGCGGTCATGGCTACGGCCCTCCTCAATGCGCGCCGCGCGGGGAGTCGACCCGGAGCCGGGGATCGAGCACCGCGTAGAGCAGATCGACGGTTGTGTTGATGACGACGAAGATCAGGCTGACCAGAACCAGATAGGCGGCCATGACGGGCACGTCGCCGAAGCTCACCGCCTGGATGAAGAGCGCGCCCATGCCGGGCCACTGGAACACCGTCTCGGTGATGATGGCAAAGGCGATCAGCCCGCCGAGTTGCAGGCCGAAGATCGTGATGACCGGGATCAACGTGTTGCGCAGGGCGTGGCGGAAATTGATAGACCGGCTCGGCAGGCCGCGGGCGCGGGCGAACTTGATGTAGTCGGTGCGCAGAACTTCCATCATCTCGGCCCGCACGAGGCGCATGATGAGCGTCAGCTGGAAGAGGCAGAGCATGACGGAGGGCAGCACCAGCGCCTTCAGCCCCGAGAGCGTCAGGAAACCGGTGGACCACCAGCCGATGTCGACGACCTCGCCCCGACCGAAGGAGGGCAGCCAGCCCAGCCAGACGGAAAAGACCAGGATCAGCAGGATGCCGGTCACGAATGTCGGCAGCGAGATCCCGATCAGGGACAGGAACTGCAGCGTCTGGGCGGAGAAACTGTTCGGCCGTAGCGCCGTGAGGATGCCGAGCGGGATGCCCAGCAGAAGCGACAGCCCGGCCGCCACGAGAACCAGTTCGGCGGTGGCCGGGAAACGTTCGGCAAGCAGGGTCGAGACGGGACGGGCATTGCGCCAGGAGAGGCCGAAATCCCCCTGCGCGGCACGCCCGACGAAGCGACCGTACTGCATCCACAGGGGCTGGTCGAGACCCAGCCTGGCGCGGACGGCGTCACGCTCTTCCGTGGTAGCGTTCTCGGCCACCATCGAATTGACCGGATCGCCCATGAACCGGAACATCATGAAGGCGATGAGCGCCACGGCGAGCATCACGAAGACGGACTGGATGATGCGGCGGATCAGGAAACCGAGCATGGCGGACCCTCCCTTGCCCTGGATGTTTGCGGGAAGGAGGCCGGGTTGACCCGGCCCCCGGTCAGGATCAGTTGTTGACCTTGGCGTACCAGAGACGGACGAGGTCGTCGGCGGCCTGCGGGATCTCCACGGTGTCGCGCGCGGCCCAGGACAGCGGCTGCTGGTGCAGCGGGAGCCAGGCGATGTCCTCCTTGGCGGCCATCAGCGCCTCGACCATCATCGACACGCGCTTCTCCTCGTCGATTTCCACGGCGACTGCATGGGTCAGTTCATCCACCTTCGGGTTGGAATACCCCGTGGGGGTGAAGGTGCCGTACTCGCCACCGGGCGTGGCCAGCATCGCCGAGAGGACCGAGAAGCCGTCCAGCATCGGCAGGGTGGCCCAGCCGAGCATGAAGACGTCGACCTGCTTGTTGTCGACCTTCTGGAAGTGCATCTGGCGCGGCTCGGTCACGAGACGCGGCTGGAACCCGGCCTGCGCCATCATCGCCGCCATCGCCTGGCAGATGCCCTCGTCGTTGACGTAGCGGTCGTTCGGGCAGTTGAGGTTGAAGGCGAAGCCCTCGGGATAGCCCGCCTCCGCCAGAAGTTCCCTGGCCTTCACGGGATCGTAGGACAGCCGCTCGTTCATCGCGTCGGTATAGCCTTTCACCTCCGGCGCGATCAGGGATCCGGTCACCCGCGACTTGCCGCGCATGATCTTGTCGCGGATCAGGTCCATGTTGACGGACTGATAGAGGGCCTGGCGGACACGGTGATCCTTGAGCGGGTTGCCCTCGACGTTTCCGTCCACCAGGGCATCGCCCATGTTGATGCCCATCATGATGCTGCGCAGGCCGGGATTCTGTAGCATGTGCACGCCGTCGGCGGCCTCGATCCGGTCGGCGTCCTGCAGCGGGGCCGGTTCGATCAGGTCGATCTCGCCCGACAGCAGCGCCGCGACGCGGGTGGCGTCGGAGCCGATCGGCGTGTGCTCGATACGGGTCAGGTTGTGCTGCGGCGTGTCCCACCAGCCTTCGTTGACAACGAGGACGTTCAGCGCATCCGGACGGCGGCTTTCCAGCTTGAACGGGCCGGTGCCGTTCGCGTTGTTGGTGGTGTAGCCTTCCTCGCCCTGGCTGGCATCGATCGGAGCCACGGCGTCGTGCTCTTCCAGCCAGCCCTTGTCGAGGATGAAGATGTTGGTGAGGTAGTTGTTCAGCAGCGGCGTCGGACCTTCCAGGATCAGGTCGACCGTCAGATCGTCGACGATCTCGACGGCCTTGAGGCCCGGCAGGTTGCCCCGGAGCGGCGATTTCGGATCGACCGCGCGCATCAGCGACACCTGGACGTCATCGGCGCCGAACTCCTGGCCTTCCTGGAACTTCACCCCTTCGCGAAGGTGGAAACGCACGCGCGTCGGATCGACCACTTCCCAGCTGGTCGCCAGCGCCGGCTCGATCTTGAGCTCCGCGTCGTAGCGGACGAGCGGTTCGTAAATGTGATGCGTGAAAATGTTGGTGAAGCTGTCGGTCACGGCGTGAGGGTCGAGGCCATAGACATCCCGCGCGGTCGCGTACCGCAGGGTCTCGGCCTCCGCCGCCTGCCCCACCAGGGCCGCCGCCGCTGCCGTCAGCATGAGTTTGCGCAGCATCATCTTACTCCTGTTGGTTGCGCAGGGCCGGTGCCACTGCGGCATCTTCCTGCGATGCCACATTGCATGCATAGTAACCAAAGATTGTCTACAATTTTTTACGCTTGTGGCGACACGATTGTTGACCTAAAATTGGGCAGAATGAAAATTCGCCTTTCTAACATGAGGATGCTTGATTGTCAGAACCGAGAACATCGTCCGAGCCGCCTCATCTGGAGATCTACAACCGCATCTGGACGGCCATCGCCGAGCGAAAGATGAAACCGGGAACCCGACTCAAGGAGGAGAGCATCGCCGAGATCTTCTCCGTCAGCCGGGCGCGCGTGCGGCAGGCGCTGACGGCGCTGGAACACGACGGGCTGGTGACGTCGATCCCGAACCGCGGCGCCTTCGTATCACAGCCTTCCATAGACGAGGCCCGCGACATCTTCTTCGCGCGGCGCACGATCGAGACGCGACTTGTCGCGCGGCTTTGCGAGACGGGTGACGAGACGGCCTTCGCGCGCCTCGACGCGCATGTGGAGGAAGAGCGCGCCGCGCGAACCGCCGGAGACACCCGGGCGACCGTGCGCCTGGCCGGCGGGTTTCACCTCCTGCTCGGAGAGCTGGCCGGATCGCCCTATCTCTGGGATGTGCTGCGCGATCTCGTCTCGCGCACCTCGCTCATCATGGCCATGTACCAGACCCGCAGCCAGGCCGACTGCGGGCCCGAGGAACATGCCGAGATCGTCGAGGCGCTCAGGGCCGGACAGGCCGAACGGGCGCAGCACCTGATGGACCACCACATCGACCATCTCGAGGAACAGCTCGATCTGGAAGAGACCCCGACAGAGGCTCTGGACCTGAGGGATCTGCTGTCGTGACGCTGCAAGACTGCGACCTGCTGCTGCGCTGTGCCACGATCCTCACCGTCGATCCCGAGCGGCGGGTGATCGAGGACGGCTGGATCGCCATCGTCGGCGACCGGATCGCCGACATCGGGACCGGGGCGCCACCGCGCGCGGGCACCATCATCGACCGTCCGGGCATGATCGCCCTGCCCGGGCTGATCGACGCACATTCCCATGCCGGCCACGGGCTTGTCCGGGCAGCGGGGGACGCCGACGGGGAACTCTGGTTCCGCATCTGCGAAGACATCTATGCAGGCGTGGGCACGCCGGACTTCTGGTACGCCGAGCAGCGGCTGGCGCAACTCGAGCGGCTCATGGGCGGCGTGACGACCGCGGTTTCACTGCTGGGTGGCGGCAGCGACGTGATGCGCACGGATGCCCCGGACGCCGGGGACGCGCATTGCAGGGCGACCCGCGAGTCCGGACTGCGCACGATCATGGCGGTCGGCCCGGGCCGGTTGCCGTTTCCCAAGGTCTTCGGGCCGGACAGGACCGCCGTCAGCTTCGAGCGGCAGATGGCGGTCAGCGCCGAACTGATCGCGCGGCACGACGACGTCCTGGGGCGCCGCACCGGCGTCGCCCTGATCCTGCCGGTCTATACCCGGGCGCATCTGGACACGGACGGCGCGGAGATCCGGCGCATGTCTTCCGTGGTCCGGCAGATGCAGGACACGACCGGGGTGCTGCTGACACAGGACGGTCACCGCAGCGGCAGCATTGCCTTGGCGCGCGACCTCGGCCTGCTGTCACCGCGCGCGGCTCTCGGCCACAGCGTCGATCTGACGGAGGAGGATATTGCCGCGCTCCGGGAGACCGGCGCCTCCGTCATCCACAACCCGTCCGCCATCATGTCGATCATCGGGCGATGCCCGGTGCCGGAGCTGGTCGAGGCCGGCGTGACCGTCTGCCTCGGCTCCGATGCCGGCGCGCCGGACCGTGGCTTCGACATGTTCCGGCACATGGCGCAGGCGATGCACTACCACCGCCGCCATTTCCGCGATCCGGCCGTCTTGCCGGATGGCAAGGCGCTCGAACTCTGCACCATCGACGCGGCAAGCGCCCTGGGTCTTGCGGATGACATCGGCTCCATCGAAGCCGGAAAGAAGGCCGACATCATTCTCGTCGATGGCCGCAAACCTCATCTCTGGCCGCCGGTGATGCCGCTCAATCGCATCACGCATTTCGCGAGCGCCGCGGATGTCGACACTGTCGTGGTGGACGGAGAGGTCCTGATGGAGAACCGCGCACCCCGTCGCGTCGATCAGGCGCAAATCCTCGACGAGGCCGAGCACCAGGCGGACATCGCCTTCGCCGCAAGCGGTCACGCTGCAAGCCGCTGGGAGGCGCCGGACGCCTGGCGCCATGCCCGCCGCAGCACGTCCGCGTACAGACCGGCCGGAGACGATGACTAGCCCGGTTCCGCCGCAACAACGCTCGATGCCCCGAGGTTGCCAGGGTATGAACCGTCCGTGGCGGGGCCGGTCGGCAAGCTCGTCGCGGTCGCGGCGAGCTTCTGCCTCCGGCATAAGGCGTCAAGCGTCATCGGCCCCCTCCACGGCTTCGAGGCGTCCGGCGACCAACCGACGCTCCGACGCCTGACGGCGCGATGCTGCCCCATGTCTGGAGGGTCAACGGCGCCCTCCGGGGCCCACATGGTCTTGCGAAGACCCGCGCAGGGAGGCCGCCACCGACGGCAGACAGGAAAAATGAGTTATGAACCGGAACGAGAGGGGTCATGGTAAGGGTTGGTGTACGGGATCAGGCTGGCTCATGACCTGCTGATCCTGATCTGCGTGATTTCGGCTGTGGCAGCCCCGATCAACCATCTTCGGAATGGAAGGAAAGGATTTCGCGATGGCCTACACGATCAACCGGATGTTCCCGGACGCGAGGCTGGAGGATGTCGACGCTCGCACGAGGAAGGCGCTGGCGGACCACGGGTTTGGCGTCCTGACCGAGATCGACGTCGAGGCGACGATGAAGAAGAAGCTCGACGTCGAGATGCCGGGTTATCGCATCCTCGGCGCCTGCAATCCGAAGATGGCTTGGCAGGCCATCGGGATCGAGCCGCGGGTGGGTGCCATGCTGCCCTGCAACGTGATCCTGCGCGAGGTCGAGGGCGGCGTGGAGGTCGGCGCCATCGACCCGGTCGCCTCCATGCAGGCGATCGATAACGTTGAGTTGCACGCCGTGGCAGGCCAGGTCCGCGATCTGCTGGCGAAGGCCGTCGCGGCGGTTTGAGCCGAGCCTGCGCGCCGGCATTCTCAGGGGTCAGGCGGTCCGCGGAGACTTCGGGCGCGTGACCCGGGCCGCGCGCGGTCCCGGCCACGTGGCAGGATTGCCGCGTGCGCAGACCGCCTGAAGATCCTTCAGCGGCTTCCGGCATCGCCCCCGGATGTGGCGCGGATTGGAACGCTGGAGATTCTCCCCCCGCCTTCGATGCTGCGGCGAGGCCCGATGTCGGTCGCCCGCACGACCACGCCGCGCCGCCCCGGCGTCCCCTACCCCGCCAAGAGCTTCGCCGCCGCGCCGCGGGCCTCGTCGGTGACCGTGTCGCCCGAGAGCATCCGCGCGATCTCGTCCACCCGGGCGGGCGGGTCGAGCGGCACGACGTTGGAAGTCGTCACGTTGCCCGACACCGTCTTCCCCACCCGCCAGTGATGGGCCCCGAGGGCGGCCACCTGGGGCGAATGGGTCACGACCAGCACCTGCTGCCCCTCCGCCAGCGCTGAGAGCCTGCGCCCCACCGCGTCCGCCGTGGCGCCGCCGACGCCGCGGTCGATCTCGTCGAAGATCAGGGTCAGCCCCGTCTCGCCCCGCGACAGGCACACCTTCAGCGCCAAGAGGAACCGCGACAGCTCGCCCCCGGACGCGATCTTGCCCAAGGGGCCCGGCGGCGCGCCGGGGTTGGTGGCGACGGTGAAGGATACCTGGTCCCGCCCCTCGGGCCCCGCCGGCGCCTCGGCGATCTCGGTGGCGAAGACGGCGCGCTCCATCTTCAGCGGCGCAAGCTCTGCCCGCATCGCCGCGTCGAGCCGTACCGCCGCCTCCTGCCGGATCTCCGTCAGCCGCCCGGCTGCCGCGTCATAGGCGGCTTCGGCCTGGGCGACCTCCTTCTTCAGCCGCGCAAGGTCCGCCTCGCCCGCGTCCAGCGCGTTGATCTTGCCGCGCAGGCTGTCGGCGAAATGGGCCAGGTCGTCGGGCAGCTGGCCATGCTTGCGGGCCAGTCCGCGGATCGCGAACAGCCGCTCCTCGGTCTGCTCCAGCGCATAAGGGTCGCTGTCCAGCGCGTCGAGACAGGCCGCCACCCCCTGCTCGGCCTCCGCCAGCGCGTCCATGGCCCGGCTCAGCGCCTCGAGCGGGGCGTCGAGCATGCCTTCGGCCTGGGGTGCGGCCGCTTCGAGCCAGCGCGCGGCGTCCGACGCCTTGCCCTCGGCCCCGTCGCCGCCGAGCGCCTGGATCGCGTTGTGCAGACCCTCGCGGATCCGCTCCCCCGCCTGCATCCGCCGCCGCGCCTCGTCCAGTGCCGCCTCCTCGCCGGGCTGGGGGTCGAGCGCGTCGAGCTCGCCGATGGCGTGGCGCAGGAAGTCCTCCTCCTCGCGCACCTTGCGCAGCACCTCCTCGGCCTCCGTCAGCCGGCGCGCGGCGGCCGAGCGGGCCCGCCAGGCGGCGCGCACCTCGGCCAGCGTCTCTTCGGCGCCGGCGAACTGGTCGAGCAGCGCCAGGTGCCCGCGGGGGTTCAGCAGGCCGCGGTCGTCATGCTGGCCGTGAAGCTCGACAAGGGTGTCCGACAGCCGCCGCAGCACCTCGCCCGAGGTGCGCCGGTCGTTCACGAAGGCGGTCTTGCGCCCGTCGGCGGTGTTGATGCGGCGCAGGATCAGCTCGTCCTCCGCCGAAAGCCCCGCCTCGTCCAGAACCGCGCGGGCGGGATGCCCGGCGGGCAGGTCGAACCAGGCGGTCACCTCGCCCTGGGTCGCGCCCTCGCGCACCAGCTCGGCCCGGCCGCGCCAGCCCAGCACGAAGCCGAGCGAATCCAGCAGGATCGACTTGCCCGCCCCGGTCTCGCCGGTCAGCACGTTCAGACCCGGCTGGAAGGCCAGTTCCAGCCGCTCGATCAGCAGCATGTCGCGTATGTCTAGGCCGCGCAGCATCGGCGTTTCCCGTCGGCTGGGTGTCTAACCCGCCGCCCTCACAGCCATTCGCCGCGAATGACCTGGCGGTAGATCGACCGCAGCCAGCTGTCCCCCGACGGCTCCAGCGTCAGGCCGCGCCCGGTCAGCAGCGCATAGCTGTCCTGGTACCACTCCGTGCCCTTGAAGTTGTGGCCGAGGATCGCGCCGGCAGTCCGCGCCTCGTCGTTCAGGCCGAGCGACAGGTAGGCCTCGACCAGGCGGTGCAGCGCCTCGGGGGTGTGGGTGGTGGTCTGGAACTGCTCGACCACGACGCGGAAGCGGTTGATCGCGGCGGCGAAATTCTTGCGCTTCAGGTAATAGCGGCCGATCTCCATCTCCTTGGCGGCGAGGTGATCGAAGGCCAGGTCGAACTTCAGGATCGCGCTGCGGGCATATTCGCTGTCGGGATACTTCTCGATCACGTCGCGCATCGCCTGGAGCGCCTGGAAGGTCAGGCCCTGGTCGCGGCCCACGTCGTCGATCTGGTCGTAGTAGGACAGCGCGAGGAGGTACTGGGCATAGGCCGCGTCCTCGTCCGCCGGATAGAAGTCGATGAACCGCTGGGCCGAGGAGCGGGCCGCCTCGTAATCCTTGTCGCGGTGATAGGCGAAGGCCTGCATGATCAGCGCGCGCTTGGCCCATTCGGAATAGGGATACAGCCGCTCGACCTCGCCGAACAGCTTTGCCGCCTCATCGGGCTTCCTGTCCTCGAGCTCGAACTCGCCCTTCTTGTAGATGTCCTCGGCCGAGAAGCTTTCCAGCGGCTGGTTGCGGCTGGACGTGCCGCCGCCGCAGGCCGCAAGCGTGATGGCCGTCAGCGTCACCAGTCCCAGATTCGCGAGTTTCGCCCTGCGGCAGATCATTCTGCGCTCCTTCCCCGCCGCCCTGCAAAACATCCGGGCGGTGCCACTCTCGGCCGTCGGTCTAGCACAGAAAAAATCGGGGCAAAACGCCTTTGGCACGGTTTTCCGGCGACTGTGTTCAGGCGTGTCGCGGCGCGTCCGCGCGCCGCAACCCGGCGCCGGGCAGGCGCGCGCTCATCAGCGTGTCGCAGGTGACCATCCGGCAGGCGCCCGGCGTGTCGAACAGCTTGCGCAGCAGGGCGTTCGTCATCGCGTGGCCGGCGCGGAAGCCGCTGTAGCGGGCCAGCAGCGGCGCCCCGGCAAGGGCGAGATCGCCGAGCGCGTCCAGCATCTTGTGGCGCACCGCCTCGTCCTCGTGGCGCAACCCGCCCGGAGACAGGATCTGCGCGCCGTCCACAACCACCGCGTTCTCCAGCGTGCCGCCAAGCGCGAGGCCCTGCGCGCGCATCGCCTCGACGTCGGAGCGGCGGCAGAAGGTGCGACTGTCGCAAAGCTCATGCACGAAGGCGCCGTTGGCCATGTTCAGGTGCTTGTCCTGCACGCCGATGGCGGCGTCGGGGAAGTCGATGTGGAAATCGATCTCCAGCGTCTCCGACGGGCTGAGCCGCGCGAAGGCGTCGTCCTTGCGGACCTCGACCGGCTTCAGTACCTGAAGCGCGCGGATCGGCGCGTCGAGGCGGCGCAGCCCGCGGGCGAGGATCCGCGCGACGAAGGGCGCGGCCGAGCCGTCGAGGATCGGAACCTCGGGGCCGTCGACCTCGATCAGCAGGTTCTGCAGGCCGCAGCCCGCGACCGCGGCCATGACATGCTCGATCGTCGAGACCGAGACGCCGTGGGCATTGACGATGCGGGTGCACAGTTGCGACGGCTCCACCGCGTCCCAGTGCGCGGCGATCAGGCCTGTGCCCGGGGCCACGTCGGTGCGCGAGAACCAGATGCCGTACTCGGCCGCGGCCGGACGCAGGGTGAGCTTGGCCGGGCGGCCGGAATGCAGCCCCTGACCCGTGAAGCTGACCGGCCCCTTCAACGTCGTCTGCATGGTTGCGCCCTTTTTGCCTGAAGCACGGTTGATCCGCGCGGTTGAGCGAGAGGTAGGGGGGCGAAGCGATTGAGACAATTCAATCTTTGCAACCGACTGAAACATGCCGCGGCGAAGGCGGCGACATTCGGCCCATGGGCGACCCGGCGCGGGGGAACCCGTTGCAAACAAAGGAAAAGGGCCAGCTTTCGCCGGCCCTTCCGTTGCAACATGTGACCCGGATCAGTTCGCCTGGCGGCGCAGGAAGGCGGGGATCTCGATCCGCTCCTGCTCGGGCGAAAGCTCGGGCTCCTCGTGGCGGCTCACCTGCGGCGCCTCGCGGCGGGCCTGGGGGGCGGCCGCCGCCGGGCGCTCGGCCGGAGCGGCGTCCTGATGGCCGGTCATGCGGTTGATGAGCGAGTTGATCCCGAAGCGCGGACGCTCGGCCGCACCGGCCGGGGCCTGTGCCGCGGGACGCCCCTGCGGCTGCGGCGCGGGCTTCTGGGCCTGCGGACGCTGCTGGCCGGGCT
>NZ_PNOS01000024.1 GCF_002869745.1 Oceaniglobus roseus
GCATCGCCGCGGCCACGGCCGCCCCGAGTGCATCGGCGTCGGCGTTGGACGGCGGCGGCGGCCTCAGCGCGCCGCCCTGGTCCATCCGCGCGAAGGCCGCCAGCCAGCGCGCGGTGGCGGCACGTTCCCGGTCCAGCCCGGCGGCGGCACGGTCGAGCGCCCGCGCGGCACCGGGATCGCCCCGGCGCAGCAGGTCCAGCGCCGCCCGGTAGCGCGCCAGCGCGTCGGGGTTCCCGGCCGTGCTTGCGGTCAGATCCTCGGCCGCCCCGGTCAGCAGGTCCGCCGCCTCGGACGTGCCGACGGTATAGAGCATCTGCTCGGCCTCCCGGCGGTTCGCCACGCCCACCTTCACCGGCGCGCGGCCCGGGCTGGCGACGGCGGCCTCCCCGGCGGCTGCCAGGACCGAACCCTGCGGGTTCGACAGCTCGACCGCGCCGTCGTAGACGGTCAGCCGCGTCAGCCCGCCGCCCTCCACCGCGAGCACCCAGTCGGTGCCGCGGATGCCCGCCGCCGCCGCGGGGGTGGTGACGGTGACATCCGAACGCCCCCGTGCCGCGCGGGCCCAGATCGTGCCGCGCCGCAGTTCCAGCTGTGCCGCCGTCCCGACCGACTTAACCAGCAGTTCCGTCCGGGGGTGAAGCCGCATAACCGTGCCGTCCACGAACAGGATGCCGACCACGCCGTTCTCGCCGGTCACGACAAGGTCGCCCCCCAGGAGATCCTGCGCCAGGACCAGCGGGCGAAACTGCGGTTCGGCCACGAAGCGCACGCTTTCGCCGGAGACGCGCGAGACAACGGCGCCGCTTTCGGGGCCGTTCCGCGGCACCGGCGCGTCCTCGGCGCGAAGGGCGGGCGCCAGGACCAGCGTCAGCGCCAGGGTGAGGGGGAACAGTCGCATCTCAGACCAGCGCGAAGCCGGCCGCGACCGACAGGATGTAGGCGGCAACCAGCCAGATCCCCAGCCTCACGGATCGGGCCTTCAGCCGGTAGATGTCGTGCAACGCCGCGATCGGTTCGATGGCGTCGAAGGTATAGTCCTCCTGCTGCAACCGCGTGGCGACCTCGCGGCCGGACAGGCCGGTGTCGAAGAGCCCGCGCGTGGTGCGCCGCCCTCGCCGCGGCATCAGGCAATAGACGAAGGCGAGAGTCGCCCCGGCCACGCAGATCCCGTCGACGATCCGGAACCACTGCGCCATGCCGCCGGCATCGAACCGGCTGAGGACGGGCGGCATGGTGATGGCGAGGAAGGCGAGGAAGATCTGGGATTTCGTGTCCAGCGCCCGCAGCGCGCCTTCGTAGAGTTTCAGGACGGAGTCGTGTTGCGATGACATGGGAGAACCGAT
Source organism: Oceaniglobus roseus (assembly GCF_002869745.1). Lineage (GTDB taxonomy): Bacteria > Pseudomonadota > Alphaproteobacteria > Rhodobacterales > Rhodobacteraceae > Oceaniglobus > Oceaniglobus roseus. The sequence continues at coordinate 1,344 of NZ_PNOS01000024.1, forward strand.
CGGGCGTCTTCGAGAGGAGGAGCGGCCGCGGGGCCGATGCGCCCCGCGGCCAGGGCCATCAGGCCGGCGGGAAGGCAAGGGTCAGGTACGGGGCCGGGGCCTTCTCGCCCGGGGCGACCGGGGCCGGCACGGCGTTCTCGATGGCGGGCAGGGTCTTGATGTACTGCGCGATGGCGTCCGCGTCCTCGTCGGTCAGCGCGGCATAGAACCGCCAGGGCATCATCGGCGCCAGTTCCCGTCCGTCTGGCCGGGTGCCGGTCCTGAGCGCGGTCACGATGTCCGACACGCTCCAGTCGCGCAGCCCGGTTTCGGCGCCGGTCAGGTTGGGCGCCCAGAAGATGCCGAGGCCCGGGATCTCGAACCCCATGCCGCCGGACATGGCCTTGCTCATGTCGAGGGCCCCGTCGGCAGTGCGCGGCGAATGGCAGTCGGCGCAGCCGATGACACCGACAAGATATTCCCCCCGCGCGACCGAATCCTCGGCCAGCACCGACGATGCGGAAAGCGCGATGGCGGCGGCGAGCGCCGCACGGATCAACGAAGTCATGAAATTCTCCCTCAATGCAATCGGTCGCGGCATGATGCCGCGAGGCAGAGGAAGTAGCCTCGATACGGCCACGGTCGCGCAGAAAATCGACAGCGGCTTGTCGCTATCCGGACAGCGCAAGCGTCGCTCCGTCGGAAATTTCCGGTTCCCGGCGGTTCGGGGCCGGGGCGCCGTGCAGCGGTCCGCGGACTTTCCGGACATCCGGAGAAAACTGGTGTCCCGGGTCGCACGGATCCAGATGCAGATGTCGATCACATAACTCTCACTATGCGAGTGTTCGGCGCCGCGATGTCGGGTCGATGAGGTCAACCTGTTCTCCGACCCGATGCGCGCGCCGGCGCGCCCTTGCCGTCGCAAGCAGCGCAGATGAACCGGTGGCCGCTTGGGCGGGCCTTGCGGAATCGGCAAGAGGCTGACCCGATTGACTATAATCCCGTTCCGGCAATACAGTGCGACGGCTGTGGCAACACATTGCCCGCCACTTCCGGGCCTCCGGCCGAGATCGCTTGAAGTTTCGGCAGCGTGCGGGCGGAATATCCATGGCGTCATCGCCATCAAGGGAGGAATTCATGAGCTATTTCACCGCCGCACTGCGCGGCGCACTCGTCGTGTCCGTCATCGGCCTCGCCGCTCCGGCTGCCCACGCGCAGAACTTCATCAACGTCCTGACCGGGGGCACCTCCGGCGTCTACTATCCGCTGGGTGTCGGCCTTTCGAACATCTACGGCGAGAACATCGAGGGCGTCCGCACCCAGGTGCAGTCGACCAAGGCGTCGGTCGAGAACCTGAACCTGCTCCAGCAGGGGCGCGGCGAGATCGCCTTCGCGCTCGGCGACAGCGTCGCGGCTGCCTGGAAGGGCGACAAGGAAGCCGGCTTCCCCGAGAAGCTGGACAAGCTGCGCGGCATCGCCGGGATCTATCCGAACTTCATCCAGCTCGTCGCGCTCAAGGACAGCGGCGCGACCACGCTGGCAGACCTGCCCGGCATGGCCGTGTCGGTGGGCGCCCCGGCATCGGGTACCGAGCTGAACGCGCGCGCCATCCTCGGCGCGGCGGGCATGTCCTATGACGACCTCGGCAAGACCGAATACCTTCCCTTCGCGGAGTCGGTCGAGCTGATGAAGAACCGCCAGCTGGACGCGACGCTGCAGTCGGCCGGCCTTGGCGTGGCCTCGATCCGCGACCTGTCGACCTCGGTGCCGATCACGGTGCTCTCGATCCCGGCGGAGATCGCGGAGAAGCTCGGCGCGCCCTACCAGGCCGCGACCATCCCCGGCGGCACCTACGACGGCCAGGATGCGGACGTTCCGACCATCGCGATCTCGAACTACCTGATCACCCATGCCGACGTGTCGGACGAGGTGGCCTACCAGATGACCAAGCTGCTGTTCGAGAACATCGAGACGCTGACCTCGTCGCACCAGGCGGCGGCGCAGATCTCGCTGGAGAAGGCGCTGGACGGTATGCCCGTGCCGCTGCACCCGGGAGCGGAACGCTTCTATCGGGAAAAGGGCATGATCAAGTGATCTGACCCGTACCGAAGCCGCGCGCCACGTCCGGCGCGCGGCAAGGCGTTCACGACCATCCCGGAGATCGACATGACCCACGAAGCCGAGCCGCCGGTCCCGGCGGAAAGCCATGGCGTGAGCTTCCCCGCCGGTCCCGCCGGACAGGCCCTGTTCTGGCTCGCCGTCGCGTTTTCCCTGTTCCAGATCGCCACCGCCGCGCATCTGATCGACATGCCGAGCCAGATCGTCCGCGCGATCCATGTCGGCTTCCTGCTGGCGCTGACCTTCCCGCTCATCGCCTATGCCAAGGGGGGCGGCACCGTCCTTCGCTCGATCGGCTGGGGCCTGGCCGCGCTCGGCGTCCTCGTCGCCGCCTATCAGTGGGTCGAGTACCGCGACCTGATCCTGCGGGCCGGGCGGCCGACGTCGCTCGACATCGCCGTGGGCGTGGTGGCGCTGGCCACGGTCTTCGCGGCGGGCTACGCGATGATGGGCATCGCGCTGCCGATCATCTCCGGCTTCTTCCTGCTCTACTGCCTGTTCGGCGAACACCTGCCTTTCCCGCTGAACCATCGCGGCTATGCCTTCGAGCAGGTGATCGACCACATGGCCTACGGGACCGAGGGCATCTACGGCATCCCGATCTATGTCTCCTCGACCTACATCTTCCTGTTCATCCTCTTCGGCTCGTTCCTCGAACGCGCCGGCATGATCCAGCTTTTCACCGATGTCTCCATGGGGCTGTTCGGCCATCGCCAGGGTGGCGCCGCCAAGGTGGCGGTGGTGTCTTCGGGACTGATGGGCACGATCTCGGGCTCGGGGGTGGCGAATGTCGTCACCACCGGCCAGTTCACCATTCCCCTGATGAAACGCTTCGGCTATCGCGCCGCCTTCGCGGGCGGGGTCGAATCGACCGCCTCGATGGGCGGCCAGATCATGCCGCCGGTGATGGGCGCAGTTGCCTTCATCATGGCCGAGACGCTCGACGTGCCCTACCTCGAGATCGTCAAGGCCGCGCTGATCCCCGCCATCCTCTACTTCGCCTCGGCCTTCTGGATCGTGCACCTGGAGGCGGGCAAGTATTCGCTCCGCGGCCTCCCGAAGGAAGATCTTCCCTCCCCGCTGCAGGCCGTGAAGAAGGGCTGGATGCTGCTGGTGCCGCTCGGGGTGCTGGTCTATCTCCTGTTCGGCGGCTACACGCCGCTTTTCGCGGGGACGGTGGGGCTGGGGCTGACGGTGCTGCTGATCCTCGGCGGTTCGATCGTGCTGGGCCTGCCCTCCGCGGCGCTGCGCACGATCTTCTGGATCGCGCTCGGCCTCGTCACCGCGGCCTTCCTGCAGTTCGGCACCAACGTCCTGTTCGCCGCCGTCGGCGCGCTGATCCTGTGGTGCGCCCTCTCGCGCGGCGGCCGCGCCACGCTGGGCCTCATCCGCGACAGCCTGGCCGAAGGCGCGCGCACCGCGCTTCCGGTGGGGGTGGCCTGCGCGCTTGTCGGCGTCATCATCGGCACCATGACCCTGACCGGGGCGGCCAACACCTTCGGGCAGTTCATCGTCTCCATCGGACAGCAAAGCCTGTTCCTCTCGCTGATCCTGACGATGATCACCTGCATCTTCCTGGGAATGGGGATCCCGACGATCCCCAACTACATCATCACCTCCTCCATCGCGGGGCCGGCCCTGCTGGATCTCGGGGTGCCGCTGATCGTCAGCCACATGTTCGTCTTCTACTTCGGCATCCTCGCCGACCTGACCCCGCCCGTTGCGCTGGCCTGCTTCGCCGCGGCACCGATCGCGAAGGCCAACGGTCTCAGGATCTCGATGGAGGCGATCAAGGTCGCCGCGGCGGGCTTCGTGATCCCGTTCATGGCTGTCTACACGCCGGTCCTGATGCTTCAGCCGGGCGGCCCGCTGGCGGATGCCATCGGCTTCTGGCCCGCGGTCGTCTATGTCGTCCTCAAGACCGCGCTGTCCATCGTGCTCTGGGGCATCGCCGTGATCGGCTGGCTGGGGCGGCCGCTCGGCTGGCCGCTCCGGGCCATCGCGATGGTCGCGGCCTTCACCCTCATCGCGTCGCTGTCGTTGACGGACGAGATTGGCTTCGCCCTGGCGGCGCTGACCTTCGGCCTGGTCTGGTTCAAGGGACGCAAGGCGGCCAGCGCTTGAGCGCCGCCTGCCTTGCCGTGGGTGCCGTCACGCTGATGCTGGCGGCGCCCGACTTCACCCTGTCCTGGACGCATTCGGTCGAGCGGATCGAGTGGCGCGAGACGTGGCATGTCGTCCCCGACGCGCTGCGCCTGTCGCGGGCCGAGGTGCGTGGCTCGGGCGCAGGGATGGAGCCCGGGCCGGACGCGCGGCTGGAGGACGGATGGTGGGTATCCGAGCCCGACCTGACGGTGCCCGCGCTGACCCTGGCGGCCTCCGGGGCGACCGGCGGGGGCTGGCGGCTCTGCGCCGACGGCAGGTGCCGGGAACTTGGCGCGCAGCCGGGCGCGCCGGTCGTCATCACGCCTTGTGCCGGGGATCCTCCGGCTGCTGCGCCGGACATCGCAGGCTAGGGCGATCGGGCCGCCGCGTCCCGTGTTCCCTGCCCCTGTTCGCAAGGCCCGTGGCGGCGGCGTGGGGCGAAGGGCGGTTCCATCATCGCCTCCGCTTAACAAATGTTACCTGAACCTCAACGGCCAGCCGCTGTTGATAGGGCATGACGGCATGCCGAACGGCAGCCACCACCCTGGAGACGACGGATGTCCGGACTGGACGGGCGAGGTGTGTTCCTCGCGACCATTTCGCTTGCGCTGCTGGCGCCCGCCTGGATGGTGGTGCCCCTCGTCCTGATCGCGGCGGCCCAGATCGGCCTCGGCGCGCTGAACCTGACGGCCTGCCTGTCGCGTCGTCCGACCCGTCCGGCATCCGAGGCGAAAGGTGGGCAGGACATCTTCTTTTCGGTCCATCTCGCCATCCATGACGAACCGCCCGCCCTGGTGGCCCGGACGCTTCGCGCCCTCGCCGGGCAGGTCGGCGCCCCCGGGTTCGAGGTGATCGTCCTCGACAACAACACGGCCGATGTCGCCCGCTGGCAGCCTGTGGAGGCGCTGTGCCGCGCGCATGGATCCGCCTTCCGGTTCTATCACGAGGACGATGTGAAGGGGGCGAAGGCCGGCGCCCTCAACATCGCGCTGGCCCGGAGCCATCCGCGGGCGACCCACGTTGTCGTCATCGACGCCGATTACGAGGTCGAGCGCGATTTCCTGGCCGTCGCGGCAAGCGAACTGCACCGGCGGGACGACGACTTCCTGCAATTCCCGCAGGCCTATCGCGAGGATACCGGCAGAGCCGCGGGCATTTCCCTGGAGCTGGCCGACTATTTCCTCCGCCATGCCCGCCACGCGGATGTCGCCGGTGCGATGCTGCTGACCGGTACGCTCAGCGTCATCCGGCGCGGCGCCCTCGAAAGGGTCGGCGGCTGGAACGGCGACAGCGTCACCGAGGATGCCGATCTCGGCGTCCGGCTGCGCCGTTCCGGTTTCACGGGACGGTTCGTCGATCGCGTGGCCGGACGGGGGATCCTGCCGCTCGACCTGGCGGGGCTGTGCCTGCAGCGCTATCGCTGGGCCTCGGGCAACCTCCAGACGGCCCTTGGCGGGCTCGGCGGCCTCGCGCCGCGCACCGCCTTCAGGGTCTTCTCGCAACTCACCGCCTGGGCCAACCTTGCCCTCCCGCTCGCGGCGGGCCTGATCGGAGGCGGCGCCGCGCTGGCCTTCGGCATCGACCCCGGTTCGGCCGCGACGCTGACCGCAGTCTGCGGGCTGGGCCTGGTCGGCGTGGGCCTGTCCGCCTGCCTGCCCATGATCCTCGCGGCGCTCCTGCAGGGCCGTCCGCCGACGCGGGTCCTGACGGACGCCCTTGCCGCCCGTGTGGCACTGATCCTGCCCTCGGCCCTTGGCACCGTCGATGCGCTTCTCGGCCGGGCCGACAGCTTCCGGCGCACGGCCAAGGATGCCGCCGACGCGTCCGACCGGATCGACCCGGCCATTCCGGCACTTGCCGCAGCCGGGCTTGCCCTCGTCGTCGCGGCGCCCCTCGACTGGGCCGGGATCACGGGCGCGACGCTCCTGATCCTTCCCCTGCCGCTCTCCCTCGCCACGCGCTCCGGTCTCTCCGCGTACCGCGCCGCTCTTCGCCCTGACTAGGAGGCCATCATGGATCCCAGCGTCACGATCGTCATCCCCACCTACAACCGCGCCGAAGTTCTGCCCCAGGCCATCGAAGCCGCCCTCGGCCAGTCGCACGCGCGGACCACCGTGATGGTGGTCGACGACGGCTCCACCGACCGCACCGCCGAGGTCGTCGGTCGCTACGAAGACCATCCCCGGTTCGTCGGCGTGCGGCTTGCCCGGAATGCCGGCACGGCGCAGGCCAAGAACGTGGGCATCGCCCTGTCGTGCGCGGACGCGATCACGTTTCACGATTCCGACGACGTGCCGCATCGCGACAAGGTCCTGCGGCAGGCCCGTGTCATGGGCCAGCCGGGCATCAGCGCCCACCCCTGCCTGAACTGGGCGCTTTCGGGCCGCACGCCGGGATCGGAGGTGCAGCTTGGCGGTGTGCTGAGCCACCACGAGTTGATCCTGCCCGATGGCGAGCGGGTCGAGATCCGCCGCACGCTGAGCCTGGTCGACGACTTCTTCCCGAACCTGCAGATGGCGGCGGGCGTGCCGGGGGACTGGACCCATGTCAATTCGGGGCTGTTCCACCGTTCGGTCTTCGACCGGCTCGGCGGATTCTCGGACTGCATCGAGGAGGACCGCGAGTTCCGCAACCGGCTGATCATGGGCGGAGAGGTGCTCTGGGTGATCCCCGAGATCCTGCTGACCAAGATCGAAAGCGCCGACGGTCTGACCCGGCAGGCCGAGACAGACTATGACAGCGCGCGCCGCAAGCGGGATCGCGCGCGGGTCTGGGACGCGGTCGGCCGCTGGTTCGCCACACGCGAGGTCGAGCCGGTGCCGATCGACCTGACCGGCATCCGGATCCGCGACTGCAGCAATCCCGCGCTCTGCGATGCGGAGGCATTGGCCAGGCTCACGTCGGCCGACGTGGAGCAGGTCGCGTGAGCGGCGGCGTCACCTTCATAGACCCCATGGCGCCCCGGCCCTACACCGGCCTTCCGGGCGACCTTGCCGGACTGGGCGGGACAGAGATGACGCTGGTGCGCATCTGCGAGGCGCTGTCGCGGCGGCTGCCGATCACGGTCCGCCAGAGCGCGCGGCCCGGCTCCGTCATATCGTCTGCGGGCGTCAGGTACGAGGGGTTCGATCCGAAGCGGCCCCTGCCCGAAAGGCCCGCCGCGATCATCGTCGTCAACTCCTGGAAGGTCGCCGCGAAGGTCGCCCGCCTTCATCCCGGGACGCGGATCATCCTGTGGCTGCACGGCTTCCCCGGACGCCACAACCGCGGCCTTGCCACGGCGATGGCCGGCGCAGGCATCGAGATCGTCTGCGTGTCGGCGTCCCACGCGCGGTGGCTGCGCGACTTCTGCGGCGCGGAGGAACAGCGGATCCGTCACCTCCACAATCCCATCGCCGAAGCGCTCGCCCCCGACGGGACGCCCCGCGACCCGAATCTCCTGTTGTTCGCAAGCTCGCCGCACAAGGGGCTCGACCAGGTGTTCCGCCGGTTCGAGACGCTGCGCACGCGTCTCCCCGACCTGCGCCTCGCGGTGGCCGACCCCGGCTACCTCGCCTGGCCGACCGGACCCGTACCCGAGGGCGTGATTCCCATCGGACGCCTCGGTCAGGCGGCCCTGATCCGCTGGATGCGCCGCGCGCTCTGCCTGTTCTACCCGCAGGACCGTTTTGCCGAGACCTTCGGCCTCGTCATCGCGGAAGCCAACGCGGTCGGCTGCCCCGCGCTCCTGCACCGAGGGCTCGGCGCCAACGACGAGGTCGCGTCCTGCCCCTCCCAGTGCATCGACACCACCGATCCGGCAGCCATCGCCGCCCGGATCGCTGAGTGGCGCGCCGCCCCCGATCACCGCCCCCTCGCCCAGGCGCGGCCGGAGTTCCGGCTCTCCCGCGTGGTGGAGGACTGGGCCGCCCTGCTGGGCGCGGCGCCTGCCGATGCCCCCGAACTCGAACGCCTGTCAGACTGAACCAGAGAAAGGCCAGGACATGAAAGACGACAAGACGACTGCCCGGACCGGTGGCGAGACCCACCAGACCGCGGGCGGCAAGCACGACACGATGACGACGCAGGTCGGCATGCCGATCGCCGACGACCAGAACAGCCTGAAGGCGGGGCCGCGCGGCCCGCACCTTCTGGAAGACCAGATCTTCCGCGAGAAGCTGTTCCACTTCGATCACGAGCGCATCCCCGAGCGGGTGGTCCACGCCCGCGGTTACGGCGCCCACGGCACCTTCGAGTTGAAGGAGTCGCTGGAAGACGTGACCCGTGCGAGGATCCTGACCGAGGTCGGCGAGAAGACCGAGGTCTTCGTCCGCTTCTCGACCGTGGCCGGCAACAAGGGCTCGGCAGACCTTGCCCGCGACGTGCGCGGTTTCGCCACGAAGTTCTACACCAGGGAGGGCAACTGGGATCTGGTCGGCAACAACATCCCCGTGTTCTTCATCCAGGACGCGATCAAGTTTCCCGACCTGATCCATGCCGCCAAGCAGGAGCCCGACCGCGGCTTCCCCCAGGCCCAGACGGCGCACGACAACTTCTGGGACTTCATCTCGCTGATGCCCGAGTCGATGCACATGGTCATGTGGATCATGTCCGACCGCACGATCCCGCGCTCGTTCCGGTTCATGGAAGGGTTCGGGGTCCACACGTTCCGCCTGGTCAATGCCGAGGGCAAGTCGCACTTCGTCAAGTTCCACTGGAAGCCGAAGCAGGGCCTGCAATCGGTGCTCTGGGACGAGGCTGTAAAGATCAACGGCGCGGATCCCGACTTCCACCGCCGCGACCTCTGGGACGCGATCGAGAAGGCGGACCCGCCGCAATGGGATCTCGGCGTGCAGATCTTCGACGACACCTTCGCCGACAGCTTCGACTTCGACGTGCTCGACGCCACCAAGCTGATCCCCGAGGAGGACGTGCCGGTGCGCATCGTCGGGACGATGACGCTGGACCGGATGGTCGACAACTTCTTCGCCGAGACCGAGCAGGTGGCCTTCCAGACCGGCAACATCGTGCCCGGCATCGACCACTCGAACGACCCGCTGCTGCAGGGGCGGAACTTCAGCTATCTCGACACGCAGCTGAAAAGGCTGGGCAGCCCGAACTTCAACCACATCCCGATCAACGCCCCGAAATGTCCCTTCGCGCATCTCCAGCAGGACGGGCACATGGCGATGCACAATCCGAAGGGGCGCGCCAACTACGAGCCGAACAGCCATGGCCTGGGCCCGCGGGAGGATGCCGAGCGCGGCTTCCGGTCCTACGACGAAGAGGTGTCGGGAACGAAGCAGCGCGTGCGCTCGGACACCTTCGCCGACCACTACAGCCAGGCGCGCCAGTTCTACCTCAGCCAGACGGATGTCGAGGCCGGGCATATCGCCGATGCGCTGATCTTCGAGCTGTCGAAGGTCGAGCGGCTGGAGATCCGCAGCCGGATGGTGTCGCACCTGCTGAACATCGACGCCGGGCTGGCCGAGATGGTCGCCGACGGGCTGGGGCTGGAGGAGATGCCGGATCCGGCCGAAGCCGCCCGCCCGGTCATCGAGACCCGGCCCTCCCCGAAGCTCAGCATCCTGAAGAACGCCCCCGACAGCTTCGCCGGTCGCAAGCTGGGCCTGCTGCTGACCGACGGGATTTCCCGGGAGACGTTCGACGACGTGCGCAAGGCGGCCGAGAAGGCAGGCGCCGTGGTCGAGATCGTGGCCGAGAAGGTCGGCGGCGTCACGACATCAGAGGGCAAGCGGATCGCGGCGGACCAGAAGCTCGACGGCGCGCCCTCGGTTCTCTACGACGCCGTCGCGGTGATCGCCTCCGACGAGGGCGCGGCAAGGCTCGGACGGATGCACGGCGCCAGGACCTTCCTTGCCGATGCCCACGCGCACATGAAGTTCATCGCGCTGTCGCCCGAGGCCCGGGACGGGTTCTGGACCGCCGCAGTGGACGAAGACCCGGACGCGGGCGTGTTCGTGCTGGAGAAGGACGGGGCCCGCGATTTCATCGAGGCCTGCGGCGCTCTCCGCTTCTGGGAGCGCGGCGAATGACCACGCCCCGCCCGGCGCGCCGACGCTGCGCCTTCGGCAGCGGCGCGGGCTGGCCGGTGGTCGTCACCATTCCGGCCCGAAACGAGGCAGACCGCATCGTCGCCTGCCTCGACGCCGCCGCTCTTGCCCTGCGCGGTCGCGGCGGCCTCGTCGTGGCGGTCAACGGCTCGCAGGACGACACCTTCGAACGGGCCCGGCGCTGGTTTGAGGCGACGGGGGCCGCGGGCGTGCTGCTTGACGACCACGGCGGAGTGGCGGGAGGGGTCGGAGCGGCCCGGCGCAGGGCCGTGGAGGCCGGCCTGGCCCGTCTGGCGCCCGCGGCCGTCGTGATGACCACCGACGCCGACAGCACGGTCTTCCCCGACTGGGTCGATGCCAACCTCGACGCGCTGCGGCAGGCCGACCTTGTCTGCGGCACCGTCCTGCCCGATCCGGCGGAGTTCGCCCGCCTGCCGACGATCATCGCCGGGCGCGGCGCGATCGAGGGCGAATACACCGCACTGACCATCGCGCTGCGCACCCTTGTCGATCCCGTTCCGCACGACCCGGCCCCCACCCACAACTCCGAACCGGGGGCGAGCCTCGCCTTCCGCATGGCGCTCTACGACGATGTCGGCGGCATGCCGGCCATTCCCGAGGGAGAGGATCGCACCTTCGCTGCCCGCGCCGACCTTCGCGGCTGGCGGCTGCGCCATTCGGCCGAGGCGCGGGTCAGCACCTCCTGCCGTCTGCGGGGGCGCACCCCCGGCGGCATGGCCCGCGCGCTCTCGGCCCGGATCACCGAGGCCGACCCGGCGGTCGACGCAGGGCTCGAAACCGCGGCGGCGACCCTCCATCGCGCGCGACTGCGTCGCCACCTCCGGGAGCTTCAGGTCGATCCGGACGCATCGGCCGCGGCACTGGCGCAAGCCCGAAACGCGCTGACCGCCCTGCCCCGGAGACGGCTGCGCCTGTCGGACCTCCACCGCGAACTGCCGGAGCTTGCCGCGGCGGTTCAGGCCTTGCGCCCTGCCGAAGGACGGCTCACCGCATGACCTCCCTCGCCCGGAAAGTGACTGTGCCGACCGAGGACGAGGCCTTGGCCTTCGTCGCGTCCGGCGCCGCCGAGGCGGACGCGGGCCGCCGGACCCTCGCCGAGGACATGGCGATGCTGGCGGCTTCGGGCATCCTGAACCGGCTGTGCCGGGGCGACCCGTCCGCCCATGCCACCCTGCTGCGCCGGATCGGGCGGGTCAGCCTGCCGGTGGGTCGGCTGGCCGAAGGCCACATGAACGCGCTGAAGCTCGTCGCGCTCCATGGCACCGCCCGCCAGCGGCAGTCCTGCCAGGCCGAAGCCGACAGCGGCACGATCTTCGGCGTCTGGGGCGCCGACGACGATCCTCCGTTGCGGATCGCGGAGGGTGGCGACGGGGCCCTGCGGCTCAGCGGCGGCAAGCGCTTCGCCTCCGGTCTCGGCACCGTCGGGCGCGCCGTTCTGACCGCGGAGTCGGCGGACGGGCCGCAACTCCTGCTGGCAACGGTCACAGACCGGGCCCGCGCCGATGCCGCGGTGTGGAAGACCTCGGGCATGAGGGCGACGGTGTCCGGCCGCTACGACTTCAACGGTGCGACGGCCGAACCCCTCGGCGCCCCCGGCGACTACCTGAAGGAGCCGCATTTCCAGGGGGGCGTCTGGCGCTATGCCGCCCTCCAGACCGGCGGGATCGAAGCCCTGGCCGAAGAGGTCCGCCGGGCCGTCGCCACGCGGGGCGATGCCGCCACCGAGGCGCAGCTGCACCGCGTCGCGCGCATCGTCGCCCTGGCCCACGGCGCGCGGCTTTGCGTGGAGGATGCGGCGCGGCAGGTGGAAGGCCCCGGCGCCGGTCCCGGGGCGGTGGCGCTGAGCCTCGCGGCGCGAGAGGCGGTGGAGCAGGCCAGCCTCGACGCCATCGCGATCGCGGACCGCGCCCTCGGCACCCGCTCCTTCGCCACCGGCCACCGAGCCGACCTCGTGCGGCGCGACCTCGCCTTCTTCCTGCGGCAGGCGGATCTTGACGGCAAGCTCACGCAGGTGGGGCGGACGCTCTGCCGGGCAGATCTCCCTGTCGGCGAATTCTGGGGCGTGGCATGACCGCCTTCACGGCCCTCGTGGCCGCAGCCGCCGCCGCGCCCGCCATCGCGATGGAGCAGCTGACGGGAACCGGCAGCGTCATCGTCCTCTCGCCGCACCCGGACGACGAGTCGCTCGCCATGGGCGGGGCCATCGCCGCGGCTTGCGCGGCCGGGCACCGGGTTCACGTCGTCCTCGTCACCGACGGCAGCCGGTCGCACCCGAACTCGGCCAGCCATCCCCCTCCGGTGCTCGCCGCGTTGCGGCGGCGCGAGGCGGAGCGTGCGGTCGGGATCCTCACGGGCGGCCGGTATCCGCCGGTATGGCTCGGCTATCGCGACATGGATGCGCCCGACAGCCCCGAGGTGTTCGCCGATGTGGAGGCCCGGCTCCTGCCGCTCCTGCGGGAGGCGACCGCGCTCTGGACCACCTGGAACGGCGATCCGCACCCCGATCACCAGCGCACCTGGCGGCTTGGACGCTGGATCGCCGGCCGCCACGCCCTTCGCATGTTCGCCTTCCCGGTCTGGGGGCGCGTGCAGCCTCCCGCCGTATCCGCAGACCCCCGCGCCCTCGGCCGGTTCGAGACGGTGCGCTACCGCGCCGCCAAGGCCCGCGCCGTCGCCGCGCACGTGTCGCAGATGACCCGCCTCATCACCGACGACCCCGAGGGCTTCGTCATGCCTGCGGCACTCGCCGCGCATTTCGTGGACACCGACGAGATCGTCGTCGCGACATGACCCGTGACGCCGCCTCCTTCGACCGTCTCTATCGCGACGCGGGCGATCCATGGCGGTACGAAACCAGCGCCTATGAAGCGGACAAGTACCGCCGCTGTCTCGCCTTGCTGCCGAGGGCCCGCTACCGCCGGGCACTCGAGATCGGCTGCTCCATCGGCGTGATGAGCGGCATGATCGCCCGCCGCTGCGACAGCCTGCTGGCACTCGATTTCGCGCCGACCGCCGTGGCCCGCGCACGGGCCCGCGGCATCCCCGGTGCGCGGTTCGAGGTCGGCGCGATCCCCAGGGACTGGCCGGGCGGCCCCTGGGATCTGATCGTTCTCTCCGAGGTGCTGTATTACCTGAGCCGCGACGACCTGGACGAAACCGTCGTGCGAGTCGCGCGGTCCCTGGCGCCCGGCGGCGCGTGCCTCGTCGCGGGATATACCGGCGAAACAGAGACGCATCTGACCGCTGCCGGGGTCGAGGAAATCCTCCTTTCGGCACTGGCGGAGGCGTACCCGAGCCATGACGTCCGCCGCGACGCGGGTCCGTCATGGATCGCGGCCGCGTTCCTGCCCTACCCCGTGGAGGGAACCGGCGGATAGAGATAGGCCGGATCGAACCTTGCCAGCTGCTGCAGGCGCCCCCGGTCGTGGATCTCGGCCAGGCCATCGCGCAGGGTGCAGAGGCCGGCCTCGCGCAGTTCCTTGGCGACGCGGCTCACATGGACAGGCGAAAGCCCCGTCACGTCCGCGATGTCGGTGTGCAGCAGGGGCAGCGGTATCCGGTCGTCGACCACCTCGCCGCAGGCCTGAAGGCGCGTGTCCATCTCGCAGATGAAGTCGGCGATCGAGGCCAGCGCCCGCAGGCGGGCGCTGCGGTAGATCCAGTGGCGATGGATCGAGGCGTCGATCATCGTCAAGAGCCACAGGGTGCGGGCATCCTCGGCAGATCGTTCCATGATGGCCTTCAGGTCGTCATGGGGGAACAGCGCGATCTTCGCGCTGCCGAGGGTGCAGACGTCGTGGTCGAGGTGGCCCAGCGGCAGCCCGTGAAGGTCGACGAAATCGCCCGGCACCTGTATCGACACCAGCGAACGGCCGCCCCGCGTGCCGCCCTCGGCCGGGATGTAGCGCACCATCATGCCCTCAAGCAGCAGCGCACTGTGCCCGAGGGGCTCGCCTGCCCTCGACAGCGTCTCGCGGGCCCCGAGGTCGCGGATTTCGGTGCAGGCGAGAGACAGGCTTTCCCACAGGTCGGGGCCTATGCGCCCGATCATCCCGCGGCGGTATTGCGACGCGAGGCGGGGCGAGGGGTGGGGTTCCGGAGCGCCCGCCTCCGGACCTTCGTCGGATGCCATTACCGGGTTGCTGATGCTCATCGAACGGCTCCCTGCATTGCGCTGACGACCCTGCGGCTCTCGGGCCTGACAACTGGCGAACCGGGGGCCGGACTGTCGGCTGTTTGTAAGGTCCGGTCGACGACCGCAGCCACAGCAGCGCGGCTCGTGCGGTGCGATCTCGATCCTTCCCGGCGCCCTCGGGTTTTGCGCGATTAACGCGATGGGACGCGTCACGTTCCATGGTCGGAGCGGCGCGTGCCGGATCTCGCCATCCTCGAAACTCGGATGGCAGGATCGGCGTACACTGTGTATACAGAAAGTGGTGACAGGATCCTGTTCGCAAGGTTGCGCGGCTTCAGGGAGCGGAAGATGGTGGCGATGAACGAGTCGACGAAGACGCTGGGGGACACGGCGTTCCAGCGGCTGAAAGCCATGATCCTCGACGGAACGCTCGAACCGGGCACGCTGCTGCGGGAGAAGAAGTTCGCCGATCTGCTGGGGGTGTCGCGCACGCCGGTGCGCGAGGCCATCGGCCTTCTGATCAGCGAGGGGCTGGCGCGCCGGGTGGACGGCAGCACCCCGGTCGTCAGCCGCGTCTCCCTGAGCGAGATCATGGAGATCCTGCACGCGCGCAGTCTGCTGGAATGCGAAACGGCAAGGAAGGCGGCACAGTCCATGCAGGCCGTCGAGACCCTGCTGCCCTTCCGTGCCCGAATCCTGGGGTTTCTGGAGGGGCCGCGGCCGGAATCGCGCGTGCATTCCGATCTCGACGCGCAGCTGCACCTCGAGATTGCCCGCCTCGCCGGTTCGAAACTGCTCTGCGAACTGATCGAGGGGCTGAAGACCAGGACCCGGATGTTCGACCAGGGCTCGATCCCGGAACGGCTGCTGCCGGGCTGTTACGAGCATCTGGCGATCATCGACGCGATCACGGCGCAGCAGCCGGAGACGGCCGCGGCGGCGATGAAGCTGCACCTGACCAACGTGCGCGAGGCGATCATCGCGCGGATCAACCACCCCTTCTGAGACCCCGCCGACCGTTCGGCCAAAGGTGCCGCAAGCTCTGTTGACAGGGAATGCGATGTGTATACCATCCGGATACCGACGCTGCCCAGAGGGGATGCAGGGATGAGTTCGGACAGTCCATCGCGCCCCGACGGCGCCGTCATCAAGGTGATCACCTTCCAGTATTACCGCGACCTGCCACGCGCGATGGCCTTCTACGAGGACGTGCTGGGGCTCGAGCTTGCCATCGACCAGGGCTGGTCGAAGATCTACGCCATCGGGGGCACCGCCCATGTCGGCCTCGTGGACGAGACGCGGGGCATGCAGAAATGGGCCGAGCAGAAGACGGTGCAGCTGTGCCTTCGCGTCCCCGACGTGGACGCCTGGTATGCATGGGCCGTCTCGCAGGGCGTCGGCGGGCTGACCGAGCTGCGAGACAGCGAGGAGCTTGGCATCCGCGCCTTCGCCATGAGCGATCCCGAGGGCTACCAGATCGAGGTGCAGACCGCGAAGCAGGGCCACTGAGGCGGCGCGCGGGACCCCGCGCGCCCGAGAAGGAACGACAGACAACGACAAGGGCGGACCACCGCGCCGAGACCGACGATCCAACAAGAGGAGCCACCATGAAATTCCTGTCCCGAACCGCCCTCCGGGCCGGTGCCGTGGGGCTGGCCGTCCTGGCCGCCACCGGCGCCGTCGCCCAGGAGAAATCCGTGACGATCGGCATCACCGCCGACCCCAGCCACCTCTACCCCCTCGCGGGCGAGGAGCTGTCGTCGAACATCATGTACTATCACCTCTACGATCCGCTGGTGAAGCGGACCGCCGAGCTGGAGTTCGTTCCCGGCCTCGCCGAAAGCTGGGAGAACGTCGACGACACCACCTGGCGTTTCAAGCTGCGCGAGGGCGTGACCTTCCACAACGGCAACGCCTTCACCGCGGATGACGTGGTCTTCACCGTGAACAAGGCGAAGGAGTCGATCCGCCCCGACCTCGTCGCGAACATCGCGGAGATCCGGAAGATCGACGATCTGACCGTCGAGATCACGACCCCCGCTCCCTACGCCGTGCTGCCGAACGACCTGGCCGAGGTCCTGATCCTCGACGAGGAGTACACGACCGAGACCGGCGACGAGCAGATGGACCTGAAGCCCATGGGCACCGGGCCCTACAAGCTCGACGAGTGGATCAAGGAGGAAAAGCTGGTCCTCAGCGCCTTCGACGACTACTGGGCGGGCGCGCCGAAGATCAAGCAGGTCACCTTCCGCCCGATCACCAACCCCGCCACCCGCACGGCGGCGCTGCTGACCGGCGAGGTGGACGTGATCCAGGACCTCGCCGTGCGCGATGTCGAGCGGGTGCGTAACGAGGACGGCTTCGAGGTCATCACCCGGCCCAGCCTTCTGAACGTCGTGCTGGCGATGGACACGCGGGCCAAGTCCCCGACCATCGAGGGCGACAACCCGATGACCGACCAGCGGGTGCGCGAGGCGATTGCCCGGGCGATCGACGTGGACGCGATCAACAAGATCGTCATGAACGGCCTCGCCACGCCAAGCGAGCAGTTCGTGCCCGCCTCGCACACCGGCTACGTCGAGGGGATGAACTTCCGCGAGATGTACCCGATGGACATCGAGAAGGCGAAGGCGCTGCTGGCCGAGGCCGGATATCCCGACGGCTTCACGATGACGCTGGACGCGACCAACAACCGCTATGTCAACGACGCCCAGATCGCGCAGGCGCTGGCGTCGATGCTGGCCAAGATCGGCGTGACGCTGAACCTCAACATCATGCCGAAGTCGAACTTCTGGGGCTATATCCGCGTCCCGACCGAGAACTCGAGCTTCATCATGAGCGGCTGGGACGTGCCGGCGGGCGATGCCGGGTCGATGTACGGCGCCCTGTTCTACACCCGCGACAAGCGCGAGGGGTACGGACAGGTCAACCGCGGCTCCTACTCGAACCCCGAACTCGACAAGCTGATCGACGCCGCGGATTCGACCCCGAGCCTCGAGAAGCGCGACGCGATCCTGCAGGACGCGACGAAGCTGCTGATGGCCGACATCCCGATGATCCCGCTCCACTACGAGCAGGACATCTACGGCGTGCGCGACGGCGTCACGCTGGTGCCGCGGACCGACAAGTTCATCTGGGCCTACGACATGGACGTCGAATAATCCCCGAAAACGTCACGACCCCTGCCCGTCCCCGCGGGCGGGGGTTTCCTTTTCCCGACAGAACCCGGCGCGCTGAATGCTTGGCTATTTGCTGAAACGGCTGATCCAGATGATCCTCGTGCTCTGGGTCGTCTCCGTGATCGTCTTCCTGATGATGAGCTTCACCGGCGACCCGGTGTTCATGGTGGTCCCGATCGACGCCACCGACAGCGAGATCGCACAGGCGCGCCGCCTGCTCGGGCTCGACCAGTCGCTGCCGGTGCAGTACTGGAAGTTCCTCTCCTCCATCGTCCAGGGGGACTTCGGCCGTTCCTACGTGTTCCGCCAGCCTGCGATGACGCTGATACTCGAACGGCTGCCCGCGACGGTCGAGATGGTGCTGGTCGCCATGGGGCTGGCCGTGCTGGTGGCGATCCCGCTCGGCGTCTATGCCGGGGCCAATCCGAACGGCAGGCTCAGCCGCACGATCATGGCGGGCTCGCTCCTCGGCATCTCGCTGCCCGGCTTCTGGGTCGGGATGGTGCTGATCTATCTCTTCGCGGTGCACTGGGGCATCTTCCCGTCCTCCGGGCGGGGCGACACGGGCGAGATCTTCGGGCTGCGCATCTCGCTCCTCACGCTGGACGGCTGGCACCACATCGCCCTGCCCGCGATCACCCTCTCGCTCGGCACCATGGCGATCCTGCTGCGGATGACGCGGGCGGGGATGATGGAGGTCTCGCGGCAGGACTTCATGAAGTTCGCCCGCGCCAAGGGCGTGCCGCGGAAGGACGTGCTGTACGGTCACGGGCTGAAGAACGCGCTGATCCCGGTGGTCACGATCTTCGGGCTGCAACTGGGCGACCTGATCGCCTTCGCGACGATCACCGAGACGATCTTCTCCTGGCCCGGCATGGGCAAGCTGCTGATCGACTCGATCTACCGCGCCGACCGGCCGGTGATCGTGGTCTACCTGATGCTGGTGGCGCTGATCTTCGTCGTGATCAATTTCATCGTCGATCTGGTCTACACCCTGATCGACCCGCGCATCAGCCTGAAATGAGTCCGTCATGGCCGTGACAAGCGTTCTTCGCAGCGAGTTCTTCCACAACTACCGCCACAGCGCCTCGGCGATCATCGGCAGCGGGCTGATGGCGCTCTTCGCCTTCGCGGTGATCGCCGGGCCGTTCCTCGTCGCGCAGAACCCCTACGACATCGCCGCGCTCGACCTGATGGACAGCTACAAGCCGCCGGTCTGGCTGGAGGGCGGCGACCCCCGCTACTGGCTCGGCACCGACGGACAGGGGCGCGACGTCTGGGCCTCGATCCTCTACGGCGCGCGGATCTCGGTCTTCATCGGCGTGGTGGCGATGCTGGCCTCCTGCGCGCTCGGCACGCTCCTGGGCCTGGTCGCGGGGTTCTATGGCGGGATCGTGGATTCGGTCATCATGCGGATCGCCGACATCCAGCTCTCTTTCCCCTCCATCCTGATCGCGCTGTTCCTGATGTCGGCCGTGGGCACCGGCGTCGACAAGGTGCTGATCGCGCTGACCGCCGTCGGCTGGGTCGTCTATGCGCGCACCGTGCGCGGCTCGACCCTGTCTGAGATCGAGAAGGAATACGTGCAGGCCGCCCGTGTGGCCGGGCTGCCGAACAGGAAGATCATCCGCAAGCATGTCCTGCCGAACGTGCTGACCCCGCTGATCGTGATCGCGACGATCCAGGTGGGCACCTTCGTGCTGATCGAGGCGTCGCTCAGCTTCCTCGGCGTCGGCGTGCCGATCACCCAGCCCTCGCTGGGCCTTCTCATCAAGAACGGCTTCGACGTGCTGTTCAGCGGACTCTGGTGGACTTCGGTCTTCCCGGGCGTCGCGATCATGATGCTGGTCTTCGGGATCAACCTCTTCGGCGACTTCCTGCGCGACGAACTGAACCCGAGGCTGAAGTGATGGCGCAGGAGAGCGAAACGCCGCTGCTGGCGGTCCGTGACCTCAGGACCTGGTTCCACACCTTTTCGGGCGTGGTGAAGGCCGTGAACGGCGTCAGCTTCGAGATCGGCGAGGGCGAGGTCATGGGCCTTGTCGGCGAAAGCGGCGGCGGCAAGTCGGTGATCGGCTTCTCGGTCCTCGGCCTCATCGACAGCCCCGGCCGGATCGAGGGCGGCGAGATCCTGTTCGACGGCGAGGATCTGGCGCAGGCCGGGGAGGAGCGGCTGCGCCATATCCGCGGGCGGCACATCTCGATGGTGTTCCAGGATCCGATGACCTCGCTCAACCCGCTGCACACCGTGGGCCGACAGATGGACGAGGTGCTGCGCCTGCACACCGATCTTGGCGCGGCCGAGCGGCGGAAGGCCTGCATCGACATGCTGGAAAGCGTCGGGATCAGCCGCGCGGCCGAGCGGCTGAAGGCCTATCCGCACCAGTTCTCGGGCGGCATGCGGCAGCGGGTGGTCATCGCCATCGCGCTGCTGGCGGGGCCGCGCCTGATCATCGCGGACGAACCGACGACCGCGCTCGACGTCACGATCCAGAGCCAGATCCTGAAGCTGATGCGCCGCCAGATCGCCGAGAAGGGCGCGTCGATGATCCTGATCACCCACGACCTTGCCGTGGTGTCGGAGATGGCGGACCACATCACCGTCCTCTACTGCGGCAAGGTGGTCGAGCGCGGGCGCACCCGCGACCTGATCGAGTCCCCTGCCCATCCCTATACCCGCGGCCTGATCGACAGCATCCCCGACCCCGCCGCCCGCCACGACCGACTGCGCCAGATCCCGGGCTCGGTGCCCGACATCCGTGCGCTCCCGAAGGGCTGCAACTTCCGCGAACGCTGCCCACGGGCGCAGGCGCTTTGTGCCGAGACCGAGCCGGACCTGACGAAGCAGCACAGAAGTCTCTGGGCCGCCTGCCACTTCCCCCTCGTGCCGGGAGATGTGCAATGACCGCCGCCGAGACCCCGGTGCTCGAGGTCAGGGACCTCCAGATGCACTTCCCGGTCGGCGGCGGCATCCTCGACCGGCTGCGGCTCGGGCGGGGCGGCGTGCGGTTCGAGAACCCGGTGGTCCACGCGGTCAATGGCGTCAGCTTCCGGATCGCGCCGGGCGAGATCATGGCGCTGGTGGGCGAAAGCGGCTGCGGCAAGTCCACCGTCGCCAAGAGCATCGCGCGCATCTACCGCCCCACCGGCGGGCAGGTTCTGCTTGAGGGTGAGGACATCGCGCAGCACGGCTTCGCCCGAATGCTGCCGGTGCGCGCGAAGATGCAGATGATCTTCCAGGATCCCTACGCCTCGCTGAACCCCCGCCAGCGGGTGCGCGACATCGTTGCGGAACCGCTGCTGGAACAGAGGAAGGGCGCGGACCGGGCCACGGTGCGGGACGAGATCGCGGCGCTGCTGGCCCGCGTCGGTCTGAACGCCGAACATGCGGGCCGCTATCCCCATCAGTTCTCCGGCGGGCAGCGGCAGCGGATCGGGATCGCGCGGGCGCTGTCGGTGCGCCCGAACCTGATCGTCGCGGACGAGCCTGTCTCGGCGCTCGACGTGTCGATCCAGGCGCAGATCCTGAACCTGATGAAGGACCTGCGCGACGAGTTCGGCCTCGCCTACCTGTTCATCAGCCACGACCTGTCGGTGGTGCATCACATCGCCGACAGCGTGGGCGTCATGTACCTCGGCTTCATGGTCGAGAAGGCACCGCGCGACGTCCTGTTCGCGCGCCCCCGCCACCCCTACACCCGCGCCCTGCTCTCGGCCGCGCCCAGCATCAAGCCGCGCCGCGACGTCGAGGAGATCGCGCTGAGCGGCGAGGTGCCCTCGGCCCTCGCCCTGCCCTCGGGCTGCTGCTTCCGCACCCGCTGCCCCTTCGCCTGGGAGCGTTGCGCGGCCGAGCGGCCGAAGCTGCAGGCGCTCGGCGACGGACAGCAGGTCGCCTGCCACCTGATCGACGAACCGGAAAGGGACAAAGCTTGACCGTCATCGCCCAGCCCCGCCTAGGGATCCACGATCCCCACGACTGCACCGATGCCAACGACGAGCTGACGATCCTGCACGCCGTCTACGACACGCTGGTGCGGCGGGTCGGGCAGGACTTTGCGCCGCTTCTGGCGCGGGACTGGCAGGTGTCGGAGGACGCGCGCACCTGGACGTTCCGGCTGGTCGAGGGAGCGACGTTCCACGATGGCACCCCCTGCGACGCCGAGGCGGTGCGGCAGAACCTCTGCCGGATGGCGCGGGAGGACAAGGGATATACCCTCGGCGCCCCGGCGGTCTGGCGCCAGTACCTCGGCGGCGCGGAGTACGAGCTGCCCGACGCGCTGACGCTGAAGGTCACGCTTGCAGCCCCGATGGCCGACCTGCTCGATGTGCTGGAACAGGGCTTCATCGCCTCGCCCCGCGCCTTCGCCGCGCTCGACGCGGGCGACCTGACCGCGCAGGTCGGCACCGGCCCCTACCGGATCGAGCGCATCGCGGCGGACCGGATCACCGCCGTCCGGGTCGAACGCCATTTTGACGGGCTTCCCGCCAACCCGCGCCTCACATGGCTGCTGGAAACCGACGCTGCCACGCGCCAGGCGATGCTGGCCGACGGCAGGGTGCAGGTGGCCAACGCCCTCGGCTTTGCGGCCTCCGATGCGCTCGGCCCGATGCGCCACGTCTTCCTCTCCCCCGTCGCCATCATATACCTGCTGAACGCCGCGAAGGGGCCGCTCTCCGATGCCCGCACCCGCCGCGCCCTCAGCCTCGCCGTGGACCGCGAGGCGCTGATCGACACGGTGCTGGCCGGGGCGGCGCGGCCTCTGCGCGGCTTCGTCAGCCCCAACCACTTCGGCGCGGGAACCGGCGAGGGCGCGCGCTGCGACCGCGACACCGCCCGGGCACTGCTGGCCGAGGCGGGGCACGCCGGCGGCCTGACGCTCGAGGTCGACTGCCCCACCCGCCTGCCCGACGAGGCCGAGCGGCTGACCGCGGCGCTGGCCGATCAGTTGGCCGAGGTCGGCATCTCGCTGAACGTCCATATCCACCCCGACCGCGAGGCCTATGCCCACATGGTCCGCCGCAAGGAAATCCGCGATCTCTGCGTCTTCGATTCAAGCCCGATGAGCACATACCGCGTGCTTCACGAGAAGATCGACAGCCGCATCGCCGGATCGTGGTGGCAGGGCTACCGCAACGAGGGCGTCGAGGCGCTGATCGACCGTGGTCGCGTGACCGCCGACCGTGCCGAACGCGCGGAAATCTGGCGCGAGGCCTTCGCGATGCTTCAGGACGATCCCGCCTGGCTGACGCTCTACAACCCGCTGAAGGTGATCGGCATCGCCGGGGACCACCCCGATTTCGCGATGCCCGCCGACGGCGTGATCGACGTGCGGGCCCTGCCCCGCCTGAAGGAGGACGACGCATGAAGGCCGACACCCTGCTGACCGGCGGCACGGTCGTGACGATGGATCCGGCCCGGCGGGTGATCGACAACGGCGCCGTGGCGGTGAAGGACGGCCGGATCGTCGCCGTCGGCGCGGCCGAAGAGGTCGCGCGACAGGTCGAGGCGGCGGAGGTGGTGGACTGCCGGGGGCAGATCATCATCCCGGGCCTCGTCGATGTCCACGCCCACGCCGGCCACGGGCTGATCCGCACCATGGGGATGCACGCCGGGGACCGCTGGGAAGAGATCTGCGGCGAGGTCTACACCCAAGCCTCCCCACCCGAGTTCTGGCATGCCGAGGCCCGGCTCGCCGCGCTCGAACGGCTGCGCTTCGGCGTCACCACCGGCGTCTCCCTGCTGGGCGGGGGCGACACGGTGATGCGGACCGACGACCCGGCTTACGCCGCCGCCCATTGCGAGGGCGTGGCCGAGGTGGGCACGCGCAGCGTCGTCGCCGTCGGCCCCACCCGCGCGCCGCATCCCTGGACCTATGCGACCTGGGACGGCGACAGGCGGAACACCTACCCCGTGTCCTTCGAGCAGCAGATGGAAACCTGCCTCCAAGTCGCCGACCGCTGGCACGACACACACGGGGGCCGCATCCGCATCGCCCTGCTCTATCCCGTGCTGCGCGACGAACACGAGCGCGACATGGCCCCGGCAGACTACGCCCTGGCCTGCACGCAGCTGCAGACCGTGCGGAAGCACTCCCGCGACCGCGGTCTGCTGTTCACCCAGGACGGTCACTGGCGCGGCTCGATCCGGAGGGCGGAGAAGCTGGGGCTTCTCGGCCCCGACGCGCTGCTCTCGCACTGCATCGACCTGCACGAGGACGAAGTCGATACCGTCGCGCGGACTGGCACGAAGATCGCGCACAACCCCTCGGCCAACGCTTCGATCCTCGGGCGCTGCCCTGCGCCCGAGATGATGGCGAAAGGCGCCTGCGTCGCGCTCGGCTCGGACGCGACGGCGCCGGACCGCTCGGGCGACATGTTCCGCCACATGCAGCAGCTGATGCACTACCACCGCCGCCACTTCCGTGACGCCTCGGTCTTGCCCATCGGCCAGGCGCTGGCGATGTGCACCATCGAGGGCGCGCGGGCGCTCGGGATGGAGGACCGGATCGGCTCGATCGAGATTGGCAAGCAGGCGGACATCGTGACGGTCGACCTGCGCCGGGCGCATCTCTTTCCGCCCAACATGCCGGTGCACCGGCTGGTCTGCTTCGCCAACGGCAACGACGTCACGAACGTCATGGTCGGCGGCGAGATGGTGCTGCGCGACGGCCGCGCGACGCGCGTGACCGAGGCGGAGATCCTGGACGACGCCGCGGCCCAGACGGCGCTGATGCTGGATCGCATCGGCGGTCACGGCAATCTTGTGCTGCCCGCCGATTTCTGGGGACCGGCGGCCTCGGCCTGATCCGGCGCGCCGATGAAAGGGCCCGGGCGGGCGGGCGCCGACCGCCTCGACGACGGTCTGCGCCCGTCAGCCGGCAGGATCAACGACACCGACGATGGGGCGCAATTCTTCGCCCCACCGTCGTCTCCGGCTCACTCCAGCCAGGACAGATAGCTGTTCGTGCCCCCGTTGCGCGCGTCCGCCAGCGCCGCCCGCCCGTCGATCCTGCCCGCCGCCGGATCGGAAAGCACGCGCGGCAGGGCATCGCGCACCAGCTCGGCCTGCCCCTCCGTCAGGTTGCAAGGATCCAGGTCGAAATAGCCCTTCTCGACCTCGTGACTGCGCACCACGATCGGCGGATCGAGACGGCCGAAGGCCACAGCGAATTGCGCGGCACTGGCGGGGGCGCGGGCCGGGTCCACGAAAACCCGCAACCGCTCCAAGGGATTGCCGGTCGGATCGGGAAGGGCGCGCGCGTCGATCCCCGGCAGCCCGCGCGCGGCCTCCGCCCACATCGTGAGCGCGCGGGTCTCGCCGGCACGCACCGCGTCGTGATCCCGCTCCATCCACTGCTCCATGGCGGCGATGGCACCGGCAAGGCTCTCCTTGCCGATCTTCATGCCCCGCCCGATCCCCATGTTCTGGAGATAGGCCGCCCGCACCAGGTTCCTGCGCCCGGCGACGATCCCGGAGGTCGGACCGCCCATGAACTTGTGGCCCGAATAAATGGCGATGTCGGCGCCCTTGGCGATCATTCCGGTCAGATCGTATTCCGAGGCCGCGTCGACGATCACCGGAACGCCCTTGGCGTGGGCGATCTCCACGAAGGTCTCGAGCGGGATCATCCCGTAATCGACGACATGGTGCGACACGACGAACAGCGCCGCCG
Organism: Oceaniglobus roseus; assembly: GCF_002869745.1. GTDB lineage: Bacteria > Pseudomonadota > Alphaproteobacteria > Rhodobacterales > Rhodobacteraceae > Oceaniglobus > Oceaniglobus roseus. The sequence goes on from NZ_PNOS01000024.1 coordinate 26,647, forward strand.
CGGCCCCGTCAAGCGCGGCCTCCAGCTGGTAATCCCGCACCGCGGTGGACTGGCCCACGACATGCGTCCTCGCCCCGGCAAGCGCGATCGCCTGGGCGACGGGCGCGCCGTATTCGCAGAGATGGCCCATCATCACCGCCACGCCGTTGTCGGGGCCGGGGTCCTGCGGCAGCGCCTCGACCCGCGCGGGATCGAGCCCGGTCATGCAGCCCGCGATGGCAAGGGTGATCCCGGCGCTGGCCGAGGCCGTCAGGAACCCCGCCTCGGCCCCGGTCAGCCGCGCGATGGTCTCGGACGCCCGCGCCTGAAGCTCGTGGATCTTGGCAAACCGCGTCATCGCGGCGGCGGTGGCCTCGGCTACGCGGGGCGTCGTCACCGACCCGCCGAGCGAGGTCATGGTGCCCGACACGTTCACGACCCGGGACAACCCGTTGGCGTCGTGCCAGGACCAGTCGATGCGGTGGGGGGTGTTGTGACGAAGGTCTTCTGTTTTCGTTTCCATTCGGAGGCCTTATGGTTCGTATTTATGGAAGACATGCCCATCCAGAAGCGAAGCCGGACAAGCGGGATCGACCGCGCGCTCCAGATCCTCGACATCCTGACCGAGCGGCACAAGCCGATGACGGCCTACGAGCTGGCCAAGGTGTCGGGCGCGCCGCCCTCGACCGTCTACAAGGTCGTGGACGAGCTGGTGGAGCGGGCGATGCTGTCGCGCACCGGGGACGAGCGGATCTGGCTCGGGCCGCGCGTCATGCGCTACGGCCTCGCCTACCGGGCGCGGATGAGCGCCTTCGGCGAGGCCGAGCGCGCGATGTTCGCCCTGAACGAGCGGGTGCGCGAGATGGTCCAGATCTGCGCCCGCGACGAGGGCATGATGCAGGTGGTCGCCATGGCCGAAGGCTCGGCCGGGCCGTTCCGCGTGACCTCGGACGTCGGCACGCGGGTGCCGCTGAACTGGACCGCCTCGGGCCGCCTTCTGGTCGGCCACCTGCCCGACCGCGAGCGGCTGGAGATCTTTCGCACCCACGCCCGCCCCTCGGTCACGGGACTGGCGGAGACCGATCCCGTCCGGCTGGCCGAGATCAGCCAGAGCGATTTCCTGGCCGGCCTCTCGGTGCAGATCGACACGTCCGAGGACCAGGTGGCCTGCATCGCCGCCCCGATCCGCGATTTCGACGGGATGTGCCGCCTGACGCTGTCGGTCGTGATGCCGAAGACGCGTGTGGAAGAGAAGTTCGAGCTGGTCGCCCGCGAGGTCCGCGCGGCGGCACGCGATGTCGAACGGGCGCTCGGGCTGCATCAGGGCTGACCGTCCGGGGCGGGCGCCTCTTCGAAGATCGCCTCGATCTCGACGGTGATGCGGTTCGGCAGCGAACCGACGCCGAAGGCCGAACGGGCGTGGATCCCGCTGTGCCCGAACACCTCGCGCAGGAGGTCCGAGGCGCCGTCGATGACGAAGGGATGCCGCTCGAAATCCGGATCCGCGTTGACGAGGCCGAGCAGCTTCACGACGCCGCCCACCCGGTCGAGCGAGCCCAGGGCCTCGCGCAGGGCCGACAGGATGTTGAGGGCGACGAGACGGGCGTGGTCGCGCGCGGCCTCGGCCGACACGTCGTCGCCCACCCTGCCCCGCATCAGCGTGCCGTCGGCCTGCACGGGGCCCTGCCCCGAGACATAGATCATCCCGCCCGCGCGGCGCACGTTGCAGAACGACCCGATGGGGCTTGGCGCCCGCCCGGGAAGCGCGATCCCCAGCGACCGGAGCCGGCTCTCGGGTGTCGGGGCGGGGCGGGTGTCAAGCGTCATGCAGGTCCTCGTATCTGATGCAGAAGGTCTGGTGGTCCGGAGCCGCGGCGCGCGGCGTCGGCCGCTCCGTGGCGCAGACGGGCGCGGCATGGGCGCAGCGGGTGCGGAAGACGCAGCCCGAAGGCGGCGAGAGCGGACTGGGGATGTCGCCCGTCAGGGTCTCGCGGTTTCGGGCGGCGCGCGGATCGGGCCGCGGGATCGCCGAGTTCAGCGCGCGGGTATAGGGATGGGCGGGCGTCCGGTGGACCGGGCCGACGGGGCCTAGCTCCATCAGGCGGCCGAGGTACATCACGGCGACGCGGTCGCACAGGTAGTTCACCACCGAAAGGTCGTGGGCGATGAACAGCATCGTGAGGTTGCGCCGCTGGCGCAGGTCCAGCAGCAGGTTCAGCACCTGCGCCTGGATCGACACGTCCAGCGCCGACACGCTCTCGTCGGCCACGATGAACTCCGGCTCCAGCGCCAGCGCGCGGGCGATGCCGATGCGCTGGCGCTGCCCGCCAGAGAAGGCATGGGGATAGCGCTCCATGTGATCGGCGCTCAGGCCCACCTCTTCCAGCAGGGCGGCCACGCGGTCGCGCCGTTCGCCGCGCGACCCGACCCCATGGGCCTTCAGCCCCTCGGCGACGAGGTCGCCCACCTTCAGGCGCGGATTGAGCGAGGAGACCGGATCCTGGAAGATGATCTGCATCCGCCGCCGCATCTCCCGCATCCGGGCGGCGGAGAGCCCCGTGATGTCGGTGCCGTCGAAGATCACCTGTCCCACCGTCGGCTCGATCAGGCGGAGCAGGGCGCGGCCCAGCGTCGTCTTGCCGGATCCGCTTTCACCCACCAGCCCGACGATGGCACCGCGGGGGATGTCGAAGCTCACGTCCTCGACCGCGTGAACGGTGCCCGACGGCGTCTCGAACCGCTTGGTCAGGCCGCGGATGCTTACCAGCGGATCGCTCATGCCACCTCCTCGGAATGGATGCAGGCGGCGAAGTGGCCGGGTGCCTTCTCGGTCAGGGATACGCCCCTTTCGCAGGCCGGTTCGGCCAGCGGGCAGCGGGGCGCGAAGGCGCAGCCCTTCGGCAGCATCGTCAGCGGCGGCACCGAGCCCGGGATCGGCACCAGCCGTTCGTCCGGCTTCGGGTCGGGATCGGGAATCGAGGCCAAGAGGCCGCGGGTGTAGGGGTGGCGCGGACGGTCGAACAGGTCCAGCACCCCCGCCCGCTCGACCACGGCGCCGGCGTACATGACGGCGACTTCGTCGGCCATCTCCGCCACCACGCCCATGTCGTGGGTGATGAACAGGATCGACATGCCCAGGTCCTTCTGAAGGCGGCGCATCAGGTCGAGGATCTGCGCCTGGATCGTCACATCGAGCGCGGTGGTGGGCTCGTCCGCGATCAGCAGCGCCGGGTTGCAGATCATCGCCATGGCGATCATCACCCGCTGGCGCATGCCCCCCGACATCTCGTGCGGATAGGTGTCGACCCGGTTGGCGGCGCCGGGGATCTCCACCAGCTCCAGCATCTCGATCGTGCGGCGGCGGCGGGCCTTCGCGTCCAGCGTCTCGTGCAGAAGCAGCATCTCGCCGATCTGGTCGCCCACGGTGAACAGCGGATTGAGCGAGCTCATCGGCTCCTGGAAGATCATCGACAGCCCCGGCCCCCGCAGCGCCCGGCGCCGCGTCGGGGTCAGGGCGGTCAGGTCGTGCCGGGTGCCCGCCCGGTCGGTGAAGTCCATCCGCCCCGCCATCACCTGCCCGCCGGGGGGCAGGAGGCCCATGAGCGCAAGCGAGGTCACGGATTTCCCCGACCCGCTCTCGCCGACGAGCGCGAGGGTCTCGCCGCGCTTCAGCGCGAAGCTGACGTCGCGCAGGGCGACCACGGGCGACGCCTTCCGCCCGAAGCCGACCCTCAGACCCTCGACGGTGAGGATAGTTTCGCTCATGCGCGCCGCGCCGCCGTCTGCCAGTCGTCGCCCAGGACGGTGCCCCGCGGCTCGAACACGCGGTCCATCACCATCGCGTTGCCCTGGCTGTCGAGCACCTCCAGATCGCTCTCCGCAAGGTCGAACACGGTGAAATCGGCCCTTGTGCCTGGCGTCAGCCCCTCCCGCGCGCCCAGTCCGATGACGGAGCGGGGGGCGTGGGTCGAGGCGCGGATCACGTCGTCGAAGGGCAGGCCCACGGCCAGCAGCTTGGACATGGTGGTGGCCATGTCGCGCACCGGGCTTTCCATCGAGTTCCGGTGCAGGTCGGTCGATATCGAGAACGGGCGCAGCCCCTCGGCGATCGACTCGCGCGCGGTGCGGAAGTTGAACGAGGCCGCACCGTGGCCGATGTCCATCAGGATCCCGCGTTCGGCCATGTCCTGCGCCATCCGGAACAGCGCCCTGGTGTCGCGGATCGACCCCGCCGGCTTGCCGTTGAAGCAGTGGGTCACGATGTCGCCCGGCGTCAGGATCTCGAACACCTCGTCGATCAGCGGCGGCGGCTCGCCGACATGGACCATCAGCGGCAGCTCCGTCATCTCGGCCACCCGCTTGGCGATCTTCGCGGGGGTGATGCCCCAGCTGCCGACGATGACGCCCGAGGCGCGCACCTTGATGCCGCAGATCACGTCGCGGTTCGCCTCGACCACGGCAAGCGTGCGGTCGATGTCGATCGAGCGCCAGTCCTGCAACTCGGGCACCCGGTTGCAGGCAACAAGGCCGATCGAACCGATGTTGAGGAAGGCCTTGATGGTCTCCGACTGCGGCTCGATGACGTATTCGCGCAGGCCATGGAAGCTGGCCTCGCCCGCGCTGCCCGCGTCGGCCATGGCGGTGACGCCGGTCGGCCGGCCCGCCTCGGAGGCGCGAATCGAGATGTCGGTGCCGCCGTGCCAGACGTGGACGTGCAGATCGCACCAGCCGGGGCTCAGGTAGGCGCCGTTCAGGTCGACCTCCCGCGCGCCGGACTGCGGCCCGTCCGCGACAAGGCCGTCGTCCGCCACGTGGATGACCTCGGCGCCGCTTTCGAAGCCGGTGGCGCGGAAGTTGACGAGTTTCAGGGACAAGGGGTCAGGTCTCCTTTGCAAGACGGGGGTCGAGCGCATCGCGCAGCCCGTCGCCCACGATCTGCAGCGACAGGACCGAGAACACGATGGCGAGGCCCGGGAAGAGGATGAGGAAGAAGGCGTTGTCGATGTATTGGCGCCCTTCGTTGACCATGATCCCCCAGGTCGGGGTGGCCGGATCGACGCCGACGCCGAGGAAGGACAGCCCCGCCTCGGCGAGCATGGCATAGGCGAAGATGAAGGTCGCCTGCACCAGGATCGGCGAGACGATGTTGCGCAGGACATGGGTGAGCATGATCGCGGGCGTGCGGGTGCCAAGGGCGCGGGCCGCCTCGACATAGGGCATCTCGCGGATGACGAGGGTGGAGGCGCGCACGATCCGCGCGATCCGGGGCGTGTAGACGATGGAGAGCGCCAGCACGACGTTGCCCACCGACCCGCCGAAGATCGCCACCAGAGACAGCGCCAGCAGGATGTCGGGAAAGGCCATCATCGCGTCGATCAGCCGCGACAGCGGCGTGTCGAGCCGCCGGAAGAACCCCGCGACCAGCCCGATCACGATGCCGAGCGCCGAACTCAGCACCGCGACGCCCAGCCCGATCCCGAGCGAGGCGCGCCCGGCGACCAGCAGCCGCGCCAGCAGGTCGCGCCCGAAGGCATCCGCACCGAAGGGATAGCCCTCGCTGCCCGGCGGCGACAGGCGGCTGCGCACGGACATGCCGCCGATCTCCGTCACCCCGAGCGCGGGCAGAAGGAAACAGGCCGCCACGATCGCGACGAAGACGGCCAGCCCGACCGTCACCAGCGGGCGCGCGGTCAGTTGCCGGGCGAAGCCGGGGGCGGGAGAGGCGAGACCGCTCATCAGTATTTCACCCGCTTGTCGACGACGAGGTACAGAAGGTCGGTCGCGAGGTTCACCAGCACGTAGATCGCCGCGACCACGATCAGCGTCCCCTGCACGACCGGGTAATCCCGCCGCAGCACCGCGCCGACCGCGAGGTTGCCCATGCCGGGCAGGTTGAACACCCGCTCGGTCACGACCGCTCCGGACACAAGCAGCGCGAAGGTCAGCCCGACGACGGTGATGATCGGGATGCCTGCGTTCTTCAGCGCGTGGCGCAGGACGACCCGGCGCTCGGACATGCCCTTGGCGCGGGCGGTGCGCACGTAGTCCTCGCCGAGGATGTCCAGCATCGAGGCGCGGGTGAAGCGCAGGATCAGAGCCGAATTGGTGATCCCGAGCGTGATCGAGGGAAGCACCAGATGTTCGAGCCGCGTGGCGAAGCTCGCGTCGGGCCCGCCATAGCCCGAGACCGGGAACCAGCCCAGATCGGTGGCGAGATAGCGCTGGAAGATCAGCCCGGTCAGGAAGCTCGGAACGCTGGCGGCCAGCATCGCCGTGGTGACCGACATCTGGTCCCCCGGCGTGCCCCGCCGGTAGGCGGCCCAGATGCCGATGGGGGTGGCGATCACCAGCGCGACGACCAGCGAGAACAGCGCCAGCAGGATCGACGGCTCGGCCCGGCCGGCCAGCACCTGCGTCACCGGCTGGTTGAAGAACAGCGAGGTGCCCAGATCGCCCTGCACCGCATTGGCGAGGAAGGTGAGGTACTGGACGAGGATCGGCCGGTCGAGGCCAAGCCGGGCGCGCAGGTCGTCCACCTCCTGCGGCGTGGCATCGGGGCCCAGCATCAGGCTTGCGGGGTCGCCGGGCGCCAGCCGGACGAGAACGAAGGCGATGCTCAGCACGAGGAAGATCACCACGAACATGCCGAGGATGCGTTTTGTCAGATATCGGCTCATCGCGCGCGCTCCGTGGGGGGATCCGGCCCTCCGGAGAGGGCCGGGATGTCGTCACTCGGGCAGCTTGGCGTTCCAGAACGCCGGCCAGGGCGAGGGCGTGACCCCCTCGAGACCCGCGGCCTTGCCCTGAAGGGCGTTGAAGTTGCCGACCTTGATCAGGCCCACGTCCGCATAGATGATCTTCTGCAGCTCCGCGAAGACCGCCTTGCGCTTCTCGGGATCGCTCTCCGAGGTGAAGCGGTCCAGGATCTCGTTCTTCTCGGGATTGTTCCACCCCTCGCGGGCGGTCGGGAAGAAGGACGAGGTCAGCGCCGGTTCCGGCAGGAAGGGCGAGTGGGTGATGTAGATGTCCCAGAGGTCGGGGTTGTCGCGATTCTGCGCCAGCGTGGCCCAGTCCACCACGTCCATCTCGACCGTGAAGCCCGCCATCTCCAGCGCCATCTTCGCGACCTCGGCCATCTGGTAATGGAACTCGTACTGGCGCGAGGTGAGGATGCGCAGCGGGCTGCCGTCGTATCCCGCCTCCTGCAGCAGCGCCTTCGCCTTCTCCTGGTCGTTCTGGTTGTAGAGGTCGGTGCCGTCCTCGGTGTGCCAGGCCCAGCCCTCGGGATACATCGCGCCGTCGGTCTGGAAGAACTTGTCGTCGCCGAAGGCCGCGAACATCATGTCGTCGAACGGCAGCGCCGCCTGCACGGCCTGGCGCACCTTCAGGTCGGTCATCAGCCCCTTCTTGTGATTGATCGCGAAGATCGGCCATCCGAAGGGTTCCAGCAGCACCGGCTCGGCCGCATCGGACTGGGCAATGCGGTCATAGGCTTCGGTCGACAGCCCGTCGGCATAGGCGAACTGACCCGAAAGCAGCCCCTCGACCCGGGTGTTGGGATCGGGAACGGGGACGAAGCGGATCTCGTCGGGGATCTGCGCGCGCTCGGCGGCGCCGGTGGGCTGGGTGTAGCCGTCGAACCGAACCAGCTGGGTATAGCGGTCGGGCTCGTGCGCCTCCAGCTTGTAGGGGCCGGTGCCGACGACCTTGTCGATCTGCGGCGCGATGATCTCCTCGGGATAGACGGCGGCGGCCGAGTTCGAGAAGGCCAGCAGCGACAGCAGCGGCGCATAGGGCTCCTTCAGCGTGATCGTGATCTCGGAGGGGCCCGTCGCCTCGACCGTCTCCACCTTGTCCGCGATCCCCTTGCCGCGGCTCGCCACCTCCAGCCAGCGGTCGAGCGAGGCCTTCACGTCGGCGCTGTCCATGGACGAGCCGTCGTGGAACGTGACGCCCTCGCGCAGCGGGATGACATAGGTCAGCCCGTCCTCGGAAATCTCGGGCATGTCCGAGGCGAGAAGCGGGACGACCGACCAGCTGTCGTCGAAGGTGTAGAGCGTCTCGACGAAGTGCTGGGTGACGATCGACACCACGTCCTTGGTCGACACCATCGGATCGAAGGTGTCGGGTTCGCCGATGATGGCGACGTCGATCGTGGCGGCCGAAAGCGGGCCTGCGAGAAGGGCGCAGGCCGCGACCGTCAGGCGGAAACTCGAGCGATGGATCATTGGGGTCTCCCTGGGAAAGTGAAACGTCTTACGCGCTGTCACCCCATTAAAGCCCGCCGACCCCCATAACCGTCAACCATACTCCATAATCAGGGATTATTTCGTTCAAGCTGATGATCCGACTATCATAACTATCGCCGATCCGGGGCGCCGCTTGGTCCAGTCTCGCCCGATTGTCCTTCGACCGCGGGGCGCCCCGATGAAAAGGACTCGGCTGCGGGCTCAGTCCTGGACCGGCTTCCCGGCGCCCTCCGCCATGGCCGCCAGCCGCTCGCCCAGCACCGCGTCCACGATCAGCCGGTTGACGAATCCGGCCCTCAGCACCGCCAGTACCGCCCGCGCCTTCACCGCGCCTGCCGCCACCAGTGTCACGTCCGTGCGCCGCAGGTCGTCCAGATCCACCGAGGGCGCGCGGTCGTTCAGCGGCGTGTCGGCCAGACTGCCGTCGGCGCGGAAGAACTTGCCGGTGCTGTCCGCGACCGTTCCCGCCGCCGCCAGCGCCGCCGCCTCCTCCGCCGTCAGCAGCGATCCTTCGTAAAGAAGCGCCCCCGGCGCGCATTCCCCGACGCTGATGATCGCATGATCCGCCCGCCGCGCCACCTCCAGCGTCTCGCGCACCATGCGCTGGCGCAGGATCACCCGGCAGTCCTCGACGCTGTCGGCCAGGAAGGGCGCGGGCATGAACATGGCCCCGCCCCCCGTAAGCCCCGCGAACCGCGCGCAGACGTCGAACGGGCTGGTGTCCGAGGTGCGCGCCATCGACCCCATCAGCGACACGAAGGTCAGCTTCGGATTGCGCAGCCCGGTCAGCGCCTCGGCCGCGGCGGCCAGCGTCCGGCCCCAGCCGACACCGATGGTCAGCGCCGCGTCCCCCCGTCCGATTCGCGCCAGGAACCCGGCGGACAGGATCCCCACCGCCCGCCGCGCGATCGCGTCGCCCTCGGGCATTCCCGCCATCGGCGCCACCTGCACCTCGGTCAGGCCGAACCGCGCCGCCAGCCGGTCGGCCAGGGCCAGCGTGCCCGTCGTCTCGTGGTTGATCGAGACGCGCACAAGCCCCGTCTCCCGCGCCTCCGCCAAGAGCCGCAGCACCTTGAAGCGCGAGATCCCGAGCCGCCGGCTGACCTCCTCCTGGCTCAGCCCGCCCACGTGATAGAGCCACGCCGTCTGCACCAGATCGTCCGTCTCGCCGCGCTGCGGGGCCATGGCCCTCTCCCGTGAAACCTGCGCCCCGATAAGGCCCTTGACCGCCGCTGTCGTCAACGAATATCACATTTGTGCATTAACTGCACAGATGTTGCACCGCAGCAGAGCAGGCGCAGCAAGACGGCAGGGTCCGGGGAGGGGACATTGGCGCAGACGTCGCACCACGTGATCGGCATCGACGGCGGCACCGAGGGCCTGCGCGCCCACGTGTTCGACCTGACGGGCCGCTCCCTCGGCACCGCCCGCACCGCCTATGACACTGTGTTCCCCGCGCCGGGCCTAGCCGAACAGGCGCCCGAGGACTGGTGGCGCGCCTGCGGCGAGGCCGTGCGCGGCGCCGTCGCCGACGCGGGCGTCGATCCCGCAAGCATCACCGCGCTGTGCGCCGACACGACGTCCTGCACCGTCATTGCGCTGGACGCCGACGACCGCCCGCTGCGCCCCGCGATCATGTGGATGGACATGCGCGCCCATGCCGAGGCCGCCGACATCGCCGCCACCGGCGACCCGGCGCTGCGCATCAACGGCGGCGGCGCGGGCCCCGTCTCGCCCGAGTGGATGATCCCGAAGTCCCTCTGGATGTCCCGCAACCAGCCGGACCTGTGGGAGAAGGCCGCGAAGGTCGGCGAATACCAGGACTACCTGAACCTCCGCCTGACCGGACGCTGGTGCGCATCGCTCAACAACCTGACCATGCGCTGGCACTACCAGACCGACAACGGCGGCTGGCCCGACAACCTGCTGCGCCGCATCGGCCTTGCCGCCGTTCGCGACAAGTGGCCCTCCGACATCCTCGCCCCCGGCGCCGTCGTCGGCCCCCTGTCGCCCGAAGCTGCCGCCCACCTCGGCCTCCCCGAGACCGTCAAGGTCGTGCAAGGCGGCGCCGACGCCTTCATCGGCATGATCGGCCTCGGCGTCCGCCACCCCGGCGACCTCGCCCTGATCACCGGATCCTCGCACCTGCACCTCGGCATCGCGTCCGAAACCGTCCACGCCAGGGGCACCTGGGGCACCTACATTGACTGCGTCTATCCCGGCCGCCCGGTCATCGAGGGCGGCCAGACCTCCACTGGCTCGGTCATCGCCTGGTTCAAGCGCCACTTCGCCGAACACACCTCGTTCGACGACCTGAACGCCGCCGCCACGCAGATCCCACCTGGCGCGGAGGGGCTGCTGGTGTCGGACCACTTCCAGGGCAACCGCACGCCCCACACCGATCCGCTGGCCCGGGGTGCGATCACCGGCCTCACGCTGAAACACACCCCCGCCCACGTCTACCGCGCGCTGATTGAAGGCGTCTGCCTCGGCACCCGGCTGATCGTCGACAGCTTCGGCGCGGCGTTCGAGGCGAGGCGCATCGTCGTCGCCGGCGGCGCCGCCCGCGCGCCCTTCTGGCTGCAGGTCCACGCCGACACCCTCGGCGTCCCCCTGGAACTCACCGAGGAGTCCGAGGCCTGCCCCCTCGGCGCCGCGATCCTCGCCGCCACCGGCGCGGGCCATTTCGAGAGCATCGACGCGGGCTGCGAAGCCATGGTGAGAACCGCCAAGGTCATCACCCCCGACCCCGAAACCCACGCCGCCTATGCGCCGATCTACGAGCGCTACAAACGGGCCTATGCTGCCCTGAAACCGCTCAGAGCCGAGACATGACGACAAACACAGCTCCCCTCTCCCGATACCGCACCATGCGCCGCATCCGCAGCTTCGAGGAGCGCGTGGGCGAGCTGTTCCTGCGCGGCGAAAGCGCCGGCTCCATGCTGCACCTGTCCATCGGCGAGGAAGCCGTCGTCGGCGTCACCGACGCGATGCAGAAGGGTGACACCTTCACCACCCACCACCGCGGCCACGGCGTGTTCCTCGGCCGCGGCGCCGACCCGGCCCGGATGATGGCCGAGATCGGCGGCAAGGCCTCGGGCTATTGCCGCGGCAAGGGCGGCTCGATGCACATCGCCTCCCACGCGCTCGGCCATCTCGGGGCCAACGCCATCGTCGGCGGCGGCATTCCCCATGTCGTCGGCGCGGGCCTCACCTACCGCAACCGCGGAACGCGCCAGGTCTCGGTCGCCTTCTTCGGCGACGGGGCGATGCAGCAGGGCATCCTCTACGAGGCGATGAACATGGCCGCCCTCTGGAAGCTGCCGGTGCTGTTTGTCTGCCTCAACAACCAGTACGGCATGGGCACCCGCGTCGACCGCTCGGCCGGCCGCCTCGCCTTCGGCGAACGGGCCGAATCCTTCGGCCTCGCCGCGGCTCACGGCGATGGCACCGATGTCGAACAGGTCCACGATGTTGCGAGCCAGCTGGTGGTGGGCGCCCGCGACGGCCGGCCCGGCTTTCTCGAAATCGACAGCTTCCGCTTCTACGGCCACGCCCGCATGGACAAGAGCCCCTACCGCACCCCCGAGGAGGAGGAGGAAGGCAGGAAGCGCGACCCCGTCCTGAAAGCCCGCGAAAGGATCATCGCCGAAGGCCTCGCCACCGAGGACGAGGCCACCGAAATCGACACCGACGCGGCCGAAGAGATGGACGCCGCCCTCGAATCCGCCGTCACCGCCGCACCCCCGGCCCTCGACACGATGTTCGAGGACGTGTTCGCCCCCGGAACCCCTGCCCCACGCCCGCAACGCGACCGCCTCCGCGCCATCCTGTCCGAGGACGCAGCATGAGCGCCATCGAAACCACCTACCGCGACGCCATCCGCCAGGCCCTGCTCGACGCCATGGAAGAGGACGAAAACGTCATCCTCATTGGCGAGGAGGTCGGCCTCTACGGCGGTGCCTACGGTGTCACCAAGGGCCTGATCGATCTCTACAGCGCGAACCGGGTGATCGACGCGCCGATCTCCGAAGCGGGCATCGTCGGCACCGCCGTCGGCGCCGCCATGACCGGCCTGCGCCCCGTGGCCGAGCTGATGTACGTCGATTTCATCGGCCTCGTCATGGACCAGCTTGCCAATCAGGCCGCGAAAAGCCGTTACATGTTCGGCGGCCAGATCGCCGTGCCCATGGTTCTCAGGACGCAAGGCGGCACCGGCCGCTCCGCCGCCGCCCAGCACTCGCAAAGCCTCGAAGCCTGGATGCTGCACACCCCGGGCCTGCGCCTTGCCATGCCCGCAACGGTGAACGACGCCTACCACCTGCTGCGCGACGCCCTGCGCCAGCCCGACCCGGTCGTGTTCATCGAGCACAAGGGCCTCTACACCATGAAGGGCACGCTCGACCCGGAAACCCCCGACGCCGGTTGGGGCACCCCCGTGATCCGCCGCGACGGCAAGGACCTCACCATCGTCACCTATTCCCGGATGCTGCACGAGGCGATGCGCGCCGCCGACACCATGGCCGAGGCGGGGATCGATGCCGAGGTCATCGACCTGCGCTGCCTGAACCCGCTGGACGAGGCGGCAATCTTCGCCTCCGTCCAGCGAACCGGCCGCGCCATGATCGTCACCGAGGCCGCCACCGCCGGCTCGGCCGCCTCGGAAATCGCCGCGCGGATCGGCGAATCCTGCTTCGACTGGCTCGAGGAACCCGTGGTGCGCATCGGCGGCGAGGACATCCCGATCCCGGTCTCCCCGTCCCTCGAGAAAGGCTCCATCCCCTCGGCGCAACTGATCGCCGAAGCGGGCCTCTGGCTCATGCGGAAGGAGACCCCGGCGTGGGCCTGACCACCCTCACCCTGCCCCGCCTCGGCGAGACGATGGAGGAAGCCAAGGTCACCGGCTGGCTGGTCCCCGAAGGCCAGCCCTTCAACCGCGGCGACGTCCTTCTCGAAGTCGAGACCGACAAGACCGTGGTCGAGGTTCCGGCCCTAAAATCCGGCACGATGGTCGCGCATCTGGTCCGGGAAGGCGACACCGTTGCCCTCGACGCCCCGATCGCCGAGGTCGAGGCCGAAGTGGCCACTCCGAACCCCGGAGTCGTCCGCGACAGCGAAGACGAAACGCCCGCGAAGCAGCCGGAGGCCCGTAGCGGCGAACGCCCCCCTGCTTCTTCTTTGCACAAATACTCAACTCCCACGCCCGACACGAGCGACACGCCGCGGAACAGTGTGCCGGCCAGTCCCCGCGCCCGCCGCCTCGCCGCCCGCTCCGGCGTCACGCTGGAGTCGGTAGAAGGCACCGGACGCCGCGGCCGCATCACCGGAGAGGACGTCGCGCGCGCCGTGCGGCCGACGGCCAAGTCCAGCCGCAGGGCCTCTGATCACGTCGCCACGCCCGAGGGCCGCATCGCCCTGCGCCGCGTCGCATCCGAGGCGACGGGAACGCCCGTCCTGCTGCTTCACGGCCTCTACGACCACGGCCGGGGCTGGCGTGACCTGCCCGACCGGATCGCGCGCGCAGGTCATCCCGTTCTCGTCCCCGACCTGCCCGGCCACGGGCAAAGCGACCCGTCAGGCAGTCTCGAGTCCGCCACGAACGCCCTCCTCGCCCTTCTGCCCGAAGGCAGGGTGATCCTCGCGGGCCACTCGCTCGGCGCGGTGCTGGCGACACGGATCGCCCGCCGCATCGGTCCCCGCGCCGCGCGTCTGGTCCTCTTCGCGCCCGCGGGCCTCGGACCGAGGATCAACGCCGACTTTCTCGACGGCATGGCCCATGCCGAAACGCCCGAGGCGCTTGCCCGCGCCTTCGCCCTGCTCGACGCGGGGCCGATGTCCGCCACGATCCTCGACGCCGAACTCGCCCGCCTCCGCGCCACACGCCAGGGCAGTGCCGCCCTTGCCCGGGCCGGGGCGCAGAACGGGCTCCAGCAGAGCGACATCGCGTCCGATCTGGCCCAACTCGCCTGCCCCACCGCCGCCGTCTTCGGCCTCGGGGACCGCATCATCAACTGGCAGGACTGCGCCGCCCTGCCCGCCCGCACCGCCATCCACCTCGTTGCCGATGCAGGCCATCTGCCCCATTTCGCCGACCCCGGCCTCGCCCTAGCGTTGCTGACCGGCAGCACCGCCGAGGACCGCGCGGCATGACCCATAACCGACTGAAACCGATGGAAAACCGGGGGGCCCCGTCAAGAAGGGCTGGAAATGCCCCGGCCTTTCGATCAAGGTGACGAAAAACCAGACCGGCGCCATCAAAACCGCGCCACAAACGGGAGGAAGACCATGAAAGCCAGAACGAAACTGCTTGCCTGCCTGCTGGGCGCCAGCGCCATGACGGCCGCGCCGCTTGCCGCCAGCGCAGAGACCTCGATCGCCACCGTGGTGAAGATCGCCGGGATCCAGTGGTTCAACCGCATGGAGGAAGGCATCAAGAAATACGCCGAGGATACCGGCACCAACGCCTTTCAGGTCGGCCCGGCCCAGGCGGACCCGCAGCAGCAGGCCGCGCTGATCGAGGACATGATCGCCCAGGGCGTCAACGCGCTTGCCGTGGTGCCGATGTCGCCCGAGGCGCTGGAGCCGGTGCTGAAGCGCGCGCAGGATGCGGGCATCGTGGTCGTGACCCACGAGGCCGCCAGCCAACAGAACACCACCTATGACATCGAGGCCTTCAAGAACGAGGACTTCGGCGCCAACCTGATGGAGCAGCTCGCGACCTGCATGGGCGGCGAGGGCGAATATGCCGTCTTCGTGGGCTCGCTGACCTCGCAGACGCACAACCAGTGGGTCGACGGCGCCATCGCCTACCAGAAGGAAAAGTATCCGAACATGACGCTGGTCGGCGACAAGAACGAGACGTTCGACGACCAGCAGCAGGCCTATGCCAAGGCCCAGGAAGTGCTGCGCGCCTACCCGGACATCAAGGGGATGCAGGGCTCGGCCTCGACCGACGTCGCGGGCATCGGCCTTGCCATCGAAGAGCGCGGGCTGGAGGATCAGACCTGCGTCTTCGGCACCTCGCTGCCGTCGATCGCAGGCCAGTACCTTGAAACCGGCGCCGTGGACGGCATCGGCTTCTGGGATCCCTCCATCGCCGGTTACGCGATGAACAAGGTGGCCCAGATGGTGATGGACGGCAAGACGGTCGAGGACGGCGCCGGCCTGGGGCTTGAAGGGTACGAGAACGTCAAGCTGGACGGCAAGGTGATCTACGGCCAGGCCTGGGTGAACGTGAACAAGGACAACATGGCCGACTACCCGTTCTGAGCCATGCTTCTTCCGGGGGCCGCTGCCGTGCGGCCCCCGATTTCCGTCTCTGACAAGGCCGAAATCCCCGTGTCCGACACCTCCCCGCCGCTGGTCGAGATGACCGGCGTGACCAAGAATTATTCCGGCATCACCGCGCTCGACAGGGTCGATTTCACGATCCGCGCGGGCGAGGCTGTCTGCCTCGCGGGCGAGAACGGCAGCGGGAAGTCGACCCTCATCAAGATCCTTGCCGGGGTCGAGCCGCGCAATGCGGGCACCGTCGCCTTCAACGGCACAAGGCACGAAACGCTGTCGCCGCGCATCTCGGCCGACGCGGGAGTCATGGTGATCTTCCAGGACTTCTCGCTGTTTCCGAACCTGACGGTGGCCGAGAACATCGCCTTTTCCTCCCAGCTCGCCCATTCCGGCGCCTTCTACAGGGGCGGCCTTTCGCGCGACCTGGCGAAGAAGACGCTGGAGCGGGTGGGCGTCGACATCCCGCTGAACGCCCGGGTCGAGCAGCTCCCCGTCGCGCACAAGCAGCTGGTCGCGATCTGCCGGGCTCTCGCCATGGACGCGCGGCTGATCATCATGGACGAGCCTACCACCGCCCTGACCGAGCGCGAGGTGAAGTCGCTGCTGACCATCATCCGGCGGCTGAAATCCGACGGGGTCGCGGTGCTGTTCGTGTCGCACAAGCTGGCCGAGGTGCTGGAGGTCTGCGAGAAGGTCGTGGTCCTTAGGAACGGCGCCAAGGTCGCCGAGGGGCCCGCCACGGACTTCGACAGCGCCTCCCTCACCCGCGCGATGACCGGCCGCGACGTGGCCGAAACGCCGCCCGACCCGCTGGATCCGTCCGCCCCTGCCCTTCTCGAAGTCACGAACCTGGCGAAACAGGGCGTCTTCGACGACGTCTCCTTCACGCTCCGCCAGGGCGAGGTGCTGGGCATCGCGGGCCTCCTCGGCTCGGGCCGCACCGAGCTTGCCAAGGCCCTGTTCGGGCTGATCCACCCGGACAAGGGAGAGATCCGGCTGAAAGATCGTCCCGTTCCCCTGGGCGATCCGCTGCGCGCCGCGGATGCCGGGATCGGCTACGTGCCCGAGGACCGGCTGACCGAGGGGCTGTTCCTGGACCAGTCCATCGCGCGCAACGTCGCCGTCGGCCGCCTCGACACCCATGACAAGGGCGCGATGCTGGACCTGAAGGGTCTCTGGGCCGAGGCGAACGACTGGCTGAAGCGCCTGACCGTCAAGCATTCCGACCCCGAGGCGCCGGTGCGCTCGCTCTCGGGCGGCAACCAGCAGCGCGTCGTGCTGGCCCGCTGGCTGGCCACGGGGCCGAAGGTGCTGATTTTGAACGGTCCTTCGGTCGGGGTCGATGTCGGCTCGAAGTCGGATATCCACGGCATCATCCGCGATCTCGCGCGGGAGGGTCTTGGCGTCATCGTCATCTCCGACGACCTGCCCGAGCTTCTGGCGACCTGTCATCGCCTGCTGGTGATGAAGGGCGGCCGCATCACCGACGAGATCGCGGGCCGCGATACCGATGAAACCGACCTTGGACACAGGCTCGCCTCGTGAAACTGAACCTCGCCCGCAACGAAGTCCTCGTCGCCCTGGTGATCCTGGCGTTCTGCGCGCTGGCCGCCGCCTCCGATCCCCGCTTCCTGTCGATCCCGACCCTGACCGACCTGCTGAGGAACGGCATCATCCTCGGCATCTTCTCGGTCGGCGCGATGCTGGTTCTCGTCTCGGGCGGCATCGACGTGTCCTTCACGGCCATCGCGGCCTTCGCGATGTACACGACGACGACGTTCCTCCTCGAGCACGCGCCGGGCCTGCCCTGGCCGGTGATCTTCGCCATCTCCATGGTGCTCGGCGCGCTGCTCGGCTGCATCAACGGGGTGCTGATCGCCGTCTTCCGGCTGCCGACGCTGATCGTCACCCTCGGCACGCTCTCGGTCTTCCGCGGCTTCCTGCTGACCTTCGTCGGCTCGAACATGATCTCGGCCCTGCCGCCGGAAATGCGCAACTTCTCGCGCCTGATGATGTTCCGCGGAACCAACGCCGACGGTTCCTTCTTCTCGCTGCCCTGGGCCTTCGCCGCGCTCGTGATCGTCGTGGTGCTGACCTGGTTCATCCTGCACCGCACGATGCTTGGGCGGTCGATCTTCGCCGTGGGCGGCTCGGTCGAAAGCGCGCGGCGCATCGGGATCAAGGTCACGCGGACGCAGTTCTTCGTCTACGTCTATGTCGGCGCGCTCGCCGGTCTTGCCGGGATCATCCACGCCTCGCTCTCGCGCCTCGCCAACCCGTTCGACCTGGTCGGGCTGGAGCTGTCGGTGATCGCCGCCGTCGTCCTTGGCGGCGCGCGGCTGACGGGCGGCTACGGCACGTTGACCGGCACGCTTCTCGGCGTCGCGCTGATCGTGCTGGTGCAGAACTCGCTGATCGTCATCGGCGTGCCCTCGACCTTCCAGTCGATTACCATCGGCATCCTGATCCTCGTCGGCACCGGCCTGCCCGCCTGGCAGGCCAAGCGGCAGGCGGCGCGGTCGGCATGATGTTCGTCCCTCGCAAACCACAGGCGGATCACCGGCCATGAACACGCTCCTTTCCCGCCTCAAGACGCCCGAGGGCCGGCTTGCCGTGATCGCCGTGCTGGTCTTCGTCCTCATGGCCTCGCTGTCGCCCGAGCGGTTCCTGTCGGCCGCGAACCTCACCTCCATGGCCTTCCAGTTCCCGGAGTTCGCCATCCTCGCCCTGGCCGTGACCGTCACCATGCTGACCGGCGGCATCGACCTGTCGGTCGTGGGCGTCTCCAACATGTCCGCCGTGGTCGCCGCCCTGATCCTCGCCAACGTCGCGGGCCCAGAACTTGCCGGAAGCGGCGCGGTGATGTGGCTGCTGCTCTCCATGGTCGTCGCGATAGCCATCGGTGCCGCGGCCGGCCTCTTCAACGGCGCCCTCGTGGCCTTCATCGGGATGCCGCCGATCCTTGCGACCCTCGGCTCGGGGCTGATCTTCACCGGCATCGCCGTCGCCATCACCGGCGGCAGCGCCGTCATGGGCTTTCCGACCGCCGCCGCTTGGCTTGGCAACGGCAAGGTCTTCTCGGTTCCCGTGCCGCTGATCCTGTTCGCGGTCCTCGCCCTCGCCGTCGCCTTCATCGTGCGCCGCACGGCCTTCGGGCTGAAGCTAGTGATGTTCGGGGCCAACCCGCTCGCCGCCCGCTTCGCCGCCGTCGACGTCAACCGCCTGCTGCTGAAGGTCTACATGCTGTCGGGCGCGCTCGCCGCGATCTCGGGCCTCTTGGTGATGAGCCGCGCGAACTCGGCCAAGGCCGATTACGGCTCGTCCTACCTGCTGCTCTCGATCCTGATCGCCGTGCTTGGCGGGGTGAATCCCTACGGCGGTTACGGCAAGGTCGTGGGCGTGGTCCTTGCGGTGCTGTCGATGCAGTTCCTGTCCAGCGGTCTCAACATGCTCCAGGTGTCGAACTTCGCCCGCGAGCTGATCTGGGGTGTCCTGCTGATCTTCGTTATGCTGGTCAACAGCCAGCAGGTGGCCGCCCTCTTCGCGCGGCGCCGCATGTCCTGACGACGCCCCGACCTTAAGGAGTCTCCGATGAAAAAGATCCTGAACGACCCGTCGAACTACGTCGACGAAACCCTGGCCGGCCTCGTGGCCGCGCACCCCGAGTACTATCGCCTCCATGGCGAGGACGGCCGCGTCGTCGCCCGCGCCAAGGAAACGCGCGAAGGCAAGGTCGGCATCGTCACCGGCGGCGGCTCCGGCCACCTGCCCGTCTTCACCGGCTACGTCGGCACCGGCCTGCTCGACGCCTGCGCCATCGGCGACGTCTTCGCCTCCCCCTCGGCCGAGCAGATGGCGGATGCGATCCGCGTCGCCGACCGCGGCGCGGGGGTGCTGAGGCTCTACGGCAACTACGGCGGCGACGTGATGAACTTCGACATGGCGGGCGACCTCGTCGAGTTCGAGGACATCAAGTGCACCACCGTCCTTCTGGCCGACGACGTCGCCTCGGCGAAGCCCGAGGAGAAGGAGAAGCGGCGCGGCGTGGCCGGCATGGTCTATGCCTTCAAGATCGCGGGCGCCGCGGCGGAAGCGGGCCAGGACCTCGAGAACGTGACGCGGATTGCCCAGAAGACCGCCGACAACTGCCGCTCCATCGGTGCCGCCCTGTCCTCCTGCACCGTGCCCCAGGCTGGCAAGGCGACCTTCCACATCGAGGAGGACGAGATGGAGATGGGCATGGGCATCCACGGCGAGCCCGGCGTCTGGCGCGACAAGCTGCGCCCGGCCGACGACATCGCCTCCGAGATGATGGACCGCCTGCTTGACGACATGCCGCTCTCGTCCGGCGACCGGGTCTCGGTGATGGTGAACTCCCTCGGCGCGACCCCGCCGGAGGAGCTCTATATCCTCTACCGCGTCGTGAAGAAGCGGCTCGAAGATGCGGGGGCGACCATCGTGATGCCGCTGGTCGGACGCTATGCGACGTCGATGGAGATGGCCGGCGTGTCCTTCACCCTCTGCAAGCTCGACGGCGAGCTGGAAGGGCTGCTGAAGGCCCCCTGCGACTGTGCGTTCTGGAGGGTCGGATGATCGGCAAGGCCGAACTGCTGGCCGGGATCGACCGGCTTGCCGCCGCCATGGAGCGGGACTTCGAGGAGTTGAACCAGGCCGACGGCGCCCTTGGTGACGGCGACCTCGGCGTGACGATGACGCGGGGGATGCGGGCGATCAAGGAGAAGGCGGCGGACCTGCCCGACGACCTCGGCATGGCCCTGCTGGCCTGCGCGCAGGCCTTCACCAAGTCCTCGGGATCCTCCTACGGCACGCTCATGGCGACCGGGCTGATGGCCATCGCGAAGGACGTGAAGGGCAAGGACAGTGTCGATCCGGGTGAAACCTCGCGCCTCGCCGCGCTGGCCCGCGACGCCATGATGGCCCGCGGCAAGGCCGAGCTTGGCGGGAAGACGGTGCTCGACAGCCTCGACGCCGTGGCGAAGGCGACGGAAGGCCAGAGCGATCCGGACAGGCTGGCCGATGCTGCGGTGCAGGGCGCCGAGCGGGCGATGGACGATTTCCGCGACAAGCCCGCCACGGTTGGCCGGGCCCGGATCTTCGCCGAGAAGAGCAAGGGCATGGACGACCCCGGCATGCTGGCGATGACGCGGATCGTTAAGGCGCTGGCCGGACGGAACTGATCCGGCCTCGCGGTCATCGGTCGGGGCACGGCCTTGCGTATCCGGTTCCGGTGGCCACAATCCGGCGGCTGCGGATCTGATCCAGTTCGTTGAGCCGTCCCCTATCCCCGGAACGGTGACCGTCGCGGCGGGGCTGGAACTTGACCCGGTTCTGGTATACGACAGTATGCAGAAATTTGGTGCAGGTTGCGCGGCGCCGCGACTGGACGGGACAGCTTCGATGCGTGTGCAGATCCTTGACGAACGGACCAAGCCACGCATCGGCGCCGCCGCTCCGGTGGGCTCAGCCCCCCGTCACCTCCCCCGTCACGCCCGCCGGAAGGACCAGGACGCCGTCGATATCGGCGAACACCATGTCGCCGGGTGCGACCGGGACGCCGTCGATCTCCACGCTCACACCGGTGTGGCCTCCCGTCTCGCGCCGCGGCCTGCTCGGGATCGAACCGAGCGCCATCACTCCGAAATCGAGCGCCGCGAGGGCCGCGCGATCGCGGATGCAGCCCCAGACGATCATGCCGGACCATCCGTTGTCTTGCGCGAGACCCGCGATGCGGTCGCCGGTCACGGCGCAGCGCATGGATCCGCCGGCATCGACCACCATCACCCGTCCCTGTCCGGGCGACCCGGCCAGCGCGCGGATCGCCGCGATGTCCTCGAAGCAGGCCACGGTCTCGGCGGGTCCCCGGAACGCGGTGCGGCCGCCGAAATGGACCAGCCGGGCCGACAGCACGCGGGCCACGTCGGAGTGGGCGTCGAACAGATCGCAGGTGGAATTCACGGCTATGGACCTCCGGCATTGGACAGGTGGCGACTGTCGCAGGCCCCGCGCCGCAAGTCACCCGCAATCGTGACAGGGGGGCGCCGGTGACGGATCTCGTCGCTCTGCTGATGCCGCCCGACCTCGGCGGAATGGCGGTGGCCGCCATGGTCGGCGTGTCCTTCATCGCCTCGCTCGTCACCGTCGCCTTCGGCATCGGCGGCGGCGGGTTGCTGCTGGCGGTCCTGGCCGTCCTGATGCCGCCCGCCGCGCTGATCCCGGTGCATGGAGTCGTGCAGGTGGGCTCCAACCTCGGGCGGGCCGTCGTCTTCGTGCGCCACACCGCCTGGAGCGCGATGCCCTGGTTCGTCGTCGGCTCAATCGTCGGGGTGACGGCGGGCGGCAGCGTCGTGATCAACCTGCCGCCCTGGGCGGTGCAGGTCGGTGTGGGCGGCTTCATCGTCTGGACGGTGCTGGCCTGCCCGCCGCGCTGGCTGTCGCACTGGCCGCTGCTGACCGGCGTGATCTCCAGCTTCCTGACCATGTTCTTCGGGGCCACCGGCCTTTTCGTCGCCAGCTATTCGAAATCCCTGAAGCTGGCGCGCCACGCCTTCGTCGCCACCCATGCCACGCTGATGTGCACCCAGCACCTGCTGAAGACGCTGGTCTTCGGCCTGCTCGGCTTCGCCTTCGCCCCCTGGGCCGGGCTGATCGCGGCGATGATCGCAGCCGGGCTTCTGGGTACGCTGACCGGAAGACTGGTGCTGAACCGGATGACCGACGCCCGCTTCAACCGCGCGCTCGACCTGGTGCTGTTGCTGATCTCGGCCCGCCTGATCTGGTCGGGCTTGGCCGAGCGATTCTGGCCTTGAGACTGCGGAAGCCCTTCCTCTGCGTGCAGTCACACAGATATTGCGGTCTCTGCGAAACCGGGACACAACATGAAGCAAGGCTTGAGGTGCACCCGATTATCGTCCGTTTTCAAAAGCTTGCACGATCTCCCTGCAAGAGCGAATGAAAGGGGCACGACAGGGCTGGCGCGCCTTCCGGCAGAAAATTGTTGTCCGACGCCAAGTTGCGTGTCATTTCTTCTGTCGTCGCAGGATCGCGCAAATCACGCGTTTCAGCGACGACACAAGGCAGGTCCACCAAGAGACCGCAGAGGGCAGACATGGCAACCGCTCGGACGAACCCGGCCCCCGGGTCCATCGCAGGCACCATCGCGGCCAATGCCGCGCGGCTGTCGGATGCGCTGGATTCGCACATGCGCAACAGCTTCCAGCCGGAAAGCCGCAAGCGGCTGCGCAAGTTTCACCCGTCGGAAGTGTCCGAGCTGACCGGGATCAGCCTGTCGAACCTGCGCACCCGACACCAGGACGGCGCCTTTCCGGAGGTCGAGACGGACGCCCGCGGCCGACGCCTGTACTCCGCCGAGGAGATCGACGCGATCCGGCACGTGATGGCCCGAACCGGCCGGAACGGTGATGCGTACCTGCCCGGGCGACGGGAAGGCGATGCGCTCCAGGTGATCTCCATCGTCAACTTCAAGGGCGGCTCCAGCAAGACCACCAGCGCGATCCACCTCGCACAGCGCTATGCCCTGCGCGGCTATCGCGTGCTGGCCGTTGACATGGATCCGCAGGCGAGCCTCACCACCATGTTCGGCTATCGCCCCGAGATCGAGTTCGCCGCCGGCGGCACCGTCTACGACGCGCTGCGCTACGACGATCCGGTGCCGCTGTCGCAGGTGATCCGCAAGACCTATTTCCACAAGCTCGACCTGGCCCCGGCCGGCCTGATGCTCTCGGAGTACGAGACCGAGACGGCCTATGCCCTCCAGCACAAGATCGATCCGCCCTTCACCGGCCGACTCGCGATCGCGCTGGAAGAGGTCGAACAGGATTATGACCTCGTCATCATCGACTGTCCGCCGCAGCTGGGCTTCACCACGATGACCGCGCTCCTGGCGTCCACCGGGCTCCTGATCACCGTGGTGCCCAGCATGCTCGACGTCGCCTCGATGGCGCAGTTCCTCGAGATGGCGGGCGAGACGGTGCGGACGCTGGAGGAAGCGACGGGTCCGACCGACTGGGCGTTCCTCAAGTACCTGGTGACTCGGTACGAGCCGACCGACGTGCCGCAATCGCAGATGGCCGGTTTCCTGCGCTCGATCCTCCTCGACCAGGTGCTGACGACGCCGATGCTGAAGTCCACCGCCATCTCGGATGCGGGCATGACCCAGCAGACGATCTATGAACTCGATCCGGCGCAGGTCGTGAAGAAGACGCTCGACCGGATCATGGAAAGCGTGAACGGGGTCGCCGACGAGTTCGAGCAGGTGATCCAGCGCGCCTGGGGCCGGGAGGTCAGCTGATGGTCCGTCGCAACATCTTCCAGCCCCCTCCCCCGCCGACCGGCGAGAGCGGGTCGTCCGCACCCGAGAGCGCCCCCCGCTTCCCCAACACAGGTGCGATGAGCGGGGTGAAGTCCACCCTGCGCGACCTCTCCACCAATGCCGTGCGCGAGGTCGATCCCGAGCTGATCGAGGAGGACGGCCCGCGCGACCGTCTTGCCTTCGGCGACGCCGATGTGGCGGAACTGGCCGAGAGCATCCGGCGACACGGACAGCAGGTTCCTCTCATGGTGCGCCCCCTGCCCGGCCAGTCCGGACGCTACCGCATCGTCTATGGCCGTCGTCGCCTCAGGGCGCTTCGGCAGCTTGGCATTCCGGCAAAGGTGCTGATCCGTTCGCTGTCGGACGAACAGGCGATCCTTGCCCAGGGGCAGGAGAATGCGCAAAGGCTGGATCCGAGCTTCATCGAGAAGGCCCTGTTCGCCGCCGAACTGGCGGGCACGGGGTATGAGACCGCGGTGATCCTCGACGCCCTCGCCATCGACCGGCCAATGCTGTCGCGCATGACCAAGGTCGCCCGCGAGATTCCGGCCTCGGTCGTTCGCGCCATCGGGCCGGCCCACGGCATCGGCCGCCGCCGCTGGGAAGACCTGGCCGATCGTGTCCGGGATCCCGCTGGTTTCGAGGCGCGGGTGCAGGCGGCGGCGGAGGCCCTCGCGCCGCTGTCATCCGATGCCCGCTTCGCCAAGGTCGTCGAGCTTGCCGAGGGCGCGCAGAAGCCCGGCCGGCAGGCCGCGTCCCCTGCCCTTTCCGTGGCCGCGGCCGATGGCACACGCATCGCCGAGCTGCGGTCTTCGGCACAGGCGCTGACGATCAAGGTGCGGAAGTCCACGTCACCGGATTTCGCGGCGTGGCTGCATCGGAACGCCGAAACCGAACTTGCGCGCCTCTACGAGGCGTGGAAGGCGGATCAGCCCGACCGCTGATCCGGAAACCGAAACCCCAACACAGGAGCACCAGGCAGCCCGAAAAGAAAGAGCCCCCCAAAGTCACCTTCGGAGAGCCCCATCTGTCGATTTGCACTCTCAGATGTACCATCTCCGTCCCGTCCGTCAAGCCCAACCGATTCGGTTGAACGGTTTGCCGTGGCTTTTTGCCGGGCTCCGCCACATCCGGCCGCCGTGACATCGCCATGGCATTCATCCAGACTTCGGCCGCGTTGCGGCCGGGGGCACGGCCGATATTGTCCGCGGACAACGCCCTGCCCGACCGCAGCACGATCATCGGCTGGGTGCGCAAGGCCGCGCCTGCCCTCGGGCTGACACCGCCGCAGGTCGCGACGCTCGACGCGCTCCTGTCCTGCCTGCCGCCGCGGCGGGCGCACCACATGGTGTTCGCGTCGAATTCCACCCTTGCCGTCAGGCGCAACGGCATCTCCGAACGCACGCTGCGCCGCCACATCGCCGCCCTTGCCGAACGGGGGCTGCTCGTGCGGCAGGACAGTCCCAACGGCAAGCGCTTCTCGCGCAGGAACCCCGCGACGGGCGCCACGCTGTGCTTCGGCTTCGACCTCGGGCCGCTGTTCGCACGGTGCGCCGAGTTGTCGGCGCTGGCCGAGGATCAGGTCCGGCAGGACGAGGAAATCGCCTATCTCCGGTGCCAGCTGCGCGCCGCCGTCCATCGCGCCCTTCTGGACGATCCCGATTGCGCCGCGGCGCTTGCCGCCCAGGCCGTGTTGCGCCGCAAGCTGGATGCGGAAACCCTTCGCCGGATGCTGACAGAACTTCCTGTCTCCGTGGACGAACACGAGGCGATGGACAACGTCGAAGCACCGGCGAAAAGCGGGATGTCCGCCAGCGACGGCCAGAATGTCCGGCACCAACAGAACTCAAGAAAAGAACTAGTTGGAAAGAATGATGCAGGCGAAACCGCCGGCGCCGTCAAAAAACCGTCGCCCGGAAAACCAGTCGATCTGAACGCGCTGAAAGCCGCCTGCCCCGACGCTGTCGAACTGGCCATGACACGGATAGCGGCGCCGCAAGACGTGATCGAACACGCACGACAGCTTGCCCCGATGATCGGAATCGACCGATCCGCGTTGTTGGAGGCAGAACGGCGCCTGGGCTGCCTCGGCGCCGCCGTGACGGTCTGGGCGCTGCTCCAGATTCGCTCCCGGATCCGGCAGACCGGGGCCTATTTCAGGTCGCTCACCTCGGGGGCGCGAAGCGCCGGTTTTAACCCATGGACAATGATCCGGCGATTGACGCACCGGTCCTCGCCCTGCCCTTGCCCGTGATCTTGTCCGCGGACAACACTGGACAATCGCTGTGGCGCCCCCATGGTGTGCGCGACAGCCGAGGTGAGGGACGACGAAGAGGCCTGACATGACCAGAAAGATCGCCATCGTCGGCGTGGGCAAGATCGCCCGCGACCAGCATGTGCCCAGCATCGCGGCTTCCGACGACTGGACCCTGGCCGCAACGGTCAGCCGATCGGGCACCGTGGACAACATTGAGGCCTTCACCGATATCCACCAGATGCTGGCCGCCCGCCCCGACATCCCGGTGGTGTCGCTGTGCATGCCTCCGGCCCCCCGGTTCGCCAGCGCCGAAGCATGCCTGCTGGCCGGACGACACGTGATGCTGGAGAAGCCGCCGGGAATGACGATATCGGAGGTGCAGATCCTCGCGGCGCTGGCCGCCGACCGGGGCCTGACCCTGTTCGCCACCTGGCACAGCCGCATGGCGCCGGGCGTGGATGCCGCGAAGGCGTGGCTGGCGGACAAGGCGATCTTGTCCGTGCGCATCACCTGGCACGAGGATGTCCGCCGGTGGCATCCGAACCAGGACTGGGTCTTCGAACCCGGAGGCATGGGCGTGTTCGATCCCGGCATCAACGCCCTGTCGATCCTGACCGAGATCCTGCCGTTCGCGGTCCGGGCGATGTCGGCGCGTCTGGAAGTGCCGAGCAATCGCCAGGCACCGATCGCGGCGCGAGTGGTGTTCAGCCACGACGTGGTCCTCGACCTCGACTGGCAGCAGACCGGCGCGCAGGTCTGGAACATCGAGATCGAAACCGATGCGGGCAAGGCGCTGCTGTCGCGGGGCGGCGCATGCTTCGAAGTCGACGGTGTCGAAGTCGCCAACGGGGAAGAGCGGGAGTATCCGCGGCTGTACGACCGCATGTCCCGGCTGTTGTCCGCGGACAAGAGCGAGGTCGACCTGCGTCCGATGATCCATGTGGCCGACGCGATGACCTTGGGCGAACGGGTGGGCGTCGAGGCATTTCATTTCTGACCTTGCACGTCGCTTCGGGACGCCCATAGGCTGGCGCGAAATCGGAGGTATGCGAATGACCGGAAGCAGGGTGCGCCTTGGCGTCGATATCGGCGGAACCTTTACCGACGTCGTGCTGGACATGCCGTCCGGGATGGTCTCGACGAAGGTGCTGACGACCCACGGGGCGCCCGAGGATGGCATCCTGGTCGGCCTGAAACAGGTCTGCGCGAAGGCCGATATCGAACCCGGGGCGATCGACCAGATCATCCACGGCACGACCCTGGCGACCAACGCGTTGATCGAGCGGCGTGGCGCCAAGACGGCGCTCATCACGACCGAGGGCTTCCGCGACGTGATCGAGATGCGCACCGAGTCCCGGTTCGAGCAGTACGATCTGAACCTCGTCCTGCCCGAACCTCTGCTGCCGCGACAGAGCCGTTTCACCGTGGCAGGCCGGATCGACGCGCAGGGCAGGGAACTTGTCCCGATGGACCGCGGAGAGATCGCGGCGGTGGTCGACGCGATCGCGGCGGCCGGATACCGCTCGGTCGCGGTGGGGCTGATCCACTCCTACCTCAATCCCGAACACGAACGTCTTGTCCGCGAGGTCCTCGCAGAACGCTTGCCCGAGGCAAGCGTTTCGCTGTCCTCCGATGTCTCGCCGCAGATGCGGGAATACGAGCGGTTCAATACCACCGTCGCCAACGCCTACATCAAGCCGCTGATGCACAGCTACCTGATGCGGCTGAAGGGGCGGCTGGCCGAGGAGGGGACAGGCTGCCCGGTGTTCCTGATGCATTCCGGCGGCGGCATCATCTCGCTGGAAAGCGCGGCGGAGTTTCCGGTGCGGCTGGTCGAGAGCGGCCCGGCGGGCGGTGCCGTCTTTGCCGCAGACCTCGCGCGGCGGCACAGGCTCGACCGGGTGCTGTCCTTCGACATGGGGGGCACGACGGCGAAGATCTGCCTGATCCGCGGCGGCACGCCGAAGACGGCGCGGGTGTTCGAGGTGGCGCGGAGCTATCGCTTCAAGAAGGGATCGGGGATGCCGATCTCGATCCCCGTGATCGACATGGTCGAGATCGGGGCAGGGGGCGGATCGCTGGCACACACCGACGCCCTGCGCCAGATCCGCGTCGGACCGGAAAGCGCGGGGTCAGAGCCGGGTCCGGCCTGCTACGGACGTGGCGGAGAACGTCCCGCGGTGACGGACGCCGACCTGGTGCTGGGCAAGCTCGACCCGGCGGAATTCGCGGGCGGCTCCTTCACGCTGGACCGCGCCGCGTCGGAACAGGCCCTGACAGCGTACCTGGGCGATGCCATCGGCGGCGATGCCGAGACGCTGGCCTTCGGCGTGGCCGAGGTGGTGGACGAGACCATGGCGAACGCCGCCCGGGTCCACGCCGTCGAGAACGGCGAGGACCTTGCCGATTACACCATGATCGCCTTCGGCGGGGCGGCCCCTCTCCATGCCGCGCGGCTGTGCGAGAAGCTCGGAATCGCGCGAATGCTGGTGCCGCAGGGGGCCGGGGTGGGCTCGGCCATCGGGTTCCTGAAGGCGCCGTTCAGCTTCGAGGCGACGCGCAGCGTCTACATGCGGCTTTCGGCCTTCGACGGCGGTGCCGTGCGCGACCTGTTGACCGATCTTCAGGCCGAGGCAACCGCCTTCGTGCGGACCTGCGACGCGGAGGCGCCCATCGAGGCCGAGTTCAAGGCCCACATGCGCTATGCGGGGCAGGGGTGGGAGGTGCCGGTGATCCTGTCGCCCGAGGATGCCGCCGACCCCGACCCCGAGCGCCTGCGCGCGCTGTTCGAAGACGTCTATGCCCGCCTCTTCGATCGAACGGTAGAGGGGATGGACGTGGAGGTCACGGTCTGGGCCGTCGATGCCCGCACGCCGGTGGCCGCGATCGAGCCGGTCTGCCCCTGTCCCGAGGGTGGCATCGCGCGGGCCGACGGCACCCGCGCGCTGTTCGACCAGGCCCAAGGCCGCCGGAACAGTGCCGCAATCCTGCGGCGCGAGACGCTGGAGCCGGGGCAGGGGGCGGATGGCCCCGCCGTCATCACCGAGGCGGAGACGACGGTGATCGTTCCAGCCTCCCGCCGCGCCCGGGCCCTGCCCGACGGCACCATCGAGCTGACCCCGAAGGAGGACAGGGCATGAGCACCCCCGGAGACGTCGCCAGGCAGGTGATGTGGAACCGCCTGATCTCGGTGGTCGAGGAGCAGGCCCAGGCGTTGGTGCGCACCGCCTTCTCGACCTCGGTGCGCGAGGCGGGGGACCTTTCGGCCGGGGTCTACGACGACCGCGGCCTGATGATGGCCCAGGCCGTCACCGGCACCCCCGGCCACGTCAACGCCATGGCGGAATCCGTCGGCCATTTCATCCGCCGCATCGGACGCGAGAACATGTTCGAGGGCGACGTCTACATCACCAACAACCCGTGGGAGGGCACCGGCCACCTGCACGACATCACCGTGGTCACGCCCGCCTTCCGGCAGGGGCGGCTCGTGGGTTTCTTCGCCTGCACCGCCCATGTCGTCGACGTGGGCGGGCGCGGCTTCGGGGCGGACGGGGCCAGCGTGTACGAGGAGGGGATCCACATCCCGATCATGAAGCTGGCCGAGCGCGGGACGATGAACGCCACGCTGATCGCCATGGTCCGCGGCAACGTGCGCGAGGCGGATCAGGTGGTGGGCGACATCCATGCGCTGGCCACCTGCAACGGCATCGGCCTTCGCCGGCTGGCCGAGATGATGGACGAGTTCGCCATGGCGGACCTTTCGGACATCGCGGCCTACATCTTCGAGAACTCGCGCCGCGCCACGCTCGAACGGATCGCGGCGCTTCCCCGCGAAAGCGCCGCGTCGGAAATGGTTATCGACGGCTTCGCCACGCCGATCACGCTGAGGGTCGCGCTGGAGGTGCGACAGGATCGCATCCTCTGCGATTTCGCGGGCACCTCGGGCACCGATCCGAGGGGCATCAACGTGCCTCTCGTCTACACCAAGGCCTACGCCTGCTACGCCCTGAAATGCGCCGTCGCGCCCGAGATTCCGAACAACGCCGCCTCGCTCGCGCCGTTCGAGGTGACGGCGCCGGAACACTCGATCGTCAATGCCGTCCACCCCGCGCCCGTGGCCCTGCGCCACGTCATCGGCCACATGATCCCCGATGCGGTCTTCGGCGCGCTGGACCTGATCCTGCCGGGCGTGGTGCCCGCGGAAGGGGCAGGCAGCCTCTGCAATTTCCAGGTCTCGCTGCGGCCGGTCGTGGCGGGGCAGGGGGCGCGGGCCGAGGTGCTGACGTTCAACTCCGGCGGGGCCGGGGCGCGGCCCGCGTTTGACGGGCTGAACGCCACGGCCTTCCCCTCGGGCGTGATG
Organism: Oceaniglobus roseus; assembly: GCF_002869745.1. Classification (GTDB taxonomy): domain Bacteria; phylum Pseudomonadota; class Alphaproteobacteria; order Rhodobacterales; family Rhodobacteraceae; genus Oceaniglobus; species Oceaniglobus roseus. The sequence continues at coordinate 57,129 of NZ_PNOS01000024.1, forward strand.
ACCATGCCCATCGAGGCGACCGAGCACACCGGCCCGGTCATCATCTGGCGGAAAGAGCTGCGGCCCGACTCCGCCGGGGCGGGGCAGTATCGCGGCGGGCTCGGGCAGGTGATGGAGGTCGGCGCGGCCGAAGGCTACCAGTTCGACTTTTCCGCGATGTTCGACCGCGTCGGCCATCCCGCACGCGGGCGGCGCGGCGGGGCAGGGGGGGCACCGACCACCATCGCCCGCTCGGACGGGACGGCGATGCAGGGCAAGGGGCGGCAGGCGGTGCCGCCGGGAAAGCGGGTGCTGCTGGCCTTCCCGGGCGGCGGCGGTTACGGCGATCCGGAAGCGCGCGACAAGGCACTGATCCGGCGCGACCTGGCCCGAGGCTACATCTCGGCAGAGGCCGCACAGGCGGATTACGGCATGGGCGCGGACGAGGTGGGCGAAGTGCTCGACGCCGTCGCGCGGGGGGAGTGGACGGAATGACCCTTCCGCGCCAGTCCCCGGCCCACGGCAGCTACGACGTCGTCATCGTCGGCGGCGCGATGCTGGGTTCTTCCGTCGCTTGGTGGCTGTCGGGCATGGACGCGTTCACGGGTCGCATCCTGGTGGTCGAGCGCGATCCGACCTACGAATTCGCCGCCACGACCCACACCAACAGCTGCATCCGCCAGCAGTTCAGCGACCCGGTGAACATCAAGGTATCGCAGTTCGGCGCCGACTTCGTGAAGAACTTCGGCCGATACTCCGACGATCCGGACGCGCCCGCCGGGCTGCGGCTGCAAAGCTTCGGCTACCTGTATCTCGCGTGCAGCGAAAGCGCGGTCGCGGCGCTGAAGGAGGTTCAGCAGATCCAGGCTGCGCACGGTGCGGGAACGCGGTTCCTGACGCCGGAGGAGATCGCGGCGGAATACCCCTTCTACAACGTCGAGGACATTCTGGGCGCCAACCACAACACGGTGGACGAGGGCTATTTCGACGGCGCCTCCCTGTTCGAGCTCTGGAAGCGGCAGAACCGCAGGCGCGGGGTCGAATACATCGGCAACGAGGTGACGGCGATCGGCCGCACCGGCGGGCGGATCGAAAGCGTCACGCTGGCCTCCGGGGAGACGGTGAGTTGTGGTACGCTGGTCAACGCTTCCGGCACCCGTGGCGCGAAGACGGCCGAGATGGCGGGCCTGCCCGGCCTGCCCGTCGAGCCGCGCAAGCGCTTCACCTTCATCTTCTCGGCCGAGAAACCGCTCGGGCGCGACCTGCCGCTGACCATCGACCCCTCCGGCGTCCACGTCCGCACCGACGGGGCCTTCTACATGGCCGGCTGCAAGCCGCACAACGACACGCCGCCGGATTTCGACGATTTCACCATGGACCACGAGATCTGGGAGGATCACGTCTGGCCGATCCTCGCCCACCGGATCCCGGCTTTCGAGGCGATCCGTCTGCGCCAGACCTGGGTCGGCCACTACGACTACAACACGCTGGACCAGAACGCGGTGCTGGGCCCGCACCCCGACGTCGCCAATTTCCTCTATGTCAACGGCTTCTCCGGCCACGGGCTGCAACAGTCCCCCGCCATGGGTCGCGGGCTGGCGGAGTGGATCGTCCACGGCGAGTACCGCAGCCTCGACCTGTCGGGCTTCGGCTATGCGCGGATTGCGGAAGGCCGGCCCATGCTCGAGAAAGCCATCATCTGAGGCAGCGAAAGGATATCCCATGAAGAAGATCGTTCTGACCGGCGCGGCGGGCCGCCTCGGCTCGTACCTGCGCGAACCCCTGTCGAAGATGTGCGACACGCTGCTGTCGACCGACATCAACGACGTCGGCGAGACCTACGAGGGCGAGACCTTCGTAAAGGCCGACCTCGCGCAGATGGACGAGGTCGCGCCGCTGCTGGAAGGGGCCGACATGGTGGTGCATTTCGGCGCCATCGTCGACGAGATGCCGTTCGAGGTGTTGTGGGGGCCGAACTTCGTCGGCTCCTACAACATCTGGGAGGCGGCGAGCAGACACGGCGTACGCCGGGTGGTCTATGCCAGCTCGATCCACGCTGTCGGCATGTACCCGAAGACCGAGCGCATCGGCATCGACGTCCCCCACCGGCCCGACACGTTCTACGGCCTCGCCAAGTGCTTCACCGAGGATCTGGGCCGCATGTACTGGGAGAAGCGGGGGCTCGAGTCCGTGCACCTGCGCATCCTCTCCGCCGCGCAGGTGAACAACCCCCGCGCGCTCGGCTCGTGGCTGTCCTACGACGACCTGATCCAGCTCGTGACCCGCGCCATCGACACGCCGGTGACGGGCTTCGCGATCATCTACGGCGTCTCGAACAACGACCGCGCGCCGGTCGACAACAGCGGCGCGGCCTTCCTCGGCTATCGTCCCAAGGACAATGCCGAGGTCTACGCCGAGAAGGTTCTGGCCGAGTCAGAGCCTCTGGACCCGCAGGATCCCGGCCACATGTGCCACGGCGGACCCTTCGCGAAGGTGGATCTGGGGCAGAGCGGACTGGCGCAGATGAACGTGGTGGACGACCGCAAGAAGACCTGAGTGGGGCAGGGGGCTTGCGCAGGCTTGACGCGCATGAAGCAGGGGCGCATCCTTGGCTTATGAACACGCACCCGCGGAAGTCCACCAACCTGTCCCTCGACCCCGACCTTCTGGCCGAGGCGAAGGCGCTGCGCGTCAACCTCTCCCGCGCGGCGGAGGAGGGGCTGCGCGCCGCCGTCGCCTCGGCCCGCGCGCGCCAGTGGCGGGAGGAGAACGCCGCGGCGCTCGACAGCTCCAACAGCTTTGCCGAGGCACGGGGGCTGCCGCTGGACCGATACCGCCCGTTCTGATGGCGAAATACGATCTTTACCCGGCGCCGGGCGGGGTCGGCTATGTGCTCGACGTGCAGGCCGAACTTCTGGACACGCTAAACACCCGCGTCGTCGTGCCGCTTCTGCCCCGTTCCGAGGCACCGATCCCGGCCCGCCGCCTGAACCCCGTGTTCCCTCTGCCGGACGGCGAGCACGTCATGGTCACGCAATTTCTGTCCGCCGTGCCGCGCGGGATCCTCGGGGCGCCGGTCGGCACGCTGAAAGACAGTTTTGCCGAGATCACAGCGGCGCTCGACATGGTGTTCCAGGGCTTCTGACGCGCGGGTTGACCATTCCCGTCGCGGCGTCGATTGTCCGACAAAGCAGTGATTTCGCATCGGGAGGATTTCATGGAATATCGCACGCTTGGACGCTCGGGGCTCAAGGTCTCGGTGCTGACGATGGGCACCTTCACCTTCGGCGGCAAGGGCGACTTCGCCATGGTGGGCCAGCAGGGGGTGCCCGAAGCGCGGAAGCTGGTCGACCTCTGCATCGACCACGGGGTGAACCTGTTCGACACCGCCAACATGTATTCCGACGGGCTGTCGGAGGAGATCCTGGGCGAGGTGCTGGAAGGGCGGCGCGACAAGGTGCTGATCAACTCGAAGGTGCGGATGCCGACGCCGGGGGGCGGGCCGAACGACGAGGGCGTGTCGCGCTATCACCTGATCCGCGAGTGCGAGAAGAGCCTCAAGCGGCTGAGGACCGACCATATCGACATCTACTTCATGCACGAATGGGACGGCACCACCCCGGTCGAAGAGAAGATGGCGGCGCTCGACACCCTCGTGCAACAGGGCAAGGTGCGCTATGTCGGCTGCTCGAACTACTCGGGCTGGCAGATTTCCAAGTCGCTCATGGCGTCCGAGCGGGACCGGCGCGTGCGCTTCGTCACCCAGCAGATCCACTATACGCTGGAGGCGCGGGAGGCGGAGTACGAACTGCTGCCGCTCTCGGTCGACCAGGGGCTCGGGGTGATGATCTGGTCGCCGATGGCCGCCGGCCTCCTGTCCGGCAAGCACCGGCGGGACACGTCGGCGCCCGAAGGCTCGCGCCAGTTCAACGGCTGGACCGAGCCGCCGATCCGCGACGAGGAGAAGCTCTGGAACATCGTCGACGTGCTGGTAGAGATCGCCGAAGAGAAGGGCGTCTCGGCCGCGCAGGTGAACCTCGCCTGGCTGCTGACCCGGCCCGCCGTCTCGACGCTGGTGATCGGCGGGCGCAAGGAAGAGCAGTTCCTCGACAACTTCAAGGCGCTCGACGTGAAGCTGACGGAGGACGATCTGAAGCGGCTGCACGAGGTCAGCCAGCTGCCCTTCATCTACCCCTACTGGCACCAGAGGAACTTCGCAACCAACCGCTTCTCCGAAGCCGACTGGGCGCTGCACCGCGATTACCTGGACGGGTAGGGCGCGCCCGACCCCCAGGGCGGCCCGGCGTCGGCGCGATTCTGCGGCTGGCGTCACGTCAACCTGCGCTTGTGCTTGCGCCGGGCCGCAATTCCGGGATCATCTGCGCACCCGCGAGATGCACGCGCCGCAAGAGCGCCCCCCAACAGAGGAGATGACCCCATGAACCGCAGAACCCTCCTGTCCGCCACCACGGCCCTGGTGCTGGCCACGGCCTTCGGTCCCGCCACGGCCGCCACCCCCGGCGCGGACGAAAAGCTGGCCGAGAAGCAGACCTTTTCCTATCGCCTGCTCGACCAGTTCCCGACGCTCGATCCGCAGCTGAACGAGGAGACCGCCGGTTCCCACGTCATCCAGCAGCTCTTCGAGGGGCTGATGAACCAGGATGCCGAGGGCAACCTTGTGCCCGGCGTCGCCACCGGCTTCGAGGCCTCCGAAGGCAACACGGTCTATACCTTCACGCTCCGCGACGACGCGAAGTGGTCGAACGGCGATCCGGTGACGGCGGGCGATTTCGTCTATGCCTGGCGCCGCGCGGCCGATCCCAAGACCGCCTCGCCCTATTCCTGGTATGTCGAGCTGACCTCGATCGTGAACGCCGCCGAGGTGGTGGCGGGGACCAAGGATCCCTCCGAGCTGGGGGTCGAGGCGGTGGACGACCACACCCTGAAGGTGACGCTGACCCAGCCGCTGCCCTTCTTCCCGGCGATGACCACCTACGCCACGCTGTTCCCCGCCCACAAGGCGACGATCGAGCAGTACGGCAGCGACTGGACCAAGCCCGGGAACATGGTCAACAACGGCGCCTACAACCTGGCCGAGCTGTCGCTGAACGAATACTTCAAGCTGGTGAAATCCGACACCTACTGGGATGCCGAGAACACCATCATCACCGAGGTCGAGGGATATATCGTCAACGACGGCAACCAGGCGCTGACCCGCTACGAGGCGGGCGAGTACGACATGATGGACGACCTGCCCGCAGGCTCCTATCCCCGGCTGAAGGAAGAGCGCCCGGACGAGGCCCACTCGGTGCCGCGCCTCTGCTCGTACTACTACGCGATCAACCTGCGCCCGGACGCCAAGGAAGAGCTGAAGGACGTCCGCGTGCGCGAGGCGCTGAGCTATGCCATCGACCGGAAGGTGATCGTCGACCAGATCCTGCAGGGCGGCCAGACCGAGGCCTACAACTTCGCCCATCCCGCCACGGCCGGTTTCCAGATGCCCGAGATCGACTATTCCGGCTGGACCCAGGCCGAGCGCGACGCGAAGGCGAAGGAGCTGATGGAGGAGGCGGGGGTCGAGAACCTGGACCTGAAGCTGATCTACAACACCTCCGAGAGCCACAAGCAGATCGCGACCGTCATCAGCCAGATGTGGAAGCAGAAGCTGGGCGTGAACACGACGCTCGAGAACATGGAGTGGTCGACCTACCTCGACATCCGCCGCGAGGGCAACTTCGACATCGCGCGGTCCTCCTGGTGCGGTGACTACAACGAGGCCTCGACCTTCCTCGATCTCGTGACCTCGACCCACGGCAGCAACGACGGCAAGTATTCCAACGAGGAGGTCGACGCGCTGATGAAGGCCTCGCGCACCTCCGAGGATCCGAACGTGGAGTACACGCAGGTCGAGAAGATCCTGGCGGACGAGATGGGGATCATCCCGATCTACCACTACGCCAACACCTTCCTGCTGAACCCGGCGGTCAAGGGCTTCCCCTATGAGAACGTCGAGAACAACTGGTACGTGAAGGACTTCTACCGCGTCGCCGACTGATCTTCCGGAAGCGGGGAGGGGCCCGGCCCCTCCCCGCACCCCTCCCGATCCCGCAGCCCCGGCGGAGCGCCCATGACCTCCTTCATCCTCAAGCGGCTTGCCATCGCGGTGCCGACGATCCTGCTCTTGATCGTCTTCTCCTTCCTGCTGATGAACGCCGCCCCCGGCAGCCCCTTCGCCACCGAACGCGGCGTGCCGCCCGAGGTGCTGGCCAACCTCGAGGCGAAGTACGGGCTGGACAAGAGCCTGTTTGACCGCATGGGAATCTACATCTGGAACGTCGTCACCCAGTTCGACTTCGGCCCGAGCTTCAAGTTCAAGGATCGCACGGTGAACGACCTGATCGCCCAGGGCTTCCCGGTGACCCTGACCTACGGTACCTGGTCCTTCGTGGTGGCGGTGCTGGTCGGCGGCACGCTCGGGATCCTGGCGGCGGTGTTCCACAACTCCTGGCTCGACTACCTCGCCGTCGGCGTCTCGATCGGCGCACAGGTGCTGCCGAACTTCGTCATGGCGCCGATCCTGGTGCTGATCTTCACCCTCTGGCTCGGCTGGCTGCCCGGCGGCGGCTGGCAGGGGGGGCAGTGGCAGTACCTGGTGATGCCGGTGATCGCGCTTTCGACCTCCTACATGGCCTCCATCGCCCGCATCACCCGCTCCTCCATGCTGGAGGTGTTGAACGCGGGCTTCATCCGCACCGCGCGCGCCAAGGGCCTGCCGATGCGCCGCGTCGTGCTGCGCCACGCGCTGAAACCGGCGCTGCTCCCGGTGATCTCCTACCTCGGGCCCGCCTTCGTCGGCATGATCACCGGCTCGGTGCTGATCGACGTCTTCTTCTCGACCGGCGGGATCGGGCAGTTCTTCGTCAACTCGGCTCTGGCGCGGGACTATTCCGTGATCATGGGCATCACCATCCTGATCGGCACGCTCACCGTGCTGTTCAACCTCCTCGTCGACGTGGTCTATGCCTGGATCGACCCGAAGATCCGGTACTGAGCCCATGAGCCACGCCGCCACACCCGAAACCGCGGGCCAGTCCCGGACCGTCCGGGGCCGCTCGCTCTGGCAGGACGCCTGGCGCCGCTTCTTTGCCAACCGCGCGGCGGTCGCGAGCCTGGTGATCCTGCTGCTGGTCCTCCTGTTCGCGCTGTTCGGCCAGCACCTTGCGCAGTGGAACAACGAGGAGATCGACTGGGCCATGCTCGGCAACATCTCCGAGGTCGGCGGGCCATCGCTGGAGAACGGTCACTATTTCGGCGTGGACGACACCGGCCGCGACCTGTTCGCGCGCACCGTGCAGGGCACGCGCGTCTCGCTTGCCGTCGGCATTGTCGGCGCGCTGATCTCGGTCGTCGTCGGCACCGCCTGGGGCGCCGTCGCGGGCTATGTCGGGGGGCGCACGGACACGGTGATGATGCGGATCGTCGACCTGATGATGTCGATCCCCTACATGTTCGTGCTGATCCTGCTGCTGGTCGTCTTCAACCGCTCCATCGTCATGCTCTTCGTCGGGGTCGGGCTGATCTCGTGGCTCGACATGGCGCGGATCGCGCGGGGGCAGACCCTTTCGATCAAGAACAAGGAGTTCGTCGAGGCGGCCATCGCCACCGGCGTCTCGACCCCCCGCATCATCACCCGCCACATCGTGCCGAACCTTCTCGGGATCGTCATCGTCTATGCCACGCTGCTGGTGCCGAGCATGATCATCTTCGAAAGCTTCATCAGCTTCCTCGGCCTCGGCGTGCAGGAACCCTCGACCTCCTGGGGGGCGCTGATCAACGGCGGGGCGGACAACCTCAGGAACGGCACGCCCTGGATGCTGGGCTTCCCGCTCGCCTTCTTCATCGTGTCGCTCTTCGCCTTCTTCTTCATCGGCGACGGGCTGCGCGATGCGCTCGATCCGAAGGATCGCTGACTTGGATCGTCCGAAGGACCGCTGATGCTGCTCGACGTGAAAGACCTGGCCGTGTCGTTCCAGACCGCCGACGGCACCGTGAACGCGGTGAACGGGCTGTCGCTGTCCGTGGGGCAGGGCGAGAGCCTGGCCATCGTCGGCGAATCCGGCTCGGGCAAGAGCCAGACCGCCTTCGCGATCATGGGCCTGCTGGCCCGGAACGGTCGCGCCACCGGATCGGTGAAGCTGGACGGGGAAGAGATCCTGGGCCTGCCCGACGCGAAGCTGAACCGCATCCGGGCCGAACGGGTGGCGATGATCTTCCAGGATCCGATGACCTCGCTCAATCCCTACCTGAAGGTCGGCGACCAGATGGCCGAAGTGCTGACGCTGCACAAGGGCATGGGCCGACGCGAGGCGGCGAGGGAGTGCATTGCCATGCTCGACGCGGTGAAGATCCCCGATGCGGCGGGGCGGATGCGGATGTACCCGCACGAGTTCTCGGGGGGCATGCGGCAGCGGATCATGGTGGCCATGGCGCTGCTCTGCCGTCCGAAGCTGCTGATCGCGGACGAGCCGACGACGGCGCTGGACGTGACGGTGCAGGCGCAGATCATGGCGCTGCTGGCCGAGATCCGGGCCGAGTTCGGGACGGCGATGATCCTGATCACCCACGACCTCGGGATCGTCGCGGACACCTGCGCGAAGACGGTGGTGATGTACGGCGGGCGGGTGATGGAGCAGGGGGCCACCGAGACCCTGTTCGAGACGCCGAGCCATCCCTACACGCTCGGCCTGCTCAAGGCGGTACCGCGGCTCGACATCGACCAGGAGGAACTCGAGACGATCCCGGGCGAACCCCCCGACATGTCGCGCCTGCCGAAGGGCTGCCCCTTCACCCCGCGCTGCGGCTTCGCGCGGGCCGAATGCGGCGACATCCGCCCGCCCCTCGCCCCCTGTGGCGATGTGCTGCGCGCCTGTCACGCCTACCCGGAGGAGGTGCGATGACCCTGCTGCAAGTCCGCGATCTCGACGTGACCTTCGACGGGCCCCGCCGCGGCGCCTGGCCCTGGACGCCGCCGCGGAAGCTTCAGGCGGTCCGGGAGATGAGCTTCGATCTCGAGGCGGGCCAGACCCTTGGCGTCGTCGGTGAATCTGGGTCGGGGAAATCGACGCTCGCACGGGCCGTGATCGGCACTGTTCCGGCTTCGGGCGGTCGGATCCTCTGGAACGGCACGGACCTCCGGACCCTCTCACCGAAGGAGAGGCGGCGGCACCGCGCCGAGGTGCAGATGATCTTCCAGGACCCGCTCGCCGCGCTCAATCCCCGCATGACCGTGGGCGAGATCATCGCAGAGCCGCTGACGACCCACCGCCCCGAGCTGTCCTCGAAGCAGGCGCGCGCGCGGGCGGGCGAGATGATGGAGCGGGTGGGTCTGCTGCCGAACCTCCTGAACCGCTACCCGCACGAGTTCTCGGGCGGCCAGTGCCAGCGCATCGGCATTGCCCGCGCCCTGATCCTGAACCCCCGCCTGGTCATCTGCGACGAGCCGGTGTCCGCCCTGGACGTCTCGGTGCAGGCGCAGGTGGTGAACCTCCTGAAGCGGCTCCAGCGCGAGATGCAGCTTTCGATGATCTTCATCGCCCACGATCTTTCGGTGGTGAAACACATCTCTGACCGCACGCTGGTGATGTACCTCGGCCGCCAGATGGAGCAGGCCGGGGCCCGCGAACTGGTGCGAGCGCCCCGCCATCCTTACACGCAGGCGCTGATCGCCTCGGTCCCGATCCCCGATCCGAAGCGCGAGAAGGCCCGCCAGCGCCCGGTGCTGGAGGGCGAACTGCCCTCGCCCCTCGCGCCGCCCTCGGGCTGCGTGTTCCGCACCCGCTGTCCCAAGGCCCGGCCCGATTGCGCCGAAGGCGTGCCGCCGCTGATCGAGGCCGCGCCCGGTCATGTCGTCGCCTGTCCCTACCAGGAAGTCGTCTCTCCGCTGGCCGAAACCGGCGCCGAGCCCTAGGCCGCGGTGACTTCGGAGCGCAGGCCGAAGACCCGTTCCGGCACGCGGCGCCCGCGGATCGGCACGGTGCCGAGCTCGACAAGAGACGCACCGGGCAGCAGGCGGGCCGTGGACTCGCCGACCAGGATCGGGGTGCCGAACTCCTTTGTCAGGCTTTCCAGGCGGGAGGCCAGGTTCACCGGATCGCCGATCGCGGTGTAGTCGAACCTGAGCGCCGAGCCCATGTTGCCGACCGTGCAGGTGCCGCTGTTGATCCCGACCCCGCAGGCCAGCACGGTGTCCAGACCCTCGGCGGCCAGGCGGTCGGACAGGGCGGCGATGGCGGCGACCATGTCCTTCGCCGCCGCCATGGCGTGGGCCGCGTGGTCGGGATCGTCGGCCGGGGCGTTCCACAGGGCCATCACGCAGTCGCCGATGAACTTGTCGACCATGCCCTGGTTCGCCACCACCGCCTCGGCCAGCGCGCCGAGCGCCAGGTTGACGATCCGTGTCAGCCCGGCGGGATCGTCGCGCATCCGTTCCGAGAGGCTGGTGAAGCCCCGAAGGTCGCAGAACAGCACCGTCACCTCCCGCCGCTCGCCGCCGAGCTTCAGCGCCTCGGGGTTGTCGGCCAGCCGGCGCACCAGCTCGGGGGCAAGATAGTGACCGAAGATCCGCGTGATGTGCCGCCGCGCCTGGCGCTCGCGCAGGAACTTCACCACGACCTGCCCCGTCCCGCCGGCGAGCGCGGCAACCGAGGCGGCGACCGGGGGGATCCATGCGCCGGCCATGAGCCCCCCGGCGGCGATGGCCAGGGGCGCGACGGCAAGGCCGACGGTGGCGGCGGCGGCGGCCGGATCGGAGCGGGTGCGCCCGGTCAGGAGGGTCGCCGCCGCGGTCAGCAGCGCCAGCAGGGCCGACACCCAGCCGGGGACGGGAAGGATCCAGGTTCGCGCGGCAAGCGTGCGATAGGCCTCGGCGTGGATCAGCACGCCGGGCATGAAGCCCTCGCCCGCCACGGTCCACGGGGTGCGGAAGCTGTCGGTGGCGGTGAGGGGCGAGGATTTCAGCACGATGCCGACGAACACGACCCGGTCGCGGAAGGTGTCGTCGGGCAGGAACCGGTCGGGGTCGAGCGCCTGGTAGAAGGACACGACCGGGACGCCCGCCCCTGAGAAGGAGATGCGGGCGCCGGGCGGCGGTGGCGGCACCCGGGCCACCAGCGCGGCAAAGCCGTCGGGCTCTTCGGGCAGTCGGCGGATCGCGCCGTCGGGGTCGACGGGGATGTCGATGCGCCCCACCTGCGCGCCGCCTGCCGTCATCGCCGCGGGCGGGCCGACGAACATGCGCATCGCGCCCTGCGGGCTGTCGGCCACGGCGGTATAGCCCGCCAGCACCACGTCGGGCCCGAGCGCTGCGGCCAGCGCCAGGTCGTCCTCGGGCGGGCCCGGATCGACGAACACGACGTCATAGCCGATCGCCCGCGCCCCCGCCGCCCGCAGCCGTTCGATCAGCCTGGCATGAAGGTCGCGCGGCCAGGGCCAGGGCAGGCCGAGTTCGGCGAAGGAGGGGTCGTCGATGGCCACGAGGATCGCGTCCGGGGGAGGCTCCGGCCGGGGCATGCGCACGACGAGGCGGTCGTATACGGCATCGTTGGCCGCGGTCAGCAGGCCGCCCAGATCGGCCCCCGCCGCCAGGAGGCCGACGACAAGCGCCGTCGCCAGCGGCAGGGCCTGCGCGGTCCGGCGCATCTCAGAACCGCGCCGAGAGGCTCAGCCGCACCTCGCGGCCCGTCGGTGCGCCGCCCCAGGGCGAGTCGACGGGGCGGTCGAACAGGTTCGTCACCTCCAGCCGGGCCGCCAGCCGCTTGTTCCGGGTCTCGTAGGACAGGGCGGCGTCCACGGTCAGCACCGGGTCGAGGCGTCCGGCCGGGGTGGCCGCGAACTGACGCCCGGTCCAGACCGCGCTGACCCCGCCGCCGAACCCGCCGGGCCTGAGCCAGCCGAGACCCGCCCGCGCCGTCCAGTCCGGGACGTAAGGCAGGGCGGCCCCGGCGAAGGGGCCGTCGCGCATCCGGCTGTCGGCATGGGTCAGCGACGCGGCCAGGCCGACCCCGCCACCGATCCACCAGTCCGCCCGCAGCGAGGTCGCCGAAAGGCGGGCGCGGTCGGCATCGACGGTCGCGGCGGGATTGGCGGTGGCGTAGCTGAGGTTGCGCAGGTCCAGCCTTTGGTGCTCGACCCCGACCAGCAGCCGGTCGGTGACCTCGACATCATAGCGCGCCATCACGCCGCTCAGCCGGCCGTCGGCACGGTAGGGCAGTCGCAGGGGCACCAGTCCCAGCACCGAGGCGGGCACCAGGGAGGACAGCTGCGGATTGCCGTCCGCGATCAGTGCGGCGCGCAGCCAATGCCCCTCGGCGGGCGACCACGCGATCCCGATGCGTCCGCCGGGGCGGTTGTCGCCTCCGACACGGTCGAGGGTCAGCAGCCCCTCGGCGGCCAGCCCGTCGCCGAGGCGCTGGCGCCGTCCGACATAGGCGCGGGCCGTTTCGGTGCGGGTACGGGTCGCATCGGTCAGGGTCACGTTGGCGCCGGTCAGCAGGTCGGTTACGGTCAGCGCGCTGTCGCTGCGCTCGGCCACCCGGCCGAGCTCCAGCCCGGCCGTCCAGAACCCGCTTTCGTCCTCGGCCTGGTAGCCGATGTTCAGCCGATCCGACCGCACGTCCTGCCGGCCGCGCGTGTCCAGCCGGAAGACCGAGGCGGGGGTGATCGTGAAATCCCGCAGGGTGGCGTCGCTCTCGCGTCGCGCATGTCCAAGGAAGAAGACCAGGAACGCCCGTTCGTTCAGCCTGACATGTCCCCCCAGAACGGCCGAATCACTGGTGACGCGGGTGTCCTCCAGCGTCTCCAGCCCCGGAAACAGCAACTGGCTGGTGCGGCTGTGCGTCTCGGTCCGGCCCAGGGTGACGAAGCCGCCGCCGCGGGCGCCCCACTGGGTCGCGGCAAGCAGCTGACCGCTGCGCAGCCGGTCGCGCCCGTCCTGCCCCGTGGTATCGACGCCCGACAGCGTCAGCGCATAGGCGAGCGGCTGCGGCGTGCGGGCGAAACCCTGAAGCTCGAGCCCCGATACCACCTCGTCCTTGCGGACATCCACCGAGACGCCGACATCGGTGAAGGGGCGGCGCAGGATATCGGTGAAGCGCAGCCGGTAACTGGCCGAGAGGGGTTCCAGCAGCAGCCCGTTCACCACCGATCCGTCGTAGCCGTCCGAGGAGGGGCCGTCGCGCCCGAGGGAGAGACGGTCGAGATAGCCCTCGGAGAACAGGCTGGCGGCGGAGAGCGGATCGTAGGTGCGGTCGGCGGCATAGCGGGCCCAACCCTCGAGCCCGATGGCGCCATAGGCGCCGACGAGGGCGCTGCCGGTCTGCCGGTCGGCGGACACGACCCGACCGCTCGACTCCTGACGTTCGAACAGGTCGGCCGCCTGCCGCCCCGCCGTGATGGCGTCGTCGATCCGGTTCTCGTCCAGCGCGGTGATCGCCCGCACCAGCGGCACCATCGGATCGTTCGGATCGAGCCGGCCGGCCGCGTCCATTTCCTGCGCGCCGCGCACCCGGTCGCCGTTCATGTAGGCGGCGATCCCGAGTGCGATGGAGGTCTCGGCAGCCGCCGGCTGGGCCGCAAGCGCCCGCATCAGCGCGGTCTGCGCCCCGGGATCGCCCGACTGGAGGTCGGCGCGTCCCTTCACCCGAAGCCCGAGGTAGGAGGCGGGATCGCGCCGCAGCAGTGCCTCGGCCAGGGCCCGGGCCTCCTCCACCCGTTCGAGATCGAGCAGCAGCACCGCGAGATTGCCCATCGCCGCGGGGTTGCCGGGTTCGAGGGCAAGCGCCCGGCGGAACGCCGCCTCCGCCTCGAGCGGGTGGTCGAGCGCGTCCTCCTCCAGTCCGAGCGCGTTCCACAGGAAGGCCCGTTCCGGGTCCAGCTCAATCGCCTGCACCAGCAGGCGGCGCGCCTCGGTGTGATCGCCGGCGACGTCGGAGGCATAGGCGGCCGAGGCCTCGAGCGCCGCCCGCGACCCCGGCGCGAGGCGCCGCAGCCGGGCCGAAAGCTCGGCCGCGCGGGCCGCGTCGTCGCGCAGGATGGCGATCTGTGTCGCCGCCGCGAGGGCCGAGGGCACGTCGCCCACGCTGTCCAGCGCCACCTGCGC
>NZ_PNOS01000025.1 GCF_002869745.1 Oceaniglobus roseus
GCGACCGCATCGCCGCGCTGACCCGCACCGTCCGCGCCTATGAAAGCGGGCTTTCGGCCCTGCGCGAGGGACTGCGCCAGGCCAATGCGCGCGAGGCCGAGATCCGCGCCCGCTTCGACCGGGAGCGCGGGCGGCTCGGCGGCATCCTTGCCGCGCTCGAGACCATGCAGGGCTCGCCCGAGGCGCTGTTGCTGCTGCATCCCGACGGCGCGCTCGGCACCGCGCGGGCGGGCATGATCCTGTCCGACGTGACGCCCGCGCTGCTGGCGGAGGTGCAGGGGCTGAAGGTGGCGCTGGAGGAGATCGCGACGCTGCGCGCGCTCGAGGCCAGCGCCGCGACCACGCTGGCCGAGGGGCTGGCGGGGATCCAGGAGGCGCGCACGAAGCTGAGCCTCGCCATGTCCGACCGCACCGACCTTCCGATGCGGCTGACCGAGGATGCCGCGCAGATGAAGCGGCTGGCCGAGGGGGCGCGGACGCTGGAAGGTTTCGCGGCCGGGCTGTCGGCGCTGCCGGGCGACACCGTGGGCCGCAGCCTGCCGGATTTCGCCGATGCGAAGGGCGACCTGGACCTGCCGGTGCAGGGCCGGGTCCTGGCGGGGTTCGACGAGGCCGGGCCGGACGGCGTGAAACGGCCGGGCCTGGTGCTGGCGGTGCCGCCCGGCGCGCTCGTCACCACGCCCTGGCCCGCGACGATCCGCTATCTCGGGCCGCTTCTGGACTACGCAAATGTGATGATCCTTGAGCCCTCTGCCGGGTATCTGCTGGTGCTCGCCGGGCTCGGGACGGTCTATGGTGAGGTCGGCCAGGTGATCCCCGAGGGCAGTCCCGTGGGGCTCATGGGCGGAGGGGCGCCGGGGCTCGAGGGCTTTCTGACGCAGGCCGCGGGCGGGGATGGCCAAGCCCGCGAGGAGACGCTTTATTTGGAACTGAGAGAAGGGCAAGGTCCCGTGGACCCCGCAGGGTGGTTCAGAATGGATGAGGAATGATCGAGAGATGAGAAAATTCGCAGTCGCCGCCCTGGGCGGAACCCTCGCCGGGGTGCTTCTGACATCGCAGATCGCGGGGCCCCTGGTGGCCCAGGAAGCCGAGAAAAACTCCAGCGTCTACGAGCAGCTCGACCTGTTCGGCGACATTTTCGAGCGGATCCGCGCCCAGTACGTCGAGGAGGTGGATCCCGAGAAGCTGATCGAGTCGGCGATCGACGGGATGCTGACCTCGCTCGATCCGCACTCCTCCTACCTGTCGCCGGCGGACGCGGCGGCGATGCGGGTGCAGACGCGGGGCGAATTCGGCGGGCTCGGGATCGAGGTGACGCAGGAAGAGGGCTTCGTGAAGGTCGTCTCGCCGATGGACGGCACGCCGGCCGACGAGGCCGGGGTCGAGGCCGGCGACTTCATCACCCATGTCAACGGCGAGTCGGTGCTGGGCCTGACGCTGGACGAGGCGGTCGAGATGATGCGCGGCCCGGTGGGCAGCGAGATCGTCATCACCGTGGTCCGCGAGGGCAAGGACGAGCCGATGGACATCTCCATCATCCGCGACACGATCAAGCTGACCGCCGTGCGCTCGCGCCGCGAGGGCGAGTCGGTGGTGCTGCGGGTCAGCACCTTCAACGACCAGACCTCGCCCAACCTCGAGGAGGGGATCAAGAAGCAGGTCGAGGAGGCCGGCGGCATGGATCACGTCAACGGCTTCGTCATCGACCTGCGCAACAACCCGGGCGGCCTTCTGACCCAGGCGATCCGCGTCGCCGACGACTTCCTCGAGTCGGGCGAGATCGTGTCGACCCGCGGCCGCGATCCCGCGGACAGCGAGCGCTACAACGCCACCGCGGGCGACCTCGCGAACGGCAAGCCGATCGTCGTGCTGATCAACGGCGGCTCGGCCTCGGCGTCCGAGATCGTCGCGGGCGCGCTGCAGGATCATCGCCGCGCCATCGTCATCGGCACCAAGTCCTTCGGCAAGGGCTCGGTCCAGACGGTGATGCCGCTGCGCAGCTCAGGTGCCATGCGGCTGACCACGGCGCGCTACTACACGCCGTCGGGTCGGTCGATCCAGAACCTCGGCGTTTCGCCCGACATCGTGGTGGCCCAGCCGGCGAAGCGGCCCGAGGCCGAGAGCGAGGAGGATCTTCCGGCACGTCCGCTGCGCTCGGAAGCCGACCTGCGCGGCGCGATCACCAACGACGCGGTGTCCGAGGACGAGCAGAAGATCATCCTCGAAGAGCAGAAGAAGGCCGAGGAGGCCGCCAAGCTGCGCGACGAGGACTACCAGCTGGCCTATGCGATCGACATCCTGAAGGGTCTGTCGGCGCTCGGCCCGAAGGAGTGAGCCGCGCCTGAGACGTGAGGAACGCCCCGGCCTGTCCGGGGCGTTCGCTGTTCCGGGCCTGCCTGCCGGACCATCGGAGAAAGCGAATGACCCCCGAAGAGATCGAGAAGCTGCCCTATCGCCCCTGTGTCGGCGTGATGCTGGTGAACGGCGCGGGGCGTGTCTTCGTCGGCGCGCGGATCGACACGCCCGGCGCCTGGCAGATGCCCCAGGGCGGAATCGACCCCGGCGAGGATCCGCGCGACGCGGCGCTGCGCGAGCTCCGGGAAGAGACGGGGGTCGCGCCCGAGAAGGTCGAGATCGAGGCCGAGACCGACGGCTGGATCGCCTACGACCTGCCGCACCACCTTGTGCCGGGGCACTGGAAGGGACGCTTTCGCGGCCAGAAGCAGCGCTGGTACCTGATGCGCTTCCGCGGCGAGGACGGCGAGATCGACATCTCGGGCCCGCCGCCCGAGTTCTCGGAATGGCAGTGGATGGACAAGGACCGGCTTCTGGACAGCATCGTGCCGTTCAAGCGTGCCGTCTACCAGGCGGTGCTGGCGGAACTGGGGGGCCGGATATGAAGGCCACGGTCGCCGCGCTCTGCCTCGTGGCCACCGCGCAGCAGGCGCTGGCGCTGTCCTGCGTCGCGCCCGACCCCTTGCGCGCCTTCGCCGAGGCGGCGGCGGCGCCCGAGGTGCATATCGTCGTGCAGGGCAGCTTCGCCTTCGAGGGGGCGTTTCCCGAAGGCGGCGGCGACACCCAGCCCGAGCCGAAGGCGATCCCCGCGCGGTTCACCGGCCATGGCCTGACCGCCGAGGGCTTCACCACGCCGCTGTCGATGTGGGTGACGCTGGACGCCTCCTGCCTCGGGCCCTGGTGCGGCAGCCTTGCCCCGGAGACCGAGCAGCTGGCCTTCCTGGAACGGCGCGTCGACGGCTATCACCTGGCGGTGGGTCCCTGTCCGACCCGGCTGTTCGCCCCCGCCGACGTGGCCACCGCCGAAAGCCTGCAGGCCTGCATCGCCAAGCCCGGCGCCTGCGGCGGCTGACCGGCTGGACGCCGCGCAAGACCGGCGACAGGCCCGGGGGCAGCGTGGTAGGGTCCGGGCAGAGCACGGCGGTTCCGGGAACGGGTCCCGCGGCCCGGTCCGTGCCGATGTCCCGGGTCGCGTGCCCCTGGGGGCCGCCCCGCCGTTCGTTCAGGATTTTTCAACATGTCATTCGTGCAGGCCAGACTGAACCGCGCCTTCTCCACCTTCCTGCATTCCCTGAAGGGAAGCGAGAAAGCCGACATGGACGCGATCCTCGCGGACATCCGCATGATGAACAATCCCTCGGTGCACCAGAATCTGGGCAATCCCCGCCTGTATACCGCCGGGTTCTGGGTGCGTGACCTGCCTGCCATGAAGGGCGTGGACAAGGGCGCCAACCGCTTGATCTATTCGGCCCTGGAGCAGGACGCGAATGAGAAGCGCCGCGGCCTGACCGGGCATGTGGATGTCCACGGCATCGGCAATCCCCACGATTCGAGCGGCTTCAACCAGGTGAAGAGCTTCTCGCAGATCAAGTGGCTGTACCACTGACCGGCTGATGCGGGGTGGGCGGACCGCTCCGGGCGGCCCCGCCCTGCGACGACCTTGCGCGGACGACGCCCGCCACCTGCGGCGTCCGCGGCGTCGGCCCGTCGCCGCCGTGCCTACTCCGCCTTCTCGAACTCCACCGCGATGATCGTGCCTTGCGCCGCGCGGGTCACCTGCAGATCGGCGCCCAGCATCTCGGTCAGCCCCGTGACGATCGATCCGCCGACCCCGGAGTGGCCGCAGTGGCCGGTGGTGTCGAGCTCTCCCGACACCGTCTCCGCATGTTCGGTCTGGGTTTCGACGGTCGGTGCCTCGCCGGGCCAGTCGATGCCCTCGGGCAGGCCCACGCCGTCGTCCGCCACGGAAAGACGCACGCCGCCCGTGTCGAGCCGGTGAAATCGCACCTCGATCAGGCCGCTGTCGCGCCCCGCAAAGGCATGTTCGAAGGCGTTGGTCAGCAGCTCCGACAGCAGAAGGCCCAGCCGGGCAGCCTGGTCGATGGGCAGCTCGATCTCCTCGCAGTCCACGTTCAGCCGGATCGCGCTCCGGTCGCCGAGGCGCGACACGACCGAGGCGATGCGGCTGAGATAGGCGCCGGTGCGGATCTTCCGGTTGTCGCCGCCCGATTGCGTGGCCGCGAACATCTCTTCGTAGAGCAGCGCCAGCGCCTCGACCCGGCGCCCGACCGCGCGGAAGGATTCCTCGGTCACCGTGGCGCGGGCCTGGATGCGGATCATGCCGACGACCATCGCGAGGTGGTTCTTCACCCTGTGCTGCAGCTCGCGCAGCAGGTTCAGCGCATCCTCGTTCCGATGCGCCGCGGCGGCTTCGCCGTTCATCTCGCGCTGGACCGAGAAGAAGGCGGTAAGGTCGCCCTGCCGGTCGAACACGGGCGAGATCAGCACCTGATTCGTGAACGGCGTGCCGTCCGCCTTGTAGTTGGTCAGCGTGACCTGGAACTCGGCCTGGCTCCTGAGCCCCTCGCGGATCTTTAGGACCGCTTCGGGTTCGGTGCCCCGGCCCTGCAGGAAGCGGCAGTTGCGCCCCACCGCATAGTCGCGGCTGTAAAGCGTCATGGCCTGGAAGGCGTCGTTCACGAAGGTGATCCGGTGATCGTCGTCGCGGGCATCGGTCAGGACGATGGCAACGGGCGTGCGCTGGATCGCCACTGCGATCAGTTCGTCCGATCCTTCCCCCATGACGCGCGCCTCCCCTCACGGCGTATTGAACGGATTGTATGACCTTCGGTCAACTTTTTTCGTCCCGTTCCGGCCACTTGGCAGCAGGCCGGGGGCCGCTTCCCACAAGCGACTCCCCATGAGAACAAAACGTGAATATACTGGCGACTCGTCCCACCGGAGAAAACGCCATGGATCAGGATCAGACGCCGACACCGGGCTTCGCGGAGCTCTCCGCCACCTCGAACTTCACCTTCCTCACCGGCGGCTCCCACCCCGAGGAATATGTCGAGCGGGCGGCGCTCCTCGGCCTGCCCGCCATCGCCATCGCCGACGAGAACACCGTCGCGGGCATCGTCCGCGCCCATACCCGCACGAAGGAGATCCGCCGCCAGGTCGACCTGCGCCTCGCCGCCGATGCCGATCCCGTCGGCCCGCCGCGCCCCGCCCACCTGCCGCCGCCCCCCGGTCTTGCCATCCGCAACGTCCCCCGTCTGGTCCCGGCGGCGCGGATCGTGCTGGAGGACGGGCTGTCCTTCACCCTGATCCCCCGCGACCGCCCCGGTTGGGGCGGCATGTGCCGACTGCTGACATTGGGGCGGCGGCGTGCGCCGAAGGGCGGCTGCGTGCTGCGCATGGCCGACCTTGCCGAGCACATCGGCGGCTGCGAGCTGCTGGTCCACGCCCCCCGCGAGGCCCGGAAGGGCTGGAGCGCGGGGGTGCGCAACCTCCTGCACCGCTTCCCCGGCGCCGTGTCGCTGATCCTCTGCCCCCGCTACGACGGCCAGGACCGCCGCCGCTTCGCCCGCCTCGCCGCCTTCGCGGCCGAGCTCGGGATTCCCACCGTCGCCTCGGGCGTGCCGCTGATGCACCACGGCGCCCGGCGCCGCCTGACCGACGTGCTGACCGCGATCCGCCTCGGCAAGCGGGTCGACGACCTGGGCCGCGCCGCGCTCGCCAATGCCGAGCAGCGGCTGAGGGGCCCCCGCGAGATGGCCCGCCTCTTCGCCGACCACCCCGAAGCGATGGCCGAGACGCTGAGGATCCTCGACCGCTGCACCTTCTCGCTGAACGAGCTGCGCTATGAATACCCGTCCGAACTGACGGACGGCGAGACGGCGGGCGAACGGCTGTCCCGCCTCGCCCGTGCGGGGCTGAAATGGCGCTATCCCGCCGGCGTGCCGGACAAGGTGGCGGCCATGCTCGCCCACGAACTCGCCCTGATCGGCAAGCTGAGATACGAACCCTATTTCCTGACCGTCCACGACATCGTCGCCTTCGCCCGCTCGCGCAACATCCTCTGCCAGGGGCGGGGATCGGCGGCGAACTCGGTCGTCTGCTACGCCCTCGGCGTCACCTCCGTTTCCCCCGAGATCGGCACCATGGTGTTCGAGCGCTTCGTCTCCGAGGCCCGCGACGAGCCCCCCGACATCGACGTGGACTTCGAGCACGAGCGCCGCGAGGAGGTGATCCAGCACATCTACGAGCGTTACGGCCGCGAGCGTGCAGGCCTCACCGCCACGGTGATCCACTACCGCGGCAAGCGCGCGATCCGCGAGGTCGGCCGCGCCATGGGGCTTTCCGAGGACACGCTCGGCGCCATGTCCTCCCAGCTCTGGGGCTTCTTCTCGACGAAGGGGATCGAGGCGCAGCGGCTGCGCGAGATCGGACTCGACCCCGCCGACCGCCGCCTGGCGCAGACGATGGAACTGGTGGACGAGATCATCGGCTTCCCCCGCCACCTGTCCCAGCACGTCGGCGGCTTCGTCATCACCGAAGGCCGCCTGGACGAACTGGTGCCGGTCGAGAACGCGGCGATGGAGGACCGCACCGTGATCTGTTGGGACAAGGACGACATCGACAGCCTGGGCATCCTCAAGGTCGACATTCTGGCGCTCGGGATGCTGACCTGCATCCGCAAGGGGTTCGACCTGCTCCAGATGCATCACCGGCTGGATTACACGCTGGCGACCCTGCCGCCCGAGGATCCCGAGGTCTACGACATGCTCTGCCGGGCGGATTCCCTCGGCGTCTTCCAGGTGGAGTCCCGCGCGCAGATGAACTTCCTGCCGCGGATGCGGCCGCGCTGCTTCTACGACCTCGTGATCGAGGTCGCGATCATCCGGCCGGGGCCGATCCAGGGCGACATGCTCCACCCCTATCTGCGCCGCCGGAACGGCGAGGAGCAGGTGCGCTTCCCCTCCGACGCCCTCGGCCAGGTGCTGGGCAAGACGCTGGGCGTGCCGCTGTTCCAGGAACAGGCGATGCAGATCGCGATCATCGGGGCGGGCTTCACCCCGGACGAGGCCGACCGGCTGCGCCGCGCGCTGGCGACGTTCAAGAAGCACGGCAGCGTCAGCGAGTTCCGCGACCGCTTCCTGCGCGGCATGGCCGCCAACGGCTATGACCGCGACTTCGCCGAACGCTGCTTCTCGCAGATCGAGGGGTTCGGCAGCTACGGCTTCCCCGAAAGCCACGCGGCCAGCTTCGCGCTGCTCGTCTACGCCTCGGCCTGGCTGAAATGCCATCATCCGGCGGTCTTCGCCTGCGCGCTGCTGAACGCCCAGCCCATGGGCTTCTACGCGCCCGCCCAGATCGTCCGGGACGCGCGCGAACACGGCGTCACGGTGCTGCCGGTCTGCGTCAACCGCAGCTTCTGGGACAACGTGCTGGAGAAGGACCGGAGCGGAGAGCTGTGCCTGCGCCTCGGCTTCCGGCAGATCAAGTCCATGGGCGAGGAGGAGGCGACCTGGATCGCCGCCGCCCGCGGCAACGGCTACCACACGGTGCAGGACGTCTGGCGGCGGGCGGGGATCGCGCCGCAACAGCTGAAGGTGCTGGCCGAGGCCGACGCCTTCGCCGGGCTCGGGCTCGGCCGCCGCGCGGCGATCTGGGAGGCCCGCGGCATCGGCGGCGCCACCCCCCTGCCGCTCTTCGCGGGCGATCTCGACGGCGAGGGCATCGTCGAACCGGCGGCCCACCTTCCCCCAATGGCCGAGAGCGAACAGGTGGTGGAGGACTACGTGGCGATGCGCCTGACCCTGCGGGCGCACCCCATCTCCTTCCTGCGCCCCCGGCTGAGCCCGCGGGAGGACGGGCTGCGCCCGTCCGAGCCTGCGGCGGGCGGGGGGGCCGCCCTGCGGGCGGCCCCGCAGGACGGCGCGCGGGTGCTCGCGATGGCGGGATGAACCGCGGCCGTCGGGCATCGCCCCGCGGTCTGTCGCGGCATCTTCCGTGGCGCCCGATGCCGCCCGTGCCGGGCGGCTGCCTCCGGCGGGGATATTTGGGAAGCAAAGATGGGAAGGACAGCCTCAAGGGCCGTCACGTAGCGTGAAGAGAAACGGGCCCTCGCGCGGATCAGCGAGCCCCCGAAACGAAGAACGGTCCGCCCGAGGGGGGGCGGACCGCCATCTTCGCTTGCGGTCACAGGCTTCCCGGCCTGTGCCGCATGTGCAGCCTGAGGGAGAAAGGTTGCGTTAAGGTTAACGCCCCCCATCTTTGCTTCTCAAATATCCTCGGGGGAGGCGGCGCAGCCGCCGCGGGGGCAGACAGCCCCCGTCGACGCCTGCCACGGGCGGAGGTTCCGGGACAGGAGCGCCGCATCCCGGAAACCGTATCAGGCCACCGGCGGGCGGGTTGCCTGCATCGACGGGCGTTCGGCGAAACGTTCGTACCAGGCGGCGAGACCCGGGTTCCCGCTGCGCCAGCCGCGGACCTCGTGGCGCAGGTCGAGGTAGCCGAGCGCGCAGGCGACCGCGATCTGCCCCATGTCGAGCCGCCCCGACAGGTGGCTCATCCACCGCGTCTCCAGCGCCGAGAGCGCGCGCGAGGCCTTGCCCCACTGCGCCTCGATCCAGTCGTCGAACTGCCTGTCCTCCGGGCGCACGCGCTTCTCGTAGACCATCAGCACCGCCGCCTCCATGATCGCGTCCGCCGTCGCCTCCAGCGTCAGCGTGTCCCAGATCCGCACCTCGGGATAGAGCTTGCCGCCCTTGCGCGCGTCGAGGTACCGGCAGATCACCCGGCTGTCGTAGAGCGCGGGGCCGTCGGGGCGGGTCAGGGCGGGGATCTTGCCGGGGGGGGTGTGGGCCAGGATCTCCGGCGCCGACTTCACCGGCGTCGTCTGCACCGCCACCAGCTCGACCTCGTCCAGCTGGCCGGTTTCGTGGAGCGTGACCATGACCTTGCGCACGAAGGGCGAGGCGGGGGAGTGGAAGAGCTGCATGTCGGGTCTCCGGGATGATGTTCGCGCGCACCCTACGGCGCGTCGCCGGGGAGCGGAAGCGGTCATCGGCGGCGCGGGCGCGCCGCAGGGCGCCCTTGTCCTGCCGGGGGTCAGGCCGTGGCCGGGGGGCGCGCCATCAGCGCGGCCAGAGCCGAGGTCTCCTGGCCGATGCCGTGGTCGCCCATGGCGCGGGCGGCGGCCCGGCGCACCTGCTCGGGCTTGTTCTGGTTCAGCTTCCAGGTGCTGTCGACCGTCTCGATCCGCAGCCGGCAGGGCACGATCGCGCGCATCATCCGCTCCATCACGCCGGGGCTCATCTTGGCCGAGGTCCAGGGCCGCTTCGGCACCAGCATCGCCTCGAAATGCGCCGACTGGCGGTCCAGCATGTCGCGCATTTCCCCCTCCGCCAGCCGCTCCAGCGTGCCGCGCAGGTGGACGGCGACGTAGTTCCAGGTCGGCACCTGGTCCTCGACGCCGTACCAGTCGGGCGAGACATAGCCGTCGGGGCCGTGCACGGCGATCACGGCGGGGCAGGGGGCATCGAGCAGCCCGAGGATCGGGTTCGAGCGCACGAGGTGCAGATCGGCCGAACTGCCGTCGTCGCTTGGCAGGATCGGGACGTGGGACAGGAGCGGCCCCTCCGCCGCGTTGACGGCCAGCGTGCCGAAGGCGCGGGCGCGCACGAAGGCGAGGCTCTCGTCCTCGGGCGTCTGGCGGAAGGCGGGATTGGGGTGCATGGCGGCGCTCCTTCTGGTCCCCGAGTGCTAGCGCCGGGCGCGCTGCCTGCCAAGACGGGGCGACGGGGTTCAGCGTTCTTGCGGCGCGGGCCCGGCGCGGCGCCTGCCGCGGCCCGTCAGAGGGCAACCGCCGCCAGCCGCGCCCCGTCCCGGCCGGTGATCCGGGCGGTCACGATCCGTCCCTCGGGCTGGTCGGCGGCGAAGTCCACCTCGGCGAACTGCTCGGTCCGGCCCATGCGCGGGCTTTCCATCAGCACCCGGTGAACCTGTCCGACCTGCGCCGCCAGGTGCGACTCGGCCGCGCGGTCTCCGGCCGCGCGCAGACGCGCCGCGCGGCCCTTGATCGTGGCGCCGTCCACCGCGGGCATCCGCGCCGCCGGGGTGCCCTGCCGCGGCGAATAGGGGAAGACGTGAAGCCAGGTCAGCCCGCAGTCGGCCACGAGGTCGAGGGACGCTTCGAAATGCTCTTCCGTCTCGGTCGGGAAGCCCGCGATGATGTCGGCGCCGAACACCATGTCGGGGCGCAGGCGGCGCGCCTCCTCGCAGAAGCGGATCGCGTCGCCCCGCAGATGCCGCCGCTTCATCCGCTTAAGGATCAGGTCGTGGCCGTGCTGGAGCGACAGGTGAAGGTGCGGCATCAGCCGCGGCTCGGTCGCGATGGCCTCCATCAGGTCGGGGTCCACCTCGATGCTGTCGATCGACGAGATCCTGAGCCGCGGCAGGTCCGGCACCAGCTTCAGGATCCGCCGCACGAGGTTGCCGAGGCGGGGCGCCCCCGGCAGGTCGGCGCCCCAGCTCGTCAGGTCGACGCCGGTCAGCACCACCTCCTCGAAGCCCTTGCCGACCAGCCGCGCGATCTGCTCCACCACGACCCCGGCGGGGACCGAGCGGGAATTGCCCCGTCCGTAGGGGATGATGCAGAAGGTGCAGCGGTGGTCGCAGCCGTTCTGCACCTGGACATAGGCGCGCGAGCGGGTGCCGAAGCCGTCGATCAGGTGGCCCGCGGTTTCCGTCACCGACATGATGTCGTCGACCTGCACCCGCTCGGTCCCGAAATCCTCCCAGGTGGCGGGCTGCATCTTTTCGGCGTTGCCGATCACGCGGTCGACCTCGGGCATGGCGGCGAAGGTCTGGGGCTCGGTCTGGGCGGCGCAGCCGGTGACGATCAGCGTCGCGCCGGGGTTCTCGCGGCGCAGGCGGCGGATGTCCTTGCGCGCCTTCCTGACCGCCTCGGCCGTCACGGCGCAGGTGTTGACGATCACCGCGTTCTCGACGCCGGCGCGGGTGGCGAGATCGCGCATCGCCTCGGATTCGTAGGCGTTCAGGCGGCAGCCATGGGTCGAGACCACCGGAGCCTTCTTCAGGAACGGCGCGTTCATGCGATGGCCTCCAGGAAGGCGGGGGTCAGCTCGGCCGTGAAGACATGGGCGGTGGGCCCCGTCATCCACACGCCGTCGTCGCGCCAGTCGATGTCGATGCGCCCGCCGTCGAGGTCGATCCGGACGCGCCGCCCCGTCAGCCCCCGCCGCGCCGCCGCCACCGCCACCGCGCAGGAGGAGGAGCCGGAGGCGAGCGTCAGGCCCACGCCCCGTTCCCACACCCGCATCCGCAGGTGATCGGGGCCGACGACATGGGCGACCTGCACGTTGGTGCGTTCCGGAAACAGCGGATCGCGCTCGGTCGCCGGGCCGAGGGTGGAAAGGTCCACCGCCTCGGCATCCTCAACGAAGAAGGTGCAGTGCGGGTTGCCCATGCCCGTCGCCACCGGATCGCCGTTGAGCGGCAGGTGCAGCGTGTCCATCTGCCGCGCCAGCGGGATCCTTTGCCAGTCCAGCAGCGGCGCACCCATGTTCACGGCCGTCAGCCCGTCACCGCGATCCTCGGCCGCGAGCAGCCCGCGTTCGGTCCTCAGCGTCAGCGCCCGCGCCCCGGTCTCGGCCATCTCGTGCGCGGCGATGCAGCGGGTGGCGTTGCCGCAGGCCCCGGCGGTCGAGCCGTCGGCGTTCCAGAAGGTGAGCGCAAGGTCGGCGTCGCGGCCCGCCTCGATCACCGCCAGCTGGTCGAATCCGACGCCCCGGTGCCGGTCGCCGAGCGCCCGCGCCAATGCAGGCGTCACGGCACGCCCGCCCGCGCGGCGGTCGATCACCACGAAGTCGTTGCCGAGGCCATGGAACTTCATGAACCGGAGCGGGGTATGGGGGCTGCCGTCTTGCATGGCGGGCGATATATCCCCCCGCGCGGCCATTTGAAAGGGAGAGCCGAAGAAGGTCAGGATTTCGGCTTGACCTCGAAAATCAGGGCCGTTAGGTGAGCGCCCAGTGGGCCTGTAGCTCAGTTGGTAGAGCAACTGACTTTTAATCAGTAGGTCACGGGTTCGAACCCCGTCGGGCTCACCACTTCGCCTCGATCCGGCCGGTGAACAGGGCGCAGCCCCGGCATCCGGACTCCGCGCGCGTCACGGTGCATCTGGGCCCCGTCCCGCCCGCCCGTGGCGGAAAACCGCAGCCCGCCCTTGTTCCGCCCCCCCGGTTTCGGGCATGTCGTGGCCTGTTGGCGCGGGGCCAGCGCCGGAAGCGGGAAGAAACGCCATGCCGACAGATGCCGCGGTGCAGATCGTCTTCGTGAAATGGGGCCGCAAGTACGGCCCCGAATACGTCAACGCCATGGTCGAGGCGCTGCTGGCCACCGCCTCGCTGCCGCTGAAGCTGATCTGCTTCACCGAACACCCCGAGGGGCTGCACCCTGACGTCGAGACGCGCCCCTTCCCCGATTTCGGCGTGCCGGTCGAATCGATGACCGGGCGGGGCGGCTCGCTCTTGAAGATGTCGATGTTCGAGAAGGGGCAGCTGGAGCCCGGCGTTCCCGCGATCTACCTCGATCTCGACAGCTCGGTCATGGGCGACATCGCGCCGCTGGTCCGCTGCCTCGAACGGCAGCGCGGCCTCTACCTGCTGGTGCGCCACGCCATCCCCCACTGGCGCTTCCGCGGCCTCGTGCGGCTGCTGGCGCCCCACCGCTACTACCTCGGCAACACCGCCGTCATGGCGCTCTATCCCGAGGACTGGTGGCACATCGCCGAGGGTTTCCGCCGCGACTTCCCGAAATATCGCGCGGATCCGGGGCAGCTCGATCCCGTCACCCGCCGCCTCTATGACGAGGGGAACGAGCGCATCATCTCCCACGCCGCCCGCGACGTCTCGCGCGTGTTCCCGGACGACGTGGCGGTGAAGTTCACCCAGGGCTACATGTCCCACTTCCTGTGGCTCGCCAAGCTCAGGAACCGCCTGCCGCAGGTCAGGGCGCGGCGGGCGCGGCAGGCCGTCATCTCCTATCACGGGGACGCCCTGAAGCCCGAGCACCTGGTGAATTTCCGCGAGGGCGACCTCGTCACCTACAAGTCCTACAAGACGATCTGGGACTATCCCGCGATCTCCGCCTACTGGGCGAAGGTGTTCCGCCGCGCCTGAGGCTTGCCTTCCGCGCCGCTTCGCCGCAGGCTCGGACGCAGCGGCGGAAGACCGCAGCAGGGAGGGGCCCATGGCGGTGCTGCGCTCGCAGATCTCACCGAACTCCGACGCCTTCAGGTCCAACGCCGCCGCCCACGCGGAAGCGATGGAGAAGGTGCGCGACGCCGCCGGGGCCGCCATGGCCGGCGGGGGCGAGGCCGCGCGGCAACGCCACACCGCCCGCGGCAAGCTCCTGCCGCGCGAGAGGGTGGCGCGCCTGCTCGACCCCGGCGCGCCCTTCCTCGAGATCGGCCTCTTCGCCGCCCACGGCATGTACGACGGCGCGGCCCCCGGGGCGGGCATGATCGCCGGTGTGGGCCGCGTGATGGGCCGCGCGGTCATGGTGGTGTGCAACGACGCCACGGTGAAGGGCGGCACCTACTATCCGATGTCGGTGAAGAAGCACCTGCGCGCCCAGGAGATCGCCGAGGCGAACCGCCTGCCCTGCATCTACCTCGTGGATTCGGGCGGCGCCAACCTGCCGAACCAGGACGAGGTCTTCCCGGACCGCGACCACTTCGGGCGGATCTTCTACAACCAGGCCCGGATGTCGGCCCAGTGCATCGCGCAGATCGCCGTCGTCATGGGCTCCTGCACCGCCGGCGGCGCCTATGTGCCGGCCATGTCCGACGTGGCGATCATCGTGAAGGAGCAGGGGACGATCTTCCTCGCCGGCCCGCCCCTGGTGAAGGCCGCGACGGGCGAGGTGGTGAGCGCCGAGGATCTGGGCGGCGGCGACGTGCACACCCGGCTCTCGGGCGTCGCCGACTACCTGGCCGAGAACGACGCCCATGCGCTGGCGCTGGCGCGGCGGGCGGTGGGTTCGCTCGGGGCGGGCGCCGGGCCGAAGCCCGGCCCCGATACCATCGAGCCGCCGCTCTACGACCCGGCCGAGATCACGGGCGTCGTACCCGCCGACCTGAAGACCCCCTACGACGTGCGCGAGGTGATCGCCCGCCTCGTCGACGGCTCGTGCTTCGACGAGTTCAAGCCGCGCTACGGCGCCACCCTCGTCACCGGCTTCGCGCAGATCTACGGGATGCCCGTCGGCCTGCTGGGCAACAACGGCGTGCTGCTGAGCGAATCCGCCCAGAAGGGCGCGCATTTCGTCGAGCTCTGTTCGCAGCGCAGGATCCCGCTGGTGTTCCTGCAGAACATCACCGGCTTCATGGTCGGCCGGAAGGCCGAGACGGGGGGCATTGCCAAGGACGGGGCGAAGATGGTGACGGCGGTGGCGACGACGGCGGTGCCGAAGATCACCATGATCGTCGGCGGCAGCTTCGGCGCGGGCAATTACGGCATGTGCGGCCGCGCCTATTCGCCCCGGTTCCTGTGGACCTGGCCGAACGCCCGCATCTCGGTCATGGGCGGCGAACAGGCGGCGGGCGTGCTCGCCACCGTGCGCCGCGAGGGGATCGAGCGGAAGGGCGGTGTCTGGACCGAGGAGGAGGAGACCGCCTTCAGGCAGCCGACCCTCGACATGTTCGCCGAACAGTCCCACCCCCTCTACGCCTCCGCCCGGCTCTGGGACGACGGCATCGTCGATCCGCGCAGGAGCCGCGAGGTGCTGGCCCTGTCGCTCGCCGCCGCGCTGAACGCCCCGGTGCCCGACACGCGCTTCGGCGTGTTCAGGATGTGAGGGGCGGGCGATGCGGATCGAGGTCATCGAAGGCGACATCACGCGGCTGGAAGTCGATGCCGTCGTCAACGCCGCCAACCGGTCCCTGCTCGGCGGCGGCGGGGTCGACGGGGCGATCCACCGCGCGGCGGGGCCGCGTCTGCTCGATGCCTGCCGCGCGCTCGGCGGGTGCGAGACCGGAGAGGCAAAGCTCACCCCCGGCTTCGACCTGCCCGCGCGTTTCGTGATCCACGCCGTCGGCCCGGTCTGGCGGGGCGGTGCGGAAGGCGAGGCGGACCTGCTCGCCGCCTGTTACCGCAACGCGCTCGCCCTTGCGGCGGAGGCGGAGTGCAGGACCATCGCCTTCCCCGCGATCTCGACCGGCGTCTACGGCTACCCGGCGGACGAGGCGGCGCGGATCGCGGTCGGCGTGCTGACCGCCCATGACGCAGCCCTGCCCGAAACCGCCTGCCTCGTCGCCTTCGGCGCCGCCGCGCGCCGGACGATCGAGACGGCCCTGGCGGAGGCCGCGCAATGAGCCCGCGCGTCACGCCGGCCCGCGCCGGACAGCACCCCAACTGGGCACCCGGCCACCCTGGCGGTCGCAGGCAGCCCCCGTGCAGGATCCTCGCGCACCCGCCCTGCTTCTTCTTTGCCCAAATACTCCCGCCGGAGGCGTCCCACCCTTTCCGCCAGCCCCGCCGCGAGGGTCGATGCGCACCGGGGGCATACCCTGACCTTGATCGCCACCCCTCCACGCGCCCTGCTTCCTCCTTTTCAAGATACGCGCGCCGGAGGCATCCGGCCCCCTCCGTCACTCCTGCCGTGCGGACCGGGGAGCGCCGCTGATGTTCACGAAGATCCTCATCGCCAACCGGGGCGAGATCGCGGCGCGGGTCATGGCCACTGCCCGCCGCCTCGGCATCGCCACCGTCGCCGTCCACTCCGACGCCGACGCAGGAGCGCTGCATGTCCGGCACGCCGACGTGGCGGTGCGGATCGGCCCCGCTCCCGCTGCCGAAAGCTACCTGGACCAGCAGGCGATCCTCGAGGCCGCCCGCGCCACGGGGGCCGAGGCGATCCATCCGGGCTACGGCTTCCTGTCGGAGAACCCGGAGTTCGTGGACGCGGTGGAGGCGGCGGGCCTCGTCTTCATCGGCCCGCCCGCGCAGGCGATCCGCGCCATGGGGCTGAAGGACGCGGCGAAGGCGCTGATGGAGAAGGCAGGCGTGCCGGTGGTGCCGGGCTATCACGGCGCGGACCAGGATCCGGGCCTGCTGGCGCAAGAGGCCGAAAGGATCGGCTATCCCGTCCTGATCAAGGCCCGCGCCGGGGGCGGGGGCAAGGGGATGCGGCTGGTGGAACGGCCGCAGGACTTCGCCCGCCTGCTGGAAGGCGCGCAGGGAGAGGCGCGGGCCAGCTTCGGCGACGCGGGCGTGCTGGTCGAGAAATACGTCACCAGCCCCCGGCACATCGAGATCCAGGTCTTCGCCGATGCCCATGGCAACACCGTCCACCTGTTCGAACGCGACTGCTCGCTCCAGCGCCGCCACCAGAAGGTGATCGAGGAGGCGCCGGCCCCGGACAGGCCCGAGGCGGTGCGCGCCGCCATGGGCCGCGCGGCGGTGGAGGCGGCGAGGGCCGTCGGCTATGTCGGGGCGGGCACGGTCGAGTTCATCGCCGACGGCGCGGGCGGGCTGACCGAGGACGGGTTCTGGTTCATGGAGATGAACACCCGCCTCCAGGTCGAACACCCGGTGTCCGAGGCGATCACCGGGCTCGACTTCGTCGAGCTGCAACTGCGCGTCGCCGCCGGGGAACCGCTGCCCTTCGCGCAGGGCGACCTGACGATCACCGGCCACGCGGTCGAGGCGCGGCTTTACGCCGAGGATGCGGCGAAGGGCTTCCTGCCCGCGACCGGCCCGCTCGACCACCTCCGCCTCCCGCCCCATGCCGCCTTCGCCCGCGCCCCCGTGCGGATCGACAGCGGCGTCGAGGCGGGGGATGCGATCACTCCCTGGTACGACCCGATGATCGCCAAGGTCATCGTCCACGCCCCGGACCGCGCGGCGGCCCTCGCCCGCCTCGCCCGGACGCTGGACGAGACCGAGGTGGCGGGCTGCACCACCAACCGCGCCTTCCTCGCCGCCCTCTGCCGCGACGCGGACTTCGCCGCGGGGCGCCTCGACACCGGGTTGATCGCCCGCAAGGCCGACGCCCTCACCGCCGCCGCCCCGCCTTCGCGCAACGCGCTGGCGCTGGCCGCGCTGCTGGCCGAGGGCCTGCTGGACCCCGCCGATCCCGCCGACCCCTGGCAGGCGCTGGCGGGGTATGCCCACTGGGCGCCCATGGATCGCCCCGTGACGCTGCACATCGGGGACCGGGAAGCGACGCTGACCCTGGCCGTCGAGGCCCCCGGCCGGTTCCGGATCGCCGACGCCGAAGGCGCCCGCACCCTCGCCGTCCAACAGCTCGGCGCGGGGCGCTACAGGCTGGGAGAGGAGTCCCTCTCCCAGACCCTCTCCGCCGTCCGCCTCACGGACAGGGTGCACGTCTTTGACCGGGGCCAGAGTCACGCCTTCGCCAGCCCCGATCCGCTGGCGGCGGCCGGGGAGGCGGGGCAGGGGGGCGATCACGTCGCCGCGCCGATGCCGGGGCTCGTGCGCCGCGTCACCGCCGCGCCCGGCGCCGCGGTGGCGCGGGGCGATCCGCTGCTGGTGCTGGAGGCGATGAAGATGGAACACACCCTGACCGCGCCGCGCGACGGCACCGTGGCCGAGGTGCTGGCCGAGGAGGGCCAGCAGGTCGCCGAGGGCGCGCGCCTGATCGTGCTGGAGCCCGACGATGCCTGAACATGTCCGCCTCTACGAGATGGCCCCCCGCGACGGGTTGCAGAACGAGAAGGCGCAGGTCGCCACCGCCGACAAGATCCGCCTTGTGAACCTGCTGTCGGACACGGGTCTGAGCCATATCGAGGTGACGAGCTTCGTCAGTCCGAAATGGGTGCCGCAGATGGCGGACGCCGCCGAAGTGATGGACGGCATCCGCCGCCGGCCCGGCGTGACCTACGGCGCGCTCACCCCGAACATGACGGGGTTCGAGGCGGCGCTTGCGGCGAAGGCGAACGAGGTCGCCGTCTTCGCCTCGGCCTCCGAGGGCTTCTCGAAGGCGAACA
The DNA here is from genome assembly GCF_002869745.1 of Oceaniglobus roseus. Lineage (GTDB taxonomy): Bacteria > Pseudomonadota > Alphaproteobacteria > Rhodobacterales > Rhodobacteraceae > Oceaniglobus > Oceaniglobus roseus. Next base: position 18,338 of record NZ_PNOS01000025.1, read on the forward strand.
TCAACTGCACCGTGGCCGAGAGCCTGCGCCGCTTCCCGCCGGTGCTGGAGGCGGCGTTCCTCCATGGCATCCCGGTGCGCGGCTATGTCTCCTGCGTCACCGACTGCCCCTACGACGGCCCCGTCGCCCCGGAGGACACCGCCCGCGTCGCAAGGGCGCTCTGGGACATGGGCTGTCACGAGATCTCGCTTGGCGACACCATCGGCCGGGCGACGCCGGGCACCGCGCGGGCGATGCTCGAGGCGGTGCTGGACCACGTCCCGGCCGACCGGCTGGCGGGGCATTTCCACGACACCGGCGGCCGCGCGCTCGACAACATCGAGGCGGCGCTCGGCCTTGGCGTCAGGATCTTCGACGCGGCGGCGGGGGGGCTGGGCGGCTGCCCCCATGCGCCGGGCGCGGCGGGCAACGTCGCGACCGAGCGGGTGGTGGAGATGCTGGAGGCTCTCGGCTATGCCACCGGCATCGACCGCGAGAAACTTGCCGTCGCCGCCGCCTTCGCCCGCAGCCTGAGGAGCGCCGGAACGCCATGACCTACGACACCCTCCTGGTCGACCGCGACGCCCGCGGCGTCGCCCGCGTGACCCTGAACCTGCCCGGGAAGCGCAACGCCATGTCGGGGCGGATGATCGAGGAACTGACCCACCTGGCGGGCCACCTCGCCACCGCGCCAGAAACCCGGGTGATCGTGCTGGAGGGTGCGGGAAAGGTGTTCTGCGCGGGTGGAGACCTGGCCTGGATGCAGGCGCAGACCGCCGCCGACCGGGCGACGCGGATCGCCGAGGCGCGGAAGCTGGCCCTGATGCTGAGGGCGCTGAACGAGCTGCCGGTGCCGCTGATCTCGGTGCTGCACGGCGGGGCCTTCGGCGGCGGCGTCGGTCTGGCCTGCGTCAGCGACGTGGCGCTTGCGGCGCGGGACTGCCGCTTCGGGCTGACCGAGACGCGGCTGGGGCTGATCCCGGCCACCATCGGCCCCTATGTCGTCGCCCGCATGGGCGAGGGGAAGGCGCGGCGGGTGTTCATGTCGTCCCGCCTGTTCGGCGCGGAGGAGGCGCGGGACCTCGGCATCGTCGCCGGGCTGTTCGAGGCCGCGGAGCGCGAGGCCGCGGTGGCAGCCGAGGTCGATCCCTACCTCTCGGTCGCACCGGGCGCGGTCGCGGCCGCCAAGGCGCTGGCCCGCAGCCTCGGGCCGCGGATCGACGACGCGGTGATCGAGTCCACGATCGCCCGCCTCGCCGACACCTGGGAGGGGGAGGAGGCGGCCCACGGCATCGCCGCCTTCCTCGACCGCAGGCCGGCGCGCTGGTCCGGGGAGGGGGGCGGGCAGGGGTGAGCGGTCGGCTTCGCGCGGGGCCGGCGGCTGGACTCGCCTTCGGCTTCGCCCACCCGCCGACCCCGCGCGCCTTGGGGAGCCGCTTCTCGGCGGGAACCTGCCTCCGGAGACGGTCGGCAAGGCGCCTTTGCCGCCGATGCCGGTCCGGCCGGAACACCTCTGTCGGGGACCACGTTCGGGAACATAACGTCATCCCAAGGGAGCATCCCCATGAAGACCGCCATCCTCACCGCCGCCCTCGCCCTCGCCACCGCGCTGCCCGCCGTCGCGCAGGACGAGCCGATGCCGTCCACCACCCTCTGCGGCGACTACCTGACCATGACCCGCGAGCAGCAGCTTGCCGGTCTCACCTCGCTTCGGGTCGACGAAGGCGAGGTCGGCGGCAGCAACGCCACCGCCGACGCCTCGGACGCGAACGACGCCGCCGACACCAACGCGGGCATGGAGCCCGAGTCGCAGGAAGAGATGGAGGCCAGCGTCGACGCGCTGATCGCCAAGTGCGAGACCAACCCGAACCTGATGGCGTCCCAGGCGCTGGTCGACGTCAGCAAGTGACGGAAGGCTCCGGCGGCGACAGGCTGCCGGAGGCAAGGATCCGGCCCGGTGCGCCTGCGAGGCGCCCCGGGCCTTTTCGTGTCGGCCCGGTCTTTTCGATACCGGCACCGGCGACTCCGCGTTTCCCTTCCGGACGCAATGCTTCTAGCCTCGGGGGAGAGGGATCAGGACGGGGCAGGAGACATGGACGCATTCGCAAACCCCTGGCGCGGTCACGGTCTGCCCGCGGACAGGTTGCCGTCGGATCTGCCCTTTCCTGCCGCGGATGCAGGCCCGCCGCTGGCCCTTCTGGCGCGCTGTCCCGCTGCCGCGGCAACGCCGCTGACGCAGGCTCCCGCCCTGGCCGGGCGGTTCGGCCTGGCCGGGCTTGCGGTGAAGGACGAACGCGGCCGCATGGGTCTGGGCAGTTTCAAGGCGCTTGGCGCCGCCTATGTCATCGCCCATCTCGCCGCCGCGGCGGGCGGTCGGCTGGAGGGAGAGACCTTCGCCACGGCGAGCGCAGGCAACCATGGCCTGTCGGTGGCCGCGGGGGCGCGCGTCTTCGGGGCGCGGGCCGTGGTGTTCATCGCCGCCAGCGTGCCCGAGAGCTTCGCCGCCCGGCTGGCCGCCGAGGGGGCGGAGGTGGTGCGCGCCGGGGCGGATTATGCCGCCAGCATGGCGGCGGCCGAGCGGTCGGCGGCGCAGAACGGCTGGACCCTGCTGTCGGACAGCTCCTGGCCCGGATACGTCGAGCTGCCGCACCGGCTGATGGAGGGCTACCTGGTGATGGCGCAGGAGATCGCGGAGGCGGCGGAGGAGCCGCCGAGCCACGTCTTCCTCCAGGCGGGGGTCGGCGGCATGGCGGCGGCGGTGGCGGCGCTGCTCCGCCGGGCCTGGGGGGAGGCGCCGCACATCGCCGTGGTGGAACCCGCGCTGGCGCCGGCCCTGATCGAAAGCGTCCGGGCCGGGCGCCCGGTCGTCTCCGAGGGCGGCGAATCGGCCATGGGACGGCTCGACTGCAAGGAACCCTCGCTGATCGCCCTGGCAGGACTGGCCCGCGACGCCGACAGTTTCCTGACGATCACCGAGGAGGAGGCCGCGGCCGCGCTGCCGGTGCTCGCGGCGGCGGGGTTCGAGACCTCGGCCTCGGGCGGCGCGGGGCTGGCGGCGCTGATGGCGCTGGCGGAGCACGCGGACGCGGACTCGGACCGGGCGCGGGTGCGCGAGCTGCTGGGACTGGGCCCGCGGTCCCGCGCGCTCTGCATCCTGAGCGAGGGCGCATGAGCGTCTTTCCCGTGGCCGAGTACCGCGCCCGGCTGGCCCGCGCGCAGGGGGCGATGGCCGGGGCCGGGCTGACCGCGCTGCTGCTGACGACCGAGCCCGAGGTGCGCTATTTCACCGGCTTCCTGACGCGGTTCTGGGAAAGCCCGACCCGTCCGTGGTTCGTGGTCGTTCCGGCGGCGGGCGATCCGGTGGCGGTGATCCCCTCGATCGGGGCGCCGCTGATGGCGCGCGGCTGGCTGACCGACATCCGCACCTGGGTCTCGCCCGATCCGGCGAACGACGGCATCCCGCTTCTCGCCGAGACCCTGCGCGAGAAGGGCGGGGCGCGCATCGGTCTGCCGTCCGGGCCGGAGACCCACGTCAGGATCCCGCTCGAGTCCTTCCGGGCGCTGACCGCCGCCGTCGCCCCGGCGCGGCTGGGCGGCGACGGCGGGCTGATGGCGCGGCTGCGCGCGGTGAAGTCCCCGGCCGAGATCGCGCTGATCCGCTCCGCCTGCGCCATCGCCGGGCGTGCCTTCGCCCGGGTGCCCGAGATCGCCCGCCCCGGCGTGCCGCTGTCGCAGGTGTTCCGCGACTTCCAGTGTCTCGCGCTGGCCGAGGGGGCGGACTGGGTGCCCTACCTCGCCGGCGGCGCGGGACCGCGGGGGCAGGGCGACGTGATCTCGCCCGCCACCGACGCGCCGCTCGCCGCGGGCGATGTGCTGATGCTCGACACCGGGCTGGTGAAGGGCGGTTATTTCTGCGACTTCGACCGGAATTTCGCCCTTGGCCCCGTGACGCGGGAGATCGACGACGCCTACAGGACCCTGATCGAGGCGACCCGTGCCGCCTTCGGCGCCGCCCGCCCGGGCGCCACGGCCCGCGACCTCTACGCGGTGATGGAGGGCTTCCTGCACACCGGCGGGCAGGGGCGGCTGGGCCACGGGCTCGGGATGCAGCTGACCGAGGGGTTGTCGCTGATCGCCGCCGACCCGACGCCGCTGGAGCCCGGCATGGTGCTGACGCTGGAGCCCTGGATCGCCACCGGGCCGGGCAGCCTGCTGGTGCACGAGGAGAACATCGTCATCACCGGGGGCGGTGCCGAGTGGCTGACGTCGCCCGCCCCCGAAACCCTGCCGAGGATCTGAGGAAAGACAATGGCTTATCCCTACGACCTGATCGGTCCCCACGGGGACAGGACGCTGGGCCTGATCGTGCTGAAGTCCGACGAGACGATCGAGCCCGACTTCCGCCGCCTGTTCCCCTCGCCGAAGACCGCGCTCTACGTCAGCCGGGTCGAGAGCGCGCCGGAAGTCACCCGCGACACGCTGGCGATGATGGAGGACGACCTGCCCGCCGCCGCCGGGCTGATGCCCGAGTCGGTGCAGTTCCACGCCGTCGGCTACGGCTGCACCTCCGGCACCTCGGTCATCGGCGCGGCGCGGATCGCCGAACTGGTCTCGGCGGGCTGCCGGACCGAGGCCGTGACCGAACCCGTCTCGGGTCTCGTCGCTGCCTGCCGGGCGAAGGGGATCACCCGGCTCGCCTTCCTGTCACCCTACATCGAGCCAGTGAGCCGCAGGCTGCGCACGGTGCTGTCGGACCAGGGCATCGCCACGCCGGTCTTCGGCTCCTTCGACGAGGCGCGGGAGGCGGCCGTGGCGCGGATCTCGCCCGACGCCGTCCGCAACGCGGCGCAGGATCTGGCGGGGCAGGGGGAGGTCGACGGCATCTTCATGTCCTGCACCAACCTGCGCACGCTGGACGTGATCCCCGGGTTGAAGGAGGAACTCGGCATGCCGGTGCTGTCGAGCAACCTGGTGCTGGCTTGGCACATGGCCCAACTGACCGGGGCGGAGACGGCGGCGGCGATCTGAGGCGCCGGGTGTTGCGCCTGGAAAGAGTGGGCCGGTTCGAACGGCTGGACGACTGCGAAGGGATGATGGATGAACGATCCGGCACTCGGACGGTGCCTCTGCGGCGCCGTATCGTTCCGCGTCAGCGGGGCGTTCGAGCATTTCTTCCTCTGCCACTGCGGGCGGTGTCGCAAGGACAGCGGCTCGGTCCATTCGGCCAACCTGTTCTCGTCCACCGCGACGCTCGAATGGCAGTCGGGCGAGGATCACGTCACGACGTTCGGCCTTCCCGGCTCGCGGCACGTCAAGTGCTTCTGCGCGCGCTGCGGTTCGGCGCTGCCTTACGTCCAGCCGGATCCCGCAGCGCTCGTGGTTCCGGCCGGATCGCTCGATGGCCCGATCCATCTGCGACCGGAGGCACACATCTGCTTCGCAAGCCGCGCGGAATGGGAGGACGATCTTGCTGCCCTGCCGCGGCTCGACGGGCTTCCGGGCCAGAACCTGCCGCCTGACTGAAAATGCGAAGGCCCCGGCGTTTCCGCCGGGGCCCCGCGATGTTCCGGACGGGAGGGCGCTTATTCCGCGCCTTCCTCGGCCTTGGCTTCCTCGCCGGTCTCCTGGTTCACGACCTTCATAGACAGGCGCACCTTGCCGCGGTCGTCGAAGCCCAGCAGCTTGACCCACACTTCCTGGCCTTCCTTCAGGACGTCCGAAGGATGGTTCAGGCGGCGGTTCTCGATCTGCGAGACGTGCACCAGGCCGTCGCGCTTGCCGAAGAAGTTCACGAAGGCGCCGAAGTCGACCAGCTTGACGACCGTGCCCTTGTAGATCTTGCCTTCTTCCGGCTCGGCCACGATCGAGTAGATCATGTCGTAGGCCTTCTTGATCGAGTCGCCGTTGGCGGACGCGATCTTGATGATGCCGTCGTCGTTGATGTCGACCTTGGCGCCCGAGACCTCCACGATCTCGCGGATGACCTTGCCGCCCGAGCCGATGACTTCGCGGATCTTGTCGACCGGCACCTGCATCGTCTCGATGCGCGGCGCGTGGACGCTGAACTCCTGCGCGCCGGACAGCGCCTTGTTCATCTCGCCGAGGATGTGGAGGCGGCCGTCCTTGGCCTGGGCCAGGGCCTTCTCCATGATCTCGGGGGTGATGCCCGCGACCTTGATGTCCATCTGCAGCGAGGTGATGCCGTTCTCGGTACCTGCGACCTTGAAGTCCATGTCGCCGAGGTGGTCTTCATCCCCGAGAATGTCGGTCAGGATGGCATAGCTGCCGTCGTCTTCCAGGATCAGGCCCATGGCCACACCGGCGACCGGCGCCTTCAGCGGCACGCCCGCGTCCATCATCGACAGCGACCCGCCGCAGACCGAAGCCATGGAGGAGGAGCCGTTGGACTCGGTGATCTCCGACACCACGCGGATGGTGTAGGGGAAATCGGTGGCGGCGGGCAGGACGGCCTGAAGGGCGCGCCAGGCCAGCTTGCCGTGGCCGATCTCGCGGCGGCCCGGAGGGCCGAAGCGGCCGACTTCACCGACCGAGTAGGGCGGGAAGTTGTAGTGCAGCAGGAAGTTCGACTTGTAGGTGCCATGCAGCGCGTCGATCATCTGTTCGTCGTCGCCGGTGCCGAGGGTGGTGATCACCAGACCCTGAGTCTCGCCCCGGGTGAACAGGGCCGAACCGTGGGTGCGGGGCAGCAGGCCGGTCTCGCAGACGATGGGGCGCACGGTCTTGGTGTCGCGCCCGTCGATCCGCTTGCCCGTCTTCACCACGTCGCCGCGCAGGATGCCCGACTCGAGCTTCTTGATGGCAGAGCCGAGGTTCTCGTCGGCCAGCTGCTCTTCCGAGAGCTTGCCCTTGATCGACTCGACGGCGTTCGCGATCGCGGTGGTCCGCTCCTGCTTGTCGGTGATCGCGAAGGCGGCGCGCATCTCGGTCTCGCCCGCGGCCTTCACGGCGGCGTAGAGATCGGAGTAGTCGACCGGCTGGAAGTCGAACGGCTCTTTCGCGGCGGCTTCGGCCAGGTCGATGATCAGGTCGATCACCGGCTGGATCTGCTGGTGGGCGAAGTTCACGGCGCCCAGCATCTCGGCCTCGGTCAGCTCGTAGGCTTCCGATTCCACCATCATCACGGCGTCTTTGGTGCCCGCGACGACGAGGTCCAGCCGCTGCTCGGGGTTGAGCCGCAGGTTGTGCATGTCGTCGATTTCGGGATTCAGGACGTATTCGCCGTTGGCAAAGCCCACGCGGCAGCCTGCGATCGGGCCCATGAACGGCGCGCCCGAGATCGTCAGGGCGGCGGAGGCCGCGATCATCGCCACGATGTCGGGATCGTTGACGAGGTCATGGGACAGCACGGTGCAGATCACCAGCACTTCGTTCTTGAAGCCGGGGACGAACAGCGGGCGGATCGGACGGTCGATCAGGCGGGAGGTCAGCGTTTCCTTCTCGGTCGGCCGCGCCTCGCGCTTGAAGAAGCCGCCGGGCACCTTGCCCGCGGCATAGTATTTCTCGTTGTAGTGGACGGTCAGGGGGAAGAAGTCCTGGCCCGGCTTCTGCGTCTTGGCGAAGGTGACGTTGGCCATCACGCTCGTCTCGCCGAGCGTCGCGATGACCGAACCGTCGGCCTGCCGCGCGATCTTGCCGGTTTCCAAGGTGAGGGTTTCCTGCCCCCACTGCATCTCTTTCTTGGTGACGTTGAACATCGGTGTTCCTCAAACAGGCCCGCAGGCCATTGCGTAGGGGGCGCATTCCCCCTGACTCCGGTATCTTCTTTGTCGGGCGCTGGAGTCCGGGCGCCGGATTTTCAGATTGTGCGGCCCTATACGACTTTCGCCCTGATGGAAAGGTTCTTGATCGTCACGTCTTTCGGCGGCCCCTGGGCCTTTCGGGCGGTTTCGCGCGGGGCGGGCGGGCAGCGCGCGCCGTGACGCTCCAGCCGCCGGAGGCCATGGCGGTACTCCGCCCGCCCGGCTCGCGCCGAGGCTGCGGTTCTCGATCACCTTGCCGCCGCAGGATCGACCGGGCCCAGGGCTGACGGTCGGAGAGGGCGAGCGCGGGAAGGTCGGCCACGGCGGAACCCATGTGCAGGATGGCGCGCTTCGGGGGCTCCGGGCTTGAGCAACGGGCCGCAGCGCCCCACCTTCACGCCATGGCATCCACAACCCCACGGAGTCTCCCATGTCCAACACGGCTCTCGTCACCGGTGCATCGTCCGGCATCGGCAAGGAAATCGCCCGCCTGCACGCGGAAAAGGGCGGCGACCTGATCATCACCGCGCGGAGCGCCGGGGCGCTGGAGGCGCTGAAGGCCGAGCTGGAACCGGCGCACCAGGTGAAGGTCCATGTGTTCCCGCTGGACCTCGGGGCCGAGGGCGGGGCGCAGGAACTCTACGACAAGGTGAAGGCCGCGGGGCTGGCGGTCGACATCCTGGTGAACAACGCGGGGTTCGGCGGCCACGGCCTGCACACCGAGCGGGCGCTGGCCGACGAACTGGCGATGATCGACCTGAACGTGAAGGCGCTGGTGACGCTGACCCACGCCTTCGCGAGGGACATGGTGGCACGGGGCGGCGGGCGGATCCTGAACGTCGGCTCCAGCGCGGGCTTCATGCCGGGGCCCTACCAGGCGGTCTATTTCGCCACCAAGGCCTTCGTCGCCTCGTTCAGCCAGGCGATCGACCAGGAACTGCGCGACAAGGGCGTGACCTGCACCGTCCTGGCCCCCGGCTATGTCGAGACGGGCTTCGCCAAGGCGGCGAACCTGGAAGGCACCGGGCTGGTGTCGGGCGGCGGCGCGACGGCGCGCTCGGTCGCCAAGGAGGGCTACGACGCCATGCGCCGCGGCGCGCTGGTGGCGTTCAACGAGGGCAGGATCGACTTCGCGGCGAACTGGCTGATCCCGCTGCTGCCGCGCCGCGCCGTGCTGAAGATGGTCGAGAAGATGCAGAAGAAGTGACGCCCCCCGGAAACGAAAAACGCCCGCGTCGTGCGGGCGTTTTCCTGAACTCTGCGCGGGCTGCGGCTCAGCGGCGGATGCCGAGGCTCTCGATCAGCTTGCGGTAGCGCTCTTCGTCCTTGTTCTTGGTGTAGTCCAGCAACTTGCGGCGCTGGGCGACGAGCTTCAGAAGGCCACGGCGCGAGTGGTTGTCCTTCTTGTGGGTCTTGAAGTGCTCGGTCAGGGCGGAGATGCGCGAGGTCAGGATGGCGACCTGGACTTCGGGCGAACCGGTGTCGCCCTCCTTGGTCGCGTATTCCTTCATCAGGCGGGTCTTTTCTTCGGCAGTGATCGACATCGGGATCTCCTTTCGGGGTCAGGGGTGATGGCGCAAGCCGGGATGTCGTCCAGCAGGGCCCGTGGAGAATGCCGCACGGACGCGGCCCGCCGTCCCTAGAGGATTCGCGCCGCGATGGGAAGGGGGCTTGGCGCGAGATTGCCGCGCGGGCGGTGCAGGCGGCGGCGGCAGGCCGGCCTCCAGATCGCTCCACAATCCGGCCTGTCCGGTCGGGATTGTTTCGCGGCTGCCCTGAAAAAGCCACGTTTCCGAACGGCCGGTGAATTTCCATTTACTTTTCATGTGCTTGTGGGACGATTTCGTTGTGGGCCGGGGTGGTCCATCGCGGGGGCATTTTCTTCGGAGAACTTTTCATGCTCATTCTGGCAGCCGCATTGGGAGTGGTCGCGATCGGTTTCCTGATCGACGCATCCAACAACGACGACGACGAACCTGCGGCGCAGGGCCCCGAGGACGGCCAGCAACTGGCCGGCGGGTCCGACGGCGACCTTCTGGAAGGATTCGGCGGGGCCGACACGATCGACGGCAACGGCGGCGACGACACGCTGCGCGGCGGTCCGGGGCGGGACGAGATGACCGGCGGTCCGGGCGAGGACGTCATGGCCGGCGGAGCGGGCGACGATGCCATGGCCGGGGGCGCCGGCGACGACCAGATGCGCGGCGGCCCGGGCTCCGACCTTCTTCTCGGCCTCGGCGGGGCCGACACGCTGGCGGGCGGCGGCGGCGCGGACATCCTCGACGGCGGGACGGACGCCGACCTGCTGAACGGCGGGCCGGGCACCGACACGCTGTTCGGCGACACCGGCGCCGACACGCTCGCGGGGGGCGGCAACGACGATATCCTCGACGGCTGGGACGGCGACGACCGGGTCGACGGCGGCAGCGGTGACGACATCGCCTTCGGCGGCGCGGGCGCCGACACGATGACCGGCGGCACCGGAGACGACGGCCTGTCCGGCGGCGACGACGCCGACAGCATGGACGGCGGACAAGGGGGCGACCTGCTGTTCGGCGGTCTGGGCGCCGACACGATCTCGGGCGGCGACGGCGACGACATGCTCGTCGGCACCGCACCCGCCGAGGACATCCTGACCCTGGCGCCCACCGCCGACGCCGACACCGGCGACGCGATCGACGGCGGGCAGGGGGCCGACACGATCTTCGTCGGCCAGGGCGATACCGTCAGCGGCGGCGCGGACGAGGACAGTTTCGTCATGGGCACCTGGGGGGCGGCGGGGGCGCCCGCGGCCTCGATCATCGATTTCGCGGCCGGGGAGGATGCGCTGGTGCTGGCCTACGATCCGGCGCTGACCCCGGCGCCGGTGCTTGCCGTCGACTACGCGGCGGGCAGCAGCGACGCGATCATCAGCGTCGACGGCGTCACGGTGGCGACCGTACTGAACGCCCCGGGGCTGACCCCCGACGACATCGCGCTGGTCGAGCAGGTCTATACCGATGCGGCGGCCCTTGGCGCGACCGCCGCGGCGACATCCGGCGGGACGGGGGCATCCGCGCCGGTCTGACCGCGACCCTGCCGACGGCCGCCCGGGCGGCCGTCGGCTCGGCATCAGTCGGCGGCGAAGAAGGGCAGGAAGGTGTCCAGCACCGCCTGCGGGTTCTCCTCGATCACGAAGTGGCCGCTGGTGCAGGAGGCCGTGCGCAGATCCGGCGCCCAGCCGCGCCAGAGCCCGCCGGGATCGCCGGTGCGCGCGGGGAAGCCGCTGTCGGCGTAGAGGTAGCAGAGCGGCGCCGCGATCCGTCGCCCCGCCGCCCGGTCCGCCTCGTCCAGCGCCCGGTCGAAGGTCGCCCCGGCGCGGTAATCGGCGCACATGGCGGCGACGCGGGCCGGATCGCGGGCCTGCCGCCGGTAGCTCTCCAGCGCCGCCGCCGAGAAGGGCGACAGGTCGCGGCCGCCCGTCCAGCTGGCCAGCGTGTGGTCGATGTAGGCGACCGGATCGGCGCCGATCATCCGCTCGGGCAGGGGCGCGGACTGGGCGAGGAAGGTCCAGTGATAGGCCGCCATGGCCAGCTCGGCACTCCAGGCGCGCCAGAAGTCGCCGGTCGGCACGATCTCGACGATGCCGAGCCTGCGGACCCTGTCGGGATGGTCCAGCGCCAGGCGGTAGGCGACCCGCGCGCCGCGGTCGTGGCCCAGCACATGCGCCGCCTCGATCCCCAGCCGGTCCATCAGCCCCACGATGTCCCGCGCCATGGTCCGCTTGGAATAGACGGTGTGACCGGCGTCGTCCGGTGGCGCGTCGCTGTCGCCATAGCCGCGCAGGTCGGGGACCAGCACCCGGAAGCGCCCGGCCAGCTGCGGGGCGACCGGCGCCCAGGTCATGTGGTTCTGCGGAAACCCGTGCAGCAGGATCAGCGGCGTGCCCGATCCGGCCTCGTGGACCGAAAGCGTCGCCGCGCCGGTGTCGATCCGGGTCCGGCGGAACCCCGGGATGGCGTCGTCCATGGGCACCTCCTGCCGTTAACCTCAAATTGAACTTCCGTTCGACACCCGAAGTCAACGCGAACACTGTAGCAGCGGGGGGCGAGGGCTTGCTTCGGAGGTCGACATGCTTGCCGGTCTGTTCTTTCTGGGTGTCATAGCGGCCACCGCCATGCCCGATGTCGTGGGGTTGCTGCGGGGCAGCGCCGATGCCGGGCCCGACGAGGACGGACCGCAGGACGATGGCGGGGAGGGGGACCGCGCCGGGTCCGACGGCGGCTCGCTCCTCGACCTGATGCATGGCGTCGAAGGTGCCGCCGCGGATGCCGAAGCCGATCCCGATGCCGGGGACGGGGCGGATGCGGACTCCGGCGACGATGGCGGCGTCGACCTGTTCGCCGAACCCCAGCCGGGCAGCGTCACCACGGTCGAGGCCTTCCGTCCCGGCGCCGACACGCTGACGCTCCGGGTGCCGGAGGGCGCCACCGGTTTCGGCCTCCACGAGGCCGCACCGGGGGAAAGCCCGGGCTTCGGCTATACCCTTGACGGGCAGGCGGTATCGGTCCGCTTCGAGGGGCTGGACACGGTGCCGGTGGGCGACGTCTTCCTCAGGATGCCCGATACCGACGCGCCCGGCCACGATTCCGATGTCGCGCTCGGCCAGCTTCTGCCGCCGCCTGCCGCGGAGGCCGATGACGGGTCCGCGGCAGGCGGGGACGCGTTGCAACCGGTCGATCCCGAGCTTCCCGATCTGCCGCCGGAACCGACCTCCGCCGCGGACCCCGTGCTCGATCCCGTGGACCCCGAACTGCCCGACGATCCGCCGCCCCCCGTCCATGATCCCGTCCATGATCCCGCCCCCGATCCCGTCGTGGTGCTGGATCCGGTCGATCCGGAACTGCCCGACACGCCTGCGCCCCCGCCGGACGGGGCAACCGGCGTCCTCGACCCGGTGGACGACACGCAGGAGATCCCGGAGGGCGGCGCGGAACTGGCCGGGCTGGTCCTGCGCGACGGCGGCGATCCCACGGGGCTCGACACGGCCGGCCCCGCGGCCGACCTGCGGGGCGACGGCGACGAAACGGTGCAGCTGCCCTCCGACGGGGGCGGCGCGCCCGGTCGGCTGGCGTTTTCCGAGGCGATGCCGGTGCTCGTCCCCGGTGACGGCGGCGCGGCGGTCACGGTGACGGACCTCGGCGGCGGCGACGACGTGTTCCAGGCGGGCGACGGCCCCGCCTACGGCTTCGGCGGGGCGGGGGACGACACGATGACGGGCGGCAGCGGGGCCGCGGCGCTGTACGGCGGCGACGGCAGCGACGCGCTCTCGGCCGGGCAGGCACCTTCGGGCGCGGCGCTGCTGCACGGCGGTGCGGGCGACGACCTGCTGACCGGCAGCGCCGGCGCCGATCACCTGGACGGCGGAGAGCACGGGACGGCGGCGGCCGGGGGTGGCGCCGACACCATCCTCGGATACGGCGGCGACGACGTGATCCGCGGCGGGCTCGGCGCTGACGTGCTCTCGGGGGGCGACGGCAGCGACCTCGTCGACCATCGCGGCACCGATGCCGAGCGGATCGTGGCCGAGCATTCGGAACATGCCTGGCACATCGACGGCGCACCCGACGACCTGGACGGCGGCAGCGGCGACGACACGCTGATCTTCGACGGCGCCGACCGGGCCACCGGCGGTGGCGGATCGGATGTCTTCTGGCTCTACTCCGACGCGGTGACGGGGGTTTCGGTGGCCGAGGTGACCGATTTCACGCCGGGCGAGGATTTCCTGCGCATCTCGCTGAACCCCCATGGCGGGGCGACCGGCAATGTCGACGTGGTGGGAAGCGAGGACGGCGCCGACGGCCTGGTGCGGATCGACGGGGTGACGGTGGCGGTGCTGCGCGGCGCGCCGATGGCCACGGTCGGCGACATTTACGTCGAGATCCGGCCCGACGTGTTTCCCTGATCCGCGCGGGATCCTCGCCTGATCCCGCCGCCTCCCTGTCCCGCGGGCCCCCTCGGGGTTGCGGGGGGCGGATCGGGCGCTAGGCTCTGACCGGCCCCTGCCGGAGACCAGAGATGAGCGACGAGATCCAGACCACCGCCGAAGCCGCCGAGGCCGCGGCGATGCCGCGCGCCCATGCCGTCCACACCGATCCCGACGCCCCCTGCGCCGAGCGCGAGCAGCTGCCCGCGACGCTGGCGAAGACCCCGCTCAGCCGGAAAAGCCCGGCGGAATGGGCCTATCAGCGGCTGGTCCTCTACATCCGCACCTTCGAGAAGCAGCTGGACGGCGATCACGAGGTGGCGATGGGATTCGTCGGCGGCGCGCCCGGCGTAATGCGGATCGAGGGGATGGGATACTACGATCCCGACATCGTGACCTTCTACGGCAGCGACCCCTCGGGCACGCGGACCCAGCTGATCCAGCATGTCGGCCAGCTGAACGTGATGCTGCGGGCGCTGCCGAAGGCGGACAAGCAGGCCGAACCGGCGCGGATCGGCTTCCGCCTCTCGGCCGACCTTGAGGGGGCCGAGGCCGCGGAGCCCGGCGAACCGCGGCCCTGAGGGGCGCGGGCGGGGCGCCGCGCTGCGGCGAATTTGCGCCCTCCGGGGCGCCAACAGGCGCGTGACAGGCGCGCGCGGATGGTCTATCCCGCTTCGCGACACGCCGTTTCAGAGGACTTGAGCATGGCCGACCACCACAAGCACGGATCTATGGACATCGAGGTGCAGGAGAAGACCTTCGCGGGCTTCGTCACCTTCGCGACCCGGACGGCCATCGTGATCGTGGTGGGGCTGATCCTCCTCGCCATCGTCAACGGCTGAGTTCAGGTTCGGTGAAGGTTCTGGTTCGCGCGTTTGCCGCGCTCTGTCTCGTCGCGCTGGCCGCCTGCGGCAAGCCGGTCGTCCTTGCCCCCTTGGCCGAAGTGCAGGCGCGGGCCTATCACCATCCCGGCCCGCCCGCGCTGACGCTCTATACCGTCATCAACAACCGCTCGGGGTCGGGCGCGCACACGGCGCTGATGGTCAGCGGCAGCCAGCGGGTGCTCTGGGATCCGGCGGGCAGCTTCAAGGTGCCCTTCGTCCCCGAGCGCAACGACGTGCTTTTCGGCATGACCGAGCAGGCGCGGAAGATCTACATCGACTACCACGCGCGCGAGACGTTCCGCATCGTCGAGCAGACGGTCGAGGTGTCGCCCGAGACCGCGGAACTGGCGCTGAAGCTGGTGCAGGAGCAGGGCAATGCCGGTGACGCGACCTGTTCGCTGACCACCAGCCGCATCCTGTCGAAGCTTCCGGGTTTCGAGGGCTTTCCGGTCAGCTGGTTCCCGGTCAAGACGATGGAAGCCTTCGCCGCGCGCACGGGCGTGCAGGGCCGCACCATCACCGACGACGACGCCGACGAGAACCACGGCGTGCTGATCCGCGCCACCGAGGCGCCGCCGAACACCTTCTGAGCGGCGCGTCCCGCCGCTCAGCCGACGAGGAACAGCAGGCTGTAGAGCGTCGCCGCACCGCCCGCCATGGCCAGGAGCGTGTTCTTCGTGACCAGCCCGAGGCCCAGCGTCACCACCGCCGCCATGCCGCGGGCGAGGTCCGGCTCGCCCCCCGTCGCCGCCGGGAACAGCACCAGCGGCGCCACCATCCCCGGGATCACGGCCACCGGCGTATAGCGCAGCAGGCGCAGAAGCCAGGGCGGCATCGGCCGGTCGCCGATCAGTCCCAGGAACGAGACGCGGATCAGGTAGGTGCCCGCGCCGAGGGCCAGGATCACGGTCCAGATCTGCCAGGGCGCATAGCTCATCGTTCCATCCATCCCTCGACCGCGGCGCCCACGACCATGGCGCAGGCGGCCGCCAGCAGAAGCCCCATGCCCCAGGGCACGAAGGCGAGCGCCAGCGCCGCGACGATCGAGGTCAGGGCGGCGGCGACATGGGCGAGGCTCTTCAGCATCGGGCCGATCAGGGCGAGGAAGGTGATCGGCATGGCGAAGTCCAGCGCGAAGGCGTCGGGGATCGCCCCGCCGACCAGCGCGCCGACGATGGCGAAGGTGTACCAGACGGGAATGATCGGCGTGGCGACGCCCGCGAAATACCCGAGCTTCTCGTCCAGGCTCATCTCCGGGCGCCGCTCGAACTCCAGCACCGAGGCGGCATAGGTCTGGTCGACGTTGAGATAGGCGAGCACGGCGCGCTTCCAGAACGGCAGCGCACCGAAGTGCGGCACCAGTGCCGCGGAATACATCGCCATGCGCAGGTTCACCGCGAGGGCCGTGGCGATGACCACCAGCACCGGCGCGTTGTCGTTCATCTGGCTGATCGCCGCGAACTGCGAGGCGCCGGCGATGACGAGGACGTTGAAGCCCATGGCCTCGGTCAGGCTCAGCCCGGCGTCCATCGCCACCACGCCGAACAGCAGCGAGAAGGGCATGACGACCAGCACGAAGGGCGCGCCGTCGCGCAAGCCCCTCAAGTAGGCCGATTTCACTGTGGAGCCTGCCATGGGAAAGCCTTAGGTTGCCCGCACATGCCTACCGGCCGCCGGGGAGAGGTTCAAATGCCAAATGCGCCCTATCTGATCGCGCCCGATCCCGCCCGCGCGGGGCTGACGCGGGTGGTCGAGGGCGTGGATCACACCGGCGCCGCGGGGCCGGTTTCGGTGGTCGAGGAACGGCCGCTGACGATCTACCTGAACGGGGCCGAGATCGTGACCGCCATGACCATCGGCGATTACCCAGAATACCTCGCGCTCGGCTTCCTCAGGAACCAGGGGATGCTGAAGGACGGCGAGACGGTGAAGGGCGTCGAGTACGACGAGGATCTCCAGGTTGTCGTCGTGCGCACCGACGGATCGACCAGCTTCGAGGAGAAGCTGAAGAAGAAGACCCGCACCTCGGGTTGCGCCGTGGGCACGGTTTTCGGCGACATGATGGAGGGGCTCGAGGGCATGGTCCTGCCCGCGGCCGAGGTGCGGACGTCCTGGCTCTATGCCCTGGCCGATACGATCAACCGCACCCCCTCGCTCTATCTCGAGGCGGGCGCGATCCACGGCACGGTGCTGTGCGAGAAGGACCGCCCGCTGGTCTACATGGAGGATGTCGGCCGCCACAACGCGGTCGACAAGATCGCCGGCTGGATGTTCGCCGAGAAGGTGAGCGCGGCGGACAAGATCCTTTACACCACCGGCCGTCTAACCTCGGAGATGGTCATCAAGACGGCGCTGATGGGCATCCCGGTGCTCGCCTCCCGCTCGGGCTTCACCGCCTGGGGGGTGGAAATCGCCCGGCAGGTTGGGCTGACCCTGATCGGCCGGATGCGCGGTCGCCGCTATGTCTGCCTCTCGGGGGCCGAGCGGCTGATCCGCGATGCGGACCTCTCGGCCGTGGCGGAGGAGCCGCGGCGGATGGCGCGGAAGGGGGCGGAGTGAACTTTCTCGCGCGCGATATCGGGCCTTGGTTCCGGCCCGTGGCAGTGTCCGATGAGGGGCAGCCGCGGAGATTCTTCGTCCGGCGGCAACGCCGGGCAGCCCCTGACCGTTCCGTCACGCCGAAGGCGTGCCTCCGACACCACGGGCGGAGGCTTCTCCTGCGATCGTGGGCTGCCGTTTGTGCGGAGCGGCACGCGAAGAAGCATGTCGACATCACAATTCACGAAAGGCATCTGCCTTTTCGCGGCGACCGTCGCGCGCCCGGTCTTCCCCTTCCGGGGTGCACCGCATGAACCATCCCCTCGGCGTGATCCTCGCGGGCGGCCTCGCGCGGCGCATGGGCGGCGGCGACAAGGGGCTGCTGCCGCTCGGGCACGGCACGATCCTGTCCCATGTCATCGCCCGGCTCGCGCCACAGACGGCCGCCCTTGCGCTGAACGCGAACGGCGATCCCGCGCGCTTCGCCGCGACCGGGCTGCCCGTCCTGCCCGACCCGGTAGAGGGCTTCGTCGGCCCCCTGGGCGGCGTTCTCGCCGGACTCGACTGGGCGGCGGGGCAGGGGGCCACCCACATCGTCACTGCCGCCGCCGACACGCCCTTCTTCCCCTGCGACCTTGTTCCCCGCCTGCTGCTCGCCGCCGAGACCGAAGGCACCCCCATCGCGCTTGCCGCCACCTCGGAAGGCCGCCACCCGACCTTCGGCCTCTGGCCCGTCGCCCTGCGCGACGACCTGCGCGCGGCGCTCGAAGGCGGGCTCAGGAAGGTCGTCCAGTGGACCGACCGCCACGGCGCCGCCACCGCCCAGTTCGCCGACGCGGGCGAGCCCTTCTTCAACGTCAACACGCCCGGGGACCTGGCCCGGGCCGAGGAAATGCTGTGAAGCTCTACGGCGTCACCGGTTGGAAGAACGCCGGCAAGACCGGCCTGATGGAGCGGCTGGTGGCCGAGTTCACCGCCCGCGGCCTGACGGTCAGCACCCTGAAACACGCCCATCACACCTTCGACGTGGACCACCCCGGCAAGGACAGCCACCGCCACCGCCAGGCCGGCGCGCACCAGGTGCTGCTGTCCTCGGCCAATCGCTGGGCGCTGATGACCGAGCTGCGCGGCACGCCCGAGCCGCCGCTTTCGGAGCTGCTGGCGCGGCTCGATCCGGTGGATCTGGTGCTGGTAGAGGGCTGGAAGCGCGACACCCACCCGAAGGTCGAGGCCTGGCGCGCCGCCACCGGCAACCCGCTGATCGCCCCGGGCGACCCGACGATCCGTGCCGTCGCCTGCGACACCCCCGTGGACCTGCCCGACCGGCCGCAGTTCCACCTCGACGCCACCGCCGCCGTCGCCGATTTCATCGCGGCCGAGCTGGATCTGTGAGCGGGTTCGACCTGGTCTTCGTGGTCGACTGGTCGGCCAGCGCCGTACCATCGCCCGAACGCCCCTCCGCCGATGCGATCTGGTTGGCCCGCGCCGAGCGCGACGGGTGCACGACCTTCTACTTCCGCACCCGCGCCGCCTGCATGGCCTGGCTCGAAGACGCCTTCACCGAGGCACGCAGGCGTGACCAGCGGGTTCTGGCCGGGTTCGACTTCCCCTTCGGCTATCCGAGGGGGTTCGCCGAGCGGGTCACAGGTTCGCGCGATCCGCTGGCGCTCTGGGACTGGCTGGCGCGGGCGATCGAGGACCGCGAGGACAATTCGAACAACCGGTTCGAGGTGGCCGCAGCCCTCAATGCCATGTTTCCCGACCATCTGCCGTTCTGGGGGCGGCCGGCCCACCTGGACCTGCCCGACCTGTCGCCGAGGAAGGACCGGGCGCATTACGATGAACGGCTCGCCGAGCGCCGGGCGATCGAAACGGTGATCCCGCGCGCCCAGCCCTGCTGGAAACTCTATACCACCGGCTCGGTCGGATCGCAGGCGTTGCTGGGCATCGCCCGGCTCAACGGGTTGCGCGCCCGGTTCGCGGGCGACCTCTCCGTCTGGCCGTTCGAGAAACCCCACGCTCCGATCGTCTTGGCCGAGATCTATCCCTCGCTCCTGAGCGCCGAGGTTCGGGCCGCCACCGGCGAGAACGACATCAAGGACGAGGTGCAGGTGCGCCTCCTTGCCCGACGCCTGAAGGCGCTGTCGGACACCTCGGGTCTGGCGGACCTCTTCGATGCGCCCGACATTGCCAGCGAGGAAGCCTGGATGCTGGGCGTGGGCCGGAGCGGTCCCGCTCTCGGCAAGGCCGACAGTGGAGGACCCGCAGTCGAAGCCGTGTCGCCGCTGCCGCGGCTGGCCAACGACTGCTTCGCCCTGCCGCCGGGTATCCGCTGGACGCCAGTGAACGAGGCCCTGGCGCTTTTGCGGGAACGGCTCGTCCCGGTCGTCGGGACCGAAACCCTGCCGCTGGAGCGGGCCGACGGCCGCATCCTCGCCGCGGACCTGGCCGCGAGGCGGGCCAATCCGCCGGGCGCGAATGCCGCGGTCGACGGCTATGGCTTCACCCATGCCAGCCTCGCCCCCGGCGCGCAGGACCTGCCGCTGGCCGCGGGCCGGGCGGCGGCCGGGGGACCCTTCGCGGGCACCGTGCCGCCGGGCCATGCGCTGCGGATCCTGACCGGCGCGCTGCTGCCCGAGGGCGTCGATACCGTGGTGCTTCAGGAAGATTGCGAGGTGTCCGGGGGCCGCGTCCGCTTCGCCGCGCTGCCGAAACCGGGCGCCAACACCCGCCGCGCGGGCGAGGACGTAGCCGCCGGCGCGGCGGTCCTGGGCGTCGGCCACAGGTTGCGGCCCCCCGACCTCGCGCTGCTGGCGGCGGTGGGCCATGCCGCGGTGCCGGTCTTCCGCCCGCTCCGGGTCGGCGTCCTGTCCACGGGGGACGAGCTTGCCCCGCCGGGCAGCACGCAGGATGCGGCGCGCACCTACGATGCGAACCGGCCGATGCTGCTGGCCCTGGCCGCCCGCTGGGGCTGCACGGCGGTTGACCTCGGCCATGTCGGCGACGACCGGGCGGCGCTGCGCGACCGCCTCGACCATGCCGCGCGCGCGGCGGACGTGGTGCTGACCTCCGGCGGCGCCTCGGCGGGAGACGAGGACCACGTCTCGGCGCTGCTGAAGGAGACGGGATCGCTCACATCCTGGCGGATCGCGCTGAAGCCGGGACGGCCCCTGGCGCTCGGTCTCTGGGAGGGGTGCCCGGTCTTCGGCCTGCCGGGCAACCCGGTGGCGGCGCTGGTCTGCGCGCTGGTCTTCGCGCGGCCCGCGCTCTCGGTTCTCGGCGGCGGCGCCTGGAACGCGCCTGCGGGCTTCGAGGTTCCGGCGGATTTCGAGAAGCGCAAGAAGGCGGGCCGGCGCGAATACCTGCGCGCCCGGCTGGTCGTGGGTCGGGCGGCGGTCTTTGCCTCGGAGGGGTCCGGGCGGATCTCGGGACTGTCCTGGGCCGAGGGGCTGGTGGAACTGCCGGAAGAGGCAATGACCGTCCGCCCGGGCGATCCCGTGCGCTTCCTGCCCTACGCGGCATTCGGCATCTGAGACGGCTGGTGTCCCGTGTGGCGGACGGTTGGGGCGGTGCCAGTTTCCTTGAGGAAACCGGACCATTTTCCTGAAGGAAAATGGGGGCGCCCTGCGGGCCGCGTCGGTCTCCGGATTGGCGCGAAAGGCCGGTCGTGAGGCGGTGATCCGGATTCCTCGAGGAAACCGGTCCATTTTCCTCGAGGAAAATGGCGCCCCGCTGCCCGCGCGCGGGAGGGGGCCGAAGGCTGGACGCCTCCGGCGGGAGTATTTTCACAAAGAAGAAGCCGGGGGCCGGTGCAGGTCAGCCTGCCACGCAGTCGGCGAAGAAGTGGAGGCTGCCGTCCTCCGCCGTCTCCTGCACGAGGCCGTGGATGTCGGTTTCGAAGCCGGGGCATTCGCGGGCGAAGGCGCGGTTGAACTTCAGGTATTCCACGATCTTGCGGTTGAACACCTCGCCCGGGATCAGGAGCGGGATGCCCGGCGGATAGGGGGTGACGAGGGAGGTGGTGATCCGCCCTTCCAGATCGTCGATGGCCACCCGTTCGGTCGTGCGCCGCGCGATGTGGGCATAGGCGTCGGTGGGCTTCATCGCCGGGGTGAGGTCGCTGAGGTACATCTCGGTCGAGAGACGCGCGACGTCGTACTTGGCATAGAGCCGGTGGACGTGGTCGCAGAGGTCGCGCAGGCCCATGCCTTCGTAGCGTGGCTGGCTGGCGCAGAACTCGGGCATGCTGCGCCACATCGGCTGGTTCTTGGCGTAGTCGTCCTTGAACTGCTGGAGCGCGGTCAGGAGCGTGTTCCAACGGCCCTTGGTGATGCCGATGGTGAACATGATGAAGAAGCTGTAGAGGCCCGTCTTTTCCACCACCACGCCGTGCTCGGCGAGGTACTTGGTGACGATGGAGGCGGGGATGCCCGACTCCTCGAACCGGCCGTCGAGGTTCAGACCCGGCGTCACGATGGTCGCCTTGATCGGGTCGAGCATGTTGAAGCCCGGCGCCATGTCGCCGAAGCCGTGCCAGCTGTCCTCGCCGTCGCGCTGCACGCCCTCGCTGTCGGTGCGGCGCAGGACCCAGTCCCTGGCGCGGCCGATCCCTTCCTCCTCCAGCGCCTCGGGGCCCCAGACCTGGAACCACCAGTCGTTGCCGAACTCGGCGTCGACCTTCCGCATGGCGCGGCGGAAATCCAGCGCCTCGGCGATGCTCTCCTCGACGAGCGCGGTGCCGCCCGGCGGCTCCATCATCGCCGCCGCCACGTCGCAGCTCGCGATGATCGAGTACTGGGGCGAGGTCGAGGTGTGCATCAGGTAGGCTTCGTTGAACAGGTGCCGGTCGAGCCTGGTGTCCTGGCTGTCCTGCACCAGCACGTGGCTGGCCTGGCTGATCCCCGCGAGGAGCTTGTGGATCGACTGGGTGGCGTAGGTGACCGAGTGCTGCGGGCGCGCGCGCTTGCGGCCCATGGCGTGGTAGCCGCCGTAGAAGGGATGGAAGGCGGCGTGGGGCAGCCAGGCCTCGTCGAAGTGCAGGTTCTCGACGTAGCCGTCGAGCAGCGTCTTGATCTCCTCGGTGTTGTAGAGGACGCCGTCGTAGGTCGACTGGGTCAGGGTCATGATCCGGGGCTTGACCGTGTCGGCGTCGACGTCGGCGAGCAGCGGGTTGGCGCGGATCTTGGCCTTGATGCTGTCGATCTCGAACTCCGAGCGCGGGATCGGACCGATGATGCCGTAGTGGTTGCGCGTCGGCTTCAGGAAGACCGGGATCGCGCCGGTCATGATGATCGAGTGCAGGATCGACTTGTGGCAGTTGCGGTCCACCACCACCACGTCGCCCGGCGCCACGGTGTGGTGCCAGACCATCTTGTTGGAGGTCGAGGTGCCGTTCGTCACGAAGAAGCAGTGGTCGGCGTTGAAGATCCTTGCCGCGTTCCGCTCTGACGCTCCGATGGCGCCGTTGTGGTCCAGGAGTTGTCCCAGTTCCTCGACCGAGTTGCAGACGTCGGCCCTCAGCATGTTCTCGCCGTAGAACTGGTGGTACATCTGGCCGATCGGCGATTTCAGGAAGGCGACGCCGCCGGAATGGCCGGGGCAGTGCCAGGAATAGGAGCCGTCCTCGGCGTAATCCAGCAGCGCGCGGAAGAACGGCGGCTGGATGCCTTCGAGATAGCTCTTGGCCTCGCGGATGATGTGCTTGGCGACGAATTCCGGCGTGTCCTCGAACATGTGGATGAAGCCGTGCAGCTCGCGCAGGATGTCGTTCGGCAGGTGGCGGCTCGTCTTCGTCTCGCCGTAGATGTAGATCGGCACGTCGGCGTTCTTCCAGCGCACCTCCTCGATGAAGCTCCGGAGGTTGACCACGGCCGGGTCGAGGTCGGGACCCGGCGTGAACTCCTCGTCGTCGATGGAGAGCACGAAGGCCGAGGCACGGGACTGCTGCTGGGCGAACTGCGACAGGTCGCCGTAGCTGGTGACGCCCAGCACCTCGAAGCCCTCGTCCTCGATGGCCTTGGCCATGGCGCGGATGCCGAGGCCCGAGGAGTTCTCGGAGCGGAAGTCCTCGTCGATGATGACGATGGGAAAGCGGAATTTCATGCTGGTCTCCGGCCTTGGCCCCGGGGGGCAGGGTTGCCTGGTCTGGTGTGCGCGATGAAGGCCCCGGGCAGCGGGGCGGCGCCGTTTCCCCCCGTATGTTTCCGGTGGCGGGGGCGGCGTCAAGGCGTGGCGGCGGTCAAATCCCGCGGCGCGGCTCAGTCGAAGGTGCCGGTCACGCGGCCGAGCAGCATGAAGGCGCGGGCGGTGCGGGTGTCGGTCAGGCCCGCGATTTCCGCGTCGTTCGCCGTCTTCTCGAACTCGGCGAAGGTGTGGTCGAACTTCCGCAGGAAATGGTGGGCGGCGTCGCGGAAGATCGTGTCCGAGCGCATCCGCGCGGCGGCGAGCGCGAGGGACGAGCGGTCGCGGATCCCGCCGAGGCTGGCCACGGTCCGGCCACGCTCGCCGTTTGCGAACTTCCTCCAGATCTCGGGGCGGGCGCGGTCGGGGCGCAGGTCGTCCATGTAGATGCCTTCCTGCGCCAGCAGCGTCAGGATGTCTTGCGCCGCCTGGATCAGCTGCGCGGCGCGGCGGTCCTGGAGGGCGCGGCGCAGGGCGCGGAAGCCTTCCTTGTCCTCGGGGCTTTCGGGGAACTGGAGGGCCGAGATGAAATCCTCGCTGTTCAGCGGCGGCGCCGTGTCCTCGGCCGCGGTGCCGAGGGCGAGGGAGGGCTGGTCGTCGCCCGAGGAGACCACGACCGGCCGGGTGTCGGGCGCGGGGCGTTCGGGCAGGTTGCGCACCGAGATGAACATGGCCAGCGCGCTTTCGGTCTTCTTCTGCGCCTCGGCGATCTCGTTCAGCTTCTGGCTGACATCGGGCGAGGAGGCGCCGGCCGCCGCCTTCTGCTGGTTCAGGTAGGCGAGGCGCATGGCTTCGACGGCAACGTGCAGCCGTTCCGATTCCTCGCGCATGGTGCGGGCCGAGCGGACGACCGTGGCCGCGACCCAGATCAGGGCGACCGGCATGAACATGGCGAGGATGGTGACGACGAAGCGCAGCGAATCGGGCCCCTCTTCGGCGCTGCCGAACACCAGGAACAGAACCGCCGTTGCGGCCAGCCAGAGCGCCGAGAGGGCGATGGCGATCACCTCGACATCGCCGAGGGCCGCGCCCCTGTCCTTGCGCTGGTACAGACCGAGGTCCGCGGGACGTTCTACAGGGGCTCCGGCCATGTTCGTCCTCTCGGGGTCGTGCGGCGGCACGCCCGTCAGCTGTAGACGATCTTCAGGATCTCGTAGCTCTTCTCGCCGCCGGGGGTGCGCACCTCGACGCTGTCGCCTTCGTCCTTGCCGATCAGGGCGCGGGCCAGCGGCGACTTGATGTTCAGCTTGCCGTTCTCGAGGTTCGCCTCGGGCTCGCCGACGATCTGGTAGGTCTTCTCCTCGTCGGTGTCCTCGTCCACCAGGGTGACGCGGGCGCCGAACTTGATGTTGCCCGACATCTTCGAGGTGTCGATCACGTCGGCAAGGGCGAGAATCCCCTCGATCTCCTTGATCCGGCCCTCGATGAACGACTGCTTCTCCTTGGCGGAGTGGTACTCGGCGTTCTCCGACAGGTCGCCATGTTCGCGGGCCTCGGCGATGGCGCGGATGATCGCCGGCCGCTCGACGCTTTTCAGCGTCTTCAGCTCGGCGTTCAGGGCGTCCTGGCCGGACTTGGTCAGCGGAATCTTGTCCATGATGGCTAGGGTCTCGGTTCGGGCCTCGGGAAAGTATCATGCTGTTTGTCCAATCCACGGGAGCAAAGTCAAGTCCCGCGGCGGCCGCCCCGGAGGCGGCGGCGCAATTCGCCGCCTGCGCGCTCGCGCCGCGGCCCTCTGCCGCCGCGGGACGCCCGGTCGCAATTGACCCTGTGCCGCGGCTCTGCATAGTCGTGCCGGACCGGCCCTCGGGGCCACCGGAATTGCAGGAGGAGCACGCCATGACCGAACACGCCCGGGAGTCCATGGAATACGACGTGGTGATCGTCGGGGCGGGACCGGCGGGGTTGTCGGCGGCGATCCGCCTGAAGCAGCTCGACGCCGACCTGAACGTCGTCGTGCTGGAGAAGGGCTCGGAAGTCGGCGCGCACATCCTGTCGGGCGCGGTGCTGGATCCTTGCGGCCTCGACGCGCTGCTGCCGGACTGGCGCGACATGGGCGCGCCGATCACCGTGCCGGTGAAGGAGGACAACTTCTACCTTCTGGGCGAGGGCGGGAAGGTCAGGATCCCGAACGTCCTGATGCCGAAGCTGATGAACAACCACGGCAACTACATCGTGTCGATGGGCAACGTCTGCCGATGGATGGCCGAACAGGCCGAGGCGCTGGGGGTCGAGATCTTCCCGGGCATGTCCTGCTCCGAACTCGTCTACGGCGAGAACGGCGAGGTGAAGGGCGTGGTCGCGGGCGAATTCGGCCGCAACCCCGACGGCACCGAGGGGCCGGGCTATGAGCCGGGCATGGAGCTGCACGGCAAGTACGTGTTCCTCGGCGAAGGCGTGCGCGGATCGCTTTCGAAGCAGGTGATCGCGAAGTACGACCTGGCGGCGAAGAGCGACGTGCAGAAGTACGGCCTCGGCATGAAGGAGATCTGGGAGATCGACCCGGCCAGGCACCGCGCGGGCACCGTGACCCACACGATGGGCTGGCCGCTCGGCAGCAACGCCGGGGGCGGGTCGTTCATCTATCACCTGGACAACAACCAGGTCTACGTCGGCTTCGTCGTCCACCTGAACTACGAGAATCCCTATGTCTTCCCGTACATGGAGTTCCAGCGGTTCAAGCATCACCCGATGGTGGCCGAGCTGCTGAAGGGCGGCAAGCGCGTGGCCTACGGGGCGCGGGCGATCAGCGAGGGCGGCTTCCAGTCGATCCCGCAGACGGCGTTCCCGGGTGGCGCGCTGCTCGGCTGCTCGGCGGGGCTGGTCAACGTGCCGCGGATCAAGGGCAACCACAACGCGATGCTCTCGGGCAAGCTGGCAGCCGAGAAGGCGTTCGAGGCGATCGGCGCGGGCCGCGCTGGCGACGTGCTGGAGGATTACGACCGCGACCTTCGCAAGGGCCCCATCGGGGAGGATCTGCGCAAGGTGAAGAACGTCAAGCCGCTCTGGTCGCGCTTCGGCCTCACCGCGTCGCTGGCCGTCGGCGGGTTCGACATGTGGTGCCAGCAGATCTTCGGCGGATCGTTCCTCGGCACGCTGAAGCACGGCAAGTCCGATGCCGAGGCGACGCGGAAGCATTACGCCTACCAGCCGATCGACTATCCCAAACCCGACGGCACGCTGTCCTTCGACCGTCTGACCAACGTCAGCTTCTCCTTCACCAACCACGAGGAGAACCAGCCTGCCCACCTGAAGCTGAAGGATCCCGAGATCCCGGTGGACGTGAACCTGCCGGAATACGCCGGCCCCTCGGCAAGGTATTGCCCGGCCGGTGTCTACGAGTTCGTGAAGGAGGAGGGGAAGCGCGCGCGCTTCGTCATCAACTTCCAGAACTGCGTCCACTGCAAGACCTGCGACATCAAGGACCCGAGCCAGAACATCGTCTGGACGGTGCCCCAAGGCGGCGACGGGCCGAACTATCCCAACATGTAACGCTTGCGTCAGGCCCGCCGCCCGGCGGGCCTCTTCGCATGGACAGGCGCGGCAGGGCGGTCTAGATTCCCGCAAACCGGATCAAGCGACAGGATCGCCACCATGCCCCATCGTACCACGCTCCGACTGCTCGCCGCCTCGGCCCTGGCGCTGCTGCCCTTGTCGGCAACTGCACAGGACCAGACGCCGGTGAACGCCGGGGCCTACTTGGCGGCGCGGCACGCGACGGTGGCGAACGATTTCCAGGCGGCGTCGATGTATTACGCGCAGGCGCTGGCGCGGGATCCGAAGAACCCCGCGATCCTCGAATTCGCGACCTCGGCCTATGTCAGCCTCGGCGATGTCGAACGCGCCGTGACCGTCGCCCGGCAGATGGTGCAGCTTGGCCTCGACAACCAGATCGCCAACCTGGTGCTGATCGGCGACGCCGCGAAGCAGGAGGAATGGCGCGACATCCTCGACGACCTGGATGCCGGGCAATCGGTGGGGCCGCTGTTCGACGGGCTGATCAAGGCCTGGGCGCTGATCGGCGACGGCCAGCGCGACGCGGCGCTGAAGCAGTTCGACCTCGTGACCGAGACGCAGGGTGTCCGCGCCTTCGGGCTCTACCACAAGGCGCTGGCCCTGGCCTCGCTCGGCGATTACGAGGCGGCCGAGGCGGTGCTGAGCGATCCGGCCGAGGGGGGCCTGCGCCTTGCGCGCCGCGGCCTCGTCGCCCGCGCCGAGATCCTGAGCCAGCTCGGCCGCAACGACGACGCACTCACCTTCCTGCGCGAGGCCTTCGGGCCGGAGACCGACCGCGCGCTCGACCAGATCCTGGCCATGCTCGAGGCGGGCGAGACGCTGCCCTTCGACGTGACCCCCACCGCCAAGGACGGCGTGGCCGAGGTCTATTTCTCGATCGCCAACGCGCTGCGCGGCGATGCCTCCGAAGCCTACACGCTGCTCTATGCGCGCATGGCAGGCTACATGCGCCCCGGCAGCGTCGATACCGAGCTTCTGACGGCCGGGATGCTCGACGCGCTCGGCCGGTTCGACCTGGCGATCGACTCCTATGGCGCGATCCCGGAGAGCGATCCCGCCTGGGACGCCGCCCAGCTGGGCCGCAGCCAGGCGATGCGCCGGGCGGGCGACATCGACGGCGCCATCGACGTGCTGAAGGGACTGGCCGCGGAGCGCCCGGAACTGGCGGTGATCCAGGTCACGCTGGGCGATGCCCTGCGCGAGGCCAACCGCTTCGGCGAGGCGGTGAGCGCCTATGACAAGGCCATCGCCCTGTTCCCCGAGGAGGAGCCGGGCCAGTGGGTCGTCTATTTCGCCCGCGCCATCAGCCACGAACGGCAGGACCAGTGGGACCAGGCCGAGGCCGACTTCCAGAAGGCGCTGGAGCTGAACCCCGACCAGCCGCAGGTGCTGAACTATCTCGGCTATTCCTGGGTCGAGCAGCGGCGCAACCTCGACCAGGCGCTCGGCATGATCGAGAAGGCGGCGCAGGCCGTGCCCGACAGCGGCGCCATCGCCGACAGCCTGGGCTGGGCGCTCTACCGTCTCGGCCGCTACGAGGAAGCGGTGGAGCCGATGGAGAACGCGGTGGAACTGATGCCGGTGGACGCGGTGGTGAACGATCACCTCGGAGATGTCTACTGGGCCGTCGGGCGCGAGCTGGAGGCGCGGTTCCAGTGGAAGCGCGCCCTGTCCTTCGTGGACGAGAAGGACCCCAACAACGAGGCCGACCCCGAGCGCATCCGCCGCAAGCTGGAAGTCGGGCTCGACACCGTGCTGAAGGAAGAGGGGGCGGAGCCGCTGAAGGTTGCCCATGACGGCTGAGGCCTTCGCCCCGGCCAAGATCAACCTCACCCTCCACGTCACCGGCCAGCGCGCCGACGGCTATCACCTGCTGGATTCGCTGGTCGTCTTCGCGGGCGTCGGCGACACGGTGTCGGCCCGCCCGGACGACACCCTCTCCCTCACCATCGACGGCCCTTATGGCGCGGGCCTGTCCGCGGACCCCGACAACCTTGTCCTGCGCGCCGCCCGCGCCTTCGGGGGCGGGCAGGGGGTGGCCCTGCACCTGACCAAGCGGCTGCCGGTCGCCTCGGGCATCGGCGGCGGCTCGGCCGATGCGGCGGCCACCCTGCGCCTGCTGTCGAACCTGTGGGATTGCCCGCTGCCCGACGAGGCGGCGATCCTCGCCCTTGGCGCCGACGTGCCTGTCTGCCTGCGCGGAGCGCCGGTGCGGATGGCAGGGACGGGGGAGATCCTGTCGGACGTCCCGCCGATCCCGCCTTTCGACCTGCTGCTGGTGAACCCCAGCGTCGCGGTGTCGACCCCCGCCGTGTTCCGTGCGCTCGCCACCAAGACCAACCCCGGCATGGGCGCGCTGCCGGAGTGGGGGAGCCTCGCGGCCTTCGCCGACTGGCTGGCGGCGCAGCGCAACGATCTGCTGCGACCGGCCGTCTCTCTCGCCCCGGTCCTGACAGAAGCGCTCGACCTGATCCGCGGCACCGGCGCGCTCTTCGCGGGCATGTCGGGTTCGGGGGCGACCTGCTTCGGGATCTTCCCCACGGGCGCTGCGACCGGGGCGGAGGCGGCGATCCGGGCCGCGCGCCCCGACTGGTGGAGCGTTGCGACCGAGGCTCAGGTGATGCGCGCCACCACGTAGTCGGCCATGTCCATCAGCATGTCGCGCAGTGGATCGTCCGGAAGCGCCGCGAGCGCCGCCTTGCCCTCGGCCGCCCAGCCGAGCGCGGTGTCCCGCGTGCTTTCGAGCGTGCCGTGACGGCGCAGAAGCTCCAGCGCCTGCTCGAGGTCGCCCTCGCCCTGCTTGCCCTTGCCGATGGTGCGCACCCAGAAGGCCCATTCCGTCGAATCCGCCGCCGCCACGGCGCGGATCACCGGCAGGGTCAGCTTCCGTTCGCGGAAGTCGTCGCCGATGTTCTTGCCGATTCCGGCGCCGCCGGTCCAGTCGAGGAGGTCGTCCACCATCTGGAACGCGATGCCGAGCGCGTCGCCGTAGGTGTGCAGCGCGCGCACCCGCCCTTCCGGCGCCCCGGCGATCACCCCGCCCACCTCGGTCGCGGCCGAGAACAGCGCCGCTGTCTTGCCGCGCACGATCTTCAGATAGGTGTCCTCGAGCGTCGCCAGGTCCTGCGCCGCCGTCAGTTGCAGCACCTCGCCCTCGGCGATGGTGGCGGCGGCGTTGGCGAGGATGTCGAGCACCCGGATCGACCCCGTCTCGACCATCAGCTGGAACGAGCGCGCGAAGAGGTAGTCGCCCACCAGCACCGACGACTTGTTGTCCCAGAGCAGGTTCGCCGTGGGCCGCCCGCGCCGCTGGCCGGATTCGTCCACCACGTCGTCGTGCAGCAGGGTGGCGGTGTGGATGAACTCGACCGTCGCGGCGAGGTGGACGTGATAGGGCCCGTCGTAGCCGCAGAGCCGCGCCGCGGCGAGCGTCAGCATCGGGCGGATCCGCTTGCCGCCGGCCTCGATCAGGTGCGCCGTGACCTCGGGGATGCGCGGCGCATGCTCGCTCGCCATGCGTTCGCGGATCAGCGCGTTCACGGCGGCAAGGTCGTCGGCCAGCGCCGCCGCCAGCCGTTCGTGGGGTTTCACTTCGGCATGATCCAGGCTCATCACGGCTTACCTCCCCGGGCGATTTCAGAGGTCTCGACAAACCCGGCGGTCTGCCTTTTAGTCCCTTGCATGAAGGAACTGATCCGCACCAGCGACCCGACCGTCATCGCGTTCGCGACGATGCTTCTCGAGGGCGAGGATATAGATTGCTTTGAGATGGACGTCCATATGAGCGTCCTCGAAGGCTCCCTCGGCGTGCTGCCCCGCCGCCTGATGGTGCGCGAGAAGGACCTGTTCCGCGCCCGTGCGGTGCTGAAGGACAACGACATCGACATCGGCGGCTGAGCCGTGACCGACGACGCGCTGACCCGCGACGCCTTCCTCGGCGGCCGCCTCTCCATCCTGCAACCGAAGACCGGTTATCGCGCGGGGATTGACGCCGTGCTGCTGGCCGCCGCCACCCCCGCCGCACCGGGGCAGAGCGTGCTGGACCTCGGCTGCGGGGTGGGCGTCGCGGCGCTCTGCCTCGGGGCGCGGGTGCCGGGGCTGACGCTTGCGGGGCTGGAACTGCAGGAGGACTATGCCGCGCTCGCGAGGCGCAACGCGGCCACGAACGGGATGGACCTCGAGGTCTTCACCGGCGACGTCGCGCGGCTGCCCGCGGCGCTGCGGCAACGGCGGTTCGACCATGTCATCGTGAACCCGCCCTATTTCCGCGCCGCCACCCGCACCGCCGCCCGCGATGCCGGGCGCGAGACGGCCCATGCGGGCCCGGCGCCCCTTCAGGCCTGGATCGACACCGCGACCCGGCGGCTGCTGCCGGGCGGTCGGCTGACCGTGATCCAGCGGATGGACCGACTGCCGGACCTGATGAAGTCCTGCGACGGGCGACTCGGGTCGATAGTGCTTCACCCGTTGCAGCCGCGCGCCGGCCGCCCGCCGCACCTGGCGCTGCTGGCTGCCAAAAAAGGAGGCAGGGCGGCGTTCGCGATGATGGGCCCGACAATTCTACATAAGGGCGATCGGCACGAATACGATATCGAATCCTATACCGAATCGATTCGCGGTGTATTGCGCGACGCCATGCCGCTCATTTGAAGCAGAATGTCCACAGGAAATCGCCGGTCTTCGTAACAACCGGATGACAGAAGCTCTTTTCTGTGCTGCACTGAAGGGGCAGCAACAACGAGAGGAGTACGACCATGAATTTGAGTTCGCACGTTCAGGAGCTTCGCCGGAAGCACCAGCACCTCTCGGAGATGGTGGAGCAAGCGCAGCGCAGCCCTGCCGCGGACGACCTCCACATCACCGCCCTGAAGAAGCAGAAACTGCAACTGAAAGAGCAAATCGAGCGGTTGGGAAACGCTTGAGCTGAACGCGCGCTGGCCCGGGTGGCCAGCGCAGTCCCCTTCCGCGGTGGCGACGATGCCGCGGACCGCAATCCTTCCAAGACTAGATGACTCGAGGTGCCGTTTTCCTGGAGGAAAACGGTCCGGTTTCCTTGAGGAAACCGACCCCGCCTCGCACAGGGTTTACCGCCTCACGGTGCCCGTGACACTAAGGGCGGGCCCGGGTGCCCGCCCCCGCGGGCCACCTCAGCGCTCGACGCAGAGCGCCACGCCCATGCCGCCGCCGATGCAGAGGGTGGCGATCCCCTTCTTCGCATCGCGCCGCTTCATCTCGAACAGGAGCGTGTTCAGCACCCGGCAGCCCGAGGCGCCGA
Organism: Oceaniglobus roseus; assembly: GCF_002869745.1. Taxonomy (GTDB): domain Bacteria; phylum Pseudomonadota; class Alphaproteobacteria; order Rhodobacterales; family Rhodobacteraceae; genus Oceaniglobus; species Oceaniglobus roseus. The sequence goes on from NZ_PNOS01000025.1 coordinate 50,435, forward strand.
TGGGGTGGCCGATGGCGATGGCGCCGCCGTTGACGTTCACGATCTCCGGGTCCCAGCCCATGTCCTTGTTCACGGCGCAGGCCTGGGCGGCGAAGGCCTCGTTCGCCTCGACCAGATCGACGTCGCCGACCTTCCAGCCCGCCTTTTCCAGCGCCTTGCGCGAGGCATAGATCGGCCCGGCGCCCATGATCGAAGGGTCGAGCCCCGCCGTCGCATAGCTCGCGATCCGGGCGAGCGGGGTCAGGCCGCGCCTCTCGGCCTCCTTCTCGCTCATCAGCAGGACCGCGGCGGCGCCGTCGTTCAGGCCCGAGGCGTTGCCGGCCGTCACGCTGCCGTCCTTGGTGAAGGCCGGGCGCAGCTTGGCCATCGCGTCCATGTTGGCGCCGTGGCGGATGTACTCGTCCTTGTCGACGGTGACATCGCCCTTCCGCGTCTTGATCGTGTAGCTCACGATCTCGTCGTCGAAGCGGCCCGCCTTCTGCGCGGCCTCGGCCTTGTTCTGGGACGCGACGGCGAACTCGTCCTGCTGTTCGCGGCTGATCTGCCATTTCTGGGCGACGTTCTCGGCCGTCTGGCCCATGTGGTAGCCGTTGAAGGCGTCCCACAGCCCGTCCTTGATCATCGAGTCGATGAAGCTCAGGTCGCCCATCTTCTGGCCCTGGCGCAGGTTCGCGACATGGGGCGCCATCGACATGTTCTCCTGCCCGCCGGCGGCGACGATCCCGGCGTCGCCCAGCATGATGTGCTGCGCGCCGAGCGCCACGGCCCTGAGGCCCGAGCCGCAGACCTGGTTGATGCCCCAGGCCGCCGATTCCTCGGGCAGGCCGGCGTTGATGTGGGCCTGCCGGGCGGGGTTCTGGCCCTGGCCGCCCGTCAGCACCTGGCCGAGGATCGTCTCGCTGACCTCGCCCTTGTCGATTCCGGCGCGGGCGACGATTTCCTTCAGGACGGCGGCGCCGAGGTCGTGGGCGGGGGTCTGGGCGAAGGATCCGAGGAAACTGCCGACCGCCGTGCGCGCGGCAGAGACGATTACAACATTGGTCATGGAACGTGGCCCCTTTGTATCTGGCTTCGATGGCAGGGGACGACGCCCTTTCGCAGCCCTTCCGGGCCGAGCGCGCCCCCCGGCCGGCTCGCCGCCAGATTAGGCAGAGCGGCGGCAAAGCACAACGGGAACGGGCGGGGCCGCGGAAGCGCCCGATGTCACGCGGTTTTCTGCCTTTCCGCGGCCGCCCAACGGGTCCGCACGCTGGGGGCGCCGAAGAAATAGCCCTGCATGCAGTCCACGCCGAGCGCGGTGAGCAGGGCCGTATCCTCGGCCGTCTCCACGGATTCGGCGATGGTGACCATGTCGAAGTGCCGCCCGATGGACAGCAGCGCCTTGACCACCGCCTGGTTGTCGGGATTCCGGGCGATGCCGCGGATGAACTGGCCGTCGATCTTCAGGATGTCGAAGTACAGGTCCTTCAGGTACCGCAGCGAGGTGTAGCCGGCCCCGAAATCGTCGATGGCGAAGCTGACGCCCTGGCGTTGCAGATCGTCCATGAAGCCCTGCACCACGTCGGGCATCAGGATCGCCGAGCTTTCGGTGATCTCCAGGATCAGCCGTTCGCCCACCGTGGGGTCGCGCCGCAGCATGTCGTCGAGGGTGGCGGACCAGCGCCGATAGCCGATCGAGCGGGCGGACATGTTGATCGCCAGCCGCAGGCGCGGATGTTCGGAGAGGCAGCGCAGGCCCTTCTCCAGCGCGAGGCAGTCCAGCCGCCGCCCCAGTTCCATCGTTTCGACCGTCGGCATGAAGTCGCGGGCGGGGATGATGCGGCCGCTGCGGTCCAGCACGCGGATCAGCCCTTCGTAGAAGGCGGGGCGGTCCTGCCGGCCCGAGGGGACCACGGGCTGGAAGGCCAGCAGGACGTCACCCGCCCCCACCGCGGCCTCGACCATGGCGATCGTGTCGCGATCCCGTTCGTTGATGGCCCCGGTGAACGGGCTGTCCGGCTGCTCCGTCGGGTCGTCGACGACGTTCGGGTAATCCTGCGGCATCTTGATCTCCAACCGGTCTCGCCCGAACGTGGCATGAAGGGTTCTAACGAGCCGTGAAGATTCTTATTTTGTTCCAATTGTCCGGGTTTCCCGGACGCCCCGATTGGAGGTCTCCCCGATGCCCGAACGCTGCGACTGGTGCGGAAGCGATCCGCTTTACGTCGCCTACCACGACACCGAATGGGGCGTGCCCGAGTACGACAGCCGCGCGCTGTGGGAGAAGCTGGTGCTCGACGGGTTCCAGGCGGGGCTGAGCTGGATCACCATCCTGAGAAAGCGCGAGGCGTTCCGCGCCGCCTTCGCCGGGTTCGACCCCGCGGTGATCGCGACCTGGGGCGAGGCCGAGGTGCAGCGCCTGCTGGCCGATCCCGGCATCGTCCGCCACCGCGGCAAGATCGAGGCGACCATCGGCAACGCCCGCGCCTACCTGGACCTCGAGGCGAGGCACGGGTTCGACCGCTTCCTCTGGGACCGCGTCGGCGGCAGCCCGCTCCAGAACCGCTTCGCCTCGATGGCCGAGGTGCCGCCCCAGACGCCGCTGTCGGTGCAGGTCTCGAAGGAGCTGAAGCAGGCCGGATTCAGGTTCTGCGGCCCCACCATCGTCTATGCCTTCATGGAGGCCTGCGGGCTGGTCAACGACCACCTCGTGACCTGCCACCGTCACCCCCAGGTCGCCGCGCTGGCCTGAGCCGCCGGAACGCGCGGCGCCCGAGCCGCGTTGGGTTCCGTCACAAACGGGAGACCGGACATGAGCGGCGGAAAGGCACCGAAGAAGAAGCCCGAGGACCAGTCCAAAGGGGCCGAGGCCGCGAAGGCGGTCAAGAAGTCGGATGGCCGCGTTGAGGCCTTCGCGAAGCTTGCGAAGCGCATCGGCGAGGGCGAACAGATCGTGCCGCCGGTCTATCTCGAGGGCGAGGCGCGCCGCCGCCACGTCCGCTCGACCCTGCGCGAGGACCACCAGACGCGGATCGAGGAACGCTCTTCGGGTGCGGAGGAGAAGTTCGACGAGCTGGCGGATTCGCTCTTCTCCTTCTTCCGCGGCACCGCGCTGCTCTTCTACCGCGATCTTGTCGGCACCGATGCCGAGATGCCAAGCGTGCTGGTCCTGGGCGACGTTCACCCGGAAAACTTCGGGGTGATGCCGAATGCCGACAACGTGCCGATCTTCGGCGTCAACGATTTCGACGAGGTCTGCTATGCCCCCTTCACCTGGGACCTGATCCGCGGCTCGACCGGTTTCATGCTGGCGGCCGAGGAGGTCGGCGGCATGGGCAAGGGCCACCAGCGGCGGATCGTGAAGCATTTCCTCAAGGGCTACCTGAAGGCGATGCGCGAGTTCGCCGATCACGCCACCGAGAAGACCACCGAGATGCGGATGGACAACAGCCCGCCGGTGATCCAGCGCCTGTTCGAACAGGCCTGGGAACAGCGCGAGGCCTGGCTGCGCGACGATTACCGCGACGAGAAGGGGCTCGGGTTCCGGCCGACCGACGAGATCACGCCGCTGACCAGCCGCCGCGACGAGTTCCAGGAGCACATCAACGCGCTGGTCGAGAAGAACGCCATCGGCGAGCATCCCCGCGCCTCCGAGCTGAAGGTGAAGGACGTGGCGTTGCGTCACGGGCAGGGCACGGCCTCGCTCGGGCTGCCGCGCTATTACGTGATGATCGAGGGGCCGACCCAGGACGGCACCGACGACATCATCATCGAGTTCAAGCGCGCCCGCCGCTCGGCCCTCGAAGGGCTGATGCCGCCGACCGAGTTCAACGCCGGCAACGAGGGCGACCGGATCGCCCACGGGCAGAAGGTGCAGCTGGCCCACGGCGACATCTTCTACGGCTCGGTGAAGATCGACGGCGTCAGCTTCATGACCCGCGAACGCGCGCCGTTCCGCGACGACATCGACCTCGAGGATCTGTCGAAGAAGTCCTGGCGCGACTATGCCCGCAGTTGCGGCCGCGCCCTGGCCCACGCCCATGCGCTGTCGGATGACCTGGGGCGGATCGACTACGACATCGAGCCCGCCATCGTCGAGGCGGCGCGCCCGAAGAAGCTGTTCCTGCGCGACATCCGCCGCAGCGCCGAGGAGGCGGCGGACCGGGTGCGCCGCGACCACGGGTATTTCCGCGCCGACCACAGGCGGAAGGCCTTCCGCAACATCGACCGGATCTGGCGGTAGACCCCGCTCAGTCCGTCGCGGGCGCCATCAGCGCGGTCAGGATCGCCTTCGCGCTGTCGCTGTTCCAGTCCGCGCCGCCCTGAAGGCGGGCGATCTCCTGCCCCTCGGGGTTCAGGATGACCGTGATCGGCAGGCCCAGCACCGCCATCTCGCGGGCGACGGCCTGTTTCGGGTCGGTCAGGATCGGCAGGGCGGTGACGTCCACCTCGTCGAAGAAGCGCTGGATCGCGGGCAGGGCGTTGCGGCCCGTCGCCAGCGTCACCACCTCGAAATCCTCGCCGCCCATCTCCTTCTGGAGCGCGTCGAGATGCGGCATCTCCTCGCGGCAGGGGGCGCACCAGGTGGCCCAGAAGTTCAGCAGCACCAGCTTGCCCTGCCAGTCCGACAGGTGATGTTCGCGCCCCTCGGCATCGGTGAAGGCCTGGTCCGACACGGGCTTTGGCGCCTCGTGGAACGCCAGCTTCTTCATGTCGCCCTCCCTAAGGGCGTTCAGCTGGTCCAGATCGGCGGCATTTGCACCAAGCCCGAGGCCCGTATAAAGCAGCGCGGCAAGCAGAGCGGATTTCATCACCAAGGGGGCCTCCATGACCGATCAGACGTCCAACGCGATGTGGGGCGGGCGCTTCGCCGCCGGGCCGGACGCGATCATGGAGGCGATCAACGCCTCGATCTCGTTCGACAAGCGCATGGCGCGGCAGGACATCGAAGGCTCGCGCGCCCACGCCGCGATGCTCGCCGCACAAGGCATCCTCACCGATAGCGATGCGGCGGCGATCCGGGAAGGCCTTCTCACGGTCTTGTCAGAGATCGAGGGCGGCACCTTCCAGTTCTCGGCGGCGCTGGAAGACATCCACATGAACGTGGAATCCCGCCTGAAGGAGATCATCGGCGCCCCGGCCGGCCGGCTCCACACCGGCCGGTCGCGGAACGACCAGGTGGCGACCGACTTCCGCCTCTGGGTACGCGACCAGATCGACGCCGCCATCCAGGGCTGCGAGGCGCTGCAACGGGCGCTTCTCGGTCAGGCCGAGGCGGGTGCGGACTGGGTGATGCCCGGCTTCACCCACCTCCAGACCGCGCAGCCCGTGACCTGGGGGCACCACATGATGGCCTATGTCGAGATGCTGGGCCGCGACGTGAGCCGCTTCCGCGACGCCCGCGCGCGGATGAACGAATGTCCCCTCGGCGCCGCCGCGCTGGCCGGCACGTCCTTCCCGATCGACAGGCAAATGACGGCCGAGGCGCTGGGCTTCGACCGGCCCTGCGCCAACTCGCTCGACGCCGTGGCCGACCGCGACTTCGCGCTCGAGTTCCTGTCGGCGGCCACCATCTGCGCCATGCACCTGTCGCGCTTCGCCGAGGAGCTGGTGATCTGGTCCTCGGCCCAGTTCCGCTTCGTGGCGCTGTCCGACCGCTTCTCCACCGGTTCCTCGATCATGCCGCAGAAGAAGAATCCCGATGCGGCCGAGCTGATCCGCGCCAAGATCGGCCGGATCTTCGGCGCGCAGGTGGCGCTGGTGACGGTGATGAAGGGGCTGCCGATGACCTATTCCAAGGACATGCAGGAGGACAAGGAACAGACCTTCGACGCCGCCGATTCGCTGATGCTGGCGCTTGCGGCGATGGAGGGGATGGTGCGCGACATGACCGCGAACCGCCCCGCCCTGGAGGCCGCCGCCGGCTCCGGCTTCTCGACCGCGACGGATCTGGCCGACTGGCTGGTGCGCGCGCTGAACCTGCCCTTCCGCGAGGCGCACCACGTCACCGGCACCCTCGTCGCACTGGCCGAGAAGAAGGGGTGCGACCTGCCCGACCTGACGCTCGCCGAAATGCAGGGCGTGCACGCGGAGATCACCGAAGAGGTCTTCGGCGTCCTCGGCGTCCACAACTCGGTCGCCTCCCGCACGTCCTACGGCGGCACGGCGCCGGAGCAGGTCCGCATCCAGGCCGCGCGCTGGCGCGAACGGCTGGGCTGAGAAGGGAGGGCGACACGCCGCCGCGCGGGGTGACGCCGCGCCGCGCCGTCCGAGCGGCCGGGGATTGCGGCGAGGCTGCGGCGCTCCGCTGCGCCCGGCCGCACCGCCCGAAGCCGGGCCCCGCGGCCCCTTGCACGCCGCTGGGTCGGAAGCTTTCGGACAGTCCGCAAGGACCGGCGTCGCCCCACGCATCACGGACCCCCGCCGCGGCGACGCCAGCGCAGGGCACCGAGGATGCAGGGACGGGAAGGGTTGCGACCGCGTCGCGCGGGTTGCCCGGCGCAGCCGTGCCTCACTTCGGGCGGGACGGGAAGGAACGGCATGCGGCCCGTGGCAGGCCCCCGGTTCGCGGCGGCTTGCCCCTCGTCCCCGGCGCAGGACCTGGAGGCACATCGCCATGGCCGCGGCGCACAGGCGTCTCAAGGGGGCCATCGGCGCCACGGGCCTATCGGATCGCCGCGGCCAGCAGCGTCTGCGCGATGCTGGTGCCGGTGCCTGCCGTCTGTGCCGTCAGGTCGCTCTGCAGGAGATAGCGGCGGCGCAAGGCATCCATCCGGTCGCCGTCGAGGAAATCCTCGACCTTCGCGGTGCCGAAGAACCGTTCGGCCCGGTCCTTGAAGATGCCGAGCTGCTGGTCGATGTCGAGCGCGCCGACGCTGCCGGGCAGGCGGAACACCGTCTCGAACACCTGCCGAAGCGGCTTCGAGGCCATGATTCCGAACCAGCGCGAATCGTTCGACAGTCCCGCGGCCACCACATCGCCCAGATCCCGCGCCATCGACAGGGCGATGCGCATGTCTGGATCGCTGTTGCCGACCTGGATCTCGAACTGGCGGTCGAGGTAGTTCTTCACGATCGCCTCGGCGAAGCCCTTGGGATAGACGCGCTCGGTCGTCGGCTCCTTCATCCCCATGGCGTCGGCGAAGGCCCGGTAGCGCGGATCGGGGTGGACGTTGACCAGCGAGGTCGGATCCCCCCGGTCCGACGTCAGGATCCGGCTGGCGAAGGCGAAGCCGTCGGGGCGGGCGGGCAGGTCGAAGAATTCGAAGGTCGCCAGCATCAGGCCGAAATCCTTCGCAAGCTCCGCCGGTGTCCCGGGCGGGGCGGTGCGGGCGTTCACCGTCTCCACCACCTTTTCGAGCGTGCTGGTGAAGGCGCGGCCCGCCGACTCTGCCTCCGCGCGGGCGGCGAAATCGAAGACCTTCGCCAGCGCGGCGTAACGCGGATCGTCTTGGAGGTTGGCGAAGGAGGTGGGATCGGTGGGGTCCGAGGACAGCACGTCGGTCAGGAACCCGGTGCGGTCCACGTCGCCGCGCAATCCGAAGATGTCGAGCGTCGCCGTCAGCAGCGCCTCGTCGCCGAGGATGTCCTCGGGCGTGCGGATCTTGCCCGCCCTGCCGTCGAACATCCGGGCAAGGTCGTAGATCGACCCCGGCGCGGGCGCCTTGCGGGACAGGCCGAAGGCTTCGGCCAGTTCGGTGTAGCGCGGATCCGAGAGGCGGCGGGCGAAGGAGGCGGGGTCGGACGGATCGGATTCCAGTACCTGTTTCAGGAAATAGGTGTTGTCCATGTCCTTCTCGAGCCCGAGGCTGCCGAGCGTGGCGCGCAGAAGGCTGCGGTCCCGCAGCAGGTCGTCCGCGGTCCGCAGGCCGGAAAGGCTTTCGGCCACGGCATCCCGCGCCGACGCACCGTCGAGCTGCGGCCCGCCGTCGCCCGCGAAGTTGAAGGCCTTGGCCAGCGCGAGGTACCGCTTGTCGGCCAGCCGGTTGGCGAGGGAGCGGTCGTCGCTCAGGTCGGAGTCGAGGATGCGCCTGATGAAGGCGCGGTTGTCCAGATCCTCGTCCAGGCCGAAGGCGCCGAGGGCGACGGACAGCAGCGTGCGGTCGGCCATCAGCTGGTCCGAGGTCTGGACGTCCTTCAGCCGGTCGAGCACGTGTTCGGTGGTCCGCGCCACCTGCGGCGTCTTCGCAAGCAGGGTCTGCTGCTGGTCCCGCGTGCGGGCGAGGAAGGCATAGCCTGCAAGGCCGGTGCCGAGAACGATCGGCGAAAAGCTCATCACCCCTCCGGATCCGGCGCAGGGTGCGCCGCTTCCCCTACCGTAGCGGACGCCGCTTAACGGAATGTTGCCGAGGCCCCGCCGCCCCTCGGATCGTCGTTGCCGAAAGGACGGGAACGCGCCATAACGGGCGCGCCAGATCCCGCAGAGGACACTCCCATGCGTCTTTCGATGCTTCTTCTCGCCGCCGCCGCGACTCTTGCCGCCTGCGGGGCGAATGCACCGCCGAACCCGACCCAAGGGGCGAAAACGGGTGTGAGCGTCTCGGGCGACGCGAGGATCGGCGTGACGGCCACGCTCTGATGTCGCCCTTGCGGGCGCTCTATCTCGGGCTCGCGCTCTGGGGCGCGGTGCACCCGATGTACTGGTTCCTGACTTACCTGTCCCAGAACGCCTGGGACTTCGGGGCGATGATCGACGCCTGGTACGTCAACGCCTCGACCACGGGGCTGACCTGGGACCTGACCATCGCCGCGATCGCCCTGACCGTCTGGATCCTGGCCGAGGTGGCGGCGCGGCGCCGTTTCCTCGGGCTGGTGGCCATCCCCGCCACCTTCTGCATCGGCGTCAGCTGCGGGCTGCCGCTGTACCTCTTCCTGCGCACCCGTCCCTGACGGCGGCGCTGGCCGAGGGGGCGGGACGCCTCCGGCGGGAGTATTTTTCGCAAGGAAGAAGCAGGGAAGGTCCGGCCCTGGAAGGCGGGGGTTCGTTTCGGCCGCTGTCATCGTTCCGTTACCGTTCCGTAACGTCACTGTCACCCGCTGCGGCCAAAAGCGCCGCAGAACAGAGGGGACCGTCACATGACACACCGTTTCGCCACTGCCGTCTCCGCGCTTGCCCTGATGGCGGGCGCGGCGTCGGCCGACAGCTTCAACCGCATCGCCAGCTTCCCGGTGGCCTCCAACATGGCCGAGGGCGAGGACACGGCCCGCGAGAGCAGCGCCGAGATCATCTCGGCCACCGACGACGGGATGACGCTGGTCTATACCGACAGCCCGCTCGGCGCGCTGGGCTTCATCGACATCGCCGATCCGGCGGCGCCGAAGCCGCTCGGCAACCTCGGCCTCGACGGCGAGCCGACGAGCGTGACGGTGATCGGGCAGACAGCTTTTGCCGGGGTGAACACCTCGGAAAGCTACACCGCGCCCTCGGGCGTGCTGGTCTCGGTCGACGTGGCGAGCCGGGCCGAGACCGGACGATGCGACCTCGGCGGCCAGCCCGACTCGGTCGCCAAGGCGCCGGACGGGTCGTTCCTGGCCGTCGCGGTCGAGAACGAGCGGGACGAGGATCTGAACGATGGCGCGCTGCCGCAGATGCCCGCGGGATACCTGGTGCTGGTCGATATCGTCGACGGCGCGCTGGCCTGCGACACGATGAAGAAGGTGGATCTGACGGGGTTGGCCGAGATCGCGCCGGAGGACCCCGAGCCGGAATACGTCTCGATCAACGCCCTGGGCGAGACGGTGGTGACGCTGCAGGAAAACAACCACCTGGTGGTGGTCGGGCGTGACGGCACGGTGATCAGCGACTTCAGCGCCGGGACCGTGGACCTGGAGGGCATCGACGCCACCGACGAGCGCGGCGCGCTGATCTTCACCGAATCGCAGCAGGGCCGGAAGCGGGAACCGGACGCGGTGACCTGGATCGACGACACCCGTTTCGCCATCGCCAACGAGGGCGATTACGAAGGCGGCTCGCGCGGCTGGACGATCTTCGCCAAGGACGGCACCGAGGTCTACGAGAGCGGCACCTCCTTCGAGCAGGCCATCATCCGGATCGGCCACTACCCCGACAAGCGGTCCGACGCGAAGGGCGTCGAGCCCGAGAGCGTGACCTTCGACACCTTCGGCGGCACGCCGATGCTGTTCGTGGGGGCCGAGCGCGCCTCGGTCGTCGGCGTCTACGACGTCACCGATCCCGCGGCGCCGGTGCTGACGCAGCTTCTGCCCTCGGGCGTCGGCCCCGAAGGCTATGTCACGATCCCCGAACGCGGCCTCCTGGTCTCGGCCAACGAAAGCGATCTGGCCGAGGACGGCGGCGCGCGCTCCCATGTCATGCTCTACCAGTACGGCGCGGGCGATCCGGTCTATCCGCACCTGACCTCGGAAGGGATGGCCGAACTGACCGGCTGGGGCGCGCTCAGCGGTCTCGTGGCGGGGGAGGGCGCGACGCTCTACGCGATCAACGACAGTTTCTATGGCTACCAGCCGACGATCTTCGCCATCGACGTCTCGACAAAGCCCGCGAAGATCACCGAAGCCCTGCGCGTCACCCGCGCCGGGATGCCGGCGCAGAAGCTCGACATGGAGGGCATCACGCTGGACGGCGAGGGCGGCTTCTGGGTCGCCTCCGAGGGACGGACCGACCGACTGGTGCCCCACGCGCTCTATCACATCGACGCCGAGGGCGAGATCAGGGGCGAGGTTGGCCTGCCGCCGGAGCTGGCGGCGGTCGAGAAGCGGTTCGGCTTCGAGGGGATCACGAAGGTCGGCGACTGGCTGTGGATGGCGGTGCAGCGCGAATGGGCCGACGATCCGAAGGGCCAGGTGAAGCTCGTCGCCTACAATCCCGAGACGGAAGAGTGGGGCGCCGTAGCCTATCCGCTGGACGAAGCGGGGGAGGGCTGGGTCGGCCTCAGCGAGATCACGGCCCACGGCGATCACGTCTACATCGTCGAGCGCGACAACCAGCTGGGCACCGCGGCGAAGACGAAGAAGGTCTATCGCGTCGCGCTCGATGAGCTGACCCCGGCGCCGCTCGGCGGCGAGCTGCCGCTGGTTAAGAAGGAGGAGGTGCGCGACCTGATGGCCGACCTGACCTCCACCGGCGGCTATGTCATGGACAAGGTCGAGGGGCTGGCCATCCAGGCCGACGGCACCGCCTGGGCCGTGACCGACAACGACGGGGTCGACGACAGTTCGGGCGAGACGCTGCTCTGGTCCTTCCCGGTGAACTGACCCTCGCCTCGGGACGATGATGCAACGGCCCTCCGGACAGACCGGGGGGCCGTTTTCCGTTCCCCCCGGTCGTGACGATCTTCTTCGCTTGCCGCGTCAAGGGGGGGCTTCTAGACTGCGCGGACAAAGCCTATTTGACACCAAGAGATCATTGAGGAACCGCCATGGCCGATTTCGATGCCCAGGTCCGTGAAAGCCAGGCGCAGGTCGCCGAGGCGCAGGTCAAGATCAGCGAGCTGACGAGCCGGATCGAGGCGGCGCGCAGGAAGATGGCGGCGGGCACCGACGCCACCCTCGACATCGAGAACGCGACGCTGGAAGACGTCCACGCCCACACCGAGGCGATGAACGCCAACATCGCCGAGCTGATCATGGGGCTCGACGACGTGACGGCGGGCTTCTCCAAGGACTTCGCCGAGATGCGCGACAAGACGGGCTGGGAAAGCTTCGTCGGCATCTTCTCGGAAGCCAAGTCGGAATCCATGCGCCAGGAGCGGATGCGCACGGCGAGCGTGGACGACAAGTTGCAGGACCTGATCTCGAAATCCGACATCATCGTGCGGCTGCTGGAAAGCCAGCTTGCCGTGCTGAACGAGCAGAAGGCGAAGGTCGAGGGCAACCTCGTCGAGACGCTGGACGAGCGCGAGGCGGTGGTGGGCGAGCTCGAGGCGCTGCGGGCCGAGATCCTGGCGATGGATCCGAAGATCATCGAGCTGGAAAACAGGATCTCGATGACCCAGGACGCCGCGGCGCGCACGAAGCTCGAAAGCGAACTGGCCGACGTCAACACCCGCTACAACGAGCTGGTGCAGCAGGAGCAGGTGAAGCTCGCCAAGTCCCAGACGCTGGAGCGCTACATCGAGAAGGGCAAGACCTGGGTCGACTCCCTGCAGAACCAGGCGGCGACGCAGATGGTGCTGATCAACAAGCTGCAGACCGACACCAAGCAGCGGGTGGTGCTGTACGACGCGCTGACGAAGTCGCTGAAGACGGCGCAGCAGCAGGACGTGGCACACCGGATCAACGAGATCGGGGTGAAGACCGACCAGGAGGCGCAGACCGCCATGGCCGGGATCGGCGCCGCGACGAACGCGCGCATGGCCGACATGCTGGAGGCGCACGAGGATCACATGGTCTTCGCCCGCAAGGTGCTGGAGCAGAAGCAGAAGGCCGACGAACGCTTCGCCCGCCGCTTCTCGGCCATCGTGCAGAAGCACGACAAGAACCTCTACGGCGGCTAGGATGGGACGGACCCGCCGGGTCCGCGACGGGAACGTGACAGACCTCCTTCAAGAGCTTCGGCCGTGACCGTAAGCGGCGGCATCACCGGCGCCGACCTGTCCCGCGATCACGTCGGCCTGTCCGAGACCCTCGCGGCGCGGCGCTATTTCCGGATGTTCGAGGAGATCACCGGCCATCTGCCCCGGGTCGCCGCGGCGATGGAGGCGGACGGGCTGTTCTCGCGCCTCGAAACCGGGGTGCTGGCCGAGTATCTCGAGCGGATCGCGGGCACCTTCCGCGCGCTCGGCACAAAGTACCTGATGACCGGCCGCGACACCGGCACCTTCTTCGGCTCGCTCGCCATCGACGTCACCGAAAGCGGCTTTCCGGTGTTCCGCGAACTGCTGACCATGGCCTCGGACTTCGCCCAGGCCGAGGCGCGGATCGCGGGCACGCCCGACCGCGCGGCGCTGCTCGACCGGATGGTGGAAGAGATCGTCGGCCGCCTGTCGATCCCGACACGGCTGCAGTTCGCCCTGTCGCAACGGCTCTACTTCGAAAGCCTGCTGGAGGACCGGCTGTTCTGGTCGCAGAATGCAGCCCAGTCGATCTGGCTGAGCGGGCTGGAGGAGCGGCGTCGGTTCCTGCTGCACTGGTCGGTCTACGACACCGAGCTGAACCTGCCGGTGATCTACCTGATGGAGGTCGAGGACAGCGGCCGCGTCTCGCTGGCGAAGGACGCGACCCGCTGGCCCGCGGTGCAGGCGCACCTTGCCGCGCAGTCGGTGGCGGGGCTGAAGCTTCTGACCATCGCCAAGGGCTTCGACACCGATTTCTCCGACCTGCACCCCAAGCGCCTGCGCCGCCTGCACGTCGGCCCGATGTATTCCGCCGCCTACACCCGCCAGACCGGCCCGATCCGCGAGGTGCTGGAGGAAGCCGCCGCCTCGGGACGCGACGACTGGGCGCTGGTCTGGACGCTGGAGGACCTGGAGAGCGAGCGGGTGGAGACGGAGCGCAGCGGCTGGTTCTCGACCGTCGAGCGGGAGGTCTTCGCGCTCGACCCCTTCGCGGGGCGCGGCGCCGACACCGGCGCGACCCGCACCGAACGCTTCGTGATCCTGCCCGAACGCCCCTTCCAGGTGCTGTCCGAGCGCAATCCGCCCGGCTTTTCCGGCGTGCGCAAGTTCGTGGTGGCCCCGGGCGGCCGGGTGCTGGTCTACCGATGAGGGGCCTCATGTTCCGAAAGGGTGCGCCGTGAGCATTTCCGGCAAGACAGGTCAGGAGACGGCGTGAGCATTCCGGGCAACCAGATGGAACTGCGGGAGGAGGAGATCCGCAAGCACTACGGCGCGGCGCTGTCTCTGCTGGATGGCTTCGACCACACCCCCCGCATCGCGCGCGCGACGGCCCCCGCCGCCGCGCGCGAACGCTCGCCCGGGATCGGCGCGCGGCCGCGCTTCCGGTCCACCACGCCGGGCCTCGTCACCCGTTCGACCGCACGTCCCGAAGGCGTGCGGCTGATCGAGAGGGTGGAGGCCACGGGCGACGACGCGCTGCCCTCGCCGTTGCAGGCGGCGGTGCTTCAGGGCCTGCGCCGGGCGCTGGCCATCGCGCTGGCCCTTGGCGAGCAGTTCGCCGAGCGCACCGGGCTCGACGCGATGAAGCGCGACAACCTCGACGGGCGGCTGGCGCAGGGGCGGCAGGCGGAGTTCGGCGAGCTTCTGGCGGCCGAGGCGCTGGTGGTGCTCTCGGTCTTCGCCAACGCCGCTTCGGTGCTGCTGGCGTCCCATGCGCCGGAGACGGCGGTGGAGGTCGGCGAGGTCGAGGAGGTGCTGACCGACAACCCGCAACTGGCGCTGCACGGCGCGCTGTGGGAACTGGACCAGGACCTCGCGCTCCTCGCCTCCGATCCGCTACGCCTTGTCGCCGTGCTGCTGGCCTTCTGCGAGCAGCTTCTGGCCAGGGTCGAGGCGCGGGCGGCCACCGCGCCGCGCCTTGCCGCCTTCACCGGGGCAAGCTGGCGGATCGAGGCCGACGATTTCGCCATCCAGGGCTTCGCGCCGGTGCGCCGGGGCAGGGGCGGGCCGCTGACCATGGCGTTCAAGCGCCCCGAGCAGGTGATCGGCAACCACATCGCCAAGCACCAGGCGATGAAGCTGGCCAAGATGCTGATGGCCTACGATTTCGAGCGGCGGATGAACCCCTTCGCCGAACTCGGCGGCTTCATCTTCACCTTCATGGGCGACGGGGCGCCCGGCACCGGCAAGACCACGCTGATCCAGATGATGGCCGGACTGATCCACGGCTATTGCGAGGTCGCGGGCTATCCGTTCCGCTACCAGAACCTCTCGACCGAGAACATCGACAGCTACCAGGGCAAGTCGGGCCAGAACGCCAAGGCCTTCATCAACAACATCCTCGACCCCGCGGTGATCGGCTTCGGCACCATCGACGACATCGACCAGCTGGCGGGCAAGCGGGGCGACCGGCAGTCCTCGGCCGGGCAGCTCGAGATTACGGCGGTGCTGATGGAAAGCTTCGCCGGGGCGAACACGGTGGTCAGGGGCAACTGCACCTTCGGCATGTTCTCGAACTTCCCCGAGAACGTGGACGATGCGCTCCGTCAGCGGGCGGGCGCGCGGTTCCTCGTCGACGGTCCGCAGTCGCGCGAGGATTACATCGACATCCTGCACCTGCTGATGGGCAAGAACCACGACATCCCCCTCGGCCGCCACGACCTCTATGCCGCGCAGCAGATCCAGCGCGCCGTCGCCGCCAGTTTCGAGGGCCACAGCCGCCCGAAGGAGCAGGGGCTGCTCGACGTCTGGGAGCGGGTCGAACGCGAGATCGGACCGCTCGACACCATCGCCAGGCTCGGCACCTATCTGAAGGCGATCCAGGAGGCGGATGCCCGCTTCACGGGGCGGGCGATCAAGAACATCACCGACGCGGTGAAGGTGCGCGCCATGGATTTCGAACTGCCCGACGACTGGATGGAGGAACCCGACCGCTTCCTGTTCCGCCCCTATGACGAGAAGCTCGGGATGATCCGCGAACTGATGGGGAAGATCACGGTCGACACGGTGGTGCAGGAGATCAACCGCTACGCCGACAGCGAATTCCGCTATGCCGACAAGTCCGACGAGGCTGCGATCGAGGCGACGGTGCGCGACATGGAACGGATGGAAGAGGCGAAACGGCGCTTCGCGGAGCGGCGCGGATGACGCTGGCGATCCTCACCACCCTCGCGACCGTGCTGGCCGGCATCGTCGCCGTGATGCTGGTGCCGTTCCTCGCGCGGCGCGGCGGCACCCTGCGCGCCCTGGCCTACGGCATCATCGGCGCGGTCTTCGCCTTCAGCTTCAGCCGCTGGATCGCGGGGCTGGCCGGGGCGGCGCTGTTCGGGCTGCCGCGCTCGGACGCGGAACTGCTGACCGGCGGACTGCCCCTGCGCAGTCTCGACCTGATGATCTTCGCCGTCTTCCTCGCCATCGGCGTCGCCGTCACCCTCTCGCTGCGGCGGCGGAGGCGGCGGGCATGAGCGGGGGTCTTGCCGCCGTCCTGCTGTTCCTCGGCACCCTCGCCGCGGTGTCGGTGATCGCCGCGCTCGCCGCCGCGCTGGTCTTCGGCTCCGATCCCGTGGCGCAGGCGCTCGGACCCGTCCGCGCCACCGCGCTCGGCGTTGCCGCCTGCGCGCTCGCGGCCTTCGCGCTGTTCCTGCTGACGAACCCCGACCCCGTGACCTGGCCCGAACCCTTCCTCGCCTATGCGCGCCGCACCGCCGTGACCACCGGCTTCGCCGCCGTGGTCTGGCTGCCGGTGTTCCTCGCCACACGCGCCCGCCTCGCGGAGCGGCGGGCATGAGCGCTCTGGTGATCCCCGTGATCGCGCTGATGGCGCTCGCCGTCGTGATCCCGCGGCTTCTCGCCTGGATCATTCCCGAGGGCGTGCGGGGGCTGATCGTCAACTTCGCCCTCTCCTTCGTCGCGCTCACCGCCCTTGCCACGACGTATTTCGTCTGGAGCTACGCCGCCCGCGACACGCGGGTGTTCGACCTGATCGGGGTGGCGCCCGTTGCCGGGATCGTGCATTTCGTGGGGCTGGGCCTGTCGTCGGGGCTGATCTGGGCCCCGGTGCTGATCCTGTCGGTCAGCGCCTTGCCCCGCCACTGGAAGGTCGAGAAATGGTAGAGCTGTTCGCTTTCATCCAGGGCACCCTTGCCGACTGGTGGGACCGGGGCGTGCCCGACGCGGTCCTGGTCGCCGCGGTGCTGGCCGTCGCCGGGTTCTTCCTGCCCAAGGGCCTGTACCGGCTCACGGGGATGGGGCGGCGGGCCGTGCTGCGCACGCTGGTGCTGTCCTGCCTGCTGCTCGTGCTGCTCGGCGCGCTCGCCTCGGTGCTGCTCTATGCCATCAGCGGCGTGCAGCTCCATGCCGCCTGGGTCAGCGATCCGCTGGGCGGGACCGCCTATTTCCTGGCCACGGGTGCGCAGCTGGCCGCGCCGGGGGTCGTCGTCGCGGTGCTGCGCAGCCTGACGCTGGCGGGGCAGGGCGCGGCCTCGCCCACCGGCTGAGGGGTCTGCCATGCGGCTGCTGATCGAGAAGGGGCTGATGTTCGGGGGGCTGGTCCACGTCGCCACCCCCGCCCTGGTCGAACGCTACAACCGCGCGCTGCACCACCTGACCGGCCGCCGCACCGCGCTTTCGGACTTCCACATCGACCTCTCGGGCTTCTCGCCCGAGATCGGGGACGAGTTCGACGACATCCACTATCTCAACGTCAACGGCTGCAACCGCCAGTTCATCCTGCTGAGCCTCGAGCAGCGCCGCGCGCCGCTTCTGAACATGGCCTTCTCGACCTCGCGGCCGATCCTGAAATCCTTCATCGCCGCCAATGAAAGCGCGCTGTTCGCGCTGACTGCGCGGGATGCCGTGGCCGGAGAGCTGGCGAACACCGTCTTCGACGTCTCCCGCCCCTCTCGCCTGTTCGACATGCGCGCGATCACGGTCGAGGCCGACACGACCCATGCCCATGTCGCCGACGCCCGCGCGCTGGCCGAGAAGATCGAAGTCTTCCGCACCCGCAAGGACGCCTGGTGGGACGACGTGCTGATCGCCGAGATGATCGGGCTGGCGAAGCGCACCGGCGACGTGACCCGCAACCCGGTGACGCTGGAGAGGATGCGCTTCGACCACGGCAGCTTCTGGACCTCGCATTTCGGCGGCGCCTATGTCTTCCACCGCGCGACCAGGCCCTTCGTCGCCGCGGTGCAGCCCGCGCCCTTCTCCGCCGATCCCGACGTGAAGGTGCCGGTCCACGCCCTGTCGCAGCCCAACGCCATCGCCCGCGCGCTGGACGAGAACGGGCTGGTCGAACCCATCGTCACCGCGCGCAACGTGAACGCCGCGGCGATCCTGCGCCAGAAGATGGACTTCATCCTGGTCGACGCCGCCGCGACGCTGGACCTCGACCTTGGCGGCGCCACCCGGGCCGACCTGCGCCACATCGCCCGGCAACTGGGCAGCGCGCTGCCCGATGCCTTCCTCGGCCTTGCGGACCTGTTGCGATGGGTCGAGAACGGCGGCACTTGGCCCCGGCTCAGCAGCGAGCATCCGGCCTATTTCCACACGCTGCGCGGGGCCGCGGGCCCGGACCGCGACCTCGTCAACATGCTTCTGGCCGAGCTCGCGCCCGAGGACATCCGCCAGCTCTTCATTTGCCACAAGCCGCTGTTCTACCGCACCTATTCCACATGGTCCGAGCCGCGGCAGCGCTTCGCCGCCGAGTTCCTGGAGCGCGAGTACAAGGTCGACAAGGCCGGGGCGCGCAGCGCGCTCTTCGGCCCCGAGCCCGGCAT